>CAYSQW010000032.1:0-39647 GCA_964433135.1 uncultured Eubacteriales bacterium
TTTTATCGGAAGAATCACTACCTGAAGCCGTGAAGATTTCCATCCGGGCTGTTCAGGAGAAAAAGGCGGAAAACATCGTGGTGTTGGAACTAAAGGAGATTTCCTCCTTTACGGATTATTTCGTTATTGTTCAAGGAAATTCCGCGCGTCAGAATAAGGCTGTCTGCGATGGAGTGGAGCGGGCTTTGAAAGAAAAAAAGATCCGCCCCATAAGCATCGAAGGAAGGAAAAGCGCCGATTGGATCCTCATGGATTACGGCTCTTTCATCGTACATGTCTTTTCCGAGGAAACCCGCGGCTACTATGCTCTGGAAAAGCTGTGGGGAGATAGTCCTCGATTGGAAATAATCTAAAGGCTTGAACACGCTTGATTTTTGACGTGTTGAAAGAATAGCTCATAAAAGGGTTGACATTTTACCGGGAAATCTTTATTTTTTTAGGACAATTCCGAAATTTCCGATAAACGGGGGAAAGGCTTAAGCTGGTGAAGGCATGAGATTGAGGGTCATATGGCCGGGAAAAACACACAACCGTGCGCTCGGAGAACTCGTAAAGGGATATCTGGATAAGATCAATCACATGGCAAGCTGTGAACTGGTTGTCAGCAGGGAAGCGAAGGGGATTTCGGAAAAGAATGCTCAGCGGATAAAAGCCATCGAAGCTGAAGAAATCGAGAAGCACCTGAGCAACGACTATCGGATCTGTTTGGATGATACGGGAAAAGAAATGGGATCGAACGAGTTTGCTCGTTTCCTGGAAAAGATCGGCATGAGTTCGGCGCGAGCGGCGACGTTTATCGTGGGAGGATATCTGGGATTGGAAGACCGCCTTCTCGAAGGGGCCGATCTGCGGTTGTCGCTCTCCAAAATGACCTTTTCTCATGAACTCACCCGTGTGCTCTTATGTGAGCAGATTTATAGGTCTTTGACCATCATCAAAGGTAAATCATACGCAAAATGAGGGGGAAGTCAGTGAACACACAGGATCGGGAACGCTACAAAAAAAAGCTCTTGGAAAGAAAAGAAGAGATTGTCGAGCAATTGAGTGAGTTTTACAATGAAAGCAAGAATGTCGAAACCGGAGATGCTCAGGATGTCGGTGATAAAGCGGAAAGCTCCTATACCAAGGAATTCCTTTTGAGCCTTTCGGATACGGAGAGGAAACAGCTCGCCTTAATCGATGAAGCGCTGAAAAGAATAGACGAAGATAATTACGGCTATTGTCAGCGGTGTGAAAAAGTGATTTCCAGGAAGCGGTTGACGGCGATTCCCTATGCAAGACACTGCATCGAATGCCAGCAAAAGGAAGAGGAAGAAAACACTTGATTCCTGAGCGGAGAGGAAAACTCCCCGCTATTTTCAAACTTGCCGAACTGCTTTTTTTCCCTTCCTTCTGCAAACTTTGTTCCAGGCTTCTGGAAAATCCAGGCGAGAAAATCATCTGTCGAGACTGTTGGGAAAGTCTGCGAGGTCACTCGGATGCCGCCTGCATCTGCTGCGGCCGGTTCTTTCATGGAGATGCGTCGCCTCATCTATGCGCGGTCTGCATTGAGAATCCTCCTCCGTTCGCGTGCCATCGTTCCTGCGGCTTATATCGGGGGCGGCTGAAGGATATCATTCTGCTGTATAAATACGGAAAGCTGCGGGTTCTGGGGAAAAAACTGGCCGCGTTTGCCTTGCATGCTCTTGAAGATGCCGATGATCTGTGGTTCGACGTTGAAATCTGCATTCCGGTTCCGCTGCATTCCCGGAGGAGGCGCGGCCGGGGATTCAATCAAGCCGAGATCATATCGCGACGGTTGGCCGCCGCCAAGGGATTTCGACACGTGAACCGCTGCCTTGTCAAAACGAAGAACCCGCCGCCGCAGACGTCATTGGACGGTGCGGCGCGCCGGCGTAATGTGAAAGGCGCTTTCACGGTCCGTCGGCGCGAAACGGTCGAGGGCAAATCCATACTCCTGGTCGACGATGTTTATACGACGGGATCAACGATTCGAGAGTGCGCCTTGGTGCTGAAAGCGGCGGGGGCCAGAGAAGTTCGTGCCTTGACGATCGCTCAAGCCGGTTGAAAGAGATGTCGTATCACTTCGGTTGTGTGGAGGATAAAAAAAGGCGCCCATGATGAAGAGGTCATGGACGCCTTGCAGGATGCGTTGGGTCGGGCTTATTTTTTCGACGTGCTTTCGGATTTCTCGGCTTTCAGTATCTTGACGTTGCGGGGCTTCAGTTCGGATTTTTTCGGCATGACGATCTTGAGGATGCCGTCTTCGTGCTCGGCTTTGATTTTATCCTGGTCGATATAGTGCGGGAGTGTGAAACTTCGCTGAAACGTCCCGTACGCCCGCTCGATGCGGTGATAATTTTCTTCCTTGGTTTCTTTTTCGAAATTCCGTTCTCCCTTAAGAGTCAGCGTGTTGTCCTCGATCCGGATTTCGATGTCGTCTTCTTTGATCCCGGGGAGCTCGGCGCAGAGGGTGAGATTGTTTTCCTTTTCGTATATGTCCACTGAAGGAGTCCACGTGCTGGAGATCAAATCTCGGTCGTCCGGCCGGGAACCGTAAGGCTCCTCGAAAAGGCGGTTCATCTTTTCCCGCAAGGTGATCAGATCCCTGTAAGGATCCCATCTGATTATAGCCATTTTACGACCTCCTAAATCTTAGTGTGATTACAATATAATATATAAGCGTTTCATTGTCAAGTAATATGAATAAAAAATTACAATTCTTTTTTCGTGAAAAAATGGGAAAGCAATCGGTATCGCAGGTTTGCCTAAACGGTTCTTAACGGCCGGGAGGTATCTGATTTTGCTTTCGGATACGGCGGGTGTACCCCTCGATCAGCAGCGTGATTTCGCCTTTGGGGGATTTGTTTTTTAGGCTTTTCAGCAGTTCGGAGGGAGTTCCTCTCAAATATTCCTCGTGGATTTTTGTCAGCTCGCGAGCGATAACGACCCTGCGTTCACCCAGAACTTCCTGAATCCGCAGCAGAAAAGATTCAATTTTTCTCGGGGGAAGATAGAAAACCAGCGTGGCGTTCTCCTCTTTGAGTGTGAAGAGCTGTTTTTTCACGGCGCCGGATTTAACCGGAGGAAAACCGAGAAACAGGAAACGATCCGCGGGGAGTCCGGAAGCGGCCATGGCCGTGGTAAGCGCACAAGCCCCGGGAATGGAAATGACCCGTATATTTTTTTGCGAAGCCGCTTGAACCAGAAGAAATCCGGGGTCCGAAATTCCGGGAGTTCCGGCATCCGAAACAAGAGCGATGTCTTGCCCGGAATCGAGAGAGGCCAGAATCCCGGGGATCTTCTCCTTTTCGCGCGGCTGATAATAGGAGAGGAGTTTTTTATGAAGCCTATATCGGTTTAAAAGCTTTCGGGTATGGCGGGTATCCTCACAAGCGATGAAATCGACGTGCTTCAGGATCTTGAGGGCCCGGATCGAAATGTCTTCCAGATTGCCGATCGGGGTCGATACGATGTAGAGGGTGCCGGAAGACGCTGTCTCCGGAGATGGCTTCGGCATGGGCTATTTATCCCAATCATACGGGTAGAGGAAATCATGGCCGACGGTTCGTTCGGATAGCTTGGCAACCGGGGGACGCGAACGCTTGAACTGGGATCCCTTGATGAGCCGGACGACTTTATCGATATGATCCGGATCGAATCCCTTATCGACAAGCGTTCTTGCGGAAAGGCGTTTATCCACAAGGTTGAAGAGGATCTCATCGATGGCGGTGTATGTCAGTCCGAGTTCCTGCTCATCGGTCTGACCCGCCCAAAAGCCGGCGGTCGGCGTCTTGGAGCGGATCTTTTCCGGAATCTCAAGGTGTTCGGCCAGCTGCCTGACTTGGGTTTTGTACAGATCTCCGATCGGCGCCAGGGCACAGGCC
This sequence comes from uncultured Eubacteriales bacterium, assembly GCA_964433135.1. Lineage (GTDB taxonomy): Bacteria > Acidobacteriota > Aminicenantia > Aminicenantales > Aminicenantaceae > CAYSQW01. The sequence continues at coordinate 3,888 of CAYSQW010000032.1, forward strand.
ATGTCCCCGTAGATAGTTCCGTATCCGAGCAGCATCTCGGTTTTATTGCTGGTGCCCAGCACGAGGGCTCGCTTTCGGACGGAATAATCGTAGAGGATAGACATTCTTTCCCGGGCCATTTTATTGCCTTTGAGAAGCCTCTCGGTCGTGGGATTCAGATTGAAATAGGCATCGACCATCGGAGCGATGTTTATTTCGATCATTTCGATCTTCAGCTTGTCTGCCAATTCCCGTGCGTCCTCCGCGTCGCCCGGGAAGCTCCTGCCGTAGGGCATGATGCAAACCGTTACGTGATCCGGTCCCAGCGCTCTTACGGCCAAGGCGGCGATGACGGCCGAATCGAGTCCGCCGGATAAGCCGAGAATCCCGTTGGAAAGACCGGCCTTGGCGATTTCCTCACGGATAAACGTTGTGAGAATTTTTTCCGTGAAAGGTCCGTTAATCTTCATGGTCGGCGATGATCCTTTGCAGAGCGGTAAGGACGATTTCCGGTTTGTCGTCCCGCTTGTAGGTCCGGTGCCGGCGCCGGGAGCGCAGTTCCTCGAGATCAATATCACGGATAAGGAAATCCTCCTCGATCAGCGGTGCCCTGGCTATTTGATTTCCCGCGGGATCGTAGATGAAAGATCCTCCGGCAAAAGTTTTACCGTCTTCGATCCCGACTCGATTGCAGTAAACAACATAAGAAGTTGAGAAACGGGACAGCGATTCCCCCATGAGCTCCCACATATGGGTTGTCGCGTATTCGCTGCGCTCCGTGATCCCGCGGCCGGGAGCGGCGCTGATGGCGATGATGATTTCCGCTCCTCCGGCAAACAGCAGATACCCCGCTCCCAGGTGAAGAAAATCGTAGCATATCATCATGCCGGACGGCCCGAAAGGAGAAGAAAAGGTCCGGAAATTTTTACCCTGCGCAAAAAACTTGCCCTCTTCGAACATCCCATAGGTTGGAAGAAAAACCTTCCGATGGACATGAAGGATTTTTCCCTCGGAGAAGTAGGCGGAGGCGTTGTACAGCAAGCCCCGCTGTCTTTCTTCCACAAACCCGACGACGAATGAGAGGTTCCGGCTCAGCTCCTTGAATTTCCGGAAGTAGGGGTGTTCATGAGGATGCAGGGCGACTTCAGCGGTGAGGTCCTTCAGCGTGTATCCGGTTAAGCTGAGTTCGGGGAATACGAGGAGATCGACCTTCTCTTGGCGGGCGTTTTCGATGGATTGACAGTGTCGTTCGAAATTTTTTTTCAGGTCGCCCAAGATGGGCGCGGTTTGTGCCAGGGCGATTCGCATGGGGAAAAAGTAGCATAATTCCCCTTGATATGCAATTCAAAGCATTGGGTTCGGGCTGGGAATTTCATCATTGCATAAAACGCCGGATTTATTATATAAAGAAAAGACTGTATTACATATTGAGGAGGAAGCTCAGGTTGAACCGCGAACATATAGCCCTGCATCTCGAAATGATATTTTTTCAAAAAAAAACCGGAGTTCTTCATTTCCGTTACAATGAGATTCAGAAAGCCCTTTTCTTCCAGGATGGGCAGCTGATCTTTGCCAAAACCAATCAGGAATCCGAACTGTTGGGAGAAGTGCTGCATCAGTTGGGAAAGATCACCGATGATGTGCATACCAAGATCGAAGATTTTATCGAGCCCATGAAGCGAATCGGAACGATCCTGGTTCAAAAAGACGTTATCAGCAAATCAGACCTGAGTGAAGCGCTGATGCACCAGATGAGGGAAATTTCCCTGAATATATTTCCCATATTCGGAGGGGAATACAAGTTCATCGAGAAGCAAGAATTCGGATTATCGCCGTTTGATGTAAAATTGGCCCTTCCGACTTTGATTGAAGACGGGATTCGGCGGATGCGATTTCACCCCCGACTGAAAGCGATGTTTGCCGCAAAACGTCTTTTCCCCCGAAGCCGAGAATATGTTCACCGTTTAAGCCAGGATGAAAAAAAGATACTAACCGGGATCCGGTCTCAGAGGACGATGGAAGTGATTCAGGAGGAACTGGGATTTCCTCCGGAGATGTATTGGAAAAGCCTGTTCTTGATGTTCTGTTTGGGGATCGTCGGATTCGAGGAAGATCAACATCCGAAGGCAAGGCCTCAACCCAAGACCGCACCGGTTAAAGAAGAATCCGCTTCCATTGATGATAATCTCAAAGCGGTTATCGATCTTCACCAGCGGCTGGATTCTCTGAACTACTACCAGGTGCTCGAAATCACCAATAAGGCCTCCGCGGAGGAGGTCAAACGTGCTTATTTTTCTCTGGCCCGCCAATATCATCCCGATCTCTTCGATCGCAATCTGGCCCGTGAAACCAAGGATAAGATCGCGGATGTATTCGATCGACTTACCAAAGCTTACCGAACGCTCGGCGATGGACTGAAAAGGGAAGAGTATGATTCCCGGCAGGGGACGGCACACGAGGGAGGGGAAAGGCATGATGCCCTGAAGCAGGCGGATATCAAGTTTCGCCAGGGGAAAACGCTTTTCAACCAAGCGCGCTACGAAGATGCCGTCGTCTACCTGGAACAGGCCGTCCGTCAAAAACCCGATCAGTCCAGTTATCATCTTTTGCTGGCGTTGGCGCATGAGAAGATACCGGGACATGATATAAAGGCTGAAGAGAACTTTTTAAAGGCTATCAAACTGGACGCGTGGAATCCCGAGGCCTACGTGGGGATCGGAATGCTTTACAAGAAGGAAGGGATGAAGATCAAGGCCGCCAGATTCTTGAAGAAAGCCCTTGCGATCGATGACAGCCACAGGCTTGCCAAAAAGGAATTGGCCGAGATCGAAAAGCCAAAAGGAAAAAGCGCGTGGAAAGACCTGCTCAAAGGCGATTTGTTGGGAAGATCCCGTAAAAAATAGTGAAGGGTGTGTTTACTCAGGCCCCTTCGATTTTTCCAGCAATTTTAGAAATTGTTCCTCACTCATCAGGGAAAGTCCCAGTTCGCGTGCGCGCCGCATTTTGCTTCCGGGAGAATCGCCTACGATCACATGGGTCGTCCGCCCGCTGACCGAAGAGGAGACGGTTCCTCCCCGGCTTTCGATGAGATCTCGGGCGGTTTCACGGGAAAGAGAAATAAGCTTTCCCGTCAGTACGAAACGGTGACCCGAAAAAGGTTTTTCCCCGTCGTCCGCCGCCCCGGATCTTGAAATTTTGAGTCCTGCCTGGTTCAGGCGTCGGATCAGCTCCCGGTTCTCCGGCTGCTTGAAAAAAAACACCACCCCGTCCGCCACCTTGTCGCCGACATCTTCGATGGCGACCAGTTCTTCACGGGAAGCGGAGGAAAGCGCTTCCAGCGCGCGGAAATGGGATGCCAGGATTTGAGCCGTCCGCTCTCCAACATATCGGATGCCCAGGGCATAGATCAGGCGTGCCGTATCGTTTTGTTTGGATTTTTCGATTTCATCGAGCAGATTCCGGGAACTCTTCTCTCCCATTCGATCTAGGGCTTTAAGGTCTTCCATCTTCAGGGCGTAGAGATCCGCGATGGTTTTAACCAGAGACTTCTCCGTGAGCTGCTCGACGAGCGCCGGGCCGAGTTCTTCGATATTCATCGCACGGCGGGATGAGAAATGGAGCAATGCTTGTTTTAATTTTGCCGGACAGGAAGGATTGATGCAGCGGGAGATAACCTCATCTTCCGGTTTGAAGGCCGCCGAACCGCAAACGGGGCAGGAGCGAGGGAAGGCATAAATCTTTTCCCTGCCTGTACGTTTTTCCGTCAGCACGGAAACGATTTTTGGGATGACGTCTCCACTTCGTTCCAACAGAACGGTATCGCCGATGCGGATATCCTTTCTGAGGATTTCTTCTTCATTGTGGAGTGTGACGCGGCTGATGGTGATTCCGGATAGTTCGACGGGCTCCAGATTGGCAACCGGCGTCAAGGCGCCTGTGCGACCCACTTGGATGCGAATGTCCTTAATCCGGGTTGTGGCCTGGCGAGCGGGGAATTTATAGGAAACGGCCCAGCGGGGAAATTTGGCTGTACTGCCGAGACGCTTCTGCTGAGAAACCGAGTTGACTTTTATCACGATTCCGTCCACATCGTAATCCAGCCCGTCCCTGCGATCCTTCCATTCCGCTTGAAAATCCGATACCGCTTTCATATCGGAACAGAGCCGAGCCGCCGGATTGACTTTGAATCCCAACGCTTCCAAACGCCGCAGACTTTTTACCTGGGTGTCTTCTTCTTTTCCGTCGATGAAGAGGGAATAAAGAAAGACATCCAAACCGCGGGCGGCGACGATCCGAGGATCGAGCAGGCGTATGGATCCGGCCGCTGCGTTTCTTGGATTGGCGAAGGGCGTTTCTCCCAGAGTGCCGCGCCCCCGGTTCAAAGATTCGAAGGAGGTGAAGGGAAGGTAGATCTCGCCTCTGACCTCTACATTCCTTTTTTCCGGTATGCTGAGGGGCAGGCTTCGGATTGTTTTGACGTTGGGAGTGACGTCGTCTCCGCGGATCCCGTCTCCGCGGGTCACCGCGCGGAAGAAAAGTCCTTCCCGATACTCGATGCTGATGCTTAATCCGTCGATTTTCAATTCCGTGACGTATTCGACGGTTCGATTCGGGATGAGTTTCCTTACCCTTGCTTCAAATTCAAGCAGTTCCTCAGGGTTGTAGCAGTTATCCAGACTGAGCATGGGCCGACTGTGTTCGACTGTCGAGAAACCTTCCAGCGCCTGTTCTCCCACCCGCTGGGTCGGGGAGTCGGGTGTGATGAGCTCGGGAAATCTCCGTTCCAGAGCCTGAAGCTCCTTCATGAGCATATCGAACTCGTAGTCGGAGATCAGGGGTTCGTTTTCCACATAATATTTTTTTTCGTGAAACAGGATGTCCCGCCGCAGTTTCAGTAGATTCTTTCGTACCTGTTTCAAGGAATCGTCGCCTGTCATCGATGTGTCCTCGCAAAGAGATCCGGCCGGTTTTCTTCTCTTCCGCCGGTCAGTTCGGATGATATCGCAGATCGGAAAAAAGTTCAAACCAAGGCCCCGTCATGGGGGAAAATGGGGGATTCTGATGAGGCAGGGAAAAAAAGGAGGGGATTGCTCCCCTCCTTGGATATGCTGATATCTATATCAATAAAAAAAGTTCTATCGGTTGAAATCCGGATGAAACCGGATATCAGCTGATTCCCAGCTGCTGTTTGGACTGTTCGATCAACTTATTGAATTTTTCCAAAGCCGCCTGTTGATCCTGCTGGATTTCATCGATCTGCATCTGCAGGGTCTCGATCTCGAATAGCATGTCTTCCATGTCTTTTTTCTCATCATCCGTAAGATTGTCTTCGTCTTTTTCTCCGAATTTCTTGTTGAAGGCGTTGGTCTGTTCCTCGAGCGCTTTGGCGGCATCGTTCAGCTCTTTGACTTTTTCGTTGTAGTTCTTATCGCTGGTGAAAAACAGGCTTTGGGCCATGGACATCGCCTGCTTGGAATAGTTTTCTGAAAGATGACTTGCTCCCAGCAGATATGTGATGGCCTCGTTTCCCAGGGCGGGGTTGGTTTTTGCCTGCTCCGTCAGGATGATGCCGATGTTGTAGGCCAATTCTCCGTTCTTCTGTTTCTCGAAGGCGGTTTTGTAGTACTTCAAGGCCTCGTCCTTTTTTCCGCTCCGGTGAAGAGATTTGGCCAGGAATGCGCAGTACCCGAATTCTTTGGTGGCGTCATAGGCTGCCCTGAAAACGATGGCGGCGTTGGCATAAGATTTTTTATCGTATAGAGATTTTCCGAGCTTCGCAAGGCCGCCGATGACCTGCTTGTTCTTCAAGAGACTGTAGGCGCTTTTATAGGCTCCCACAGCGCCGTTGATATCGTCGGCTTTTTCCATGGCTTGTGCCTGTACGTAGAAAGCGGCACCCGCGGCCTGGTCCCACTGTTTGGGATTGGCGCCTTCTTTGGTTTTATTGGCTTTTGCCACCTGGACGGCCTGAGCGGCATAGGTCTTGGCTTTCTCGAGGTTTTTGCCGAGCTGGCTGTAAAGTCCTGAAACGGCGATGAGGATCTGGTATTTGGTGAGGTCGTCGAGGCTGCCGAGAGCGAGGGCCTTTTCTCCATGTTCGATGGATTCTTCCGGAGATTTTCCAGGATAGGCGAGAAGACAGAGCTGCGCATTGGCAAAGTTTTCGTATTGGGTTCCTTGGCCGGCGTAGGTGTTGATGTAATCCTTAAGCAGTTGGGCTTTCTGTCCCGGATCTGCGGTGGTTACGGCTTTAATGTAGGCTTGGTTGGCTTCACTTTCCTGAGCGGGTAAGGAAGATATCAGGAAGAATGCGCACAAACAGGCGATAAATAGAGATTTTTTCATGTTCTACCTCTCATCGTTAATTTTTGCATAATATCGTGCATTCATAAAAATGTCAATATTCGACCTCTCGAAGGTTGAATCTTTTCATTCTCTATATGATGCGAAAAACGTGCCAAAAAATCCGAATCAGGCCGGCGAATACGTTCTCACGCTTTTTTTCCCCTGATAGGCGGGCGTTCCCAATGATGCTTCGCCATAATAAAGAGATATTATATATCAGCTTCTTATAAAGAGGTCAAGAAACACATCGCCGCATGTCGATGAAAAAAATGAAATTCACGGCTTTCAAACCGGTAAGAATCTCCGGTCGTTATTCTGTTCACATGCGGGTGCCCGCGTGGATGCGAGGGCTGGGGATATTCCCGGAGGAAGCTTGGACTTTTTCGGGGACATCACATAGAATATCATCATGAATGCTTCAGCACGGAACCTTGTTTCCCTGTTTCGGGAAGATGTCGATAAAAAACTGGAAATGTCCGTGCCGCTTTCTCTGCACACGCATTTCCGGATCGGAGGCCCGGCCGACTTTTTTTTTCAGGCCGCAACCGTGCATGAGCTCATGGGCGCGGTTCTTTTTGCGCGTCGTCTCGGTCTTCCGCATTTCATTCTCGGGGGCGGCTACAACCTGCTTTGCGACGACCTGGGTTATCGCGGCCTCATTATAAAAAATACATCCGCGAAGATCTCTCATAACGCCGAATCCGAGTTGGCCGTCGATTCAGGCGTCCGGCTTCCGGATTTGATGCGCTATTGTACGGATCATGGAATCGGCGGCCTGGAATTTTTAGCCGGGATTCCCGGTACGGCGGGAGGGGCCGTATTCGGAAATGCCGGCGCCTTCAACCGGGACATCGGGTGTATGGTTTCCGGAGTAACGGTGCTCGATCCGGCTGGAGACCGGCTGCGTTACTCGCAGAATGAGATGGAATTCGGCTATCGCACCAGCCGTTTGAAGCGAGAACCACGGGTCGTCTTGGAGATTTCTTTGCGCGGGAATCCGGAAGAGCCGGAGCGGATTGAGGCGCGGATAAGGGATAATCTCAGGAAAAGAACCGACCGTCATCCGCCCATGGGTGTTGCCTGTGCGGGCAGTTATTTCAAGAACCCTCTCCAACCTGATGGGAGCAAAGTTCCCGCCGCCTGCCTGCTGGAGGAAATCGGAGCCAAACAGCTGAAGGTGGGAGACGCCGGGGTCTATTCCCGTCATTCCAATTTTATCATCAACCTGGGAACGGCCCGCGCGGAAGACGTTCGTCTTCTCGCCGAGGAGTTGAAAAATCGGGTGAAGGATCGTTACGGCATCGAGTTGGAGGAGGAGGTTATTTTCCTTTCAGCAGACTCTCCAGGGCTTCCGCCTTTTCCGGGTTGAGGGCTTTTTCCAAGCGAATCCATTCCAGTGCCAGCCGGGAAAGCCGCCGATATACAGCGGCGGCGGCCGGAGCCTTCTCCAGTGCTTTCAAATGGGCGGCGACGGAATCGATATCCCCTCTTTTCAGCGGCCCCGTAAGGCTGGCCTTCGGGCCGGATTCCGTCATGTTCTTCAATGTCCCTCGGATGAGGGGCGTAAGCGCCGCGAATGCGGACGCGGATTCCATCCCGGTTTCTTTGAGGAGTTCTACCGCCAGGCCGGTCAGGGAGACGAATAGATTGCTGGCTATGCTGCAGGCGGCATGGTAGAGAGGTTTTTCTTTCGGATCCAGGATGAGAACACGGCCGCCCAGCATTTCTACGAGACAGCGTGCCTGATCCAGGGCTTTCGAATCCCCCTCGATCCCAAAAGTGATACCGCGGAATGATTCGGGGCCGCCGTCCTTTCCTGCAAAGGACTGGATCGGATGAACCGAAGCGGTCCGGGCGCCCTGCTGACGGAGGGGAGCAAGCAGGGCCGCGCTGTGGAGACCGCTGCAGTGGAATACCGTTTTTTTCTCCCACCGGATCCGGGCGTTCCGTAGTTGATCGACAACGGCGGTCAGGGAATCATCCGGGACCGTAAGGATGATGAGATCTGCCATTCCGGCCGCCGCCTGCGTATGGGTGATCACGATATCGGCGTCATCGAGCAGGGCGAGGCTTTCCCGGGCCGCTTCGGGTGAACTGTCGGAGATGGTCTTGATCGGGATACCATATCGATGCAGAGCGCGTCCCAGGGAGGTGCCCAGTTTTCCCGTTCCGATGATCCCGATGGTTTTCATGGTTTTCGAGTCAGGAGATCCGAAAGCAGATCGATTTCCAATTGACTCGGCGCATCCACGTTTTTTTCCATTTCGCGCCTTTTTCTGTTTATTTTCAAAACGTCCCGCAGCTGCCGGTTGAATTCCGGACAGCTCAGAACCTGGGCACCCTTCGAATGCGCGAACGCCTGGAGCTCACGATCTGAACTGACGACGAAGAAACGGCGGAAATCTTTCTGACGCGTGACGATGGCTTTGATGACGTCGTCCGCGGACTGTTCACGCTCCGGGTAAATCAGCAGCAGAGGTTTGTTTCCGGAAGATTTTACTTTCAAGTCGGGATCGGGAGGGCCGTCGAAGACCAACAGGACCTTGGTGCGTCTGATACGGCGGAATATCTGCAGTTTTGCCAGCAGGCGTCTTCGGCCTTCGGGATCATTCAGGTTTTGAGGATCTTCATAGCCGATGAAGTTGTTGCCGTCGATAAGATATGCCATATATGCTGCCTGTCGGCTCCCGTCGCTCGTTCTTGAAGGCGCGATTCTCCCTGGTGGTGCTCCACTTGCAGGAACGCGTTACAGCCGGGTGGATTCCCCCGGCTTGAGGATAATGACCTCCGCCTGGCTGCCGACGAGTTGTTTAAACTCTTCGGGATCCGTGTCGACGAGCGGGAAGGTCCCATAGTGGATGGGGACGACCCTTTTTGTCCGGCAGAATTCGACGGCTTTGGCGGCGGATCGAACGCCCATTGTATAGCGGTCTCCGATGGGAAGAAAACTCAGGTCGGGATGAAAAAACTCCCCTACCAGCTTCATGTCGTAGGTCAATCCGGTATCGCCGGCATGGTAGAGGGACTTTCCGTCCAGTTCGATAACCACTCCCGTCGGATCTCCTTTGTCCGCGGAGTGAAGGGCTTGGACCATGTTTACGGTGACGCCGCGTGTTTGCACCGTGCCGCCGATATTCATCCCTTCGGCCGTGATTCCTTGATTTTGTCCCTCGACCGCGATTTCGTGAATAGCGACAAGCGTTGCGCCGGTTCGTTTGCATATGGGGAAAGCGTCTCCCAGATGGTCTCCGTGATCGTGAGTGACCACGACGACATCGGCCTTATCGATCGTATCCGGTGTGACAGCCGCAGCCGGATTTCCGGTCAGGAAAGGATCGATGAAAACGATTTTGGACCCGACGATCTTTACCGCCGAATGCCCCAGCCATGTGATTTCCATATCCTACCTCCTTTCGAGTGCCCTCGTTTACAGGGGGCTCGTTGAAGAAACTTTCCGGTTTCAGCGGATTCCGGGTACCGCTAATATCATCCGGGGGGCCAGGTCATTCGCCTCCCGCCCAGCAGATGGAAGTGGATGTGAAAGACTTCCTGGCCGGAATCTTTTTCCGTGTTGAGAACGATTCTATATCCCCGCTCCCCAAGCCCCTTCTCCCGTGCGATCCGTTTCGCAAGGATCAGGATACGGCCGAGGATTTCTCTTTTTTCTTCGGGGACATCGTTCAAAGAAGCGAAATGTTCCTTGGGGATGATCAGAATGTGAACGGGCGCCTGGGGATTGATATCTTCAAAGGCGAAAACATCTTCGTCCTCATAAACCGTACGAGCCGGGATCTCATGTTTGACGATTTTGCAGAAAAGGCAGTTAGTCATATATCCTCCCCTCTTCGGTGCACCGGAGTGCGATACCGCGCTATATCTCGATCCTTTGGATCGATGCACCGAGGTCCCGAAACTTGTTTTCGATATTTTCGTAGCCGCGGTCCAGGTGTTCCACTTCATTGATGACCGTTTCTCCGCCGGCGATCATTCCCGCCAGCACAAGCGAGGCGGCGGCGCGCAGGTCGGTGGCCGTGGTCTCGGCGCCGGAAAGCGGCGTTTTGCCTCTTACGATCGCCTTGTCGCCGGAAACCTCGATATTGGCTCCGAACCGCTGCAATTCGTTGACGTGGGCGAAGCGCCGGTCAAAAATTGTTTCCGTGATGATCGAGGTGCCTTCCGCCTGTGTCATGAGGACGGTGAAGGGAGCCTGCATATCGGTTGGAAATCCGGGATAGGGCGAAGTGGTGACATCCTGAGGTTTGATTTCCGGACTGCCGAAAATCCGCAAGGTGGTCGCATTTATTTGATCGATGCGGGCTCCCGACAGGCGCAGCTTTCCGATGATGGTATCGAGGTGAGCGGGAAGAACTCCGGTTAGCATGATATCAGCCCCGGGCAGGGTGCCGGCTATCAGAAACGTGCCGGCTTCGATCCGATCGGGAATGATTTCATACTCGGTGCCGCCCAGACGATCGACTCCCCGGATCAGGATGGTTTCTTCACCGATGCCGTCAATTTTTGCTCCCATCTTTTCCAGAAGCGAACAGAGCGCGATCACTTCCGGTTCGCACGAACAGTTCTTAAGGATGGTTTCCCCATGAGATAAGCAGGCCGCCATAACAATATTTTCCGTCCCGCCGACGGTTTTCTTTTCGAACTGGATTTCCGTGCCGATGAGCTTATCGGATTCAGCTTTGATGTAGCCGTGCTCCAACTCAATCGCGGCGCCCAGTTTCTCGAATCCGTGCGTGTGCAGGTCCGTGGGGCGCGAGCCGATGGCGCAACCTCCCGGCAGAGCGACGAAGGCTTTTCCATGGCGGGCCAGAAGTGGACCCAGCACCAAAATGGACGCCCGCATTGCGCTCACCAATTCGTAGGAGGCTTCCTGGGAACGGATTTTCCGGGTCTGAATTGTGAGGGAATTGCCTTTGAGATGGTATTCGGCCCCCAGCTCTTCCATGAGGGTCAGAATGGTGAAAACATCCTTAACCCGGGGAACATTCTTCAGATGGATCGGTTCCTCCGTAAGCAGCGATGCGGTGATGGCCGGAAGGACGGCATTCTTGGCGCCGCTTATCTGGACGGCGCCCTGAAGCCGAAGGCTCGGGTTCCCCTGTATCCTGATCTTTTCCATGGAAACCGATTGTAGAATAATATCTTCGAAAATTCAAATGAATCCGGAACCGCTTCATGACGAAGATCTTAAACGACCGAATGTTTTCATTATACCTTGCGGGAGGTTTCCGGGAGGAACCCCCCCGTATATTGCATTGGCGGGGCCGGGATCAACTTGACTAATAAAAACCGCTGTGTTAATTGAAAAGGTGAAGGCTTCCGGAATGATCTTTTTCGACCCGGCGCCCGATCTGGGATTTTTTCAATCAACGGAGGAATACGATGCGTATCCTATTTATCGGATTTGGAACCGTAGGCCAGGGGCTGGCGGAGCTGCTGATCGAGAAAGAAGACCTGCTGTCTCACCTCTACGACCTCGAAGTCGAGGTCGTCGGAATCGCCGATTCTTTGAAGGGCTATGCCTATGATCCTGAAGGTTTGGATCTGCGGGCCGCCCTCGATATGGTGCGTTCGGAAACTCCGCTTTCCGCGCTGAGCACCATTTCGTTCTCCGGGGATGCTCTCGAAATGATCCAGACAGCAGCCGCCGACGTTATGCTGGAAGCCACCTATACCGATATCAAAACCGGTGAACCCGCCACTTCCCATATCCGGCAGGCTCTCAACAGCGGGATGCATGTCGCAACCACCAATAAGGGACCGGTAGCCCTCCATTATCGCGAGTTGGCGGATTTGGCTCATGAGAACGGTGTGCGTTTTCTCTTTGAAGGCACGGTGATGAGCGGGACTCCGGTCTTGAATTTTGTGCGGGAGACCCTGGCCGGGAGCGAAATCAACGAGATAAAGGGGATATTGAACGGAACCACCAATTATATTCTCTCCCGGATGGAGGCGGGTCTTTCATATGAGGAAGCTCTGACGAAAGCCCAGGAGCTGGGTTACGCCGAAGCTGTTCCGGACGCCGATGTTCTGGGATGGGATGCTCTGGCCAAAGTGACCATCCTCGCAAAAGTGGTTTTCGGCGCGGATGGCAATCCTTTCGATTATCCGTGTGAGGGGATTACAAATATCAGCGCTGACGCCATCGCCGAGGCCGGAAAACGCGGGAAACGCTTCAAATTGATCGGCCGCGTTTGGCGTGAGGGGAGTATCGTTAAAGCGGAGGTGGCACCCCGGGAAGTTGAACTCAGCCATCCTCTGGCGGGAGTGATGGGCGCCTCGAATGCCCTCACCTTCGTGTCCGATACCCTGGGCGAAGTGACGGTCGTCGGTCCGGGCGCGGGGCGCCGCGAGACCGGCTTCAGCCTGCTCAACGATATTATTCAGATCGCCAAATAAAATCGGGCTTAATTCCCATTTTTTGAATTTCCTGTTCCATTTCCCTGCTTGAATCGTCTTTTCATGATTTCCGCAAAAAAAAAGGGCGGAAGTTTTCTTCCGCCCTTATTATTTCTAAAACTTGGATGAAGCTGTCGACTACTTGACCTGTTCTTCAATCCAGTCGGTGGTGACTGTTTTCGGCCGTTCGATCGGCAGTCCGAGAGCGCGATCCCAAACCAGGGATGCGAGGACGCCGAGGGCGCGGGAAACACCGAAGAACACGGTGTAGAAGTCGTACTGGGTGACGCCGTAGTGGACGAGCAGACATCCGGAATGCGCATCGACGTTGGGCCAGGGATTCTTGGCTTTGCCGTGTTCTCTGAGGATGTCGGGCGCGACCTCATAGATGGCGCTGACGACCTGGAATATCTCGTCGTCGGGGCAGTGCTTGAGGGCGAATTCCCTCTGGGCCATGTATCGGGGATCGGTTTTACGGAGAACCGCATGTCCGTAACCGGGGATGACCTTTCCGGCGTTAAGCGTATCCCACAGGAATTTTACCAGCTCTTCCTTGGTGGGGACGCCGCCGAGCTCTTCTTTGACGTCCATGATCCAGCGCAGCACTTCCTGGTTGGCCAGTCCGTGCAGGGGGCCTGCCAATCCGCACATGCCGCCGGCCAGGGAATAATAGGCATCAGAAAGCGCGGAGCCGATGAGGTGCGTCGTGTGAGCGGAAACGTTGCCGCCTTCATGGTCGCTGTGAATGACCAGATAAAGCCGCATGAGTTCCTTGAAGGTTTCGTCTTGAACTCCGGTCATGTTCGCGAGGTTGCCGCCCCAATCGAGGTTGGGATCCGAAGGGATGTGCTGATCATCGAAGTATTCCTTGCGGTAGATGTAGGCCGCAATTTTGGGGAGCTTGGCGGTCAGATTCATAACATCTTCGAATGTTGGATCCCAGTATTCGCGTTTGTTGATGCCTTCCCGGTATCTCTGTGCGAAGACGGAGTCTTTCTGCAGTGCGGAGATGGCCGCTACGAACTGGGTCATGGGGTGCGTCCCCTTGGGGATGGCCTTAAGGACATCGATGACGTACTGAGGTAGATCCCCTCTTTTCTTCCATTCATCACCGACTTCCTTGGCGTTGGCTTCTGTCGGCAGATCGCCGGTCAGCAGCAGATAAAACAAGCCTTCGGGAAGGGGTTCTTCACCACCCGGAGCCTTGGGAAGTTTTTCCTGCAGCTGGGGGATGTTGAAACCGCGGAAGCGGATCCCTTCAAATGGATCGAGAGCCGAAGTCTCGGTTACGATGCATTTCACGCCGCGGGCGCCGCCGTAAGCCTGTGCGATCGTGACGTCGGAAATCACCTTGTCCCCGTGCTCAGCGATGACTTTTTTCACCCGCTGCTGCATGGGACCCATTTTTTCTTGGAATGTTGCCTTGAGAGACATGTTGAGACCTCCTTGAAGCTATTTTTGGATAGTATTTGCCTCTTCCGATTTATCGGTAAGCCGAAATATAGCATTGTGTCCGTGCGATGTCAATCGAATTCCCCCCCCCGATGAAAAACTTGTTTTTCGGGGTGTTTCGGATGAAACCATCCGATACGCTTTTTGATTTTCCATCCTCAAAGAGCCTGTATCCTATACTCGATTCCGCTTCCGCGGCGTTCAGGGTTTGGGTTGACATGCGTCCCCTGAAATCATTATCATGGATTCAATTCTTTGCGAAGGAGAACACAATGGGTGCATTCCTGGTTTTGGTGGTCATTATAGGAATAGTCCTGGTTTTTGCCGTCGGTATCTACAACGTTCTGGTCACGCTACGCAACCGGGCCGACAATGCATGGGCTCAGGTTGACGTTCAACTGCGTCGGCGTTATGATCTTATCCCCAATCTAGTGGAAACGGTCAAGGGCTATGCCAAACACGAGCGGGAAACATTCGACAGCGTTACCAAGGCCCGGACTCAGGCCATGAATGCCACGACGGTTAAGGATCAGGGCCAGGCGGAAAACATGCTGGCCGGTACCTTGAAATCATTGTTTGCCGTGGCGGAAAACTACCCTGAACTCAAAGCGAACCAGAACTTTTTGATGCTGCAGGAGGAATTGGCCGGGACGGAAGGCAAGATCGCCTACGCGCGTCAGTTCTACAATGACGTCGTCATGAAGTTCAACACCAAACAGCAGGTCTTTCCCTCGAACATCATTGCATCGATGTTCAGTTTCAAGGAAAAAGAGTATTTTGAGATCGAGGAAGCCGAGGCCAAAGAACCCGTTAAAGTTCAGTTTTAAACCGGCGCGGGACTGAAAACCGGATCCGGCAGGGCTCACGATGTACGAACAAATTTCCAGCAACAAACGAAAATCGTTTTTCCTCGTCTTCTTTTTTCTCTGTCTTATTTTTCTTATGATGTGGGCGTTTGAACAAGTCACCGATTGGGGGGCCGGCGGCCTGGTGCTGGCCGTAATCATTGCAGTCGTCATGACCTGGGGCGGTTATTACTACAGCGACAAGATCGTGCTGGCGGTCAGCCGGGCCCGTCCCGTTACCAAGAAGGAATACCCCCATTTGTATAATGTGGTTGATGGGTTGGCGATTGCCGCCGGCCTGCCCAAACCGCGCTGTTATGTCATCGACGATACCGCGCCCAATGCCTTCGCGTCCGGAAGAAATCCAAAGAATGCGGTGATCGTGGTGACGAAGGGGCTGCTGCAGAAACTGAACCGGGCCGAGTTGGAAGGAGTGGTTGCCCATGAGATGGCCCATATCAAAAACTACGATGTTCTGGTGCAAACCCTGGCCGTGGTGATGGTGGGTGTGGTCGCGCTGCTTTCCGACTGGATTCTGCGCAGCTTCTTTTGGGGCGGCGGCCGCCGCCGGCGCAGCAGCAAGGACAGCGGCAACGCGGGCGCGGTCCTGGTGGTTGTCGCGCTGGTGCTGGCCATTCTCGCACCGCTGGCCGCCCAGCTCCTGAAGCTGGCGGTTTCTCGCAAGCGGGAATTTCTGGCGGATGCCAACGGGGCACTCCTGACTCGTTATCCTCCCGGCCTGGCCTCCGCGCTTCGCAAACTGGCCGCGGACAAGGAACCGCTGGAAGCGGCGAACAAAGCGACGGCTCATCTCTATATCGTAAATCCGCTCAAGGACATCAAGCGCGGCGGCGCCATGAACAAGCTTTTCAGCACCCACCCGCCCATCGAGCAGAGGATCTCGGCGCTGGAGAACATGTAAACCGAGATCTCAAGTCTCTAAGATTTCCCCTGAACCGCCGATATTCCTGAATACAGAGAGTTTTTTCTCTCGGCGAAGTCGGAAAGTCTTTCCGAGCTATCCCAGATGATGCCGTGCCTTACGACGGATCCTTATCGGCGGTATTTCCGGCATGAGCGGATGAATCCTTAAGTCTTCCGTATCCGGTGACGACCGCGATGATCACCACAAGCAGGATGGCCCAACTCATGATGTTATGCAGGCCCGCCTGCAGCGGGCTTACCTGGGGGATGCCGAAAGGCGCGCCCGTAGACGATGTGTTGGCCATGAGGATGACCGGAATGAAGTACGGCAGGATGAAGGGAAAAGTGGAGACCGTCAGGCTGAGCAGATTGGCCCGGCGGTAACGGTGAATCCCGATGCGTTCACCTGTTCTCCGCGCGAATTCGCCTACAGTCAGGATAGCGACGATGCTGTGGCAGGTCAGCAGCACGGCTCCTCCCACGGTACCTGCGATCCAGCCCTCCACCGCACGCTCGGTTCGACCATGCCTTGATGCGAATCCCACCAGTCGCTGCAGCAGACCGCTGGCTTCCAGGGTAGCGACCAATCCCATGAGCAGGATGGTAAAGAAACTGATGCCGACAGCGCGTTCGATACCGTCGATAACGAAGCTTCGGGCCGTGAAGTTGGCCAGGTCCAGAGAAAGGATTTGCTCCGGCGGCAGCAGGCCGAACAGCAAACCGACCAATACCCCCGTCATCAACCCAAAGAGCAATCCGTGAAGAAGATGGCGGCCCTTGAGCAGCAGGAGAATGATAACGATCGGCACGATCAGCATGGGGAGCCCCTGGGGCCGACCCGATACGGCGGCCGTGTTTACGGCGTCGCCGCCGTGGAGGCGGGCGATGAGCATGTAAAGGACCAGGGCGATTCCGGCGGCGGGCAGGACGTATTTCAAGCGGCTGCGGACGGTCCCGCCGATATCGGCCTTCTGGCTCAGTGCGCTGGCGATGGTGGTATCGGAAATAGGAGCGATGCAGTCTCCGAAGGTGGCTCCTCCGATGATGGCACCCGCCAACGTAGCCAGATGGGCGCCCAGCATCCCGCCGGCCGGATAGAGGATGGGTGCGCAGATGAGGATGGTGCCGAAACTGGATCCGGTGGACACCGAGACGATGCAGCAGATAATAAAGGCCGCGGCCGTGAAAGCGGTTCCTCCCAGGTGAAGCTGCCCGGCGGTCCAGGTGAGCGCTTCCACGAATCCGGTGATGCTCATCAAAACTCCGATAATGGATGCGAGCATCCAGGCTGTGATCATGATCATCACGATCGGCTGCGACATGCCTTTGATGACACACTGAGAGAAGGCTTTACGGTCGCGGGTCAGGAGCAGGCTCAGGCACAGCGCCAGAATGAGAACCGGCCAGAATCCCCGTTCGTCGGGCGCACCCGAGAGGGCGATCGCAACGACTCCCGCGACGAAGACGAAAAAGGGAATCAATGCGGCGGCGCCGCCGCCGTAGAAACGGATTTCGGGTTCCGGGGCCCGGGAGAGCGGAGGACGCTTCGGAGGCGGTGGGCAGATGGATGGAGAATTCATGTGTTTAAATTATATTTCATGATGCGGCCGTGGGGACCGCTGCGATCTCTTTCCAAGGCATATACCGGTCCTCGAGGTCCGGGAGAAGTTCCGATAAGATCCTGAATACGACTCATGTCATGATCATCCAGGACAATCCCCGCGATCTTCCGGATGTTGTTCAGGTGTCTCCGGTGCCGGGCTCCGATGATGATCCCGGCCACATAGGGTTTGGCAAGTACATAGGCGGAAGCGATTTCTGAAATTCCCACATGATGTTTGACGGCGATGGGCTGCAGACCCCGGAGCAGCCGCTGAAAACGGTCCCATCCGCCGAACTCATCGATGACCAAACGGTATTTTGTCAAGCTGCGGTTTTCCAGCGGCTCCGCCGGAGCCGGAGTATCAAGGTAGCGGTCGCTTAAAAAGCCGCCGGCCAGAGTACCGTAACAGAGCAGGCGCAGTCCGTATTTATCGGCCAGGTCGGCCATATCACCCTCGGGCCTGTGATCGAGCAGTGAGTACTGAACCTGATTGCTGATCACCTGAACTCCGGACTGCAGGATCTCGCGCAGATGCACGCTGTCAAAATTCGTTACGCCGATGTAAAGAATCTTGCCGGATTGCTGCAGGTCCTTGAGATGCCCGGCCGCTTCCACATAGCCCGGGACGTCGTAGTCCCACCAGTGAAATTGCACCAGATCCAGACGGTCAACGGTGAGTCGCTGCAGGGAGCGGTCGATGATGCGTGCGGTATCGTCTTTGGTCAGGGAATGGAGTTTGTCGAGATCGGGGACATATTTTGTATGGACCTGAACAGGGGGTATCTCGCCGGCGGCGAATGCGCTCTTATTTCGCTGCAGGAAGCGGCCGATCAAAGTTTCCACACCGGTGTATATATCGGCGCAGTCAAAAGTCGTGATACCGGATTCCGTAAATCTCCGCATGTCTTCCAACGCCGCCTCGGGATCGATGGAACCGTGTCCTCCCGCCAACTGCCATCCTCCCTTGAGGACGCGGGAGATGGAGTATCCGGGCTGCATGTCAAACCGGGGAAAAAAATCAGGCATAACCGATCACTCCTTGCCGCGGGAGAGGGGAACCGCCGAGGTCTCGCTGTGGCGAAACCGTCGTTTCCCGATCCGGGTGATTTTAAAGCGCCCGCCGCAGTGCGGATCCGGGCAGGCGATGACGGAATCCGTCGTCATCCAGTCAGCGGCATCGGTTTCCCTCTGTTTGGCCGGCAGGATCGGCAGAAGCGCCGCCAGGGGATAAAGCGGAAACGGCTGATCTGTGGGGAAGTGTATGTTTTCTCCACGAAGTTCGAACCAGGAGCCGACCGGGTGGTTGCAGACGAAAGGCTTGCCTTCAGGATGGGCGATGGTTTCGATGCGGAGATCATAGAGAGAATATTCTTGGGGATCGCTGTTCTTTTCGGTCATGATCGAAACTCCTTCGCGGGTGGATGTGCCTGGTCTTCTCAATAAGGTGACTGGCTTTAGCTCTCGTCCTACAGAAGCTACCGTTCCTCCGGTTCGGGGGTGGACAGAGAGCAGTATAGATGAAAGTGCCGGAGGAGTCAAAACGGCGTTTGCCGGGAAAAAACGACGAGCTCTTGGATCGATGATAGGGCGAAAACGGGGAGAGGTAAACTCAAGAAAAGGTGTAAACAAGGAGATTTTTTTCCATCCCCCTCCGGATTGGGCCGACAAAACAAATGGAAGGGTGTCTTTTGCACACCGGTAGATTCTCACCGGCGGGCCGGCGCGAAAATTCACTGAGGATGTTTCAACGCGCCGCCCCTAGGCGGTCGTTGTGCTTGTGAAACCGGCCGTCTGTATTTCGCCCATAGCCGGCAGTGGGATCACACGAAAGGAAAAAGGAAGGGAAGAGGTTTATGGAAATGAAAAGGGGCTTTATGATTGATCCGCCGGAAGCTGATTCAAGGCAAATAAAAGTGAAAAAGCACGAGAATTACTTAAATGATCTTATGGAATTGCATGAGATCGCCATCGGATTCGAGCAATTGGAACGATGGAGGATCAGGAGTGAGATTCCGGAAAAGAAAGCATGGAGATGGTTTCGGAAACGTTTTCGAAGCCTTGAAAAAGCCGCAGTGGTGATTCGGTCACACAGGATTCTTCTGTTGAACCGGAATTTGAGATTGCTGCTCGGCTATCCGGCCAAGAAAGCCGTCGGGACTCTTTTTTCTACCCATGTGTGTCCCAGCGAACTCCCCAGGGTAGCGAATAATTATTTGAAACGTCTGGCGGGAGAGGAAGATGCGGAAGCGGTATATTCGACGATCCTGTTGAACAAGAAACAAGTTCAGATTCCCGTGAAGCTTCAGGTCTCGAAGATCGTTTTTCTTGGGAAACCTTTGGTCTTGGGGATCTTGAGCCGGCTGGAAGGTTCCGATGAAGGCATCCCGGGTCATGGCCGCGGAATGAAAAATACCCTTAAGGTTTCAGAGCCGCCGATCGAAAACGATTGACAAAAGGATAAAAAAAGCTTACTATTTCACAGCCTTCACAGGATTTGAATCCCCATGGGATTCAGGACACGGAAGGAAAACGGCTTGCCGGTAGACGGCAGGTCATACCGACATTAGAGCGGGGTCGTAGTTCAGTCGGTTAGAACGCCGGCCTGTCACGCCGGAGGTCGCGAGTTCGAGTCTCGTCGGCCCCGCCAGATATCCCCTTCAAAATCAGCGACTTTCCTTGACTTTGCCTTTCCGTCCCAATGCCTTTTAGAATTAAACCAACGCTTTCAATGGATTCGTTTTGAGGGAGGAAATCTGGGGCCTCGAAAGGCTTTCTAAAAGTTGTCCATTGATGGGGCTGTTGGACGTCGGGCCGAAAGAACGACCATTCGGCAGGGCTGAAGATCGGATCACCGTTGCTGTCGACTATACCACTCTCCATAATCTCTCATGCGAATAAGATTATTTCCGCGCTGATAAGACAAGGCCGCAATCAAAGTGTTTTTTTTCATTTAAGCAGACAGGCTGCCCGACATAAATGTCGGCTCCCTGCATTATTGTCGTTTTTTTATGGGGGAGTAAATCAGCTAAATATTGACATATAAACAGCTTACAAAATGGCATCAATTTTGCACAAAAAGAAGATTTCAATAAATTTATCGGGAGTTTCAAATGTGACGAAAAAAACAGTATGGATATTATCGATTCCAGCGATGGCTTTAACTTCTATAGGGGGTCAAAACCGGTGATGGGGGAATCGAGGTCCAGGCAACGGAAGAAGATGTGTCGACGGGATACGATTCGACTATGGGGTGAAAGCAATGATCGCCATATTGCCACTCGAAGACCTGAGCGAGACGGAAGTTGCATGACTGTTTCATAAGAGAAGAAGAGAAGCCGGCCGGAGAGATCTAAACCGCACTTTATGCTGAATAAATTGCGATCTTAAAAGCCGGGGGGCATTTGTGATACAGTGTGATCTCTCATATTTCTTGAGCATAGACCGAAAGATAAGGATGAAGATGGATTATTCGGAGAATCGGGCGCTTTCCTTGGACATGGATGAAAGAGATAAAAAGTCTTTTCAATTACGGAGATATTGTTTAAATCGTTTTATTCTGCCCGTAATATTCATGGTCGTTTTCCTTCTTATCCCCCTTAATGCGGAAACGATAAGAGAAAAGGAAGCCGTGTTATCGCTTGATGAATGCATTGCTCTTGCTCAGAGCAACAACCCCGCTCTGCTTGCATCCGCATACGAAGTGGAAAAAAGCCGGATCAATACCGTCGAAGCGCGTTCGGGTTATTATCCCGAGATCAACCTGAGCGTCGGAGCGGATGTGTATAAAAACAGACAAGATGAAATATCGGGGAAAAGCGGATCCTATTCCCGGTACAATGCTGATGCGAGAGCGCACTATTATTTGTACCAGGGGGGCGGGAAAACGGCGACCTATGATGCGGCGGAGTCCGCTTATCGGGCCGTGACGAACCAACATGAAGCCAGCCTTCAGGATCTTATCTTAAATGTCAGCCAGGCTTATTACCGATATCTTCAGTCTCGGCATTTGGAAAAAGCAGCCCTTCAGGCCTTGGAACGGGCGGAATACTTCCTGGAATTTGCACAGGCGCGTTTTGACGCCGGTTTGGTTTCACGCGCCGACATACTCAAAGCGGAAGTGGAAAGATCCAACGCGGAGCTCTCTCTGATCCGGGCACGCAATACGCGGCTTTTTACAATGGGCGCTCTCAATGTCTTGCTCGGCCGGGAAGCGCATTTGCCCATTGAAGTCCGGGACGACCTGGAAAAAACCGATTTAAAAGGGACCCGGGAATTCAGGAATCTTCACGGCCGGGCGTTGAGAATGCGCCCGGAAATAAGAAAAGCGGAAGCCCAGATCTCCGCGCAAAAGGCGGATATCCGTTTTGCCCGAAGCAAGATTTATCCATGGATCTCCGCGGATACAGGTGTTGATCTATTCTGTTCGAGTCTGTCAACCGGAATAAAAGGAAGCTGGTTCGCCGGGGTAGGCCTTACGTTTCCCGTGTTTAACGGATATGCCAACCAGGCCCGAATCGCCCAGGAAAAAACGGCCTTGAATGTTCTGAACAAACAGATGCAGGCCCTCAAACAGGAAATCGGACAGGAGGTATGGAACGCTTACCTCGATCTGAAGCAAGCCGAGGAACGGATTGACAATACGGCCGTATTGCTTGCCAGCGCCGAGGAGAACCTGGCGCTGGCTGAAGAAGAATATCGGGAAGGTGTGGGTTCCATGATGGAAGTGATCGATGCGGAAGCGGCCCTGGTGGCAGCAGAGGAAGGCCGTATCGAAGCTTTGGCTGATTTCAAAATCGCGCTGGCAGTGATCGACCGGGTAGCAGGAACCTCAAAGCACGCAGCATCTCAAGGAGAGACGCAATGAAGAAGATACTCATTTGGTTTTTCTCAATTTCAGCTTTTGGCGCTATTCTGTTTTTTGGTGTCAAACCGGCTTTTATCGATAAAGATGAACCTCGGTCAATCGGAAGACAGGTACAGGTAGCCCGGAGGGATATAAGCTCCTATGTTCTGGCTACCGGCATAGTCAAGCCGATGATCGGGGCTGAGGTGAAAGTGGGATCGAGGGTTTCCGGGGTGGTCAAGCGCTTGCGGGCTCAGATAGGAGATTTAGTCGAAGCCGGACAGGTGATTGCGGAACTGGATGATTCGGAATTCAGGGCCAAACTGGACCAGAATATTGCGGCATTGCACAGAGCCGAAGCCGATCTGGAATATGCCCGGATCAATAGGGAAAGACAGACGTCGCTGTGGAAAAAAAACTTCACTTCCCAACAACAGGTTGATCTGGCGGATAACGCCTACAAAACCGCCGCGGCTCAGGTCGCCCAGGCGGAAGCCAATGTGAAATTTGCGGAAGTCCAGTTGGGATACACCAAAATATTTGCACCAATCTCCGGAGTTATCGCCTCTATTTCCACTCAAGAAGGAGAAACCGTAGCCGCCAGTCTGGCGGCCCCGACTTTCGTCAATCTCATCGATCTGAAAAAGTTGGAGGTGCAGACTTATGTGGATGAAACCGATATCGGGAAAATCAAAACCGGCCTGGATTCGGTCTTTACCGTAGACACCTTCAGGGATACGGATTTCGAAGGCAATGTGAGGTCGATTTACCCCAAGGCCGTCATTCAGGATAATGTCGTCAATTATATCGTGACGGTTGAGATCACGGACTTTAAAGACAAGGTTCTTCGTCCGGAAATGACGGCAAGCGTGACGATCTCTATGGAAACTCGATCCGGTGTTCTGGCCGTTCCCACCGCCGCCGTAACCAGGGAAAGGGGAAATTATTATGTGGCGGCTCTTGAAGATGGAGCCCGGGTCCGACGGCTGGTTAAAACGGGGTGGAGGGACGGAGGGTACACGGAAATCATAAGCGGACTCAAGGAAGGGGATTATGTCGTCATTTCAGAATCGGAGTAAAGGAGATTATCGATGACTAAAACGGTGATACAAGCGAAAAATCTGGTGAAAATTTACAACAGCGGATCCAGTTCCGAGGTGACCGCCGTCAATGACGTTTCGCTTGAAGTCAATAAAGGCGAACTTGTCGCCGTCATGGGGGCATCCGGTTCGGGAAAATCGACCCTGATGAATATTCTGGGCTGTCTGGATCGTCCGACCAGCGGTCATGTAATCCTGGACGATCTGGAAGTCAGCCGCCTTGATGATGAAGAGATGGCAAAAGTCCGCAATCAAAAAATCGGTTTTGTTTTTCAGATGTTCAATCTGCTTCCCCGGACGAATGCCCTGGAAAATGTTGAGCTTCCCTTAATATACTCGGACAAGCCGGACATATCCCGGCTGGCTCGGGAGGCGCTGGAAACCGTGGGTTTGAAGGACAGGATTCATCATTATCCCAATGAGTTGTCCGGAGGAGAGCAGCAAAGGGTGGCGGTGGCCAGAGCCCTGGTCAATGATCCGGAAATCATTTTTGCGGATGAGCCGACAGGGAATCTGGATACGAAGTCCAGTTATGAAATAATGGCGCTTTTCAAGCAGCTTCCCCGGCAGGGCAGGACCGTTATTCTGGTCACTCATGAGCCCGATATCGCGGAGTATGCCGAAAGGATCATCACATTCGCCGATGGGAGAATCATCAATGACAAGAAGAATGCCGACATGAGAGGAGAGGAGGGAGCCGATGAAAAAAGGCAGACTGATTAAAGAATCCTTCAAACAGCTGGGAAAAAACAAGCTCCGATCTTTTCTCATGATGATCGGTATCGTCATCGGCATCATCGCGCTCACGCTGGTTGTATCTGCGGGATTGGGGGCGCAGAAACGGATCTTGGATCGGGTCCAGAAATTCGGACTTGACAGTTTGATGGTATTTTCCGGGGGAGGACGGGAGATGGGGCGGCCGGTTGGCGGACAGCCCGTTGCCAATTTGAAGCTGGATGACGCGGAAGCTCTTAGAAGGGAGATCCCGGATATCCATGAACTGGCCCCATTCAACCGAAAAAGTATGTCGGAGATAATTTTCCAGGACTTGAATACAACCGCGACGATATTCGGTGTGACCCCGGAATGGGCTCCGGTTTGGGATTGGACATCCCGGGAGGGAGATTTTATCACTTATGAAGACATGGACCGGATGGCTCGGGTTGCGGTCGTCGGGGAAACCGTCAGGAAAGAGCTTTTCGACGGCGTCAATCCCATTGGAGAATTTATTCAGGTTGGAAACGTTCAATTCGAGATCAAGGGGATCATGGAAATCAAGGGAACAAGCCCCGGCGGCGGGGATATGGACAACCGCATCTATATTCCTTTGAGCACCTATATGCGGCGTGTGGCTAATGTAGATTATCTGGCGGGGATCAAAGTCCGGCTTCGTTCCCATAAACATGTTGACAAAGCAGCCGAGGAGATCGCCTCCCTGATTCGGGAGCAGCACCGGATCGCGCCGGGAATGCCGGATGATTTTTCAGTCCGGAAGCCCGATCAAGTCAAGAAGATGGCTGAAAACGTGGCCGGAACGTTCAATCTGCTGCTGATTATCATTGCGGGCATTTCGTTGATCGCCGGCGGCGTGGTGGTTTCCAACATCATGCTGATGTCGATTTCGGAGAGAACCAAGGAGATCGGTTTGAGAAAAGCGGTGGGTGCTCAAAGCAGACATATTCTTTCCCAGTTTTTGCTCGAGTCGACGGTAGTCACCCTCATGGGTGGTATTTTGGGATTGGTGCTTGGCGTTGCGGGAAGCGGTATCATGGCCAGAATGACAGGAACACCGGTGTCGATTTCCTGGGAAATCGGGGTTTTGGGTGTTTTGTGTTCATCCCTGGTGGGTATTATCGCGGGACTGCAGCCGGCACGACGTGCCTCCGCGTTGCAGCCGGTGGAGGCTTTAAGGTCCTGACTCCGCTCAAGAAAAGGTAGCTGGTGATGCGTTTAGGCCGTAACCTGAAAATATCCGGGAAGCAGCTTATCGCACATAAGATGCGCACATTTCTAGCTCTTTTAGGGATAATCATCGGAGTTTCAGCCGTTATTTTGATGGTTTCAGTCGGGAAAGGGGCTCAGAAAACGGTCTTAAGCCGCATAAACGACATGGGAACCAACCTTTTGGTCGTAAGCGCCGGGCAGATTCGCAGGTTCGCCGGGCGGAGAGAAATACGCGGCACGGCCACGACATTGACCTTGGCGGATGCGGAAGCGGTTTTGGAGAACTGTTATTCCGTGAACAGAATCGCACCGGTTCAAAGCAAAAAGATGCAGGTCAAATACGGCAGCTATTCCAGCAACACCGCCATTACCGGAACCACGCCTGATTACAAGCATGTTCGGAATTTTCAGGTGGAAGAAGGAGAGTTCTTCAACGAAGAAGAAAATACCGCCGGCATCCGGGTGGCGGTTCTTGGACGATCGGTATGGAGAAACCTTTTCGAAGACGAGGATCCTATCGGAGAGATCATCCGCATCGGAAGAGTGCCTTTTGAGGTGATCGGAGTTATGGAAGGCAAAGGCGTGGATTTAAGCGGTGTGGATCAAGATGATCAGATCTTCATTCCCATCCGGACGGCGATGCGCAGGGTCTTCAATATGACCTATATCGGCAGCATCAATATCGAGGCCGTAAGCAAGGAAAAAATGGAACCGGCGGTTGAAGAAATCCGGGAGCTGTTGAGGGAGAGGCACCGCATGCATCGGCTGGGCAAACCGGATGATTTCACCATCCAGAGTCAGGCCGACCTATTGGAAGCGGAGAAGGAAACCACCGAGACTTTCACTACGTTGATCGGAAGCATCGCCGCGGTCTCGCTTTTGGTGGGGGGCATCGGTATCTTGGCGATCATGCTTCTGGCGGTTAAAGAGCGGACCAACGAAATCGGTCTCCGCATGTCCGTCGGCGCCAGCCGCAAAGACATATTGGTCCAATTTATTTTTGAAGCCGCCATCTTGGGGTTCGGAGGAGGAACGGCAGGAATATTGGCCGGGATCTCAGGGTCGTTGATAATCGGGGCGGCCACGGCGTGGCCGACTGCCGTCACATGGCCGTCCATCGCGCTTTCCTTCGGCTTTTCCTTGATTGTCGGGCTGTTCTTCGGCGTGTATCCTGCCCGCAGAGCCAGCCTGCTCGATCCGATTGTGGCTCTGCGAAGTGAATAATCATCCCTCCTTGGCGACCCGAAAAGAACGCCGACCTGTCACGCCGGAGGTCGCGAGTTCGAGTCTCGTCGGCGGATCCGACATCCAAAACGGATTTGACTTTTATATCATCGGAGGTAGATTGAGATATTGGGGGAGGAGGGTGAAACTTCATGTCGCCCTTGATGCTGCGGATGCCGAAAAAAATACACTGTTTTCTTTCCATTCCGGCTTTCTTTTCAAGCCTCCATTTATTCGGCGTCCATGATCAGTCCGTCCGGAATAAAAAAGCATTTCAGCATGAAGTCACGGTCACGCTGAAGCTCATCCAGGTCTATGTCACGGATGAAGCGGGAGAACCGGTTACGGATTTGAAGAGGGGAGATTTTGAGATATATGATCGGGGAAAGCTCAAAGCCATCACGGAATTCGAAAGGCATATGCTCTCGCTTCCCGATGTTATCAAAAAACCGGCGGCAAGAACCGTGCTTCCCGATAATATGGAATTACGGCTCGAAAAACCTGCTGTCTCTCTGGAAAACACGGAAGCTTTAACCCCGTCGACAAGAATGAATCGGAAATTCATTCTTTTTTTGATTTAGCGTTCAATAACGCCAAAGGTCTCTTGAAATCCAAGGAAGCGGCGCTGCATTTCATGGATGCCAAAATTCTCCCCGAGGATGAGGTGGGTGTATTATCTTATTCTATCCCTCAAGGCTTGACCGTCCATGAGTTTTTGACCACCGACCACAAAAAAGCAAGGGAGGTCATCGAAGGCTTCGGTGCGAAGAACATTGCGGGACGCGCCTATAATGTCGAATCGAATTATTGGAGAACGATGGGAGAAGAAAAAACAGAATATCCACGGGCGGATTTTGATAGTGGATGGAGCACGTTGGCTAGGGCCGTTTATAAAGAACATGCATCACGTTTTTCTTTGAAGATGATAGAGCTGTCCAAAGCGCTTCGCTACGTTCCCGGATACAAACACATCCTTTTCTTCTCATCCGGGATCGCAGGCTCGGTGATGCATGACAAACCATCATCAATAGAAAATATACGCGCTCGAAAAATGACAATGATAAGGGAATGATTAGGAAATTCGACTATCCGCGATCGGTATGAAAATATGTTAAAAGCGTTGTCCAACTCGAGTTGCATTATCCACAGCATTAATACGGAAAGATTAGAAACCTTGATTCAACAGGACGCCGACACTCTGGGAACCATTCCCCTTATGCGTTTGTCCAAGAAAACCGGAGGGGAATATTTCGGGAACGCTGCCGACTACGAAACCATCATGGAAGAGCTGCAGAATCTCACCGGTTCTTATTATGTCCTGGGATACTATGTCAGCGAGAAATGGGACGGGCGGTATCACAAGCTGGACGTGAAAGTGAAGAAACAGGACTGCAAAGTCCACGCACAAGGGGGATATTACGAAAGGAAACCGTTTACGGAATATTCGAAGCTGGAAAAACAGCTCCATCTCGTGGACTTGGCGCTTACCGAAAAACCGCTGTTTCAGGACCCGATCCGTTTTCCGCTTGAGACCGTACTGAGCAGGGATAAAGAAGAATACACCCTCATGCTGCAGCTCCGATTGGAGGAAGAAGACCTCACCAAAATCTCAGGCGGGAAGATCGAGGTTGTCAGATTGATTTTCGATGAGACGGAAGATGTCGTTGACATGAAACGGGAAGAGAAGGATTTTTTGAAGCGCGCGGCCGGATTGTTTCAGCACACGTCGCGGCTGTCGATTCCCCCAGGCCGATATAAATGTCGCGTGGTCATCCGGAATCTTGAAACCGGAAGGGCCGCCGTCGGCGCTGCTGCAGTAGAAATTCCTGAAATGTAATACGGAATGGGGTCGGGCCGTGGCGTAGTCGCAAATAAATGCCCCTTAAGCCTTAAATAAGGTTTTCGAAGCCTCATTTTTGATTTTGGTTTAAATAAATGGAAATAAAACACCTCGGAGCCTCTTGTTCGTCATCAATGTGATGAGCCGAATTTTCCAGCTGCCGCCCGGCCGCTACTCGACCATTTTCCGGAACCGAGGATGCTCTCGCAGTTTATCCCAGGCCGGATCCAGCCGGAGTTGGGGGATAGAGATGATATGCCAGAGATATTCCGCATGGGGTATGTCGAGCAGCCGTTCGATCAGGTCGAGCGCTTTGTCCGGTTCGTCGAGTTGCGTATGGATGCGGGCCAGATTCAAGAGGTAGATCGGTCCCTGAGCGGCGTCCCGCTCCACGGGATGAAGCTCCACGGCACGCTCGCCTTCCCGTATTGCGTCATCGGCGCGTCCCAGGTAGGCGTAGGCCAGTCCGAGGGTGGCATGGAAGCGGGGATCCTGGGCCTGTGCCGTCACGGCGGTTTCCAAAAGCGAACGGGCGGCATCGGCGTAAGGGGCTGCCCGCACGCGTTCCCCCCGGGCGGTAAGGATCTCGGCAATAACCAGATCCTTGAGAAACAGAAAGTGCTGGCCTTCGTAGTAATGGTAATCCAGCGCTTCCAGGCGTTCGAGCACGCTGTCATAGTCTTTGTCCAGCATATCGAGGGTAAGGCCCATGTAGTCCTTGAGCTGGTGTGAAGGCAGAGCTTCCCACAGCGTGCGTGCGGCGGTGATATCTCCGTCCTTTTGGATGCGGATGGTGATCTTGCCCAGTTGAGCAGGGAGATGATCGGGATGGATCTCAAGCACGCGGTCAAAATAAGCTTCGGCCGATTCGAATCGGTGCAGGCTCAGACAGGCGCCGCCGAGTTCGTAAATGATCTGGGTGTCGCGTGGATTGATGCGGACCGCGCGTTCCAACGTGTCCACGCATTCCTGCCATTTTCCCTGCCGCCGCTGGATGTAACCGAGCACTTGAGGATCGATATTAGGACGGACTTTCTGGACCGCCTCGAATATTTCCGCGGCCCTGGCATAGTCGGACAGACACCAGTAGTGATAGAAAGCGGATGCCCAATGAGCTTCCGGAAAATCCGGATCGATCTCCAGCGCCCTGTTGACGGCGGTTCGGGACCGCGCCCGCCGCTCTTCGCTGCGGTCGACGGAGAAAAAATAAAGCCGGGAATGAAGGTACGATTGGCGGACGTAGGCGAGGGCGAAATCCGGATCGAGCTCCGTGGCTCTTTCCAGCAGGGAAATGGCGAGATCGAATTCCCGGTTGTCAAGGTAGGCCCAGCCGTTTTCTTCGTGTTCACGGCCTTGAAGATAGAAATCATAGGCTTCCAGGTTTTCGGTCGGAGCCGTGTTCAGAGCCTGTCTTTCCGGTTCCAGAACGGTGAGGTCGAGTCGGCGGGCGACCTCCTCGGCGATATCGGTTTGTACGGCAAAAATATCCGAGATGATCCGGTCATAACTTTCGGACCAGATGTGGGTGTCGTCCGAAACGCGGACAAGCTGCGTGTTGACACGGACGCGGCCGTTTCCTTCCGGATTCCGGCTCCAGCGAACGCTTCCTTCCAGTACGAAATCGACATTCAATTCTTCGGCGATCCGGCGGATCGATTTTGTCGTTTCCTTGTATTGAACCGTACTTGTCCGGGAAATAACCCCCAATCTGGCCAGCGCGGCAAGCCGATTCGTGATTTCATCCGTGATGCCGTCGGCAAAATATTCATCTTCCTGCGCTCCCAGGTTTTCGAAGGGAAGCACCGCAAGCATGGTCCTATCATTGGATTCGATCGCTTTGGGTTTGAGGACGGTCAGGTAGATGAAACCGGCAAAAAGCACCGCCAGCAGCCCGCCAAGAATCAGCAGCAAAGTTCTTGAAGCTCCGGGCTTGCGATCGACCGGAGAAGGTTGTGAAGCGAAGGACGATTCCCCCGAGCGGGCTTGCGCCGGAGGGAGAGAAGCCAGGGCGTCCAGAATTTGGTCGGCGTTTTGGAATCGATCACGCTTGTACTTTTCCAGGCATTTCAGGACGATGGCGTTGAGTGCATCCGGGATCTGAGGATTGAGCGATCGAGGATCCAGGGGCGTTTCCTCCTTGTGCTTGACGGCGATGCTGATGGGAGTGTGGCCCTCGAACGGCTGTTTCCCTGTGAGCATCTCGTAGAGAACCACTCCCAGAGAATAAATGTCCGACCGCTGATCGGCGCTTTCTCCCTCCACCTGTTCGGGAGCCATGTATTCGGGCGTTCCGATCATCAGGCCTTCCTCGGTTTCTTCATCGGTAAGGGATCGCGCGATGCCGAAATCCATGACGCGCGCGTTCCCGTCATCGTCGATCATGATATTGCTGGGTTTCAGATCCCGATGAATGACGCCGAGCCGGTGGGCTTCGGCCAGCCCTTCGCAAATCTGGCGGGCGATGCGCACCGTGGTGGCGGCGGACAGCTGACCCGACTGCCGGATGAAACTTTTAAGGTTTTCTCCGTGGACGTACTCCATCGTGATATATGCCGTCGTGTCGTCACGATTGAGGTCGAACATCTGGCACACATATTTATGTCTGATCTTACGGGCGTACTTGAGTTCGTTTCTAAAACGTTCGACGGTTTTCGGATTGGAGGAGATTTCCGGTTTGAGAAGCTTGATGGCGATCTTTTCCCTCAGCTCCGAATCAACGGCCTTGTATACCCGGCCCATTCCGCCCCGCCCGATTTCCTCTATGATCCGGAAGCGGGATGCAAAAAAGGATCCGGTCGAAAGCCCGCCGCCGGGCGCGGGGGGATTTTCGGGGCTTTCCGTGAGTCGTGTGCCGCATTCATTGCAGAACCGCTGAGAGTCGGAATTGTCCGAGAGGCATTTAGGGCATTTCATTGTCGGCGTTCCCCCATTATTATCACAAAAGGAGCATAGCAACTTCAGAGGGGGGAGTCAAATCGGCGGACCGGGTCGATTTAAGGAATTTCCATGGGGATGTTCGAGTCGTTAATGCCGGCAGTGACAGAGATGCCGTCGCTTGTATTTCCAATGTATAAAATGTAGGATTGGGACATAAAGAGCGAAACATACAAAAGGGAGCTGCTATCCGCTGATTTTCAGGTGTCGAGATCTGTTGTGTTCTCAAAGTCAGGTTTTTTCGACGAGACCAGTGATGAAAAAGGTTCATCTGCTGTTTCTGATGCTGTTGGCATTGTATTTCGGTGCGCTGTTGGCAGAAATTTATAAAAAGTGCAATGTCTATCAGTGGGACTTCAAGACCCATTACTACGCCGCCGAGGTGGCTGAGGCTGGATTGGATTTTTATGACCGGCCGCTTCTGCGCCGTTTCGCTCGTTCTCCGGTTCAGCAGTACTACAGTTATCCTCCGCTTTCGATCTGGTTTTACCGGATTTTTTCGCTGTTTAATTTCCGGACGGGTTATACGCTGTTTTTATTGATCAAATGCCTTGCGCTTGCGGGGCTGGTGATGCTTTGGCAAAAAACGTTCCTTCCCGAGCGAGGAAGAGTGTTTTTTTTCGCATTCATCTTATTTGCGTTCAATGGAGCCCTGATTGTTGATTTTACAGCCGGGAACATTTCTCTTCTCGAGCAGTTCCTGCTGTGGTGCGCGTTTTTCTTCTTTTTGAAGCGAAAGCCCTTTCCTTTCTGTGTGTTGGTTCTGCTTGCTGCCACATTCAAAATCATCCCTCTTTTTTTTCTGATCCTGCTTCCTCTTTCCTCCATGAAGAGAAAATATTTGTATTTCCTGGGTGCTTTCGCGGCTTGGGGCTTTCTGCAAGGTGTTTCCTATCTTATGGATCCGTTGCTTTTCGGAGAATTTCTGAAGATCTTTCGCGGCATGGTCAAGGAATGGAGGGGGATCACGAATCCCTCGACTTATGTCCTCCTCAATAATATCGCTGCCGGGCTGCGGGAGAAAACCGGTATCACGCTTCCGCCGATCGTGCTGCCGGTTATTTTCGGGATGATCGTCTCCGTTATCCTGATGATAAGCTGGGCTGCGTACCGCCGGCTTCGAAGCCGGCCGGAGGCGCAGCGAGACCGACTCCTTATATTCCTCGCCTGTCTGGTTTATGCCCTCATCCTTCCCCGGTTCAAGGACTATTCCTACACGCTGCTGCTGGTTCCGGCTTTTTACTGCCTGATTGAACTGACTTCACAAAAAGGCCCGGCCTTCTTTTTTATGCTGATGGTGCTTACCATTCCCGGCCATGCGAATGCCCCCGGATCTGAAGTTGCCAGTCGATTCCTGTGGAACTTCTATCCCTTGTTCCTTGCTTACCTGATCTGGGCGCTGTTTTTGATTGAGATATTCAAAAACAGCGGTTCTCGCCCTTTAATGCGGTCGAGATGATTGCCATGCAGATGTTGATCATGGAGAGGGAAAAGGACTGGAACGTGCCTATCCTTGATTCGGAACGGCTGTATCAGATGCTGTGCCTCTTGGTGCGGACCATGCCGTTGGTGGTCTACCCGGGGGAGAATCATGGCATCCGCCGGCCTTCCTTGCAGAAGGACCGCTGTCGGCGCCATCATCGCGGGTATGACGTCCGTGTCAATGCAACGACTGTCGGTGGTGGGGAAGAGTAAACAGACCGGATCTTGACGACGCCGTATTCCTATAATATATAAGGGACGGGAGGTGTCCATGCCGATTTCGCGTCGAAAATTCATGCAAAATATGGGTCTGGGACTGGCCGCCGCGGGCATGGCGGGGGGTGAGCTGGCCTGTATTCCGGAATCCGGAGAAAGCGCTTCGGAGAAGCTTCTGGTCGATAATCCCGCCCAACCCGAGCCTGCGGCTCTTGGGTATGATCGGCTTCCCCTGAGCTGGTACCGGACAGCGGCCGAAAAGCTGCGGGATCGGGCGGCCGCCGACGGAGTGGATGCCGTTCTGCTGGGAAGCGATCCCAACCTGGTCTATTTTACCGGCTGTTTTCGCGGCAGCGGGGAGCGATCCACCTGGGCCCTTTTCCCGGTGGGTGAAAAAGATTCGGTCTACTGGTATTCCCCCGCGATAGACCGGGATCTTATCACGTCATGGTGGTGCACGGAAAACGAATCTTATTTCTGTTATCCGCATGCCGCCGGCGGATTTCCGAACCGGGGGCAAGCGTCTCCGGGTCCCCGGGTGGATCTTTGGGAATGGGTATTGGAAGGTTTGAAGAAACGGGGATTCGTCGTCGGCGTCATCGGAGTCGACACGGAGCTGTCTCCGTCCCGGATGAAGACCTTCCGGCGCATTCTGCCGCGGGCCGAAGTCATGGATATCAGTGCCATATGCCTCAAAATGCGGATGATCAAAACTCCGGAGGAGATCGCGCTGACCCAACGGGCTTACCGATATTTCGACAAGATCCACGCGTTCGCCCGGGACTATATCCTGGAGCGCGGGACCGATGCCACGGATTTCGAGATCGGCCAGGCACTGCAGACCTACGGCATCAATCTCATGATGAAAGATGTCCGGCGGGACGGACGTCCGCACAGCGCCGTCGGAATGGATGTGACCGCCCGGTATGTCCGGACCGGGGTGGCGACGGCCTATCCTCATCCTAATCAGTTTTTCTACAATCGGGTTCGTAAAGGAGATGCTCTCTATGTCAATACCGATATCCGCCTGGGCGGTTACGGCGGGGAATGCTATCGGAATTACCAGATCGCTCCCTGGACGCCCGAACAGGAGAAGATGTGGCGGGTGGTCGCCGAGTGCGTGCAGATCCAGGTCGAGGAATCCCGTCCCGGAGCCCTTTGCTGCGACATTGCCGCCAAGATTCATCAAAATCAGGTAAGCAGTGGATTGGCGGAATGCATCTATCACCGTCCCGCTCATGGAGCCGGACAGAATTTCGAAGGGCATCAACCGCCCTTCATTGCTCTCGGGGATCATACCGCATTGGAAGCCGGCATGATGTTCAGCGTGGAGCCGGGATTGTATGATGCCGCCCGTGGTTTCGGGATAAATCCCAGTGACTGTCTCCTGGTCACCGAATCCGGATCCGTCCTCCTCAGCCGGGTGCCGTATTCGACGGAATGGAGTTTTCTCACCCTCTGAAACGCGCCCGGAACGGCGATCCCCCGGTTGACAGGTTGAGGGAATCAAAATATAATGAAATCGACCTACTGGGGGCGAACTGGATTCGACGGAGATAATGAGACACAGGTCGCATGTCGAGGCTCCATCTCCTCGCTAAAAACGGGTGGACAAAAAGTAAGTGCAGAACCTATGCAACTTGCTGCCTAGTTATTAGGCATGCCGTTTCTTCTGTGTTTTCCTGCGGTGCAGGGGAAGCGTCGTTCAGCAGGATAGCGATTCGGATTCGCGCGGAGTTCGGAGAGCGAAACAACATCCGGGCTGGTCTCGCGGCATCTTGCCTCTTCAGAAGCCGCGCGGCGAGATTAAGGAAGAGGATAAGCATGTAGTGACCTCATGTTGAATGTCTTCGGACGCGGGTTCGATTCCCGCCGCCTCCACCATGGAGATTAAGAAAAAGGATTTCGGCTAGCGTGGTAAAGAAAAACCTGCTTTTCATTTTAATCTTGTGTGCGCTGTTTCTTCCGGGTTTCGGACAACCACAGACCAGCTTGAAAATTTCCGTCGATGATCAGGAGGACTTGAGCCGGCTGTTGGTAGAATCGAGTTTCCCGCTTCAGTCCACCCTTGAAAAAAACGGGCCTTATCTTGTGATCAAGATCCGGACCGAAGAGGAAGATTATCTGGTCCAGCGTAATTCTTTCAGAAGTCCGCGCATTCAGAACCTCGGCTGGTCCAAGGGAGCGGATAACTGTATTCTAACCGTTAAGATATCGGATCCCGATTTCCGTTACGAGTATGAGACGCGCGAGGATCCCCATCAGTTGATCATCGAGATTCGGTTGATCAAGGAAATGCTCCAGCTTGATAATCCCGCAAATGAAGTCCGGCGTGCGCCGGAACCGAAATCGAGACCGCGAAAGGACACGGATTCCCCCGAAGGAAATCGTTCTTCCGGAGAACCCGCCGGAGCGGCTTCTGAGGGGCTTCGGACCATCGTGATCGATCCGGGGCATGGAGGCCTGGAAGTCGGCGCCAAGGGAAAATTCGGCGCTTTGGAGAAGGACATCACGCTGGATATCGCACTGAGACTGCGCAGCATCATCGAAAAGAACCTTGCCTACCGGGTGGTGCTCACCCGTGATAGGGATATAGATGTTTCGCTGGAGAATCG
>CAYSQW010000033.1:0-39155 GCA_964433135.1 uncultured Eubacteriales bacterium
TCTTCCGGTAAAGTGCAGAAAAACATCTTCGAGGCTGGGTTTGTGCAGATCGACACTTTTCACGCTGACATCGTTTTTTTGCGCAAGCCGGATTATGCCCGGTATACGCCGTTCCCCCTTCTCTACGGTCAGCCTGAGAACCTTTTCCCGTTCGGATAGATTTTTCACCCATGCATGGTTGCGAAAATCAAGAATCAATCCGCGCGGATCTCCATCGATTTCGATCGAAACGACATCCCCTCCCAGAATATCTTTGAGCTTTTGAGGGGTGTCTTCAGCTACGAATTTTCCGTAATCCATGATCGCAACGCGGTCGCAAAGATAGTCGGCTTCCTCCATGTAATGGGAAGTCAGGATGATGGTCACTTTTTTGTCCCGGTTCAGAATCCTGATATAATCCCATATACGCCTCCGGGTTTGCGCATCCAGGCCCAGGGTGGGTTCATCCAAGAACAGCACCCGCGGACTGTGGATCAATCCCCTGGCGATCTCAAGACGGCGCTTCATGCCCCCGGAATAGTTTTCCACCAGCACATCGGCTTTTCCCCCCAGCTCCACCAGATCCAGAACCTCTTGGATCCGCATCCGGCGCTTCGTCTTTTCGATCCCATACATCATGGCGTGAAAATTCAAGTTTTCCTTGCCGGTCAGCTTGGAATCCAGAGCGGGTTCCTGAAAAACGATCCCGATGCTCCGTCTCACGCTGTCCCGATCCCGGGTGACATCAAAACCCGCAACGATTCCCCGGCCTGAAGTTGGGGGCAGAAGCGTAGACAGAATATTGATGGTGGTGGTTTTCCCGGCTCCGTTCGGCCCCAAAAGTCCAAAGAGCTCTCCGGTTTTCACATCAAAAGAGATATTGTCGACGGCCCGGACGCCGTTGAACGTTCGGCTGAGAGAATCGACGTGGATGGCGTTATCCATTTCGTTTAATGCCTGCTTTTATTCGTACCGCCGGCCGCGGCGAATCCATGGTCAGTCTTTGAGTGTAACCGGTTTGAACTTGATTTCTAATTTCGCGCCCTTTCCGTGTTTGAAGCTCAGACTGCCGTTGAGCTGATCGGTCAACATGTCCACCAACTGAAGGCCGAGAGAATCGCTGCTTTTTATATCGAAATCCTCCGGGAATCCCCTTCCTGAGTCCCCCACCGTCAGCATATAGAAATCCTCTGAGTCCCGTTTAAGTCCCACCTTTAGTTCACCGCCGTTGCCTTGCGGGAAAGCGTATTTCAAGCTGTTGGTTATCAGCTCGCTGATAATCAAGCCGCAGGGAATCGCGGTATTGATGTCCAGGAAAACATTTTCGACATCGACTTTCAAATCAACATCGTTCATGCCATAGACGTGAAAAAGATGATCGGCAAGGTTCCGGATATACTCTGAAAAATCCACATTGGACAGGTCTTCCGAACGATAAAGCTTTTCATGCACCAGCGCCATGGAACGAACGCGAACCTGACTTTCCTTGAACATGTCCCGGGCCTTTTCATCCTGCAGATTGCGAGACTGAAGATTTAGAAGGCTGGAGATGATTTGAAGGTTGTTTTTAACCCGATGGTGGATCTCACGCAGCAGGACTTCCTTCTCTCTCAGCGAAGTTTTCAGCCGTTTCTCCCCACGTTTGCGCTCGGTGATATCCCACATGTATGAACGTGTGCCGACGATGCGTTTGCCATCCTTTAAGGTGACGACGTCGATCTCACAATCAAGAACGGATCCGTCCTTTCGAATCCCCTTTATCTCGTATCGTTTTTTGACCCGTTTTCCCCGCATCCGGTCTTCGTGAAGCCGTAAGACACGGTCATGGTCGTCAGGATGCACGATCGATGTTATGGAAAGGTTTTTGATGTCCTTTTCGGTGTAGCCGAAGATTCTCGAAAACGTCTTGTTGAAATATTTAAACTTCCCGTTGACATCATCGATCATAATGGCGATATCCGCTTTCTCCACCAGGGTCTGATACCTGTTTTCACTCTCTTTCAGGACTTCCTGGGCTTTTTTACGCTCGATCGCCATGGCCACCTGGGCTGAAATGAACTGGAGTATATTCTTTTCATCATTCGTAAACCGAAGTCCTTCGGTATAGCTTTGAACCACGAGGACTCCGATCGCTTTGTTCTGAATCTTGAGAGGAACCCCCAGCCAGTCGATCGAAGCGGGCCCGATGGAAACGACCTCTCCACCGTCGACCAACTCCTGGAATTTTTCTGGCGATGCCAAAAGAGGCTTCCTGGTTCGGAGTACGTATTCCGTCAGGCCTTTTCCCATCGGCTGCGGTCCGGGAGATTTTTCGTATTCATCGACAAAATAAGGAAAGTGCAGGGTATGGCCCATCTCATCATAGAGGGCGATATAAAAATTGTCTTTCGCCGGCATAAGCGAAGAGATCGTCTTGTGAATGAAGCGATACAGATCATCCAGACTAATGGTGGACTGAGCCGCTTCCGAAATGGAATAGATGGATTCACGGGCCTTTTCCATAAGGATCTGATCGGTCACATCCCGAACGATATCGATAATCCCATAGATCTTTCCGTCCTGGGAACGAAGCGGGGTCAGGATTTCATTGGTGAAACCGCTCTTCCCTCCCGGCAGAGTGTAGGGAATATTCTTTCGCTTGACGACTTCCCCGCGCATGGCCCGGCGCATCATTTTATCGACACCCTGCTCGGCCAAGTGAGGGAAGATCTCCCAGGCCGTCTTATCCGACAGAAAGATTTCTTTCCCGGGAACACCTGAGATTTCCTCCATGGCGTGGTTCCAATAAATATAGCGGAAATTCCGGTCCAGGACGACAACCCCGTCATGGAAAGAGTCAAAAACATCTCTAAGCTGCGCGTTTTTTTTTAGCAGATCATCTTCTGTCATCTGGCGCATTGCCGTCAAATTTTGGTCTTCATTGAGTTTTTTTTGCGATCGCTCGCTTCCCCGCTTCGCTCTTTCGTCATGTTCGGATCGATCCTCCATCTTATTCTCCCGTGAATGCAGTCTTTTCAATATCACGATTCTCTAAGCTCTACCACAATATATCGAATCAAGTCAAATGTCGAACCCCAAGGCAAATGAAAGCGGATTATATCCTGTTATTCGTATATTTGGTGATCAACAGACTCCGGAGATTCCGGTACATATTCACCACTTCCTCCATACGCTTATTCGTCAACTCCGTCAGATACAAGGCGGCCTTTTCCACATCCGCCGCATGCAGCTTCAGCACCTCGGCATCGACCTTTGACCGGCTCTGGAAAAAAGCATCTTCCATCGGATCGCGAACCGCTCTGACGTCCTTCATGGCATCCTGCCAGCGCAGGTAGAGAAGGTTATCCACAAAATCGATCGCCCAGCGTGCCGATTCTTCGCTGAAACGATCGGGATCATAGGTCATATAAAGCGGTGATATTTCCCGAACCCCGGCATAAATGGGGACGTAGGTGCTGACATACTGATTGTCCAGATAGAACCAGTAGATTCCCCCTATGGGATCCGGCAGCCAACCTCGGAGCTGAGCGACCATGCCGTACCCGCCGCGGGATACGACCCGGTGATAGTCGATATCCAACAGTTCCCTCCAAGCCTGTCCGGGGAAGGGAGTCGTGAGAGGGCTTTTCACGAAGCCTCCTTTTCCATCGGGAACCAACCAATCGGTATCGGCGGTCATGTCATAAATCGTGTTTTCAAACGTCGATCGTTGGAAAGCGATCACATCCCGCACAGACAATTTTTTCTCAGGTTTTACGGAAAACGGGAAATATGAAAGCGGCATGCGGACGGTATGGTAGGGGTCATACCCGTGGTTTTTGGAAGCGCCGCCGCCGAATGATGTGGACCAATTTTTAAGCGAGGGCGCTACCCGGCTGTAAAAAAGCCACAGCCGCCCCAGACTGCCGTCGATCGGAAGCGGAGCATAAGCCTCCTGCCAGATAAAGGGTCGACCGGAATTCGGATCATACCATCCGTGATCGATCGCCACCTGCATGTAATTTTCGGAAGCCATGAAATAATCGGGGCGGTCGAGATCGATCTGTTTGATGATACTCCAATTGGGAAGAATCGCCACATGATCATCCGGAACCCGCTGAGCCGCCCAAACGGCGCCCGATTCCCCGCTTTCGGGATCCCAATCCGGCCCCACGCTGAAAACCTCCAATACCCATACCTCCTGAGGATCAGCGATGCATAATCCTTCGGACTCCGGGCCGCAGGAAGGAAGAAATCCATATTTTTCCACCAAGGACGTGATCAACCGAACGGCTTCCCGGGCGGTCCGGCAGCGCTGAAGCGCAAAAAGCTGCGCTTGTTCGATCGTCATGATCTGCCGGCATCCGCTCTCAAAGTCGATTTGAAGCTCCTTTCTCTGGCACAGCGTCGATTCTCCAATGGCCAGCTGATGTTCATTCATCTGCGGATAACCCGTATGAAAATAAGCGTATGTCTTCTCAACCTGAGGGATACGGCCGATCACCCTGCCGTATTCATGAAGCGGCTTCCGAACATCCTGAAGCCCATAATAGACGGGAGCCATGCTTCCCGGCTTAAAAGTCTGAGCCGGCACCACATGCACGCGGCACTCGCTGCAGCACCCGGTATGCGAAGTGATAACGGATCCATCCAATGAGGCGCCCCTGCCCACGACGATATCCGTACAGTGGTCATCGGAATGCGTGACCTGAGGAAAACCCGTTAAAATCAAGATAAACATCGAAATCATC
Organism: uncultured Eubacteriales bacterium; assembly: GCA_964433135.1. Taxonomy (GTDB): domain Bacteria; phylum Acidobacteriota; class Aminicenantia; order Aminicenantales; family Aminicenantaceae; genus CAYSQW01. The sequence continues at coordinate 4,710 of CAYSQW010000033.1, forward strand.
ATCCCGATGAACACGGATGCTCTTTTCAATTTGATCATAATCATCTCCTATGGAATATCATTAAATGCACTGCGGATATTTCAGTCCCCGCCATTGCGGCCGCCATTCAAAACCTTTAACAACCGGCCTTTGCTGATTGCCCTGAAACCCGAGATTCAAAACGAATTATTTTAAAGGAAGAATTCAGCCGCACCCAAATAGAATCCGCCGCCTGTTGTATTTCACCGTATCCGCGAAACCCGGCTTATCACGACCCTCTCGACAAGCATCTGGCCGGCTGCCGGTTGCTGCTGGATCTTCAGGATCACACCCATCCCGCCGGTCACGCGGCCGAACGCCGCGAATCCTTGTCCGTCAGGATTGCGTTTGCCGCCAAAGTCCAATTCGGGCTGGTCCTGGATGCAAAAAAAGAACTCCGACGACGCGGTGCCGGGATCGCTTCTGGCCATGGAGATGACTCCGTCTTTATGCAAAAGGCCGGTTTCCCGTGTGGTCTCATGGATGATGGGATCAAAACCGGTCTTCCCTTCGGCAAATCGAATCCCTCCTTGGATCACTTCTATCTTCACATCGTTGTCCGGCTGATTATCCATGGTCACAACCCGATAGAAAGCCGCTCCGTTATAGAGGCCTTCATCAACATAGCGAAGAAAGTTTTCGGCCGTTACGGGAGCCGACCGCTCAAGGATCTCAACCTCGATATCTCCCAGGTCCGTCTGAAACACGACCCGCGGATTCTCGGCCTTGCAGCTCCAGAATGAAAACAGTAAGATCACACATAAAAGCCCTCTCCACAGCTTCATGACCCCTCCTATTTATATTCGACCGCCTGTCCCTTAACAGGAAGCGATACATGCCTTTGCACGTAGACCCAATCCCGGCCGCGCTTTTCCACCACTCCCGTAACCCTCATGCCCTCATAATGATAAGCTTGTCCGGAGGAAACGATGTCGACCTTCATCACGGCGCTGAACCAAGCCACTTTCCCTGAAGAATGGGTTCTCGTCCGCACCTCATCAAAGACAACTTCACTGCTTTCAAAAGAAGCGAACTGTCTTTGGAAAGCCTCTTTCCAGGGAGACCAGCCGATCCAATATTCATCGGCATCGGTCCCTAGATTTATCATATCCGCGTCATGGGCGAATATCTTTTCGAACAAGGCCATATCCTTGGTCCCATAGGCCTGGGAAAAGCGTTCCAGAAGCAACCTGACGGCCGCATCACCGGCATCCGCTTTCGATCCGTCTGAACAAGCCGTCCCCAACGCCAACACCGCAAGCAAGACAAATCGAACGCGTCGCTTCATCTGCTCCTCCTTGCCGGAATAAGTTTCCTTCATGCCGACTTACGAATCCGAGAACACTCAGGGAGAGTGGATTCCGCATTTCTTGGGGCTTTCTCGGCCGAGCTTAAGCTGGAAAAAGCACCGATACTTTCATCCGAACGATATATGACACCCCGCTCAAACAATCATGTCGCATCACTGAAGGCGCATCGGCGAGGGTTTGAAAAATCAGGTCCGATGCCGTTCATAAAAATCATATTCACTGCAAACCAAACCTGTCAAGCCGGAATTGAGAAAGAAGAGAAGATTTATGATTCCCGCGATCCACAAGACAGAATATCTTTTTTACATCGTTAAGGGATTGATTTGGTTTACACTCGATTCCGACCGGAATCTCATGTGGACCGGAAGATTGATCATGAAAAAAATTAAAAATAATAACGGACACCGATCCCTCCGTTAAAAAACAAATCCGTACGCGGAACCAGATCGAAGATCGGCGCCAGCTCGATAAAAATATCCACGGGAGCGTTTTCGAAGAGATATGTGACTCCGATCGGGATACGTATACCTACGTGAACATCATGGGCATTCTTCAGACGGGCGCCCACACCGTATGTAAAAGCCAAGGTGTGCCCTTCCAGCGGAATCATTTGGAAATCATGGATAATATAATCACAGTGTACGTGAAAAGAATCATCATGACCGAAAGACCAGGCGGCGGCTCCGGATACGGCTGATCGGGTACCAAGCCATTGTTTAAAACTGATGCCGGTAGGCTCTCCCAGCAGAACCCCCAATCCGAAGCCCCTGTCCTGCGCTCCGGCCAAAACCACCGTCACAAATATTAGAATGAGAGCGATTCCGATACGCTGCTTCATAAGCTTTCTCCTTTTTTATATCTCCTTTTATATTACGAAAACCCATTATGTCGGGTTCACGAGATATCAATTGATGCGCACCTCCCGTTTCGGTCAACAGGATTAGATTATTCTTATTCAGACTTAAAGAATCTTGTTTCACGTCCTTTATATTCTCCGGGAAATGCGTTGGCAAATCAAGCTGACCCATCCGAAACGGAACGCGTTACGCTCGCCTCACGGCACGCGATCCGGCAAGAAAAAACTTGACACAGACCCTTCACTTGGTTAATATGCCAATTATGCAACCATATAAAACACGCAAGGAGCGCTTGGAGATCCGCGCCGAAATACTCAAAGCCTTGGCCCATCCGACTCGACTCTACATCCTGGAAGAACTGGCTGAAGCCCCCCACTGCGTATGCGAGTTGACGGAAATGGTGGGAGCCGATATCTCCACGATCTCCAAACATCTCTCGCTCTTAAGAAACGCAGGCTTGGTTGGTTATGAAAAAAAGGGCAAGCAGGTCTGGTACCATTTGCGTATACGCTGCGCCCTGAATTTTCTCACCTGCGTGGAAACCGTATTGAAACAGCAGGCCCGCGACCGGCTCAAGGCGGCACGGTGATATGCAAAACCAAATCGGTTCACCGTCGGGAATAACCGATTTTATCGCGTCCACAGCAGTCAGGAGATAGGAGAAAGGACAATGAGTAAATTGGATTGGAAGCAGGAGTGGAAATCTCTTTTGATCATGTTGACGGCTTTTCTCGGTTTTTTCTATCTCCCCATAGAACACCCGCGCTTTCAAACGGTTTTGTCGGAATCCCTGCACCTGGTGAAATGGTATGCGCAGGAACATGTACTGCTATGTCTCATCCCCGCTTTCTTCATCGCGGGCGCCATATCGGTTTTCATCAGCCAAGCTTCGGTCATGAAATACCTCGGAGCCAAAGCGAAAAAAGTCCTGGCCTACGGTGTTTCTTCCGTATCCGGCTCCATTTTAGCCGTGTGTTCATGCACCGTGCTTCCACTGTTCGCCGGCATCTACCGAATGGGAGCCGGACTAGGTCCGGCCGCCACCTTTCTCTATTCCGGACCCGCGATCAACATCCTGGCGATCATCCTGACAGCCAGGGTTTTAGGGATGGAGCTCGGAATCGCCAGAGCGGTCAGCGCCATCGTGTTCGGTATCGTCATCGGGCTTTTGATGCATGTGATTTTCCGAAAGGAAGAAGTGCGCAAAGCTGAATCTCAAATGAACCAAGCCGAGGCCGAAACCGACCGGCCGCTTTGGAAAAACATCATCTATTTCGCGGTTCTCGTCGGGATACTGATCTTTGCCAACTGGGGAAAACCCACGGATGCATCCGGATTCTGGCATCTTATTTTCAGCTTGAAATGGGCTGTTACCGGCATTTTTTCCCTGATCCTTTTCGTCATCCTTTTTCTATGGTTCGAAGTGAAAGCCTGGGCGGCGGCCGCCGCTGCCGTACCGGCGCTGGCAATGGGACTCATGTTTCCGCAAAATCCTCAACTCGCTTTCGCGGCCGGCATCATCGGCCTGTCGGTGATCACGAGCACACATCGAGGAGAAGCCGGAGATTGGTTCCGTTCCAGTTGGGACTTCGCCAAGCAGATTCTCCCCCTTCTATTGTTAGGGGTTCTGATCGCCGGGGCATTGCTGGGACGGCCGGGGCAGGAGGGCCTGATTCCCTCGGCCTGGGTCAGCTCCGCCGTCGGCGGCAATTCGATATGGGCGAATCTTTTTTCATCCATCGCCGGAGCTTTCATGTACTTCGCGACCCTGACGGAAGTCCCGATCCTTCAGGGCTTGATCGGAAGCGGGATGGGGAAAGGCCCGGCGCTCGCCCTTCTCCTCGCCGGCCCTGCTCTCAGCCTTCCCAATATGCTGGTCATCCGCAGCGTTATGGGGACGCGAAAAACGCTGGTTTTCATCTGCCTGGTGATCGTTTTATCCACGGTGATCGGAATGGCCTACGGAGCCATATTTTGAGGGATAATCTATTGTTTAACTCATCATCCGTTTCCATGAATAACTTTGATAATTCTGGATTAGCCACGGAGCAAGGTTGCAGTAGCGATAAGGAAGCAACTCGTGAGGCGTACTTCAGTACGTCGATCGGGTTGCAACGAAGTCGATGCTGTGAGATTGCTTCGCCCGGAGGGTGGAAAGGGATGATGATAAAATGGATTTTTTACCAATGATTGTTTTTATGCAACACTCATCATCCGTTTCCATGAATAATTCAGAAAGGAGAGATTTATGATTACAGTTCAAATCTTAGGCACCGGCTGCCCGAAATGCAAGAAACTGGCGGCCAACGCAGAAGCCGCGGCTCGCGAACTGCAAATCGAGGTCAAGCTGGTAAAAGTAACCGATATCAATGAGATAATGAGCTTCGGCATCATGATAACGCCGGGATTTGCGGTTAACGGTAAAGTTTTGAGCACGGGCAAGGTTTTGAGCGTTGATGCGATAAAGGGAATGCTCCATAACGCACCCGCTTGAGATACATTTTCTTCTATCCTTTGTAAACGGCTTCCGTATAACATAATATACGGATCATGGAAATCGCATGAAAAACGAACCCGGACAGGACAATCCCATCGCCAAATCACACTCTCCCGATAACGGCCTGACAAAGAAGATCGGTCTCTTTCCGGTGACCAATATCGTTGTCGCCAACATGATCGGCGCCGGCATCTTCACGACGTCGGGCCTTCTGATGCAGGACCTGCATCACCCGATATTGATGCTCGTGCTTTGGCTCGTCGGAGGATTGATGGCGATATGCGGAGCTCTCAGCTACGGCGAATTGGGCGCCGCCATCCCCCGAGCGGGAGGGGAATATGTCTTCCTCTCACGGCTGTTCCACCCGGCATTCGGATTCCTCAGCGGGTGGGTCTCTTTCTTTGCGGGTTTCTCCGCCCCCATCGCGGCCTCAGCCATCGGTTTCTCAGAATATCTGATACGTGCATTCCCCGGAATCGGAAAGATAGGGATCTTTCCGCAGCAGGTAGAACCTTCCATTGTAAAAAAAATCTTCGCCGTCCTGATCATTCTCATCTTCACTTCCATTCATATCAGGGGGATTCATTTCGGTTCCAGGGTACAGAACCTGCTTACCGCTTTAAAGGTAGCGTTGATCGTGGGTCTCGTCGTGGTAGGTTTTTCGATCGGTTCCGGAAACCTCCAGCATTTAAATCAAAGCGTTCCCCTGGATCTGAGCTTTGGAGGCTGGAAAACCATGGGACTCGGATTGATGTGGATCATGTTCGCCTACAGCGGTTGGAATGCCGCCGCCTATATAGGCTCAGAAGTGAAAAATCCCGCCCGGAATCTCCCTCGATCGTTGATCCTTGGCACCGGAACCGTCATCTTGCTGTACTTCCTGCTGAATCTTCTCTATGTATATGCCGTTCCTCCCTCCGAAATGGAAGGAGTGATCTCCATCGGAGGATTGGCCGTCGGCAACCTTTTTGGCAAATCCTTTGAAAACATTCTCTCGCTTTTCATCTCCTTCGCCCTCTTTTCCTCGCTCAGCGCTTACATCATTCTCGGACCCCGCGTATATTATTCCATGGCTAAGGACGGTCTTTTTTTCAAGTTTGCAGGTTCCGTTCATCCAAAGTACGGAGTTCCGGCCAAATCCATCATCCTGCAGGGCGCTATCGCATCGGTGTTTGTTCTGTTCGGCACCTTCGATCAAATCCTGACCTATATGGGATTCTCCCTGGGTGTTTTTCCCCTCCTTGCCGTCATCGGCGTATTCAAATTGAGAAAACGAAAAATGGGGGCATATAAGATGCCCGGATTCCCGGCGGCTCCGCTGATCTACCTGTTGGGCGGAATCACGATTCTTCTCCTGGGCTACTTTGAAAGACCGTTCGAGTCGACCATCGCCGTCGTCACTGTTTTGCTTGGAATTCCCGTCTATCTCAAACTCAAAAAAAATAATGAAACGCTTGTCTCGGAGTCCCCGGCTCCGGATGCGGATTCCGAATAATCGACTTCCGTCTCCCCTTCTTTCCATCGCGGATTTCCGCCTCACCGGAAGGCATCTCTTTTTTATTTCTCCGGATAAACCCCGCTAAAAGACACCACCTTGAAAACGCTTGAAACTTGAATAATATCCTTACTTTGTCTATAATATTAGAGAGGTTTAGTTGGAATCATAAGGCCGAATATTTTAAAGGCCATTCATTCCATAAATACATATTTTTTGCAAGGAGTCCTCATATGCAATCTACATCAAAATGGGTAAAAAACTATCAATCCGTCGTCGACAACGGGCGTAATCATGCCGTCGTGATCGATCTCCCCAAAGGTCAAAACGGCGACGACCTCGCTCCCACGGCCCTGGAGCTGGCGCTCATGGGGTTGTCCGGCTGCATCTCAACCATATTCGCCATGGTGGCCTCCAAAATGCGCCTGGAATTCACTCAACTCGAAGTTGAGTTGAATGCGGAAAAAGGCGAAAAGACCATCACGGAAGCCGGATTCGTGCTTAAAATTTCGAGCAAGGCATCCGAAGAAAAAATCCAAAAGTGTTTGGACGCGACATTGAAAACGTGTCCCGTCGGCGTTCTGTTCGCCAACGCGGGCGTTGAGGTTAAAGCCTCCATCGTCCGGATTTAAACGATCCGTCAGGCCGCAGGAAAGAATCCGTTCGCCGGGTTCTTGAATGCGGCTTTTTTTTGTGTGTTTTTATGGAGACGGCTCGATCCCTCGTCCTCGCCGATCTCCACTTATATCCATTTCTTTTTTTTGAAAAATAGAATCATACCGACCGCCAGGCCGATGAGAAGCAGCCAAACCACGGGATAACCCCACTTCCACTCGAGTTCCGGCATGAAACGGAAATTCATTCCATAGATTCCGGCTACAAATGTAAGCGGGATGAAGATCGTAGCGATAATGGTTAAGACCTTCATGGTTTCGTTCATGCGGTTGCTGAGACTGGAAAGATACGTGTCATGCAAACCGCTCAACATATCCCTGAATGTTTCCACCGTATCGATGATCTGAATGGTGTGATCATAAACATCCCGAAAAAACCGACGAGTCGGCTCCTTCACAAGATTTGATTCCTCCCGCTCTAAGTTGGCGACCAATTCCCGCAAAGGCCATATCGATTTGCGCATAAAAAGGATTTCTTTTCGCATGTGGTGTATATTCCCAAGCGTTTCATGCGCGGGATTCGCAACGATCGAATTCTCCATCACCTCAAGGTCTTCTCCTAATCTTTCAAGAATCTGAAAATATCGATCGACAATTGAATCCAACAGCGCGTAAGCAAGGTAGTCGCAGCCCCGATTTCTGATACGCCCTTTTCCACTACGGATTCGTTTTCTTACGGGTTCGAAGGCGTCTCCGCGGCGTTCTTGAAAGCACAGCACCGTATGCGGTGTCAGGACCAGGCTAACCTGCTCCCCTACCACTTCATGATGTTCCTCGCTATAATCCAGCATTTTCAATACGACATATATAAATCCGTCGAAAACTTCCATTTTCGGTCGCTGATCAGGGGTCAGTATATCCTCAATGACAAGAGGGTGCAGATGGAACATGGCTCCCAGATCGGCGACGATATCCGCACGATGAATCCCGTCGATATTGATCCATGAAACCGTTGGCGATTCACGAAACGCCTCGATTTCCGCAATCGTAATTCCTTTAAACTCCTGGACCTTGTCCGAATCGTAATCCAGAACCGTGATTTCAACCTCTTGATCGTGAATCCGCCCCGAGTATTCAGCCGTACCGGGAGGAATTCCTATCTTCCCTTTCCCTTTGCGAATGAATTTCCCCAGTCCCTTCATCTCTCCCTCCATAAACCGGATTCATCCCCGTACATGCTTTTACTCCGTTGTATTCCCGGAGACATCCTCGATTATATATTCCGGCAATTGAATGTCAACCGCCCGCTCCCGATAAAGCTCGTGCCCTCCCCCGATCCCGACCGCATGCCGTAGAGGTCTTTCCACTCTTAGGTCCCACCATCGCTGTTTCGAGCCTACCGCTTTGGCGCAGCGGCATACATTTCTCTATAAAAAAGTGGATAATTAGGCTAAAGTAAAAGATACACTCCGTCAGAAAGAACATAGCAGCACTTTTCGAATCCCAAGGAGGATGAAGATGGCCGCAAAAAAATTCACGAAAACCATCCGCAATCAATTCATCACCGGCATTATCATCATTATCCCGGTGTGGGTGACGGTTCTCATGATCCGAGCCGTCATCAATGTCGTCAACCGCACCTTCGCCTATCTGCCCCCTTCGCTCCAACCCCGAACCTATATCTCCTTCCCGGGCATCGGGCTTATCATTGCCTTGGTGTTGATCTTTCTGATCGGAATATTCGCAAATAATTTTTTCGGAAAAAAGCTCATCGCACTGGCTGAAACGGTCCTCTCAAAAATCCCGATCATAAAGACCATTTACCAAGGGGTGAAACATTTGACAGCCGGGATCATGAGCGACAAAAAAATCTTTTCTCGAGTGGTGATGATGGAGTTTCCGATCAAAGGTTTGCAGTTTATCGGTTTTGTCACCGGAGAAGACAGAGCCCTTTTCCCGGATGGATCCTCAAAAAAAATGCTCAAGATCTTCATCCCCACGACTCCCAATCCGACCTCGGGCTTCTTTTGTATGGCGGAAGAGGGCCAAGTAACACCGCTGGATATCAGCGTGGAGGAAGCTTTCAAACTGATCATCTCCGCGGGATACGCCAAGCTGTAAACCGGCCGAATATCAGAGAAACCTCTTTTTCAGTTCCAACCGTACGATCAATATTTTCTTTTTCCCGGACCATATGATAGCCTATAAATCCAAGCGGACCGGCCTGACCGTCTGCGGAGACGAGTCTGTATCGGGTCCGTGATTGCCAGGAAAGGAGAACGCTTCACATGAGATCGTTTAAACACTCCATGATTGTCATCATCGTGCTCGCCTTGACGGGCTTGCTGCAGGCCCAAGATCCGGGAGTATCCGGAGCCGGGGATATCGATAACATCCTGCCGCTGCGCACGCGAGCCAAAATTCACAACGATATTCTGGAATGGAGGCTGGAACACATCCTCCCCGAGCTGATGCGACGCGAAGGCATCGATCTCTGGATCGTGCTCAACCGCGAAAACAATGAAGACCCGGTTTACCTCTCCATGGTCAGCAAACCTAATGACTGGGCACGGAGGCTGTCCATTCTCCTCTTTCACGACCAGGGGGAAAAAGGCGTCGCCCGTTTGACCGCCAATTGGCACGGCACCAGTACCACGGGCCCTCTCTACACAAACATCCTGAAGGACAAATCCAAAGATGTGCAAAGCCAATTCGACTGCATCGTAGACTATATCAAAAAACACAACCCAAAAAAGATAGGCCTCAATTACTCAAAGTCCTGGAATTATGGAGATGGACTGACCGTCGGACTGTGGAAAGAATTCCTGAATACGCTTCCCGAGTCCTATCACGACCGGATCGTCTCTGCGGAATACCTGTGTGTGGGTTGGCTGGAAACCCGCAGCCCTCAGGAATTGAGCAATTACCGCATCGTCTGCGGCGTAGCCCATGACATCATCGCGGAAGCCTTTTCCAACCGCGTCATCGTACCCAATCTCACCACCACCGATGACGTCAGTTGGTGGATGCGGCAACGGGTCAAAGATCTCGGGATGGATTATTGGTCCGAATTCAACGTTCAGATTCAGCGCTCCCCAAAAGATAAAAAACTGTACGGTGAAAACGACAATATAATTCGCCGCGGCGACTGTCTATGGACCGATTTCTGTCTGGTTTACCTGGAGCTGAGAACCGATATCAACGGTCAAGCCTATGTGTGCCGGCTCGGCGAGAAGGACGCACCGGAAGGCATCAAAAACGCCCTCCGCCGGGCACACCGCGTTCAGGAAATCTACATGAGCGAATTCAAAGAGGGACGCACCGGAAACGAGGTTCTGAAAAGCGCCTTGGCCAAAGCCCGCGCCGAAGGCCTGAATCCCAGGATCTATTCCCACCCCATCGGCAGTTACGGACACGGCGCCGGCACCACCATCGGAAGGACCGAACGCCAGGACGGTGTTCCCGTTATGGGAGATTACCCTCTGCATTATAACACCTGCTATTCCGTTGAAGTCAGCAGCACCACCAAGATTCCCGAATGGGACGGCGGGGAATTGACGATCGGCCCTGAAGACAATGCGGCATTCACCCGGAAGGGGATATGGTTTCTGGACGGCCGGCAGGAAAATTTTTATCTGGTCCGTTGAACGGCCCCCATACCGATTATGTTACAATAAGATCAAATCTTAAGGGAGAACCAGCATATGGGTGAAAAGGATAAGGATATTTTTTCAGAGATCGGCGAACGCTTGAAGGAAATCGGGGAAGCATTGAAACCGCATTTCGACAAAGCGGAACGAACGCTGAAAGATTTCGACTCCGCCGTGGAACCCGCGTTGGCGGATCTCAGTGACAAGCTGCGTGAACTCGGAGGAGTCCTCAAACCTCCGTCCGAAGATTTTTCGGAACGCATCAAACAATGGGGAGAATCCGCCAAACCCGTGGTCACGGATCTCGGACAGCGCATTCGGAAATGGAATGAATACGCTGAGGAAAGCGAACCCGAATCCCGGAAGAAAAAAGGGGATTGATTCCGGATCATTCCATCCGGGCCCGTTCCTTCCGGATTCCTCAACTCCATCAGTGAACGGCCCCATTCTTTTTTCTTTCACAGGACACACCCGCCGGAAATCGGGATCGGAATGATTTCATCGATAGATATGATGATCAGCCTAGTGATGCCGTCGTTCTCCTCAGCCGTATCCCTTTGACGGAAGACACGACATAATGAATAAGAAGGCCCCGCGATTTACAGCCCCTATTACCCGATACCGGCACCTTCTCCGCCTCGATCCATCCACCCCGATCCTAGACGTCGGCAGCGGTTACGGCCGGGCGCTGGCGTTTTTCCGGAGCTTGGGGTTTTCCTCTCTTTACGGGTTGGAACCTGATCCCCGCTTCTTTGTCGAAGGCAGTTCCTATCCCGTTGCCATCGCCAAAGGGGAAGCCGCCCCCTTCCACAGCGGAAGCTTCGGTGCGGTTGTCATGGTCGGAGTGCTTTCATATATCCTGGAGGATGAACGGCGAGAAGTTCTCTTCAAGGAGCTCGAGCGAATCCTGCCGCCCGAAGGACTGCTGTGCGGTTCTTGTTTCCTGCTCAGCCCCGACCCTTATCATCAACGGAAATATCGGCAGGGGCGCATACGGTTCGGCGTGGACGGGGCCTTTGAATCCGACTCCGGCGGCATCTACCGCCACTCCCGTGCTTCCGATCTTCGGAAGCTGCTGGACCATTTCGACATCCTCAGCTGGAAACAGGAGATGTTCACGACCCAAAATAAACGGCAGTCACTGGGGCTGGTCTTCGAGGCCCTGAAAAAAGAATGATTTTCTATCTTCCGGTGAACGGAGATGGGGCCTGATTCGCAAGCTCCATGACCAAAGCATAGATCAACTGAGACAGTTTCTGCATCTTGTCGTATTCGATCTTGTCCGCATCGTCCGCCGGGGTATGCACATCGGGATGTCTGCCCGAGCAGAAAAAAACACCCGGTATGCCTTGGGCCATATAGCTGAGATGGTCGCTTCCGCCGGGAGCCTGATCCTGCGGCAGGAATTTAAGCGGCCATATCGGTGGATCTCCGTTGACGGCGGCGACAAGGTCCTGCAGCTCCGGCCGAACTTCAGCCGCGCCGTAGACATAATGCGCCCGGCTTTCCCTGAAACTATCGCTGGTACGCCCGATCATGTCAAGATTGACATTGACCAGTATCTCTTCCAGCGGCACGGGACACTCCTTGATGAAATATCGTGAACCGCAGAGACCGCTTTCTTCACCGGTATACAGGATGAATATCACCGAACGCCGCGGGGGATGCAGCGCCAGCGCTTCGGCGATCTCCAGCACCCCGGCGCTTCCGCTGGCGTTATCGTCGGCCCCGTTGCAGATTTGACCGTTCCGGGGGAGGACGTGATCCAGATGCGCCCCTACCGTGATAAACTGGTTTTTCAGCTCCGGGTCTTTTCCTTCCACCCATCCCGCCGCATTCCACGAGACAAAGCGTTCCCCCGGTTCATTAAAGTCGAATTTGACCGAAGTTTCCTTCAGCCTAAAAGTTTTGTACCCTTCTATACCTATTTCAGGAATCTCAGCGGGAGAATATTTCTGTCCCTGAAACAGTGCTGTCAACAGATCGCCGCGGACAAGCAGTTGAGCCCCCCGCTTCCGTGCGGAAAGCGGCCGGGAATTTCCGGCTTCGGGTCGATCTCCCCCCAAATAGATCACCCGTGTACGTTCAACGGCATTCCGCAGAGTCCCCCAATTTTCACTCCTTGAATCATCCGCCAACAGCATCAGCGCCGCCGGGCGGCGTTTGAACAATGCCTCCATTTTCCTGGCCTCGCCTTCTCCTCCGGAATAAAACCGGTGAAGCCGTTCAGGAAGCACGGCTCTTCCGTCAAGCAGGGGGACACCGGGCAGCATCACGGCCAGTTTCCCTTCTATATCCAGGTCGGCATAATCATTCCACCCGCATCTGGATTCTTCGATACCGTAGCCGACAAAAACCACGGACAGTTCACGCCCCAGAAATCCCTCATCGCGAAACCTGAGGAATTTGAACTGTTCACCTCCGGCAAATTCCATCGCGCCTTCAGGCGTCCGGATCGACAGCTTCCCCACGTCCCCCGACATGGGCCTCATGAAAGGAACCGTCTGGAGATAGGAATGCTCTCCGTCTTTATCCGCAAAAAGCGGACACAATCCGGCCGTCCGGAGTTCATGGACCGCATAACGGACCGCGGCTTCATACCCCGCCGTCCCGATCGCCCGGCCGCCGAGTTCATCGGAAGCAAGATAATACACGTGCTCTTTCAATTCCTCGATCGTGATGGAGTCGCGGGCGGACACCGTTTGGTCCTGTTGATCTATTGAATAAGGTATTGCAGGCAAAAAAGCGGGGAAAAGCATGAGCAGCAGAAGCAATCGTAAGGCGGATTTGAATATTTTCATTAATGCCATTATGAACTCCTTTATAAATTCCGCATTTTTAATAGGAAGAATCTCATCCATTATGCACAAGTCCAGCGAACACGGCAAATGTACCGAACTTATACATTATCTCGATTTGTTTTTTCAGGGGAGAATAGATTCCACGCCTCTTCTCTGGATGAAAGAGATCAGTCACCAATGATACTTCAGGACAGATATGGGATAAGTTGAAATAATGGGAGTCCATCAAAAAACGCAAATCAGATGTAATTTGCCCACGCTTTTGTTATCCTTAGGTGTCGACCCCCTATCACTGGGAGAACCATCAATGGAGACGCCTTTTGACCGCTGCTGAACACCACAAAACGCCCCGGCTGCTGCTGGCGGGCGATATCGGCGCTACCAAGACGAATCTCGCGGTTTTCCCGGAAGACGGCCCCTTCCGCATTCCTCTCGTCGAGGCCACTTTTCAAAGCCGTGATTATGCCGGGCTCGAAGCCGTGGCTAAGGAATTTCTCCCCCGGATCGGGACGCGTGTGGACCGGGCTTATTTCGGTGTGGCGGGGCCGGTCATCTCGGGAAGAGCGGCGATCACAAACCTTCCCTGGGTATTGAACGAACGTCGATTGCAGAAGAGGCTCGACATCACGAACGTGACACTTCTCAATGACCTGGAGGCCATCGCCGCGGCCGTTCCCTTGCTGGAAAAGGAGGACCTATTCGTTCTCAATCCGGGAAATCCCGTCGCCGGAGGCCCCAAGGCCGTTATCGCTCCCGGCACCGGTCTGGGAGAGGCCTATCTGACCTGGAACGGCAACCGCTATCTCGCCCACGCCTCCGAAGGCGGCCATACCGATTTCGGCCCGGAATCATCCGAACAAAGCGACCTGTTGGCTTTTATGCGGAAACGTTTCGATCATATCAGCTACGAGCGCGTCTGTTCCGGGCATGGGATCCCCCATCTCTATGCTTTTTTCAAAGCCGGTGGACAGTACCGAGAACCGGAAGCCCTGGCCGAACAAATCAAGCTGGCGGAGGATCCCACTCCGATCATCATCGAACACGCTTTGGACTCCGATCCTTCACATGAAATCTACCGGGTTGTTCTCAAGATGTTCATCTCCATTCTGGGCGCGGAAGCGGGAAACCTGGCGTTAAAAATAATGGCGACCGGAGGCGTTTTTCTGGGAGGAGGGATTCCACCTCGAATTTTACCGGTTTTCAAGCGGGAATGGTTTATGGAGGCTTTTCAGCGCAAAGGCCGGATGTCTTCAATTATGAGCGATATTCCGGTATCCATCATCACGACCCCCAAGGCTGCGCTCATGGGCGCGGCATATATCGGATCGACTCGTGCAAAGGAGCAATGATGACCAAACAAAACAATCGCCTGGACCAACTCTGCATCAACAGTATCCGTTTCCTGTCGGCGGATGCCATTCAGCACGCCAATTCCGGACATCCCGGCGCACCGATGGGAGCGGCACCGATGGCATATATGCTGTGGAATTCATTTTTAAAACATAATCCCCGAAATCCCCAGTGGCCCGATCGTGACCGATTCGTGCTCTCCGCGGGACATGCTTCCATGCTGCTCTATTCCCTGCTTCATCTCACCGGCTATGATGTTTCTTTGGAAGACATAAGAAATTTCAGACAGTGGGGCAGCAAGACTCCCGGACATCCTGAATACGGATTGACGCCGGGAGTTGAAGTTACGACCGGCCCCTTGGGCCAGGGACTCGGACACGCCGTCGGCATGGCCGCGGCGGAAGCGCACATGGCCGCCCGTTTCAACCGGAAAAGTCATACGATCGTCGATCACCGGACCTATGTTCTGGCCAGCGACGGCGATCTGATGGAAGGAGTCGCCTCCGAGGCCTGCTCTCTGGCAGGGCACCTTCGTTTGGGTAAACTGACGGTTCTCTTCGACGACAACCGGATTTCGCTGGCGGGATCGACATCGCTGTGTTTTACGGAAGACATCCCCAAAAGATTTGAAGCTTACGGCTGGCATGTCGTCTCCGTCGATGACGGAAACGATCTCGAATCCATTCATGACGCCCTCGAGACCTGCCGCAGCGAAAGAGACCGGCCTTCCCTGATGGCCGTACGCACCGAGATCGGCTTCGGTTCCCCCGCCAAGCAGGGTTCGTATAAAGCCCATGGTTCTCCCCTGGGAAGCGAAGAATTGCTTGCGGCCAAGGCTCAATTGGACTGGCCGACCGAACCGGATTTTTTCCTCCCCGAAGAAGCCGTGACATGTTTTCGCCAGGCCGTCCCCAGAGGGGAAATGCTGGAGAGCGAATGGAATGAATCCTACCGCCGCTACGTGGAATCCTACCCGGAACCGGCACAAGAGTTCAATCGGCTTCAAGCCGGCGATCTCCCATCCGGATTCGAGGAAGCGCTTCCGGTTTTCAAGACCGACGATCCTCCCCAACCGACACGAAAGACCTCGGAAACCGTTCTCCAGGCTTTGGCTGATAAAATCCCCGAACTCATCGGCGGGTCCGCCGACCTGAATCCCTCCTGTTTCACCTGGCTGAAAGAAAGAGGAGATTTCCAGGCTCCCGCTTCGGCCTGCATCGATCTCCAGGGAATCGTAGGCGGCAGCTGGGATTATGCGGGACGCAACCTTCATTTCGGCGTAAGGGAACATGCCATGGGGGCTCTCGCCAACGGACTTTCACTTCACGGAGGGAGCATCCCCTTTACCGGAACTTTTCTGACCTTTTCGGACTATATGCGGCCTTCCATACGCTTGGCGGCCCTTATGGGACTGCAGGTGATTTTCGTCTTCACCCACGACAGTATCGGAGTCGGAGAAGACGGACCGACCCATCAGCCGATCGAACAGGTCATGAGCCTGCGCACGATCCCCGGCCTGACCGTCATCCGGCCGGCCGACTCCAATGAAACCGTCGAGGCATGGCGCACCGCCCTCACCAACCGGGAAGGCCCTACCGCTCTGATTTTTTCGCGTCAGAAACTTCCCGTGCTCGACCGGGATGGAATCCCCCGCGGCCAAAGTTCCCAAAAAGGAGCTTACGTTCTTTGGTCTTCCGAAAAGGAATCCCCGCGTATCATTCTGATCGCGACCGGATCCGAGGTGCACCCGGCTCTGGCGGCCGCCAAGCGGCTGACGGCTGAGGGCATCGGCGTAAGGGTGGTTTCGATGCCCTCCTGGGAACTGTTCGAGCGGCAGGATGCCTCTTACCGTGAATCCGTTCTGCCGCCGGATGCGCATGCGCGAGTATCCATTGAAGCCGGAGTGACGCTGGGTTGGGCTCGTTATACCGGACCCAACGGCCTTTGCATCGGACTGGACCGCTTCGGCGCGAGCGCTCCCGCCGACGTGTTGTTCGAAAAATTCGGATTGAAGGCGGAAAACATCGTCGAACAAGCCAAAAAGATAATATGATCGGATAGAGACCGCCGTTGATTTGAATCCACGGACCGGAAAAGCTAAAATAAGATTTTCCCGTTTATTTGAGAGATACGTAGATAAGGGAACCAACCATGCCGCCATCATATGAACATGATTATGAGAACCTCCGCCTCACCGCAAATCTGGGTGATTATCAAGCGGGCGTCGATTCCGCACTTCAAGACATTAAAAACAAAAGGATTATTTCCCGTCTTTGGGCGCATGATCACACCCTTTGGAAACCGGAACCGGATGAGATCGAAAATCGATTGGGATGGCTCGACATCGTTCCGCGGATGCGGGATGATCTATCAATAATCGAGGATCTGACCCAAGAAGTGATTTCAGAGGGATACACCCACGCCCTGCTGCTGGGGATGGGAGGATCCAGCCTGGCGCCCGAGGTCTTCCGCAAAATCTTCGGCGTCCGTGCCGGGTATCTCGACTTGAAAGTGCTCGACAGCACCGATCCCGATATGGTGAGAGCCCAGGCCGAACGGCTTGATCCGGGGAAAACGCTGTTCATCGTTTCAACAAAATCCGGGGGGACGGTGGAAACCCTTTCCTTATATAAATATTTCTTCGGTTTGACTTCCAAATCTTTGGGTTCATCCCGCGCCGGAGATCATTTCGTTGCCATAACCGACCCCGGAAGCCGACTGGCCGAGGAAGCCGACCGGCGCGGCTTCCGAGCCCGGTTTCTGAACGACTCTCGTATCGGCGGGCGTTTTTCGGCTCTCTCCTATTTCGGATTGGTGCCGGCGGCCTTGATCGGTGTGGATACGGCCCGGCTTCTGGAACGAGCGGAAGAAGTCAGAAACCGTTGCACCCCCTCAGCCGGACATCCGAGAGAAAACCCAGGGGCAAGCTTGGGCGCTATCCTGGGTAAGCTGGCCGCATCAGGCCGCGACAAGTTGACTTTTCTAACCTCTTCGAAAATCGCCTGTTTCGGCGATTGGCTGGAACAGCTTATCGCCGAAAGCACAGGGAAGGAAGGAAAAGGCCTCCTCCCGGTCGTGGATGAGCCCCGCGGAGAGTTCTCCGTTTATGGAAATGATCGCCTATTCATTCGATTGGAAATGGGAGAGGAAAGTGTTCCCGTTCCGAATGCAGGCGGCAGCGCCCACCCCGAAGTGCGGATTCGCTTCCGCGACCGCTATGACATCGGCGGCCAGATATTCCTGTGGGAGATCGCCGTCGCGGTGGCGGGAGAGCGGCTGGGTATCAATCCTTTCGACCAACCCGATGTCGAAACAGCCAAGCAACAGGCCCGAATGATGGTCGCCCTCTATGAAAAAAGTGGCCGGCTGCCGATAGATGCGCCATCGAAAACGAGGGCTGAAACTCTCGATGATTTTTTGGGAAAGGTCAAACCAGGGGATTACATCGCGCTGTTGGCTTACCTCAAGCCTTCACCGGAAACCGATACCGCGCTGCAGGCCCTGCGCGTCAAGCTGCGCGATCGATCCCGCTTGGCGGTCACCTTCGGCTACGGACCGCGTTATCTTCATTCCACCGGCCAGCTGCACAAGGGAGACCGCGGCCGCGGTCACTTCATCGTGATGACGGCGGACAACGGCGAAGACGTGCCAATTCCCAAAGAGACGGGATCGGACGACTCCCGTCTCTCATTCGGTATTCTGAAAATGGCGCAGGCCCTGGGCGATGAAAAAGCGCTCCGAGGAAAAGGACGGCACATCATCCGGCTTCATTTGAGTTCCTCTCCGGCGGATGACATCACGACGCTAACCCGGATGCTCACTTAGTGAAGCGAACCGCACACCGCGGCAAAGGCGTTCGAAAGGTTTCGAACTTTCTTGCTTTACTTGATCGAAATATTGATTCCGGATAACTTCCAGTGAGGATGTTCATAGATGTAGCCGAGCTTGAAATACATTGTATTGGGCTGCGTCGGATAATACCCATTCAGCCTCAGGATGTCGTCCTCATCGATAAAGGGTTCCTCGCTGAATACGGGCTGTAACGATTCCAATTCCGTAAAATCGACATTATTATCCATGAAAACCTTGAAATTCCCGCCCAGGCTTTCAGCATCCGTCTGGCTTTTCCAAAGCTCCGAAATACCGGCATAGAATTCCGTAAAATCCTTATCATTGACCGCCCGGGCAAACTTCCGGAAACAGTCGTCGGTCATCGATCGCAGGGTCTCGTCATCCGGGATGCTTTTTCGGCTATCCCCTTTCACCAGACCCGCCTCGGCTTTTTGGATCGAGAGGATCTTCCACCCCCCGCTTTCCTTGACCAGCGTGATATTCACCGGAATTTGTCCGCCGTCTTCCGTTTCCACCGAACCCTCGAGCTCCCCGGTTTTCCCGGATATCGATCGACTGCTCCACGAAGCGCTCTTAAAATTGATGAGTGCGCTGTTCCGCAAAAAAGACATCAGGTTTTCCTTTGAAGTCGCCGCTTTGAAATCCTCAGCCAGAAAAGAATCGGCGGAATCCCAATCGTTGTTCTGAACCGCGAGGAAAAAGCCATCCGCCGTTTTCGTCACTCCCGACGTCATGAGAAATATCCCCATAACCAGGGCCACTATCAATCCGACAACCACCAACACTACGGTAAAAACGCGTTTCATGAAATCCTCCCTTTTCTTTTCGGCAAACCTTTTACGCGGGCGGATTTCATCTCTTTCGTGAAGAAATGAGACCCTATCCCCGAAACAAAATATCTTTGCAGTCAGGCGCTTATCCCTATGCTAACCATAATAATTTGAATACACGATGTCAATCATGGAAGAACACACGCAATCCATATCCCGATTTATATCATGGCTCGTATAGGCTTTCACATTGACAAGAAGTTCAGGCTCTGATACTCAATGAATACATCCCAAGGCTTATCGAAGGAGACATCCATGCCGTATTCCACCGCATCCACCCCCAATAAAATGACCTGCGCCTTCCTGGCGTTTTGGAGTCTGATCTTATGCGGAACGCTTTCGGCTCAGGTTCCCGACAACCCCGCTTTTTTGAATCTGGACCGATTATTCCGGTCTTCGGAATTCGTTCCGGAGCGCTTCGGTCCGGCCCGATGGCTGGCGGACGGTTCCGGATACACCACGCTCGAAACCTCGGACGGCTATCCCGGGGCCGACGAGATCATCCGGTATGAGCCGGAATCCGGGCGCCGGGAAGTGCTTGTCCCTGCTTCCCGATTGATCCCCGAGGAGCGGGATACACCTCTTCCCATCGAGGATTACGCCTGGTCTCCCGATGGAGAAAAACTTCTGATCTTCACGAATACGCAGAGGGTATGGCGTCATAATACGCGCGGCGATTATTGGGTCCTTCAACTTAAGACAAAAGAACTCTTCCGCCTGGGTGGAAACGCCGCGCCTTCCACTCTCATGTTCGCCAAATTCTCTCCCGACAGCCGATGGGTGGGATATGTCCGCGGCAACAACATATACATCCAGGAGCTTGAATCGCGGCGCACGATCCGGTTGACATCTGATGGCAGCCGTACCGTCATCAACGGCACGTTCGATTGGGTTTATGAAGAGGAGTTGGGGCTTCGTGACGGATTTCGCTGGAGTCCTGACAGCCGGCACATCGCTTACTGGCAGCTGGATTCCGAGGGCGTACAAGATTTTCATCTTATAAACAATACGGATTCTCTGTATCCCCACATCACATCCATTCCCTATCCCAAGGTGGGGGAGACCAACTCTTCCTGCCGGGTGGGTGTCGTGGATATCCGTGACATGAAAACAGTCTGGATGCAGGTTCCGGGCGACCCCCGGAATCATTACATCGCCCGCATGGGATGGGCTCCGGGTTCTCACTTGCTGATGATGCAGCAGCTGAACCGGCTTCAGAATACGAATCGGATTATGCTGGGAGAGATTTCCAAAGGAGCCGTCCACACCGTCCTGACCGAAAGTGAAGAAACATGGGTGGCCCTGCATAATGATTTTCGATGGATGGACGGGGGAGAATATTTTATCTGGACCAGTGAACGGGACGGCTGGCGGCATGTTTATCAGGCGGCAATCGGGGATGAGGACATGCGGCTGCTGACTCCCGGAGAAATGGATGTGATTCAGGTGGATCACATCGACAGCGAAAACGGATGGTTGTATTTCACCGCCTCCCCGGATAATCCGACCCGGCGCTGTCTCTTCCGCCGGCGGCTGGATGGGATGGGGGAATCGGAACGTTTGAGTCCCCTGCATCCGGAAGGAACCCACGGTTACCAGATTTCTCCGGATTCTTCCTGGGCATTCCATACGTATTCCAGAATGGACGTTCCTCCGGTGATCGAACTGGTTCGCCTTCCCGGACATGAGGTCGTTCGCACACTGGCGGCCAATTCCGAATTGAGATCCAAAGTGGAAGCGCTGAAACAAATGGCTCCTGAATTTTTTCGGGTGGATATCGGCGACGGCATCGAACTGGACGCTTTCTGTATGAAACCCCATGATTTCGATCCCCGAAAAAGCTATCCTCTCTTGATCTACGTGTACGGGGAACCGGCGGGACAGACCGTCGCCGATCGCTGGGGAGGGAACCGCTATCTCTGGCACCTGATGCTGAACCAGCAAGGTTATCTTGTCATGAGTATCGACAATCGCGGCACGAACTCACCCCGGGGGCGCGCATGGCGAAAAAGCATCTATCGTCGGATCGGCATCCTCGCCTCTCAGGATCAGGCGGCCGCCCTGCGCGCGATTCTCAAGCTCCGCCCCTACGTCGACCCGGATCGCATCGGCATTTGGGGTTGGAGCGGAGGCGGATCCATGAGTCTCAACATGATCTTTCGCTATCCTCGGCTTTACGGCACGGCGATGGCCGTCGCTTTTGTCGCCGACCAACGCTACTACGACTCAATTTACCAGGAACGTTATATGGGACTTCCGGACGATAACACGGAAGGATTCAAACGGGGATCCCCGATCAATTTCGCCCATCAACTTGAGGGCAACCTCCTGATCGTGCACGGCACCGGGGACGACAACGTTCATTATCAGAACTGCGAAGCCCTGATCAACGAATTGATCCGCCACAATAAGACGTTCACCATGATGTCCTACCCTAACCGCACGCATGGAATCCGCGAGGGCGAAAACACAAGCCGCCACCTCTATGGACTGCTGACCCGATATCTACGGCGACACGTCCCGCCCGGCCCGCTTGACCGTTAGGTCATACGAAAGACCGTCTGACGCCCCGGTCAATCGATATCTCTTTTCTGATCGATATTCTCGGTCCCCTCTTAAAAATCCCAGTCGAAATCGAAGTCGAAATCATCCAGCATATCCAAAGTCCTCAGAGCCGCTTCAAGTCCTTCCAGTTCGATCGAAATATCCATGTCCTTGAAACATTCCAACATCTCTCCAAGTTCCTCCAGACTGTCCAATTCGATATCCATATCTTCCAGAGCTTCCAGCTTCTCCAGGTTCTCGAGACCTAAGATCTCGACATCCAGATCTTCTAATCCCTCTAAAACAACATCCAGCTCTTCCATGGTCCCCTCAAGATCTTCAAGCCCTTCGATCTCGATGTCCAGGTCTTCCAGGGCCTCCAGCTTTTCCAATTCCTCAAGCCCCTTGATCTCGATGTCCAGGTCTTCCAATCCTTCAAGAACCTCGCTCAATTTCTCCAGGTTTCCCAATTCCTCCAGTCCTTCGATCCTGATATCGAGATTCTCCAGCGCTTTCAGCGCTTCACATATTTCTTCCTGATGGGATATTGCCGTTCTTGCTTTTTGTTTTTCCGTCACTTGCTGTCCGGAGAATAAAAAAGCGAAACATAAAAAAACAGCTGCTATCACGGCCGTTACTTTAATAAATTTCATAGGCGCCTCCAAGAGAATTCCATTTTCATTGTGTAAGACGAAAGTTAAGTGAAAAAGGTTGATTGACGGATGATATTCCCGAGAGCATTATGGCACAAGCCCCTCAGCCGGATCTATGATAGAATGTATGTTATGGAATCCGTCAAGAAAGACATCCGCAGCCTCAGCCTTGAAGACCTGCTCCGACTTCAGGTTCTCCAGGGAAAACCCAAATACCATGCCCGACAGCTGTTCCGCTGGCTTTATAAAAGGGATGTTTCCTCCTTTACCGAGATGACCGATCTTCCCCACAGACTTATCGAGTCCCTCGATGAAAAATTCTATATCGGCCGTCTCGAGTGTGAGAAAACACTTTCGGCTGACGACGGCGCCGAAAAATTCCTTTTCCGCTTGAAAGACACCCATTCCATCGAGACGGTCCTTCTTCGGGAAAAGGACCGACTGACCCTTTGTCTTTCAAGTCAGGTGGGATGTAAATTCGGATGCCCCTTCTGCGTCAGCGGAGCCAAAGGATTCGTTCGCAACCTCACCGTATCCGAGATAACCGATCAAGTCCTGGCCGTACAGAGGCTGCGATCCGTCAAAGCCACCAATCTGGTGATGATGGGGATCGGGGAACCTCTGGACAACTACGACCGGGTCACCGCCGCTCTCAGGATCATCAATCATCAGGAGGGCATACGCTTGGGGGCGCGAAAAATGACCATTTCCACCTGCGGGATCGTTCCCGGAATCCGGCGGCTCAAGGACCTGGGCCTCCAGGTGGAGCTGTCGGTTTCCCTGCACGCCGCCCGGGACGATCTGCGCGACCGGCTGGTTCCGATCAACCGCAAATACCCACTGGCGAAACTCCTAGGCGTTTGCCGGGATTATCATAAGGCCACCGGCCGCATTATCACGTTTGAATACGCGGTGATGGAAAACATCAACGACTCGCCCGATGATGCCCGAAGACTGGGGGAGCTGGTTTACAGGCAGCGGGGCAAAGCGAATCTGATCCCCTGCAACGCCAATCTGTCAACGGCTTATCACGGGGCCGGCGACGGAAAGCTGAGAGATTTCGCCTCACGCGTTCGGACGACCGGAGCCAAGGTAACCATACGAAACACCAAGGGCCGAAAAATACTGGCCGCCTGCGGCCAATTGGCATACAGCCGGCACCAGGGAATCGGAAAACCGGCGGTCGAGAAATAGATATGGATCCATCGATGGACGTCAATCGAAAGGGAGAAAAACCTCTGCGCATCCTGCTTACGGGCGCTACCGGATACATCGGAAGGCGGCTCCAAGCTCTCCTGGAACAAGATGAAAACGTCAGGCTCCGCACCTTCGTCCGCAACACCCGCAAGGCCGCGATCCCTTCCGGCGGTTCGATCGAAATCCACGAAGGCAGCACGCTCGATCCCGATTCCCTGGCCGGTGCGCTGGAGAACATCGATGTCGCTTATTATCTTATCCATTCCATGGGAGCAGCCGGTGATTTCGAAGCCCTTGATCGAAAAAGCGCGGAAAATTTCCGGGAAGCGGCTATCCGTTCATCCGTCAAACGGATCATCTATCTCGGCGGACTGGGCGATAAAGCCACGGCCAGCAAACATCTCCGGAGTCGTCTGGAAACGGGGGAAATCCTCAGCGCCCGGCCCGACGATATTCAGACGATCTGGTTCAGAGCCGGAATCATCATCGGTTCCGGCAGCGCGAGCTTCGAGATCATCCGGGACCTGATCCAGAAACTGCCCATAATGATCACGCCCCGCTGGGTCCGAACCCTCACACAGCCCATCGGCGTTTCCGACGTGCTTCAGTATCTCTATCAAGCCCGGAAGGGTGCGATGGACGGAAACAAAATCGTCGATATCGGCAGCGAAATCATGAGTTTCAAGGACATGATGTCGCGGGCGGCCAGGGAAATGAAGCTGCGGAGGACCTACCTCCCGGTATCCTTCCTGAGTCCCGGGCTCTCCTCTCTCTGGCTGAGGCTCTTCAGCCCCGTCTCTTCACGGATCGCCCGCGCCCTGGTGGAGGGTCTCAAGTCGGAAACCGTTATCCGCAACGACAACGCCGAAAGATATTTCCCCGGGATTTCGCCGCTCACTTTCGAAAAATCCGTCCGGATCGCCCTGGAAGAGATAGAAAAGAATCAAGTTATTTCCCGATGGTGCGACAGCAGCGCCGCCGCGTCCTGCGATATCGAACCGCTCCCCACTTCATCCCGGACCGTTCTGACATACAGGACAAACCGAGGTCTGGAAGGCGCCGATCCGGCCGCGGTGTTCCGATCCGTCCAGAGGATCGGCGGGGCCCACGGCTGGTTCTCGGCCGATTGGATGTGGAGGTTGAGGGGATTGATCGACAAGCTTGCCGGAGGCCCCGGTTTGAACCGCGGTCGAAGACACCCTGCGGATCTCCGCCTCGGCGACAGCTTGGATTTCTGGAAGGTCGCCGATCTCAAAACCGACAGACGGCTGCTTCTTTCAAGTCAGATGAAAATGCCGGGGAAAGCCTGGCTGGAATTTCTCATTGAGAAAAACGACCTCATCCTGAAAGCCCATTTTCTCCCCAGCGGGATCGGGGGGCGGCTTTACTGGATCCTGACCAAACCGTTCCATCTATATCTCTTCCCCCGCATGCTGCGAAGGATCATCCGAACAGTCGAAGAGACGTCTCCCCCAGCCTCTAAAACGGATTCATCCAAGAGGTCGAGATGAGCGAAGAGAACCCCATAAGGCTGCATATCGACGGCACCCTGGATCTTCACACCTTTCGCCCCCAGGACGTCAAAGACCTGCTGCCGGAATATCTGGAGGAATGCCGCAGAAACGGCATCCGTCATGTGCGGATCATACACGGCAAAGGCACGGGCACGATGCGGCGGATCGTACACAGCCTGCTGGATAAAAACCCCTATGTTCTGGATTACAACACCGCCGACTTGAGCGGAGGCGGCTGGGGTGCCACGGAAGTCCGCCTGGTGATCGAAAAAAACGCAGAAAATGCCTAGAAATCCCCCCGAGATATCACCTGGGGGAGATTCATTCCCCTTTTGCCATTCTATTCCATGGTATAACCGATCTTCAACGTGACCTGATAATAGGAAACCTGATTGTTTTCGATGTATCCTCTTGTCTCGACGACTTCAAACCAACGCAGGTTATTGACCTTCTTGGCCGCGGTTTCCACCGCGTTGTTCACGGCATCCTCGATTCCCGTCTTCGAGGATCCCACGATTTCCATTTTCCTGTACACATGCTCTCTCATAAATGCCCTCCTTAGAGAAAAAATCCGGATTATTCTAATAGAAAACCAGAGAAGTCGAATTCCCTTGTCGTTATTCCTATCATACCACAAAGCCTGTCTGATCGAAACAAAACGCGCGGTCCGGTTTCTCAGGCGAATTCCATCATCACCCGGTTGGAGATGAGCATTCGGTCCTGGGGGATCCGTATTCTGTCCGGTTCAAGGATCAGAAGTCCCTGTTTTTCGAGACCGGAAAGTTCTCTTTCATAATGAATCCAAATGTCGAATCCGAATCGCCGCTGAAAGTCCGAAGGACACACGCCCTCGACCAGTCTCAGACCTGAGATGACGGCTTCACTCAGCTGTTTATCCCGGGGGAGAGAGAGATCGCCGTCTCTATGACGATCCCCTGAACGCAGGCCGTGGCGCCACTGCTCCAGATCGGGTGGATTGCACCACCGGCGGTCATCGGCCAGCGAACAGGCCGACGGCCCCAAACCCAGGAAATTCTCATACCGCCAGTATTTCAGGTTGTGGCGGCACTGCCGGGCCGGCCGCGAAAAATTCGAGATCTCATACCGATCGATACCCAATACGGGCAATCCCGCTTCTATCTGCTGAAAAGAATCGACAACGAAATCTTCATCCGGCGGATCGAGGGCGACCACCCTTTCGAACGGAAGGCCCTGCAGTTCCTCTAAAAAATACAGGGAAACATGTTCGGGGCGCAAAGCCGCCAGCTCTTCCAACATGCGTACGGCGTTATCGGGCTTCTCACGGGGAATGCCCAACATGAAATCCATCCCGATATTATGGAATCCGGCGCCCCGACATTCCTCATAGAAAGGACGGATATCTTGGGCGGAATATCCCCGGCCCAGAAGCCGCAGGACTTCATCGTCAAAGGACTGCACCCCCATGCTGAGCCGGTTGACGCCCGCCCGCCGCCAATCCCGCAGCACGGAAGGTTCCAGCCGCCGGGGATTGACCTCCAGCGTAAATTCCGGCGGCTCAATGTAAAAGGCCCGCTCCAACCGTTCTCTTATATCGAGAACCGCATCTCCTTCCAAAAGAGAGGGGGTTCCTCCGCCTATGTAGATGGTGTCGAAACCGGCTTCCCACTCCTCCATCCGCGAACGGATCTCGATCTCTTTTTCGATCCCATCCATCCATATGGAATGCAGTCCCTTTTTCAGCGGGACGCTGTAGAAATGGCAGTACGGACACTTGCTCCGGCAAAAAGGATAGTGGATATAGATTCCGGCCTTGTCATTATCCCTTTCCGAAAGAAAAGAAGGAGCACGGCCGCCGAGGTTCATGAGTGTATTTTAACACGGCCCCCTGAATCCCGCACTCGATGAAAAAAGCATCCGTGCAACATGCTCATCTTCTGATTAATGGAGGCAAAGCGAATCAAAGATACGTTTGCAGCCCGGGTTCCTGAAAGGACCCGGGCTGCTATATGATTTGAATCGGAATCAGGATTTAGCGCCGATGGGAAAAACCGTTTTCCCCCGGACTTCATTTAAGACTTCCGCCATAGCCAGGTAGATCGCGGAAAGACCGCAGATGATTCCTTCCCAACCCGCGATTTTTCCAAGCACAACGGAACCGGTCCAATCTTTTATCGCCAGCAGCATAAACAGAATGGTCAACGAGAGAAAGACGAATTGGATCGCCCGGTTATTGCCGAAAGTCCCCAACCACATAAAAAAAGTGAAAAGTCCCCACATGAAAAGATACCAGCCCATGAAAGCCGGCGGTGTCGCCTGAGCCCATCCGATCGTGGGAAAAGCCCAAATAAAGACGAGTGAAATCCAGAACAACCCGTACGAGCAAAATGCGGTGGTTCCGAATGTGTTGCCTTTTTTGAATTCAAGCAGTCCCGCAAAGATCTGAGCCATACCGCCGTAAAATATCCCCATCGCCAGGATCATGGCGCTGAGGGGGAAAAATCCCGCGTTATGAATGTTCAGAAGCACCGTGGTCATTCCGAATCCCATCAATCCCAAAGGCGCGGGATTCGCATAATTATTGTTCATCATATCTCCTCTAAAATAAGATCCAGCTCTTTTGAGCTGATAAAAACCTAATTATATATTTACCAGAGCTCGTTTATCTCATCCTCTAGACCGGTCATTTCCCATCGTATCAGCGAGAGCGGGATCATGCCGTGGGTATGGAAATCATCGAAAAAAGATTTCAAGGTGAATGCATCTCCCCTCAGTTTCTGAACGTCGGCGATCAGCTTTTCCAGATGGATTTTACCCACGACATAACTGGTTCCGTATCCGGGCTGAACCAGGTAGAGCTGCTCATCGAACCATACGGTATTTCCATTCGGCGGCAGCCACTCCCGCGGCGTCCAACGCACGGCGTAGTCGACGGCATCTTCTTTGGTGAACTCGTTGCTGTGCATCTTGAGATCGCCCATGCCCCGGGCCGCCCTGTTGGCCAACATGATGTACACGATTTCCCGTGCCCTCGGTCTTTTGTCCATCAATCCCGAGTGCATCATCATTTCCTCCATACCCGTCGCCAATCCTTCCGCTCGGGAATCCCATATGTTATACAGCAGTTGAGCGCTCCGGATAGGGCTGGGATGAGGTTCGTGCTTGATCCGCGCAAGATCGAACCAGTGCGTCCCGTGACAGCGCAGTGGAAGAGCGTCGTGATAATCGACCTGGTTAAAAAAATCTCGGAGTTCTCCGGGAGGAATGAATCCGACACGGCTTCGCCGCAGCGTCGGCTGCAGATAATCCGGAACCGTCATGATCTCCTTCTCTTCCAGGAAGGTCATAAACTCATCCACGGCTTCGTCGAACCGCCGCTGGTATTCCTCTCGGGATTCAGGGGGTTTTAAAGCCGGAAGGTTGCGGTTGCGGTGTTCCTCGAATTTCAAGCACGCATGGGACCTCTGCAGTTCCCTCTCAAGGATCACGACCTGATCCTCCCATGTATAAGGAATCAAATGGACGTTTTTCATGTACCAGTTATAGTTTTCCACTCCGATTCCCGACGGAGCCGTCATCCCATCCGCCCTGCTCTCGAGCCAACCGCGGAATTCGTCCACCACGGCTTGGGCTTTCATGATATCGGCGGCTATCCCGGGCCGATCGTCCTCCACCCGCCGCGCCAAGCCCTCCAGGAATTCGCTTTCCTTTTGTTTTTGATCAATCGCCAGATCATAAAGGTCCTTGGCATCTTCGGTCAGGTTCTTCCTGGCCTGCTCCAAAAGCGGAGGAATCGCCCTGATCTTCAACTGGAAATCATCGGCCTGCTCATCCGAAAGCGGAAAATCATACTTCCAGAGACAGAGGGTTCCGTATTTCCACGGACCTTCAAGGATAGGTACATCCGAAGGCGAAAGATAGATCACGGAATAAAAGCAGGGATTCCGCGACCATGGACGCAGAACACGGTGATCGAAATCTAATCCGTTCATTTCAGCCCTGACGATATGATAGTCGACCTGTTGAGGTATCGGCCAGGGAGATGGATCGATCGCCGCCAACCGGCCTTGCATTTTTTTCAAATCCTCACGCTGCTCGGCCATGGCGGCCGCCGTGTAGTCCGGGACACCATCGGTGATCACAGGACTGTTGAAATCCCTCCATTCCTTGAACAATCCGACTAGATCTTCATAATCTCCGCTTCCGACAGCGGTGCCTTCTTCAGGCTCTACGGCGCACCCAGACATTAAAAAAACACCCAGCAAAACAGCCGAAAGGCCAATCGTCAAATACAGTTTCATGTATAAAACCTCCTTTTTTCGTCCTCGGGTACTAAGTCTATTTAGCGGGAACGATTTGTCAAATTAAAAACGGAAATACAGGACATTCCAAACGGATTCCGGGTATCGGAGGATAAACCAGAAGCCGATTCATAGAACCCGACCGGGCGCCTCGGCCGTCCAAAAAGAATAAGCTGACAAATCGATTCCGCCCCTTTATGATTGCATATAATATGGGTTTTGAAATCCCGACAATACGCCGGAGGTAAACGTGCGAAAGATATTCGCTTTCCTTTGCTTTTTCGCTATCTTGGGGACTGGGCTTATAAGTTTCAGCCAAGTCGCTGACGTGAATGACGCTCCCCGCTCTCAACTGACGATTGATGAACTGTTTGAAATCTATTCGGTGGTCGATTCCAGGCCCCAATGGTCGCCGGACGGCTCCCGTATCATTTTCAGTTCGAGCCTGAATAAGGGCGGTTTATTGAGTCTTGATGTCCGAGGGGATTTTCCCAGGAGGCTGCCGTTCGGCTTCAAGGGGATGCGGGATCCGAAATGGTCGCCCGACGGCAGATGGATCGCTTACCGGTCCTCGGAAAGCGGATCGACCGAGATCTGGCTGTGGTCGACGGCAAACGGACGGAACCTGATGCTGACTGATATGGGAGGACGGATAAACTCCTTTAACTGGTCGCCCGACTCAAAATGGATCGCCTTCAGTTGTGACCGGTACGGGAATTATGACATCTGGAAGGCGGCGGTCCCGGAAGGAAGCGTCCACCGCCTCACAACGGATGAACGCTACGAAGTGAATCCGTCCTGGATGCCGGACGGAAATGGGATTCTTTATGTTCGCCTGAACGAGACTTGGACCGATCACGACGTGATCCGAACGGACAGCAATGGAAACAACCCCGGAATCATCCTGCGCGACACCGATTTTTTCGACTATGGTGCCGGCCGGGATTTCGGTTATGCGCAGGTTTCCCCAAACGGCCGGTCCGTGCTCTTCCGCTCCCACCGATCCGGCTGGATCAATTACTGGACGGTATCCATTTCGGGAGGGGAGGCCAAACCGGTAGCACAAGAAGCCGCCGATCAGAGCGATGCCCGCTGGTCTCCGGACGGTCGCTGGATCGTTTTCACTTCGAATCATAATGGGACGTTGAGTTTGAAGGCCGCTCCCACGGCGGGCGGCCCCATTCGAAGCCTGGTCTCACCGGAAACAGGCGTCTGCGCCAACCCGGAATGGTCGCCTGACGGGAGAGAAATCAGCTACACCCTCAGCAGCCCGAGCTTTCCGCGTGATCTCTATATCGTTGATTTCGAATCCGGGGAAAGCCGCCGGATGACATATTCCATGCCGGAAGGAAATTTCGGAAAAGTCCTGGCGGCACCGGAAAAGATCACATACCCCAGCAGTGACGGATATTCCATCTCCGCCTACCTCTATCGACAAAAAAGCATTCCCGCGGAGCAACGACTGCCGGCGCTCATCTGGGTGCATGGCGGTCCCACGGGACAATACATCGATAATTTTCATCACCAGAATCAGTCATCGCAGCAGAGCGTCCAGTTCTTCGTCCAGCGCGGTTACGTTGTGCTGCAGCCGAATGTCCGCGGCAGCTCCGGATACGGGAAGGCATTCGAAAAAGCCAACAACAAAAGCTGGGGGAAAAGCGATCTCGATGACGTTCTTGCCGGAGCCAGGTACCTGAAATCCCTGCCTTATGTGAAGCCCCACAAGCTTGCGATCACGGGAAGAAGCTATGGGGGGATGCTTACGATGATGGCCGTGACCAATGCACCGGGCGTATTTCAGGCGGCCTGCGCGGAATCCGGATACGCCGACTGGATCCGGGGGATCCGAAATGAGGAATTCTTGGGAGACCTCAAAATGTATGATTACGAGCTGGGGCCACTTGAGAAAAACGAGACGCTTTACCGAGAGCTGTCTCCGATCCATCATGTCGAAAAAGTGACCACTCCCATATTCCTTATTCACGGCGAAGGGCAGGGGGACGTATCACCGGAATCGAAGCTTTTCGCCACCCGGCTGGCAAAATACCACAAGGTATTCCGGTACAAAGCTTATCCCAACGATGGGTACTATGTGCACGGAATCGAGAACCGAAAGCAAATGCTGGCGGACAAACTGAGATTCTATGATAAGTTTCTCAAAGATAAAATCGTTCACAGGAACTAAATATGAAAACCGGGAATCCAAAAAAACGCTGTTGCCACTTCGATCACAAATCCCTATAATAGGGCTCAAAATTAATTATCTTGGAGGGATTACGGCAATGAAACCCGTCGCTCAAAAGAAAACCATCTGTTTTTCAATCATGGTGTTCACTCTGTCATTCATTTTTATCGGACTTACCGCCTGCAGCGGCGGAAAATCTCAATCCCAGGAAAATTCCCCGGTCGCGGCCGAACAAACTGCGGATCACGCCTCAAAAGCAAAGGAAGCTTCCTCTGGGAACACGACTTCGAAGACACCGGAGGGGTGGCAAAAGGCCAGGCATGAAGAATGGTCGGTATCTTTTCCCGAAGACTGGAACAGCGATCCCGACACCGGCATTTGGCAGCCCGGTGAAGTGGGACCTTTCATGGGAAGGCCGGCTGTCAGTGTTCACATGGGAGGGATCCCCGTAATGCCTCCGGCCGACTTCGAAGAACGGGTCAAATCTCATATCAGCGGAGATCCTCAGGAAAGGGATAAAATCTCAATCGCCGGTTTTCCCGGTATCAAGTGCAGTTGGGAGCACATGGGTAAAAAGCATCGGGGCATCTTTCTCGAAGAGAAAGTCGGAGCGGGAATGATCATGATTCACTTTTTCGACTGCCAGGCCCCCGCAGCGGAATTCGACCAATACAAGGCGGATTTCGAAAAAATCCTCGACAGTATTGGTAAATAGGCTCCAAAGTCATTAACCGGCGGACGGATTCGTCAGTATATCGGTTCGCCGGTTTTTTTTATCTTCGAGAAGCTTCGGTATCACTTATCGTATTGTTTCTTAAATCCCAAGCAGACGCTCAATCGAACCATCAAAGCTTATCTCCGGAATATGGAGCGGTACACCAAGGATTATACTTCCATCCTTAATCGATATTTATCAAGGAATCCGCTTTTTATACACGGGAGTGAAGACCGATACGGTTGCCCTCCGCATCCTGGAATATACCTATAAAACCGAATTCACCGATGCCGGTTTTAGGCGTCAGAACCCGACCCCCCTTTTCTTCGACACGGGCAAGCGCAGCGTCGATATCCGGAGCGGTAAAATACACTAAGGTTCCAGCGGGTGAAGGCTCATATCCCTCTCCCTTAACCAACGAACCCGCCGCCCGGATCGTCCCCTCCCACATGGGAAACCAGGCCATCTGCGAAGGGCCCATGCGGTGTTCCTCAAGCTCGATATCGAAGACATGCTCATAGAACGCCCTGGCTCTTCCCATATCCATGACCGGGATTTCGAACCAACCCACAAGATTATGTTCGATCGTCATATCGCCCTCCTTTTCTCACTCTATTTCTTGTTATGACCATCAAACAGCCCTTGAATACGAGATGAAACGATTCCCCGTACAGACGCGTTTATCCCCATGGAATAAAAAAAGCGGCGGAAAAGTCATCGACAAGAATGAGCACCCGTTATGCTGATTCATTATACCATATTTGAGTTCTTCGGACATTTACAATAGGAGCGCCGCGCATCAATACGCAGTGAGCGTTATAAATCGAACGCAGAGATAACGACCGCAACAGTGGAACCGCCGGAGCCGCGATTGGCATACAAATTGCATGTCATCTTCGGCAAAGGATATGGGAAAATGAAAAAAGCAATTCACATTTTGATCATCGGTTTTTTTGCCCTCGGCATGCTTGCTCCTTCCGGTTCAGCTCAACACTGGAGAGATCAACATGAGCTGCCCGAAAAACTTCTGGATATCGCCGGTATCGAACCGGGGATGACCATCGGCGAGGCGGGGGCCGGAGACGGCTACCTGACCTTTCATATATCCCGGAGAATCGGCGAAGGAGGCCGGGTTTACGCCAACGACATCAATATGAATGCGCTCCGGCGCCTGGATGCTCGATGTGAACGGGAAGGCGTTACGAATATTTCGACGATTTTGGGCGAGGTGGACGATCCCAAATTCCCGGTCAACGATCTGGATCTTGTGATCATGCTGTATGCGTTTCATGATTTTACGGAGAAAACCGCATGGTTGAAAAACGTCAGGAAGTATATGAAACCGGATGCCTCCATTTACATTTTCGACGCCCAGGATCGGCACACGAGGCTCGATAGAGAAACGGTTGACCGGCTTGCGAAAGCAGCAGGCTTCATCCTCACCCGGCACGAGCATCTCCACGGCAGGGTATGGCTGTACGAACTGCACGTGAATTAAGAAAACGGATCAGCGGTCAACTCAATCGCCGATGAAAACGGTTTTGCGCGTGGGGCGGGGAGCTTTGATGACCATAAAGCGCAGCGGCTTGGCGCTTTCATTGTACCAGCAGTGCACGATGTCCTTGGGGCTTTCGATCAGGGTATCCTTGGCAACACTCTTTTTCTCATCCCCGACTTCGACAACACCCTCCCCTTCCAGGACGTAAAAGGCCACGTCGACAGGAGTGATGTGCCGCTTCAGCGCCTGTCCCGGCTTGAGGGTAATCACCGTGATCATCGCATCGGGAGAGCTGTACAGGTTCCGGGCATCCACATTGTGGGCGTTTTCCATGATCTCCGTATCTTCGAGCTTTTTTATATTCATTGCTATCTCCATCTTTTCAATTATAGTCAAAACAGCAAGAATTTGCTTAAATCAAATTAATTTAAGCCGGGGATACAGAACGAATATTCATTTTATCCGTACCTACTCATAGAGACCCCAAAAAATGGAGATGTCATGAAAAAACAATTCGTGACTGTATTTTCAATCTTATTGGGAATTTTAATAAACTCCTTATTAACAAAAGTGATAGCGATTTTGA
>CAYSQW010000034.1:0-38098 GCA_964433135.1 uncultured Eubacteriales bacterium
CCTTTGATTTCCTCTGTTAAATCGTTTATTAATGAAAGATGCACAAATGGGTATTATAAAAATATAAAAAAAAATGTCAAAACGTTTGCATCTTTGCAAAGATTTTTATAAAATCATTTTCCTTATAAATAGCTCATGATTGAAATCTTTTTGGTCTTCGCTGTTTTCGGCGCACTATCGGTCTTTTTGGTTATGGTCAACAAGATCGTTGGACCGAAGCACTCCAATCCCATAAAAGAACAACCGTTTGAATGTGGAAGTCCTTACCTGCAGGACCGCATCTATCCCATTCCCATAAAATACTATCTTGTCGCGTTTCTTTTTCTTTTGTTTGATGTCGAAGTGGTTTTTTTCTATCCTTGGGCGCTGATCCTTAAAAAGCTGGGCGACCGTGCATTTTTCGTCATGATCGCCTATATATTCATTTTGGCATGCGGATTTGTTTACGCCTGGAAAAAAGGAGCGTTTGATTGGGAAAAATAGAGAAGCGGGTTTACTATCGCGAAACTCTCCATGGCGGATTTCTCGCCACCAAAATGAATTATGTGCTCGGCTGGGGAAGAAAGTTTTCGATATTTCACTATCCGTTCATCACGGCGTGCTGCGGCATGGAATACATGTCGGCTGCCTGTGCGCACTATGATTTCGATCGTTTCGGCGTGGGAATGACGACTTTTTCTCCCCGGCAGGCGGACATGCTTTTCGTCGTCGGTACGATTTCCCAGAAGGAAGCACCCGTATTGAAAACCGTCTACGAACAGATGTGCGAACCCAAATGGGTCATCGCCTGCGGCGCCTGTGCGGTCAGCGGAGGCATATACGACAATTACGCCGTAGTTCAGGGAATCGACAGGATCATACCGGTCGACGTCTATATTCCCGGTTGCCCCCCGCGCCCGGAAACCATCCTGAACGCCATACTCAAGCTGCAGGATAAAATACAGCATCAAAAACAGGACTGGAGATGGAAGATCAAAGGGTAAGCGAAACTCTGAAGGAAAAATTTCCGGGAAAAATCCTGGAAATATCCGATTTCCTTGGAGACCTCTGCATATTGATCGAAAAAGACGTCGTTCTGGATGTCATGACCTTTCTCAAGAATAAGCCTTTCGATTATGCCATGCTGCTTGATTTGACATGCGTGGATGAGATGGGCCGTTCTCCAAGATTCGTCATGGTTTACCATCTGTTTTCGCTTTCATACAACCGTCGTCTCAGGATCAAAGCCGGAGTCGAGGAAAAATCTCCGATTCTGGAGTCATTGTCTTCGCTTTGGAAAAACGCCGATTGGCTGGAACGCGAAGTCTTCGATATGTTCGGGGTATCGTTCGCGCATCATCCGGATATGCGGCGCCTTTTCATGTATGATGAATTCGAGGGACATCCACTAAGGAAAGATTATCCGCTGAGAAAGCGTCAACCAAAGATACGTTTGAGAGACCGAAATGCCGACTAGAATTCAAAAAGAAGCCGCCGGCCGCAAAAACCTCATGATCAATATGGGACCCTCGCATCCTGCCATGCACGGAACCATTCGCATTATGCTGGAACTCGATGGAGAGAAGGTTCTCAATTCGGAAGTGGAAGTCGGATACCTTCATCGGGGATTTGAAAAGACCTGCGAACATAAATCTTACTTCAGTCTTCTGCCCTACACGGATCGTTTGAACTATGTTTCACCGCTGATCAATAATCTCGGCTATGTCATGACCATGGAAAAGCTGCTTGGCATCGAGGCGCCTGAACGCGCTCAGTACATTCGGGTTATCATGTGTGAACTATCCCGCATATCCGATCACTTGACCGCGCTGGCCGCCATGACCATGGAATGCGGAGCTTTCACGGTTTTTCTCTACCTCATCAAAGCCAGGGAGGAAATCTGGAACGTCATCGAACAAACGACGGGCGCCCGGATGACGACGTCCTACATCCGTATCGGAGGAGTCCGTGCCGACCTGCATCCGGACATACAGCCGCTCATGGACAAAGCCGTTTCCACTACCCAAGATGTGCTTCGCGACGTCAAGGGACTGTTGGATAAAAACACGATCTGGCTTCAAAGAACCCGCGACATCGCTGTTGTTCCTCCGGATATGGCGGTCAATTATGGATTTACCGGGCCTTGTCTGCGTGCCAGCGGCGTATCTTACGATGTGCGGAAAGCTCATCCGTACCTTGTATACGACCGATTGGATTTCGAAGTGCCTCTTGGCGATAATGGAGATAATTATGATCGCTATATGGTCAGGATGAAAGAAATGGAACAAAGCCTGCGGCTTGTCGAACAGGCGATGTCCGCGATACCTCGATCAAAACCGAGAAATGAAAGCGAAGCCATCGATCCGCACGAAGCTATATCCGAATCGCGAAATCGAAAACCGGCCGCGGATATCTTGCTTTCGCCGAACCTCGAAGGATCGGAGAAATATCGGTATCCCGACATCTATGCGGACACCCGCAACGGGGTTCTCCCCCCCAAGGAAGACACGTATTCGGGAATCGAAGGACTGATCACTCATTTTAAGTTTTTCATGAAGGGACACGGCATTCGCCCGCCCAAAGGCGATGTCTATTTCTCGGTCGAAGGCGGCAGCGGAGAAGTCGGATTTTATATCGTATCCGACGGAACCGATCGTCCTTACCGGCTGCATCTTCGCGCGCCCTGCCTGCACATCGTATCCGCTCTGGAAAAAATGATCCAAGGCCATTATATCGCCGATGTCATCCCGACCTTCGGCTCGACCAATATGATCGGAGGAGAACTCGATCGATGAACCGCGACTATTCCGATTCCACACGGACAAAAATCGCGGAGATTTTGAAACGTTATCCCAATAAGGAAGCGGCCCTCCTTCCGGTGCTGCAGCTGACGCGGAGGGAGTTCGGATCCATCGGTGAAGAAGAAGAGAAACGAGTGGCCGTTCTGATTGGTATTTCCCCGCTTCGCGTCCGTGAAGCCGTGACCTTCTACTCCATGCTGAACCGCAAGCCGTTGGGTAAATACCACATACAGATTTGTTCCAATCTCAGCTGCTCGCTGATGGGAGCTGAAAACCTAATCGCTTTTTTGAGTGAAAAACTGGGAATCCAGCCGGGGGAAACCACTCCCGATCGGAAATTCACACTGTCTACCGTGGAATGCCTGGGTGCTTGCGAACAAGCTCCATGCATGATGATCAATGATGATTATTTCGGTTATCTGGATCCAAAAAAAATCGATGAGATATTGAGTCGTTTATCATGAAAAAGGTGGACGAAAAGATCCTGACGCGCGACTTCGGCGTGGAAAACTCCCATACGCTTGACGTTTATCGCAAGCAGGGCGGATATGAAGCGCTTTCCAAAGCGCTTAAAAAGCTGAAACCTGAGGATATTCTGTCAGAAGTCAAAGCCGCCCATTTGCGGGGCAGGGGAGGAGCCGGATTTCCCGCCGGAATGAAATGGGATTTTATTCCCAAGGACAGTGAAAAACCAAGATATCTATGCGTCAATGCGGATGAAGGGGAACCGGGAACATTCAAAGACCGCTATATCATGAGCCATGCCCCCCACCTGTTGATAGAGGGGATCCTGCTGACATGCTACTGTGTCGGGATCAAAACCGCTTTCATTTATATACGAGGGGAATATGAAAACGTCGCGCGCAGACTGGAATCGGCGCTGGAAGAAGCGCGTGAAGCAGGACTTTGCGGCAAGGCTATTCTGGGCAGCGATTTCGAATGCGATATGATCGTTCACCGCGGAGCCGGCGCCTATATATGCGGAGAAGAAACCGCCCTGCTTGAATCTCTGGAAGGAAAACGCGGCAATCCACGGCTGAAGCCGCCTTTCCCGGCGGCGGTAGGGCTTTTTCAATGTCCTACGGTGATCAATAATGTCGAAACCCTTTCCAATATCCCATCCATCGTGCTTCAAGGTGGGAAATGGTTCTCCAGCCGAGGAATACAGGAAGACGGCGGTACACGGATTTTCGGCGTCAGTGGATTTGTGGCCAAACCGGGTATCTACGAGCTTCCGGTTGGAACCCCTCTGAAAGATATCATATTCACCCACGCAGGCGGAATGCTCGAAGGAAAAACTCTGAAGGCCGTGATCCCAGGCGGGATGTCGGCTCCCGTGCTCAAAGCGGATGAAATCGATGTGACGATGGACTGTCACTGCATGCTCGAAGCCGATTCCATGCTGGGTTCGAGCGCGGTCATTGTTATCGATCAAGATACTTCCATGCTGGATGTTCTTCGCATCATGATCAAATTTTACTCACATGAGTCCTGCGGACAGTGTACACCCTGTCGCATAGGAACTTCATGGATATACAAGATCGTCCAGCGAATGTGCAGGGGAAAGGGGAGACGGGAAGAAATCGATGAAATTTCCCGACTGGCATCGAATATTCTGGGAAAAACGCTTTGTCCCATGGGGGACGCAGCGGCCATGCCTATCCTTTCTATCGTCGCAAAATTTCGCGGGGAATTGGAAGAAACCATCGTTGAAAGAAGCCAAAAAGCGAAAATCCAATGATTAATATCGATATCAACGGCAGAATCCTTGAAGTCGAGCCCGGGACGACGATCCTTCAAGCCGCTCAGGCGGCCGGAATTTCCATCCCGCATCTCTGCTACCACGAGGCTTTTCCCCCCGAAGGCAGCTGCCGAATGTGTCTTGTCCAGATCGAAGGATATCCCAAGCTCGAATTGGCTTGTTCAACACAGGTCAAGGAAGGCATGAAGATCATGACGGAAAGCCGGGTTGTAAACGTGGCAAGAAAATCCGTGCTGGAATTCCTGCTGACTGAGCATCCTCCGGATTGTCCTATCTGCGATAAAGCCGGTGAATGCAAGCTTCAGGACTATTTTGAAGAGTACGGGCTTTTCGATTCTCGATACGCGGAACCCAAATCGAGAAAGCAAAAAAAGATTGAAATAGGAAGCAATCTGCTGCTGGACCAGGAGAGATGCATCCTTTGCACTCGTTGCGTTCGTTTCCTGAAACACGTAACCGAAACCGGAGAGTTGGGCGTATTGGAGAGAGGGATTCAAGCCGAAATCAATATATACCCCGGAAATCCCGTAAGCAATAACTATTCCGGCAATCTGACGGAAATCTGTCCGGTCGGCGCGATTACGGACCGTGATTTCCGATTTCGGACCCGAGCATGGTTCCTGGAAGAAAAACCTTCCATATGTCCTTTCTGCAGTCGCGGATGCGCCATCACGATCGCATATCATCCGGGATTTGCACGTTTCGATCTGCCACAGAGGGTTTACCGCATAAAAGCGAGGAAAAATCCGAACGTCAACGGGAATTGGATATGCGACATAGGCCGTTACGGATATCCCTATATGGATAACGATCGGGCGCTTGAAATACGGTTTCCCGAATTCGCCGGAAAAACGGATTGGCCCCAAGCCGTTGAGATTATCACGGAGAATATCATGCGTCTCGTGCATATGAAACGCACGGAGCGTATTGCTGTGGCTGCCAGCACTTTTTTAAGCAACGAAGAACTCTATCTCATACGAAAAATATTTCGAGAAGATCTCGGGATTTCAAATATTTATTTTGTGGATCCTTCCGAAGGATCCGGAGACGACCTCCTCCTTACCTCCGAACGGACACCGAACCGGCGGGGCGCGGTTGAACTCGGATTCGCTCTCGATCCTCCTCCCGCTGAAGGATTCAAGGAAAATATCGAACTGCTCTTCGTTTTCGGAAACGGCATCAACGAAAAGGTGGAAACCGCGCTGGTGCAGCGGATCGCGTCGATCAAAATGAAATTCTTGTTTACGGCGCATAAAAGCAGCTCCGCCGACCACTTCGACGGCATTC
Organism: uncultured Eubacteriales bacterium; assembly: GCA_964433135.1. Lineage (GTDB taxonomy): Bacteria > Acidobacteriota > Aminicenantia > Aminicenantales > Aminicenantaceae > CAYSQW01. The sequence continues at coordinate 5,830 of CAYSQW010000034.1, forward strand.
TTCCCGTTTCGTTGGTCGCGGAAAAATCGGGATCGCTGACGAACAGCGAAGGTATCGTGCAGTCTTTCGTTCCCGCGTTGGATCCTCCCGGAGACAGCCGTCCTCTTTGGTCGATCCTTACGGAGCTGGGACGCAAAATGGCCATCGATTTTAAAACCTACCGCGGTTATTCGGACACCACGGATATCCTGCGGGAAATCAGTCGTGAAATACAATTTTTCAGGAAATAACGTGAGCGATATACTGATTACCTTGATCAAAATCATCGGCGCCTTGATCTGGTTTATGCTGCTGAGTTTGTATCTGACATGGGTGGAACGCAAGGAAAGCGCCGTAATGCAGGATCGTATAGGAGCCAACCGGGCCAATATCTTCGGTATCCGCATCATCGGATTGTTCCAACCTTTCGCCGACGCTATCAAGATGTTTTTCAAAGAAGATTTCACCCCCTCTTTTTCCCGTCGCTTTCTTCACAACCTGGCTCCCTTTGTTTCCTTCTTTTTTGTCGCGGTAACCATTGCCGCCATCCCGTTCGGCAGCCCGCTGAGAATAGGCGGGAAAATCATTCCTTTACAGGTTCTTGATCTCGATGTCGGCCTGCTTTTCGTCATGGCCATGTTGTCGATCGGCATATACGGGATCCTTCTCAGCGGATGGGCTTCAAACAACCGATGGACCCTGTTGGGAGGTCTTCGCGGTGCGGCTCAGTTGATCTCTTATGAAGTGGCTCTGGGACTTTCCTTGATCGGTCTGATCATGGTTTTTCCATCGCTGCGATTCTCAACACTGGTTCAGAATCAGAGTGAACTGATCTTCGGCTGGCTTCCTAAATGGGGAATATTCGTTCAACCGTTGGGATTTATCATATTCCTGTTCGCGGCGATCGCAGAATCCAAACGCGTTCCCTTCGACCTTCCCGAAGGAGAATCCGAAATCGTCGGTTTCTACACGGAGTATTCGGGGCTTAAATGGGGACTCTACATGTTCACGGATTTCATGGAGGTTCTCATCGTCTCCTGCCTGCTGACGACTCTTTTCTTCGGCGGTTATCATCTTCCATGGCTCTATGCCGACGGCTTTCATTTTCCATGGGGAGGGCAATGGCTGCTTCCACATGGGATCGTCATCATGTTTCAGGTTCTGGCCTTTAATCTGAAGGTCTTTTTCTTCTGCTGGTGGCAGATCCTCATACGTTGGACTTACCCCCGTTACAGATACGATCAGTTGATGGATCTTGGATGGAAAGTACTGATCCCTCTGAGCGTCATCAATATCGTGATTACGGCCATTTTAATCAAGATATTATAAAATGATAAAAGCGCTGGGATATTTCGTTGAAATCATCAAGGGAAGCATTATAACCACCCGTCATTTCACGGTTAATATGTTCTTCCACACCCTCCGGTTGTTCGGTTTAAAGACGAAACGAAAAGGAGCGGTGACCATACAGTATCCGGAGGAGAGGCAGGAAGTCGCCTTCCGGCACCGCAGCCTGCACCGTTTGATGAAACGTGATGACGGAACTCCGCGATGCGTCGCTTGTATGTTGTGTGCGACAGTCTGTCCTTCGGAATGCATCTATGTGGAAGCCGATGAGGTTTCCGATCCGGACATCCAAAAAAGTCCCGCCGTTTTCATAATAGATCTGACTCGGTGCTGCTTCTGCGGCTTTTGCGTCGAGGCCTGCCCGGAAGACGCACTTCGAATGGATACCTCGGAAATCGAATTGGCGCGGTATTCGCGTAAGGATCTGATTCTCGACATTGAAAGTCTTCTCCGATGAAGGATTGCATACTCTCCGTCGGTAATATCCAAATATTCGGAATCCGCGACGGATATTTCCATCTCGACGGGGGAGCGATGTTCGGCGTCGTCCCCAAATCCATGTGGAGCAAAACCTGTCCGGCCGATGAAGAGAACCTTATCAAACTCGGTTTGAACTGCCTGCTCATACGCACTCCCGAAGCGTTGATCCTGGTCGAAACCGGCGTCGGCTCTTATTTGAAAAAGAATTTCTATCAATATTATGGCGTTGAAAGAAATCCCGAGCTGTCGGCAGAGTTGATACGTTTGGGAACATCGCCGGATGACATCGACTTCGTGGTCAATACGCACCTGCACTTTGATCACTGCGGAGGCAACATCAAGGCAGAGCATGACGGAACATTCGTCCCCGCATTTCCAAATGCCCTTTACATCATCCAACGATGCGAATGGGAAAACGCCGTCAATCCTTGTTCGCGTGATCGCGTCAGCTATGTGCCGCATACTTTTCTTCCACTGCAACAAGCGGGTTGCCTGCAGTTGGTTGAGGGCGAAAACGAGATTCACCCCGGGATAACGGTTATACCGGCCGCAGGACACACGGCGGGACATCAGTGCGTAAAAGTCTCATCCGAAGGGGAAACCTTCTTGTTTCTGGGAGATATGGTTCCCTCGGCGGCCCACACCGCGCTGCCCTATATCATGAGCTATGATCTTTTTCCAACGGAAACTTATGAAAATAAAGAACGTTTTCTTATGCAGGCGGTATCCGGCGGATGGATCGTCGCTTTCAGTCACGAAGTCGATAACTTTTTCGGAAGGATTCGGCTCTCAGGCAAACGCTTTGTTTTCGAGTCTCTGAAATGACTTTCTCCAGGGGGATTCATGCCGCCCGCCCCCTTACTTCTTCGACGATTATCCCCGACGGTACACGCTCATGCACGCGCTGTGCAGGGCCTTGCGGAAAGCTTATCCATACTTCCGCGAGATGTAAAAAGACGCTTACCAAACGGCCCGATGACAAGGGCCGGTTCATCAAGCGGCTTTCAACTTGAATTTATCCAAAGAGGAAGGTATAAAGATGAGTAAGACATGAGACGCAAACGGACGTGCTTTGAGAAGTATCTATTTCCGGTTTTCTTTCTGACGATCGGATTGATGCTTCCCACTTTAGCTTTTGCACGGGATGAAAACCGGGAAATCGAAAAAGCCGTAAAATACGAGTCAAAAACAAGTCTTTCGCTGGTTATGACGAAAGGAAATAATAAGGCGTTTTCCTTCAGTTTGGATACCGATCAGAATCTGGAATTCCGTAAAAATCGGTTCAATTTAAAAGGACGTTTCATCGATTCAAGTTCGAATGGAGAGAAGACCGCGGAGATCTACTCTTCTCAGTTGAAATACGATCGAAAAATCAGTCCACGAGCCTATCTTCTTGGTTTTGTTCGGTATGAAAGGAACAAACTCTCCGGCTATCTGTTCAGAATAGCACTCTCGGCGGGCGGCGGCATTTCCTGGGTCAAGAGCCCCAAACATCAGATCACATCCGAATTGGCTTTCGGTTGGAACAATGAACGGGAGAACCAGCTGAGCTTTTCCGTGACGGCCCCTTCACAAGTTTTGGAGCAAATCCTGTCTTCTTCTTTTCTTTCTTTCGTCATGACGCACAAATGGACGGGCAGGATCTCCGAATCGGCTCAAATCATTGTGCAGGAAATCCTGTTTTTAAATATTGAAGAACCGAAAGATTTTCGCCTCAATTCCTTTTACGAAATATCTTCCTCGATCAACCGGTATTTAGCCTTAAAAACCAGTGTTGAGATTATCTATGAACATCAACCCGTGGAGGGATATAAAAATACCGATATTTTTATCCTCAGCTCGGTGGTTTTATCGTTCTAGTTCGTTCCGAAAGGTGAACTTCATTGCATGGAGCCCTCACGGAAAAGGTCAGCGCCTTCAAACCAAGCCGGGGAAACCGATCGGACGCCATTTGCGTATCTATACATATGACGTCGCTTGAAAAACAGCGAATCGATCATGATTGATCGAAGCGGTTTGTCACCCGGACGGATATTTTCTATAATAGGGCCGTTTTGGGATAAATCGAGCGCTGTGTTTGACCATGCATCACGCTCCCGCCGTCATCACCGACCGGGAGGAACGGAATCCCGGCAGCTAGAGGAAAGAGATGTTGTCTGAAAGAAAAGCACATAGGTTTGCCAACCTGATTTATATTGCATTTTTCGTATCACTCCTGATTTTGTTTATCATGGGGCAGGTTTTGGCGAAGAACCTCGATTTGCGGGAATCGACTGACTTTAATATTCCGGGATGGGAGCTTCGCTATCTTTTTTATGGGTTATCGGTTGCCGTTATCATCCTCATTCGTCATTTGAAAGTATTTCTTTTCAATCGAGCAAAAAACAAGGATACCGAAGAATGCCTGAATCGAACGATCTGCGCCGTCATGACAACCGCATCTTTATGTGAAATCCCCGCGCTGCTGGGGTTATTCAATCTGTTGACGGGCGGTCTCAAGCAGGATTTCTTACTTTTGCTGGGGCTTTCGCTGCTGCTGCTGACTATGCATTACCCGAGGCCGTCAATTTTCGAAGATTGCTCCCGGCACCATGCGGCAAGCGCTGCTCTGCATGACGTTTCAGCGGAATGATGTACGGAGCGGAAGATCGTTTGACATCCGCATGTCTCGAAGAGCGAAAAAGAAGGAACTATAAATACGCCGTTATACAAGGAGGGAGTAATGGAAGCAAAGCGGTTTTTGAGCCTTTTCGTCATTGCATGGATTCTTGTTTCAGCCTCGGCCGCGTGGCTTAGGGCCCAGGAAAAATCTCCTGATCTCACTTATGAAATATGGGTGGATCTGGATGATCAGAATAAGATGCTTTCCGGTAAGGAAGAAATCATATGGCGCAATACCACACAGGACGACGTCGGAGACATGTGGTTTCACCTCTACTTTAACGCTTTCAAAAACAAGAAGAGCACCATGCTTCAGGAAAAACCAGGTCTGAGCGTCCGTGAAGGAACATGGGGATGGATCGATGTCACGACGATACAGCTGGCGGATGGCACCGACCTGAGTTCCAGTATGGAATTCATGCGCGAAGACAAGCCAAAGCATCCGGAAGATCAGACCGTGATGAGGATTCTATTTCCGGAACCCGTGAAGCCGGGGGAAGCGGTTCACTTGCAGCTCACCTTCCTATCCAAGATTCCAAGGACCATCGAGCGTTCAGGCTATTACCAAAGTTCGTACTTTATCGCCCAGTGGTTCCCTAAACCCGGCGTTTACGAAGAGGGCGTCGGCTGGAACTGTCATGAGTATCATGATCACAGCGAATTTTATGCGGATTTCGCTCACTTCACCGTTCATATCACCGTTCCTGAAAATTTCGTCGTGGGATCTTCGGGAAAAGAGTTGAAAGTGGTTTCAGACCCTGAATCGAAAACCGCAACCCATACGTATCAGCAAAATAAGATACATGATTTTGCATGGATGACCGCTCCTCACTACCTCAAGATCGAAAGGGATTTCAAGGCGGTCGATCAAGTTTCCGTGGAGGAATATGAGGAGGTCGCTCGAGCACTGCAGCTTCCGGTTGAAGAGATAAAGTTGCCGAATGTGAAGATGTTTCTTTTGATCGCGCCGGAACATGAGAAACAGATCGATCGTCATTTCAAGGCACTGGAAGCCGCCTTGAAGTATTACGGACTCTGGTACGGCCCCTACCCCTACGAGACCATCACCATGGTAGACCCTCCCTTTCGTACCGGCAGCGGGGGCATGGAATATCCTACCTTTTTCACGGGCGGGACATCGATTCTGGCTTCCCATGATGTTCTTTCGCCCGAAGGCGTCATCATTCATGAGTTCGGCCACGGTTATTGGTACGGAATGGTCGCCAACAATGAATTCGAGGAAGCGTGGCTGGATGAAGGCATAAATACATATTCCACTGGAAAAGTGGCCGCGGCTGCCTATGGTCCGGGCGAAATTCCTCTCGGGATCAATCGGATTCCTCTCAACGGGCTTTTCAAGCTTCCTCGTTATTACGACTATCATTTAAACCGGATAGCCGGATTGATGGTGGTCAAAATGGACCCGATCACAACCTACTCATGGCAATTTTACAACTCCATGAGCTATGGCGGCAATGTTTATATGCGGGCGGCAACATGTCTGGAAACCCTGGAGCGCCTGGTAGGCAACGACACCATGCTGCGCATACTGAGGCGATTTCAAATGCGTTATCGTTTTCGCCATCCTAAAACTCAGGATTTCATCGATGTCGTTAACGAAATCACGCAGCGTGATTTCAATTGGTTTTTTGAGGAGTTCTTTTTCGGTACTCATGATTTCGATTATTCCGTCAGCTCTTTGACTTCCACGAATAAGAAAAAGCATTTCAGGGGCGTTTATGACGTTTCCGGAGAAAAAGAAGAGCTCACGAAAGAAAATATCTCCGAATTAAAAGATCGGGAAAAAGAAACGCAAACCGATGATATTTTCGTTACCACGGTTAAAGTCAGGCGACTTGGCGAAGCACGCGTCGGCGGGGATATCCCCGTCGAATTGAAGGTCGTATTCGAAGACGAAAGCGAAGAACACCGCTATTGGAAAGGGCAGGGAAGATGGAAGAGCTTCACTTTTGAAAAACCGGTGAAAGCACGATACGCTCAGATAGATCCGGATACCGCATGGCTGCTGGATTCGAACATATCCAACAACAGCTGCAAGCTGAAACGATCCTGCCGGGGAGTATTCAAATTCGCATCACAGCTGATATTCTTCATTCAGAACGGAATACACCTGTTCACGGGTTTAATTTGAAGAAAGGAGGAAACAATGACCATCGCCAGACTGTTTAAAAGAAGCGTGAATACAACACTGACCAAATCCCGCATGGCGGTTTACTTGTGGTTGTTTAATGTCATATTCGGTCTTTTGATCGCAGCTCCTTTCTGTTTCATGATAAGAAATGAAGCGTCGCGCTCTTTGATGGGAGATCGCTTGATCCGCGGAATAGACTTTAATTTCTTGGGAGATCTCATCACGAAATATTCGGATTCGGGTGCTCTTTTATCCGGGGGGATCATCATGCCGATCTTCCTTTTCATCCTGCTGTCGTTGTTTTTCAACGGAGGGATCATCGGGCGTCTTTTCGCCGAAACGGAGAAACCGAATCTCAAGGATTTTCTCTCGGACGGTGCGCGTTACTATTTTAGATTTTTTAGGGTTTTCATCATATCCTTGTTCGTGTACGGACTGGTTTTTGGTTTGCTTTTTAGAATGATCGGCAGCATATTCGAGGCCTGGACCAAAAACGCCGTCTCGGAATGGCCGCTGATTTGGGCGGCCAATCTAAAATTCATAATCCTCCTGCTGCTTTTTTCCATCATCCGCATGTTCTTCGATTATGTCCGCATACGACTGGTTGCGGAGGACAGCAAGAAAACCATACGCGCCACCTTTCTGACCTTCGGGTTTGTTTTCAAGCGATTTTTTAAGACTTGGGCTCTTTATATCACGGCCGCAGCCGTCACTTTGAGCTTCGGGGTCATATATCTGCTGGGAGTAAAAATCATACCGAATTCCGGAATTCTCTTCATCGTGCTTCTGCTCTGGCAGCAGTTCTATGTCATCTCGAAAATGTGGACCAAGATCTTGTTCTTTTCCGGAGAGTACCATCTCTTCAAACAGGTGGAGAATTCGGCGGTGTGAGGTCGTCGTTTAGATGGGATTTTAAACGCCTTAAAATTACGATTTTCTTGGCGTCTGCGTAACTCGCTCCTTCGGAGCTCAGACATACTCGACGGCCTCCTTCGAAGGCTTCCCAATAAAGCCGTAATTTTCAGGCTAAATCCCATATGGCACTCCTCACCTCACACCCCCTTAAGGGCTTGGTGCTTATTTACGTCTATCTACTGGCAGGATTTTGCCTGAAAATACCTTAATACCGGGGTGGGCGGGTCGGCCTCGTATGGCACTCCTCATCTCACACCGCCTAATGCTGGATATGGTGCTGAAAGATGTCTGTTTGCAGATATGATCTTCACCTTAATACCATGGCGGGTGGGTCGGCTGCAGAGCGGTTTCTCAGGGAAGCGCCCTCGTCGTGGACAGCGCCCATCAAACCTGATAAACTTTATTATCACCAATATTTCGAGAAAGGAGCAACCCGTGAAAATAGGATTTTATGGAGCGGCCCAGCAGGTGACCGGATCCTGCTATCTTTTAGAGGAAAACGGACTAAGAATACTGGTGGATTGCGGATTATATCAGGAAAGGGATTTTCTCAGCCGTAACTGGGAGCCGTTTCCGTTCTCACCTCAAACCATCGACTATCTTCTGCTCAGTCATGTTCATATCGATCACGGCGGCTTGATTCCGAAGCTCGTGCGGGAAGGCTTCCGAGGAAATATCCTGGCTACGCTTCCTTCTCAGGATATGCTCCCGATCGTCCTCCTGGATTCGGCCCGCATCCACGAAGAAGACGCGGCTTACAAGAAAAAGCGGCACAAGAAAGAAGGCCGTCGGGGGCCTCATCCCGAAATACCGCTTTACACGGTCGAGGATGCGGAAAAATCATTAGACCAGGTGGAAAGCATTCCATATAACAGCAAAACCGAATTGAACCGAAATGTTTCCGTCTGCTTTCATGACGCCGGGCATATTCTCGGTTCGGCCATGCTGGAAATCAAATGGAATACAAACGGTTCCGAACGGACCATCCTGTTTTCGGGGGATATGGGGCAGAACGATAAACCTCTGATCAAAGATCCCACAATGTTCGAACGTGCGGATTATGTCGTCATGGAAACGACCTACGGCGACCGCGTTCATGAAGATCCCGCCGACGTCGAAGAAATGCTTTGTCGCTTTATCAATGAAACGATCGAAGCGGGCGGAAACATCCTCATTCCCACATTCGCCATCGAGCGAGCTCAAGAGCTTCTCTATCATCTGAGCCTCCTGTCCCGCCAGGACCGAATTCCTTATCTTATGATGTTTCTGGACAGTCCTATGGCGGTCAATATCACCGACGTGTTTCGCAGGAACCTGAGCGTCATGGACAAGGAAACAAAGGAACTTTTCCGCGACGGAAAATCTCCCTTCCAATTCCCCGGACTTCGTCTGGTGCGCGCTGTGGAGGAATCTAAAGCCATCAATACCATTAAAGGCTCATGCATCGTGATGGCGGGATCGGGTATGTGTACCGGAGGTCGTATCAAACATCACCTGGTTAAGAATATCTCAAGACCGGAATCAACCCTGCTTTTCGTGGGATATCAAGCCAAGGGAACTTTAGGCCGGCTTCTGATCGAAGGGAAAAATCCGGTTCGTATTCTCGGTAAAAACCATGACGTTCGTGCACGAATCGAACAAATCCACGGTTTCTCAGCTCATGCTGATAAGCTCGGCCTGATGCGTTGGGTTACCCATCTCAAAAACGAACCGCGGCGTATATTCCTGACCCACGGCGAAAGAGAAGGCGCCTTCAGCTTCGCCGAAGAAATCAAACGAACAAAAAATTGGAAGACTCACGTACCCGAGTATATGGAAGAAGTGGATCTGGGCTAGCGGAGGCATATATTCAGCTCTCAGAACTTCAGACTGAACACCGTTTCGCCGTATATGCCGGATTGAGCGCTGATCGAACCTTTGTGCAAACGCATGATTTGTCGTGAAAGACTCAATCCGATTCCCGATCCTCCGGTTTTGGTCGAATAGAATGGAATGAAGATCTTCTCCAGATCCTCGGGGGGGATTCCCGGTCCGTTATCGCAAACCTGAATGATGATCCGGCCCATTTCATCCAGGAATGCTTTCAATGCGATGACTCCGTTGGTCCGGGATTCAACCGCCTGCAAGGCATTGAGCAATAGATTGATCAAGACCTGCTCAATCAATTCCGGATCCGCGGTCAAAACAAGATCCGCCGGCTGAATGGAATATCGAAAAGACGAGCCGCAGCTCTTCATATTGCTCTGCATGAGTTTTTCTACCCGTGTGAAAAGCTCGGCCAGGGGAAAAACCTTGAAAGTGGGTTTCGGAATCAACGTCAGGTTTCGATAGGCGTCGACGAAATGCATCAAGCCCTGGCTTCGTTTCTGGATCGTATCAAGGGCCTGCTGTACATCCGAGAGGGTTTCCATACCCTGTTTTTCATCTTTTCCCAACCTGAAACCTTTCTTTTTGATGATCTCATGAACCGTCGATGCCAGAGAAGATATCGGAGTTATGGAATTCATGATTTCATGTGTCAGCACTCGGATAAGTTTTTGCCAGGCATCTATTTCCTGTTCTTCCAATTCACTTCGAATATTCTGTACGGATACCAGCTTGTAATTTTCCCCCCTGAGCTTGAACTCACTGGCGAAGAGTGAAAGGTGGAGCAGTTCATTTCGATCCTGAACTTTTACGAGCGCTGTTTCGCGTGAGCGCAGTTTCAACAATGTTTTTACCAGTTTTGGACTCAAAGATTCCAGGGCTCTCACATTTTTGAGACGGGGAACCTTGAACAGCTTTTTCGCCGCCGTATTGATCAGCTGCACTTCGCCCTCGGAACCGATGGCCAGCAATCCGACACCGATATGCTGTACAACGGTTTGGAGATAATGATAGTGCTCCTCTTTTTCCGCCCGCGTTTTACGAAAAGCATTGATGACGTCTGTAAAGGCGGCCCGCAGCTCTCCAAACGATTTCCCTTCATGCTTGTCTTTGAAAGTTTGCGCAAAATCTTCGTACTTGATGGATTGAAAAAATCGGGCCAGTTCGCGGTTGGTTTTTTCTACGTAATGTATCAGTGAATAGATCAGGTAGAGTCCGAATAATCCGGTAATGGAGAGCGCAGCGAACAACTGGGTTCGTGCCGCAAGATATATGAAAAGCACAACGGTAAGGGCCAGAGCCAAGACCCGGAAGATCACATTGATTCGGAAACGATTAAAGCCCATATTTCTCCAGACGCCGATAGAGGGACGTACGCGATAATCCCAATTCCTTGGCGGCATGACTGATGTTTCCGCCGTGTTTTCCGATCACACGGCGTATGGCCGCTTTTTCCACCTCTTCCAGGTTATATTTGTCGAACACCAATCCGTCGCCTTTTCTTTCAGGTTCCGGAAACAAAAATTCATGAGGTTGGAGAACCTGGGTTTCACTCATGATGACCGCGCGCTCGATGGCATGCTGAAGTTCCCTGACATTTCCAGGCCATCGGTATTTCTCAAGTTTTTTCTGTGTGGCGACATTCAAGCGACGGAGGGGCTTCTTGTATTTTTTCGAATAGATTTGAAGAAAATGCTCAACCAATAAAGAAATGTCTCCCTCTCGCTCCCGAAGGGGAGGGATCGCGACTTCGACGGTATTGATTCGATAGAGAAGATCCTGTCGAAATTCCTGAGCGGCAACCATCTTGCGAATAGGCATATTGGTTGCGCATATAAGCCGGACGTCGACCGGAATCTGCTTGTTAGATCCCAAACGCGTGATCGTACGGGTTTCAATCACTCCCAGCAGCTTGGCTTGCAGTGTGAGAGGCAGGTTGCCGATTTCGTCCAGGAATAAGGTTCCTCCCGAGGCAACCTCAAACCGTCCGGCGCGATCTTCGCGCGCATCCGTAAAAGCCCCCTTGACATGACCGAAAAGCTCGCTTTCAAAAAGGGTTTCACTGAGAGCCCCCATATCCACCGCAATAAAAACTTCACGGCTTCGCTGCGACTCTCGGTGAAGAGCGCGTGCGACCAGCTCTTTTCCCGTTCCGTTTTCTCCCAGAATCAACACATTCGCATCGGTTTGAGCCACCTTCTGAATCGTATTGAACACCCGGTTCATCACTTCACTCTTGCCGATGAAGTCGTGGAACGGTTGATCCATATCGGCACTCAACATCTCTTGCCTTGATCGCAGACAGTGCGCTTCTTTTCGGGTTTGGCTGAGGCTCATCGCACTGGAAAAGGTAGCCAGGAAACGCTCGTTCTGCCACGGTTTGAGAACAAAATCCGTTGCGCCCTGCTTAATGGCCTTGACCGCCATTTCGACATCTCCGAAGGCTGTGATCAAAACCACCACAGCAGAGGGATCTATATCCAGAATGGTAGCCAGCCAATCGAATCCTTCCTTTCCGCTGGTCGCTCCCGCTGTGAAGTTCATATCCAGGAAAATCACATCATAACTGTGATTTCGAAGCAGATCGGGAAGACAGGCCGGGTTTTTTTCGGTATGGACATCCGCTGCGTATTGTTTTAGAAAAAGACGTGCCGCTTGAAGAATGTCGGCGTCATCATCGATGATCAGTACTTTGCCTGATTTCTTTTTCATGAATCATTTCCTCCCCTCCACAGTTGCCTGAAATTTGCCAGAAAGCCATCGCGCATCATTTTTTCGCCATCTTGCGGAGAATCATTATATCAAAATTAATCATTGCGAACACCAATACAAAGAAATGAGCAAATAACATGCCATATGACTGAATGATTTCCAAAATAAAGTTCCTTCACCCCATAGAAAAAAGGAATGCGGCCATCAGGACGACTGTCCGTTATCGGACACATCCTGTTGTTTCAGCGAACACTTTTTTACGACGGCAACTTTTTTTGAATTTATTTCGTCTCATGTATCTGAGCATGGGAAGATCCATCATGCAGCGAATTAAAATTAAAAATGAAAACGATTCCGATCAAGGGGATACATGTGTCCCTCGGCCGATGCCGTCTATGGGAACATGGATTTCCGGAGGAGGGAAACAGAGTAACTATTTTGGTTGGAAGCCGGAAAACGGCATGCATGAATCTTCAAATGGCATGTAAATTGCAAAAATATACATCCAATGATTAAACAGCCAATCACGCGGCCCGGGTTGAATGACCGCATTCTTTTCACTCTCAACTCTATTAACTAACAGGACGTGGAGGAATAACATGAGCATGGATCGTCAAATTAAAAAGAAGAAGTGGCCTCCCAAAAAGATCGCTCTCTATGCGAGCGTCGGCCTATTCATCATTCTTGTGGTTTATGTCTTCGCTTTTCAGATGAACACATCCTCGCTGAACGTACAAACGGAACGCATCACGATATCCGAAGTCAAACGAGAGCCTTTTCAGGAACACATCCCTGTAATCGGAGAAGTTCTTCCGATCCAGACGTACTTCCTGTACACCATGGAAGGAGGGCGGGTCGAAGAGATATACATGGAGGCGGGCTCGGTAATCGAAAAAGGAGACCCGATTCTTAAATTGGGAAATACGAATCTCCTGTTGGATATCATGTGGCGTGAAGCGGAGCTTTTTCAGCAGAGCAACAATCTTCGAAATACGCGGCTCCAGATGGAACAGTACCGGCTTAGCTTGAACCAGAACCTGACCAGCATCGAAAACCAGCTCCAGCAGCAAAAAAGGACTTATGGACGCTATAAGGAATTAATGAAAGACAATTTGATTTCCAATCATGAATTCGAGCTGGCCAAAGATCAATATGAATATCTCGAACGTACGAAAGCGCTCACCGTAGAAAGTCAGCAAAATGAATTGGAATTTCGTGAAGCCCAGGTCGTATCGCTGGAAGCATCTCTGGAAAGGATGCAGGCAAACCTTATGGTCGTAAAACAAAAACAGGAAAACCTGACCCTGCGTGCTCCGATATCCGGGCATTTGACCGCTCTCCAAGCTGAAATCGGTCAATCGAAAGCTCCCAGCGAACCGCTGGGACAAATCGATGTCATGGACGCATTCAGGGTTCGCGTCGGGATCGACGAGCATTATCTCGCTCGTATAGAAAAAGGACGGGAAGGTACCTTCGAATTCGCAGGAAGTGAATACAAATTGATCGTGGACCGGATTTATCTCGAGGTCCGTGATGGTAGATTCGAGGTGGATATGAATTTTTTGGGTAAAATGCCCGAAGGGATCCGCCGCGGAATGTCGATACATATTCGATTGGAACTGGGAGACATTTCGGATGAGATCGTCCTGGCCAGGGGAGGCTTTTTTCAGACAACGGGCGGCAACTGGGTGTTCGTCGTGGATGAGGACGGGAAATATGCCGTAAAGCGGCCCGTGAAACTCGGCATGTACAATTCCTATGTATTTCAGGTGTTGGAAGGGCTGCAGCCAGGTGAAAAAGTCATTACATCATCCTATGAAAGCTTCGGCAACGCAGAAAGACTGATTTTGAAATAAAGAAGGAGATTGCATTATGAAAAATGAAGAGATGGAAAGCAATGTTCAAAAAATCAAGGAGAGAGTCATGATTAAGACCAAAGATCTCAAAAAGATCTATCAGACCGAGGAAGTCGAGACCACGGCATTGAACAACATCAACTTGGACATCAAAGAGGGCGAATACGTCGCCATCATGGGACCGTCCGGATGCGGAAAATCAACCCTGCTCAATGTTTTGGGCATGATCGATCAGCCCAGCAGCGGCGAGTATTACTTTTTCGGAGAGGAAATCGCAAGGTATTCAGAGCGTCAGCGAGCGAATTTGAGAAAATCCAATATCGGATTCGTTTTCCAGAGTTTCAATCTTATCGATGAGTTGACGGTGTATGAAAACGTGGAACTGCCTTTGCTTTACCTGGGATTGTCCTCGGCCGAACGCAAGAAGAGAGTATCGGAAGCCCTGGAACAGATGGAGATCATGGCCCGTAAAAGCCATTTCCCCCAGCAGCTTTCCGGAGGGCAGCAGCAGAGGGTCGCCGTAGCCCGGGCGGTCGTGGCCCATCCCAAATTGATCCTCGCGGACGAGCCGACCGGAAACCTGGATTCGTCGCACGGCGAAGAAGTGATGAAGCTGATGGACGATTTACATGAGAAGGGAACCACCATCATCATGGTGACGCACTCTCCCGCCTATGCCGAATACAGCCACCGGATCATCCATCTTTTCGACGGTCATGTCGTTTCCGAGAATATCCAGAAAGAATTCAAGATCTGATATCGTTATGATGTGATTTTTGCGCAGTCCCGTTGGCGCAAGGAGACAATCCGTATGTATTGGAACGACCTCAAGCTCGGCGTACGTCGATTAAGAAGATCCAAAATCTTTACGGCGATCAATTTTCTCGGCCTTTCTCTGGGCATGGGATGCTTTCTTATGCTGAGCTTGATCGTCAGGTTCGAATACAGTTTCGATGATTTTCATCTAAACGGCGACAGGATCTATCAAATGGTTCGCGAAAACAGCTGGGAAAACAACACCGAAGCCCGGGTCAACACCGGAGCTCCGCTGGCGCCGCTGCTCAGGCGGGAGTTCGCCTCCATTCAGGATACCGTTCGGATGACGCTGTTCCGGGGTTCATTCGTCAACGTGGGAGATCGGCGTTTTCGTGAAAACAAATTTTTCTTTGCCGATCCCTCCCTATTACGGGTTTTTACTTTCCCACTGCTTCGAGGTGATCCGGACGGTGCACTCAAACACCCCTTTACCGTGGTTTTGACCCCGCAAACCGCTGTTAGACTTTTCGGAGATCAAGATCCTATCCATGCAACTCTTACCTACACGCTCAACGGGAGTTCCCATGACTTCCTCATTACGGGAATCATGCAGGACATACCTCGTAATTCTCACCTTGATTTCGATTTCGTCGCTTCCTATTCCAGTCTTCCCGCCATGCTGGGCGAAGCCTTCATGACACGACACTGGGACAGCCCGACCTGGACCTATGTCATGCTGCGGAAAGGCGTTTCCCCCCAATCGATCGACAGCCGCCTCAGCGAGTTTTCCGATAAATTTGTGGACAAATGGAGTTTTTCTTCGGTGACTCACCGGCTGCTGCCCCTTGAAAAAATATATTTCGAAAGTCCGGGGCCTCATATCGGCCGCTTCGGCGCGATACAGTACATGCGTATCATGATCGTTATCGCCGCTTTTTTGCTGGCGATCGCATGCGTCAATGCCATCAACCTGTCCACAGCACAATCCGTTATGAGATCAAAGGAAATCGGTGTTCGCAAAGTCATCGGCGCCGGCAAATCTCAGTTGATACGACAATTTTTAGGCGAATCTCTTGGGTTCACTTTCCTTTCACTGGGAGGAGCCGCACTGATTACGGGATTACTGCTGCCTTCAATTTTGAAAAGCTTAGGATTTCAAGCCATAAGCGGTCGGGCGGCTCTGGAACCGGGTTTTTTGGCTGTTATTTGTGGGACCATTATGTTTGTCGGGATCGGATCCGGTTTCTATCCGGCCGTCGTTCTTTCGTCTTTCCATCCCGCTTCCGCCATCAAATCAATGCGTGGGGGAAAAGGCTTTCAAACCCGCATCCGAAAAACATTGGTGATATTTCAATTTTCCATATCGATTGCTTTGATCATCATCGTGATGCTCTTCTCGCGTCAGCTCGACTTCCTGAGAAACCATGCCGTTGGATTTTCAAAAGAAAATATGATCGTGATTCCCATCAGGGATTACGGAGTACGCGATCGCTTCGATTTGCTTAAGGCGCGTTTGGCCCGCAGCTCACGGGTGATCTCCGTCACCGCCGCTTCCATCGAACCGGGAGTCACGGATCAGAATGGGATCGGAATGCGCTGGCGTGATAAGGAAAAGAACGATATGGGGATCATTTATGTGGATCCCGATTTTTTAAAAGTCCTCGAAATCCCCCTGGCGGTGGGAAGAGACTTCAGCGCAGGAAATATCGATGCCGCTTCTTCACTGCTCATAAACCAAACTGCGTTTAAGATGCTGGAAGAAAACATCGATTTGGAAGATGATATCGAATTGTTCTATCGGGAAGGAGGGAAGCGCATTCCCGTGGATCATGTCAGTCTTATCGGAATCGTCGAGGATTTTCATTTCCGGAGCATGAGCGTCCCCATGCAGCCTATTTTGATGAGGGTCGATTCTTCTCGATACCGTTATATCCTGATCCGGATTTCCAGCAGAGCGGTGGAAGAAGCGATCTCCGGTATCAAACAAGTCTGGGAATCCATGAATTTCGAGCAACCGTTCGAATTTACTTTTTTGAGCGATGACATGAGACGTGTTTTCCGAAGATTCCAATCGCTGGCGGAAATCATGCGGATCGGCACCGGGCTCGCCGTGTTGATCGCCTGTATGGGACTTTTCGGGCTGGCCGCATTTTCTCTGCTTCGGCGGAGAAAAGAGATCGCCATAAGAAAAATCCTGGGAGCTACGGCGCCGGGCCTGGTACGGAAAGTATCCGGAGAGTTTTTGCTGTTGGTTTCAGCCGCCAATCTTATTGCCTGGCCGAGCGCTTATTGGGCCGTTAATAATTTCCTGCAAAAATTCCCTTACCGGATATCCATCGACATCGGGATATTCATTGCCGCCGCGACCTTGGCAATAACGTCGGCTCTGGCCACCGTGATTATTTTGGCCGTTAAGACGGCGCTTGCAAATCCATCGGAGACCTTACGCTATGAATGATGCCGAAAACCGGAAAACAGGGATAGAACATTCGGGCGATGACCGCGATCAACACTGAAACGGAGGATAAAATGATTAAGCTGAACAATATAACAAAATATTATTCAACCGGATTCGTAAAAACATTCGTTTTGAGAGACATTACACTCGATATCCATGAAGGTGAATTCGTCACCATCATGGGACCTTCCGGAGCCGGAAAATCCACTTTGCTCCACATCCTGGGTATGCTGGACCGCGCTTCCGGAGGCGAGTATTTCTTTTTGGAAAAAGAAGTTCACAGATTGAGCGACAGACAGCAGTCGGAATTGCATAAGCACTTCATCGGTTTTGTATTTCAGAGTTATCATCTGATCGATGATCTCACGGTTTACGAGAACCTCGAAACGCCTCTGCTGTATAAAAAGGTCAAGGGATCGGAGCGCAAGGGTTTGATAGCCGATACGCTCGATCGCTTCGGCATCGTCGCCAAAAAGAATCTTTTTCCAAATCAGCTATCCGGTGGACAACAGCAGCGCGTCGCCATCGCAAGGGCGATCATTACCAGTCCCAAACTGATTCTTGCCGATGAACCGACCGGGAACCTCAATTCCAGAGAAGGCGAAGAAATCATGAATATGTTCAAGGAATTGAATGATAATGGAACAACCATCATCCAGGTTACCCATTCCGAGAAAAACGCCGCATACGGAAAGCGCATCATCAATCTTCTGGATGGATGGATACAGGACGAAGAGGATAATTGAAGCTTTCCCAATGAAGAACTCATGGTGATCGGCGTGAATAAGACGGAGTCGGCATCCGACCACAACGGATAACATGAAAAATATAACAGCAACAGACAGGAGGCAATCATGATCCGCTCGAAAAAAATCATCATCATATGCTCAATACTCGGTTTCGTAACGGGACTCCAAGCCCAGGTTGATACGAAAGAAATGTCGCTTGAACAATGCGTCGTGCATGCTATAGAAAACAATCTGGGAATCGCCGTCCAGATATTGAATCCGGAACTTTCCGAAATAGAGGTGGTTTCCGCACGTGAACAGTTTTTACCTCAGATCGGTTTTCAGTACGGAACTCAGAGCACGAACTCTCCTTCATTTTCCTGGATTGAGGCCGCAGGGGAAGTCACCGCCGAATATGACGATTACGCCGCTCAAATCAGTCAGCTGATTCCTACCGGAGGAAACTTCACCATGACGCTCTATTCTTATAAAAATGAGACAAACCAAAAGTTCCAAACGATAAATCCCCGCTACGGGAGCACCCTTACCTTCCGGCTGACACAACCTCTTCTGCGCAACTTCGGATTTAAAACCACGAAGCGAGAAATCCTGATCGCAAAAAACAACCGCAACATATCGGAAAGCGAATTTTCAAACACCCTGCTGGATACCGTATATCAAGTTGAAGAATCTTATTGGAATCTGGTTTACAGCATAGAAAACCTGAAAGTCATGCAGAACTCGCTGGATTTGGCACGTAATCTTCTCGCAAAAAACAAACGCGAAGTCGAGATCGGAACGCTGGCCCCGATCGAAATCTTGAGCGCCGAAGCCGAAGTCGCCACCCGGGAAGCGGACATCCTTCAGGCGGAAATGTTGGTGAAAAACAATGAAGACTCGCTGAAAACATTGATCAATTGGGAAAAAGCGGAATCAGGATCTCAATTGAAAATCACTCCTACCGACCAACCGGTATTCATCGAAAAGGAAGTGAACATGCAGGAAGCGCTGATGGTCGGCTTGAACAACCGACCCGATCTCCAACAATACAGAATGGATATCGAAAACAAGGATATCAGCTTTTCATACGCTAAGAATCAGCTGCTGCCGGATTTGAGCCTACAGGCTTCCTATTGGAGTCCGGGAATCTCAGGGAGCCGCATTCAATATCTCAACAATGATCCTCTGACGGAAATCATAACCGGTGTTTCCCCCGGAAATGCGCGCGACTCCCTCCAGGACAGTTTCGGTTTCAAATATAAAAACTGGTCGCTGGGACTGACGCTCAGCATTCCGATCAACTCCATCGTAACCCGCGCCCAGTATTCGCGGGCACGGCTCGACCTGGAACAGTCACGTAAAACGCTCAAGAATCAGGAACAACAGGCTTTTCTTGAGATAAGAAATGCGGTCCGTACCGTTCAAACGAATTATCTGCGTGTTCGCGCCTACAAAGCCGCAAAACAGCTTGCTGAGAAAAAGCTGGAGGCGGAAGAAAAGAAGCTGAAGGTCGGCTTAACAACCAACTATGTCGTTCTACAGTATCAGCGCGATCTCGCAACGGCGCACAGCAATGAAGTCAGAGCTCTGACCGATTACAATCTATCGCTGGCGGCTCTTGAACGCTCTCAAGGAACATCTCTCCAAAAAAACAATATTTCGCTAACAGACGAATCTTCACATTAAGACGTTCCTATTCCCGGCGTGCGTTTGTTTTTTGCCTTCGCGGAAACACTTAACTATAATAAAACAAATAAATAAACAGAGGAGAAGTCCGTTTATGAAAATCAAAAAGGTTTTTGTCGAGGACATGCCTCGCCGTAAGTTCCTCGAGCTCGGTATGAAAGGAGGCCTTGCCGCGGCTGCGACCCCGGCCCTCTTGAGCCGGTTGTTATCCTGTCGAGGAACCGTTCAAACAGCTTCACCGCTTGCGTTGGATGCCTCGGTTCTCAACCGCGTTATCCGCAAAGCCTTGGAGAAAGGCGGCGATTTCGCCGATGTTTATCTGGAAAACAGAATATCCTGCCGGATTCTGCTGGAGGAGTCGAAATATAAAAATGCGGTTTTCGGGATAAGCCAGGGAGCCGGTGTCCGCGTCATCGCTGGAGACAAAACCGGTTATGCCTATACGGACGACATCAAGGAGGATAATCTTCTGCGCGCCGCGGAGGTCGCTCGTTATGTGGCGGTGAATTCCCAAGTCGGCGGTCCCGTCGATATACGGAAAAGCGAACGAAATTCGTTCATATCGGTATCCATCCCGCTGGAAACCGTCGCGGATGATCAACGTCTTAACGTGATGCAGAGAGCTCATCAAGCCGCCCTGGACTATGACGCCCGGATAAAGATGGCTTCCATCAACTACTACGATGAGGTTAGAGAACGGACTATCGCCAACAGTGAAGGCGCATGGCTTCATGACAGCCTTCCGTTGATGTTTTTTATCGTTCAGACCTTAGGCTCCGATGGAAGGACGCGTCATATGGGAAGGGAGAGGCTGAGCAAACATATGGGATTCGAAATGTTCGAACAATTCCCTCCCGAAGAAGTCGCCACGGCCTGTGCCCGGGAATCGATCGCCATGCTGGAAGCGAAAGAATGCCCCGCGGGAGAAATGGACGTCGTGATGCAAAACGGTTGGGGGGGCGTTCTTGTTCATGAAGCCGTGGGACATCCGCTGGAAGCGGACAACATCGCAAAAAAAATCGGAGTCTTTACCGGAAAGCTCGGCAGAAAGGTGGCAAGCGACGTTTTCACCATGATCGATGACGGATCTCTGCCAAATTTTCGCGGAACGACTGATTTTGACGACGAAGGGACTCAGATGAAACGAAATGTGCTGATCGAAAACGGCGTTTTGAAAAAATATATGAGCGATATCCTTTCCGCAAAGCAAATTAATCAGGATCGAACCGGAAACGGCCGCCGTGAAAACTTCCGCTGTATCCCCATCCCGCGCATGACGAATACGTTTATCGAAAAAGGAGAGGCAGAGCCCGAAGATATCCTGGCCTCGACGCCGAAGGGTCTCTATGTTCAAAGTCTCAGCGGCGGAAGTGTCAATCCCACGACCGGAGTCTTCAATTTTACCTGCCGAGAAGCTTATCTCATCGAGAACGGAAAAAAGACCAGCCCGGTCAAAGGAGCGACATTGATCGGAAACTGCCTCGACGTCATCGCAAACGTCGATGCGGTCGGAAACGACCTGGCTTTCGGTCCGGGCATCTGCGGCAAGGGACAGGCGGCCGAAGTCTCGGCAGGCCAACCCACCGTGAGGATTCGGGGGATCAATGTCGGCGGCAGTAAAGCGAGGAGAGGATGATGGATTATATTGGATTAGCATCAGATCTAGTGAGGAAATGCCGTGCCAAAGGAGCAGACGAAGCGGAAGTCTATATTGAAATCGGCCGCGAGCTGCGCATAGAAATCCGCAACGGGGATGTGGAAACCGTGCAGGAATCTTCTTCGCATGGATTAGGCGTACGTGTTTTCAATAATGGAAGACTTGGATTCGCCCACTGCAATGATCTCTCGGAAAAAGCGCTCGACCACACCCTTTCCCAAGCCGTGAAATTCTCTGCAAATGCGACGGCGGATGAAAACAACGTCCTACCGGATTCCTCTGATTCCTCTGATACGCTCCTTCTTTTCGATCCCGGCCTCCGTGAAATTCCCATGACGGAGAAAATCTCTTTGGCCAAAAAAACGGAATCATCGGCTCTCAAAACCGCACGCATCACAAAAAGCGCCGGCGCCGGTTATTCCGAGAGCGAATCGAAGATTTTCATCGCCAATTCCCGCGGCATGTCAAAAAGCCGTCGATCCAGCACCTGCGGCTTCGGTGTTTCGGTCGTAGCGGAGAAGGGTGAACAGAAATCATCGGGAAGCAAGAGCTGCAGACGACGATTTTACGCCGATCTTCCTCCATCTTCCTCCATCGCAACGGAAGCCGCTAGCAAGGCCTCGGAGATGCTTGATCCGAGAATGGTGAAAACCCAAAGGGCCCCGGTGATTTTCCATCCGGATGTCGCCTATTCTCTTTTAGGCGGGCTGCTTGCCGCCGTTAACGGAAAAAGTGTTTTGCAGGGCGCCAGTTTTCTCGGGGAACGCTTGGGACGGAAGATCGGATCTGAAAATATCACAATCATCGATGACGGACTTCGCCCCCGTGGATTGGCGAGCACTCCGTTCGACGGTGAAGGTGTCGTCGCGCGCAAGAGCACGATCGTTGAAAAAGGAATTCTCAAGCAATACATGTATAACACCATAGCCGCGCGCCGAGCTGGAAAATCCAGCACGGGAAATGCGATCCGAGCGGGCTTCACCGGTCTTCCGGGGATCGGTCCGCACAACTTTTATATGGAGCCGGGATCAATGTCGCCCGACGAGATCCTTCGTTCCACGCCGCGAGGTCTTCTTCTCAAAAACGTAACCGGATACGGGATCAATCCCGTCAATGGAAATTTCAGCGGTGGAGCGGCGGGATTCTGGATCGAAAACGGGCGTATTGAATTTCCCGTAAAAGGACTGACCATAGCAGGCACCGCCGATGAAATGTTTGCCGGAATAGATATGCTGGGGAATGATCTGGATGAAAATCTCCCCTTTACGGCGCCTACCCTCCGGATCCGGAGCCTTCAGATCGGGGGAGAGAACTGAAACGAAGCGGTTTCCGCATCCTCTCCTTCAGCTCATCCGCCGCCTGGATAAAGATTTATCCCCGTAAAAATTGATACGGAAAGAAACGGATTTTCGTGGGAGCATCATGCAGGAAGGCGACAGCTCGACCCCGATATCGATATCGGAAAGGACCTGAAACAAGTATCGCTGTTCCTTGATATCCCACTTCCCGTATCCCGGGCTGAAACGCCTGGAAGGCCATAGGTTCGATTGCAGAGCTTTCCTTGCAAGCCGTTCATCCGACTGTTCGGCGACCGCCTCAACCGCCTCGGAACCGAGTGAATCCAGAATCAGGGCGCGAACCATCTCGTTTCGTGCCATCAGTTCGGCACACCGGGCCTCCAGCCTTCCTCCGATGGTGCAGATACAGAAAGCGACTTTCTCCGCGCCGGCAAATATGGGGTGTTTATTGGTGTTCTCATAATCCATGATCCGGAAGATCGATTCGGTTTGAGCCAGATCGATCAAATTTTCCTTTTCATCCCGTATCATCTCTCTGATATTTTCTGAAACCACAGCGGTCTTTCGCGTATATCCGAGACGCACGTACAGCCGGTGGTCCGGGATTTCCAAAGAAAATTTATTTAAGATGCCCTGATTATCCATTCGACGATGCATTCCTTGCGAAAAACAGTATCAAAGTCACGACGGCACCGGAAGAGACGGCAGGGAAGGTGCCTCGTTTCGAGCGGCATCCGCCGCCATGATGCGGCGCATTTCTTCAGCGAGTTTCGGGTCGGAAATCACAGCGGGTTCGGAATTAAGAATGAATCGGACACGTTCCGCGGCTCTATCCTCCATGTTTTTTTCACCTTCCATAGACCAGGCATCATAGGTGTTTCTATCTATGATATGAGAAAAAACGTGCTCCCGGCGGTACCACTTCCGGGTATGCGGATGTGAGAGGAACTGGCTGTCAGCGGCGAAGTCATCGAAAAGGCCGGCCGTCAGCGGTTCGTCCCGCTGTTCGATTCCGGCGCAGAGTCGATAGGCCATTCCGCATATATCGTTGTCGATAACCAATTTTTCTAGACTCTGACAGCTCTCGAAATCAAGCATTCCGGGACCTGAGATGACATTGATACCAGAGAGGGCGGCGAGCACAGCTCCGATTCCGGTTTCCAATCCGGCCTGACTGTCATTGCATTTGGAATCGCTTAATCCCATATAAGCGTGACATGGGAGATGAAGGTGCTTGGCTATCTGGGCATAAGCCGAATCGATCATCATGGTTTCGATGGCTCCCATGGGCGTAGTGCCCTTTCTCATATCGAAGCTCGACGGAGATCCACCGAATATGACGGGAGCTCCACTTCGTGCCATTTGACAGATCACCAGACCGCTGAGATTCTCCGCGACATGCTGAACAAGGGTGCCAGCCAGGGTTATGGGGGACGTGGCACCCGTCATCCCCATGGAGATAAGCTCGGAGGGAATCCCCGCCTTCGCGCAGTCGATCAGGCTCTGCGTTGTCAGATGACTCCATTTCAAAGCAGGGGAGGGGCAGGCATCGAAAATGGCCAGCGGTTTATCGGCCAGCTCACGAGCACCACCTCGTACGGCGGTCAGCATGTCGTACATGGGTTGAAATCCCTGGACACGAAAGGTTCCCGTAACGACGGGCTTTTGGGAAAACGACAGCCCCAGATATAAGCGGTAAGCGTCCGCGATGATATCCGGCACATCACCGCTTATCAGTCCCGTGCTTTGGAAACCCATATGTTCCAACCCCTGGATCAAACGCACGAATGATACCACATCCGACGTGTCCGGCCTCCGCTGCTTCCGGGTATCGACATCGAACAGCGTCACCGCCGTCGAGCCGGGAGTGAAATGAAAATCACCTCCTCCGACAACGAACTCACCCTTCCCGGATCGGTCAAATAACTTTATCTCGGACGGCGTGGTTTTCAGAGACATCTCAACAAGATGAGGTTCGATCCACACTCTCTGTTGCGTTTCATCGATACGCATTCCCGAAGCCTTAAACAATTCTCTCGCTTCCTCGTTCTCCACAAAAACCCCGGTTTTTTCAAGAACCCCCAGCGCTTCATCGATGATTTTGATGATGAATTCACGACTGAGGAGTTCACACTTTGGTTTTATCGATTTGATCATGTTCCCCTCCTCATTCTTCAAGCAGGGAAACGGCTTTCTGAACCGCAGCCATGGCATTCGCCGCATATCCGTCCGCGCCGATATCCTCCGCCCATTTCCGATTAACCGGAGCACCTCCGACCAGAACCCGAAAACGTTTGAGCAGATCGCGGCTTCGCAGCATTTCGATCAACTCTTTCTGTCCCTGCATGGTTGTCGTCAGCAGAGCCGACAAACAGATGATATCGGCATGCTCCTCAACGGCTGATTCGATGAATCGTTCCAATGCGACATCCGCGCCCAGATCCAGGACTTCGAATCCATTGGCCGACAGCAGGGACGCCACCAGGTTTTTTCCGATATCATGGATATCCCCCTGGATGGTGCCGATTATTACTTTTCCTCTTGAAAACGCCTTGCGGCTTTCTTGTTTCAACGCGGGTTCCAAAATGCGCATGGAGGCTTTCATGCACTCGGCGCTGGCGATCAGTTCAGGAAGAAAGTATTCTCCTTTTTCCCAAAGCATTCCCGCTTCCTGGATTCCGGGCACATATCCTTTTTCGATGACCGCCATGATTTCCAGACCCTGTTCCAAGGCTTGGCGAGCGGTTGACTCCGACGCCTCTTTGTCTCCCTCAAGAACAGCGCGGCGCATCCGGGCCAATAATTCTTCTTTCTTCACAACGTTCTCCTTTTCGCCAACCGGTCGAAAACCGGTTTCCTGTTTTTATCATGATATTTTTTTAAAAAGCATTTGACAAGTGAAATCCCGATCAAACAAATCCGGATAATAGAGTGTGGATATTTTCGTTTTTCATCCGGATGCCCTGCCGGCTTTCCATGATCAGAAAGAATAGCCTTTGTAAATTTTGACGGAGAGAGGTAAGATATAGAAAGCAAATAAAGGATACTCCAATCCGTGAGGTTAATCGATGATAGAAAAATTTTCCGACAGCAGTAAAAAGATCGCTCTCTTGATCGATGGAGATAACGCGCAACCATCCCTGATTGAAAAGATTCTCACCGAAACGGGTAAGTACGGACCGGTTACCATTCGCAGGATCTATGGAGATTGGACAACCGCCAATATGCGCGGATGGAAAGAAAAACTGAACAATAATGCCATCCAGCCCATCCAGCAGTTTCGTTATACCGTCGGTAAAAACGCCACCGACAGCGCGCTCATCATCGATGCGATGGACATTCTTCACAGCCACCAGGTAGATGGTTTTTGCATCGTATCCTCCGACAGCGATTACACGCGCTTGGCTACCCGGATTCGTGAAGTCGGGTTTTTTGTCATGGGCATCGGAAAACTTTCCACTCCTAAAGCGTTCGTCAACGCATGCAACCTCTTTATCTATACCGAAAACCTCGTTCCCAGGGAACAACCCGCGGCCGGAAAAAAATCATCGAAGAAATCTACATCCAAAGAAGACAAGGTAAGAAAATATGATCCGGTTCCTCTTCTGAAAGGAGCCTTCGACATGGCCATGCAGGAAGATGGGTGGGCGAATCTGGCTACCATGGGTTTTTATCTGCGCCAGCTGGATCCGGGATTTGATCCCCGGACTTACGGCTTCAAACAACTTTCCCAACTTCTCAGCAAACACGCTAAAATATTCGAGCTGCGGTTTCAGGAGGAATCGGGCACCACCCACATATTCGTGCGGACCAAGGAATGACGCTTCCGCACAAAGGAAATGTGATGAAAAGACTCTCTTATAAAATCGAGAGATTCAACATCCGCCTGTACGGCAATGATCAGAAAGGCGGACGTACCCGTTGGGGCGACAAGGTTATCGTTTTGTTTTCAAAGGGAAAAGAGGTCGGACAGGCGGTGTTTGCGCGAGAAAGCGTCAAGTCTCCTGAAGCTTACTGCTCGGGCGATAAAATCTTTTTTTTCGCTCCCAGTTCGCAGTATTCCGTAGTCGTTGAGCTTCTTCGCCGACCCGAACCGGTTTATCTTAACTGGGAATCCGTCAACGATCCTAAGGAAAAAGACGATGGGGATGCGTTTTTTTCGACCGCACCGCTTGAAGGTCCTTGAGCCGACGCCTCGGGACAGCGGTTTCTACGAATTACGGGTGAGGGGAAACATGATCTGCGGTTTTCTATCCCTTTTTATGCTTGTTGGCCTGCTGTGGATTCCTGCTTTCGGAGGCGTATTCTTTGGGCAGAAAACACCGGATAAAAAACAATTAGATATCCTTTTTTCCATCTATAATGAAGTCAAAGAACTCGGCAGATACGCCGGAGATAACTTCATAAACCGAGAATTTCACATCGATGTCGACGGGCGTCGCCAAAATTCCGAGGAATTCGTTGTGGTTTTAATCCACGACACCGACGAGGGAGAAACCATGATCCTCGAGCTGACGTATTTCGATGATAAAAAAACAATATATTCCTCGAAATATGTTCATGAGATGAAACGGATCGCCTGCGAACTGAAGGAGGGAACGATCCGCATCGTCGAGAACAGCTTCGGCCGGGAAGAAATGGAAAAGAGTTTTCCGGTGATCCTGGAAGGCATCGTCAATAAAAAGAAACTCCTCGAGGTTCTGAACGAAAAATCGGAACCTTCGTTCTGATTTTTTGCTGTTTTCATGTTTTTGACATTAAATCACGGCTGTGCTATACAGTTTGGCTCATGAATTCCGATCCGATTCAATTTAAAACCGAACGGCTTCATTTGATAGCCGGATCTTCGAATCTGGCGCGGGCTGAAATCGAAGATTCCGTATTGTTCTCACATTTGATCAACGCCGCGATTCCCGTGGATTGGCCGCCTCCGCTCAATAACCGGGACACCATGTTGTTCAACCTGAGTCGACTGGAGATAGACGAACAACAGAAAGGATGGTGGGGTTGGTATTTCATCCTGAAGGCTACCCGTGGGTCCGAACGCGTATTGATCGGTAACGGTGGATACAAAGGTCCTCCGGATAATGCGGGAACCGTTGAACTTGGTTATTCCATATGCCGCGGTTACCAGAATCAGGGATTTGCGACGGAAGCCGTATTCGGATTGGTTTACTGGGCGTTTCAACAGGTTGCCGTGCAGCGGATCACGGCCGAAACCCTCCTTGATTCGGCAGCCTCCCTCAGAGTACTCGAGAAGAACAATTTCGAATTTCAAAGCGAGGGAGCCGGACCGGGCGTTCTTCGCTACAGCCTGACACGAGACAGGTTCCAAAGCATCATGGAGTTGTGATCCGCACCTCACATCTCCGTCAACTTTTATCTTTTCCCGCTCTTTTGACAATTCCATATTGGGGATGATATATATGATTCATTCCAGACTGCGGAGGACATCCATGCAGGGAAAACGAAGCGCAATTTACTTGATCCTATCTTTTATTGTGATGAGCCGATTTTCTAATCCTGCTTTTTCCATGGCACCGGCCCCGTATGACATCAAGGCTCATTATAAAAAGGTCGAGGTGATGATCCCGATGCGCGATGGAGTTGAATTGTTCACTCAGATTTACACTCCCCGGGATGAAACCCGGGAATATCCAATCCTGCTCTTCCGAACACCTTATTCGGTTCGGAATTACGGAGTCCGTAATTATCGCCAGCATCTCGGTCCCAACAGCGCTTATGCGCCGGAAGGATTTATTTTCGTATATCAGGATGTACGAGGCAAATTCAAATCTCAGGGAAATTTTGTTGTCATGAAACCCCATATTTCCGATAAGCGCGGCCCCGGCGATACCGACGAAAGCAGTGACACCTATGACACGATAGAATGGCTTCTAAAAAACGTGCCGCGGCACAATGGAAAGGTAGGTCAGTGGGGCATTTCATATCCCGGATGGCAGACCGTTCAGGGCATGATCGATGCGCATCCGGCATTGAAGGCATCTTCTCCTCAAGCTTCTCCGGCCGACATGTGGATCGGCGACGATTTTCACCATAATGGAGCTTTCCGATTGATGTACACGTTCGGATGGCTGCGAGGGAACGCAGTAACACGCTCGGGCCCATCCGAAAAGCGGGGAGCCGGTTTTTCCTACGGCACTCCGGACGGATATCGATTTTTTCTCGAATTGGGCCCCCTGTCCAACGTCGATGCTAAATTTTTTCATGAAACCGTACCTACATGGAATGAATACATGGCGCACGGCGACTACGATGAATACTGGAAACAGCAGGATGTTCTTCAAAATCTCACACATATTACACATCCTGTTCTCAATGTCGCCGGTTGGTTCGACGCCGAAGATTTCTACGGTCCGATGAGTATTTATTATTCCCTGGAGAAGAAAAATCCGGAAAACCGCAGCACGCTGGTGGTGGGGCCCTGGCTTCATGGAGGCTGGGCCCGTATGGCCGGGGATGCTCTTGGCAACATTCGATTCGAACAAAAAACGGGAGAATTCTTCCGAACCGAGGTTGAGTTCCCTTTTTTCTTATACCACTTGAAAAACAAAGGGCGGCCGGATCTTCCGGAGGCGCTTGTTTTCGAGACGGGATCGAACCGCTGGCGCTCTTACGATTTATGGCCCCCGAAAGCCGCCCAGGAAAAAGAGCTGTATTTACATCCGAATCAAACGCTCGCCTTCAGCAAGCCCAACGATAGGGGAGAAACCGCCTGCGACGATTACGTGAGCGATCCGGGTAAACCGGTCCCTTTCAGCGCCGAGATCCGCACTTCCCAAGGACATCTCTGGATGATTGAAGATCAGAGATTTGCCGCCACGAGACCCGACGTGCTGGTGTATGAAACCCCTCCTCTTACCGAAGACATCACCATCGCCGGTCCCATCATCGCCGATCTGTTCGTTTCCACCACCGGAACCGACGCGGATTGGGTGGTCAAGCTCATCGATGTTTATCCTGGAGATGCACCGGACAACACTCCCAATCCCGGGAATATTCGGATGGGACATTTCCAAATGCTGGTGGGCGCGGATGTGTTCAGAGGAAAATACCGCAACAGTTTCACGCAACCAGAACCTTTTGTCCCGGGCGAGATTGCGGAGATCCGTTACGATCTCCGTGATAAATGTCACTGTTTCAAGAAAGGGCACCGTATCATGGTTCAAATTCAAAGCACGTGGTTTCCCGTTATAGACCGCAATCCTCAGACCTTCGTGGATATTTATCACGCCCAACCGAAGGATTTCATAAAAGCCGTCCATAAAGTATTCCGCTCTCAAACCTATCCTTCCCATCTCAAGCTCCGGGTTATTAATCGTTTTTCAGAAAACGAATCACATCGCTAAATACAATATTTGATTCCATTCAAGAATCATTTCGAATCAAAAGGAGATACGCATGCGAAAAAAAAATATTATCCTGGCATCCATTTTAGCATCGGCGCTTTGGATCGTCGGCTGTACAGCGGATAACGGCGTGAAATCACCCATCCGTGAAGATCTCAAAACCAGCACTTTATCCTGCATCAAGGTAGGGGGCACCATATATTTTTCAGGGATAACCGCCCGCGATCCCGAAACCAATACGTATCCGGAAGGGACAAGCGCCCAGACGAAAGCCATAATGGAAAAGTACCAAACCGCTCTGGAGGAATTGGACCTCAACTGGGACAATGTCGTCAAGGTCAATGTCTACATTACGGATATCGCGAATAAACCCTCTCTCAATGAAGCCTATGCGGGATACTTCGAAGGTTTCAAAAGACCATGCCGCGTTTGCGTGGAAGCCGGCCTGGCCGGGGATGCTTTGGTCGAAATCGCGATGATCGCCGTTGCAGCGCAGTAGCGCCGCTCCGCCGCGTGACCGGCCAAGCATAAGCTCTCTATTCGGAGTTTTCAGGGAAGAGCCACCTCCTCAGGTGTTTTCATGCGAAATCCCTTCAGTGAAAAGATGTCTTTAGCCACCAAATCCATGATAAGGCGGTGTGAGAGCAGGCGCGACATATGGGATTTAGTCTGAAAATCGGTCTGAACGAGGGAATCCGACGGAGGAGGACGCTGAGTATGTCTGAACTCCGAAGGAGTGAGATACGCAAGCGCCGAGGCAAGGCCCATTTTCATGGCGTTAATAACCCCATCTAAGCGACGATCTCATACCGCCGTTCCTCCCATCCACCCTGGTACTAAGGAAAAAGCAGTATCAATAGGTCCCCAGCCTGGATGAGCCTCGGAGCAAGATTGCCGTGGCGACAAACTGACAGGCAGTGAGACGTACTCAGGTACGTCGAACTGTTTTCAGTGCAGTCGACGTGGTGAGATTGCTTCGCCCGTAGGGTGAAGAATGTCGATTATAAATCAAATGGTTTTATTATCCCGTATCGACATTCATCATGGCTCATTCAGGTCATAGGATGTTGATGAAGAAAGTAATGATCAGCGCATTCGTAAAATCAATAAAGAAGGCTCCCACGATGGGAATGACGAGGAATGCCCGGGGGGCCGGACCGAATTTCTCCACCAAGGATTCCATGTTGGCGATCGCATTGGGAGTGGCACCCATACTGAAACCGCAGTTTCCGCCCGCCATCACCGCCGCATCATAATCCTTTCCCATTAACCGAAAGGTGATGAAAAGGGCGAAACCGGCCATGAGCGCCACCTGCACCAAAAGGATGACGATCATGGGAATCGCCAATTCCAGAAGTTCCCACAATCTCAGGCTCATCAAGGCCATGGACAGGAACAAATTCAGCGCGATCGATCCCAAAAGCTCTACATACCGCTGTGAAATTTTGATCCAACCGGTAAAATCAAAGCCATTGCGGAAAACCGCCG
Source organism: uncultured Eubacteriales bacterium (assembly GCA_964433135.1). Classification (GTDB taxonomy): domain Bacteria; phylum Acidobacteriota; class Aminicenantia; order Aminicenantales; family Aminicenantaceae; genus CAYSQW01. Next base: position 37,239 of record CAYSQW010000034.1, read on the forward strand.
CCACCAACATGGCGCCGATATAAGCGGGGAGAGTTACTCCCAAATCATGAAATCCCTTGGAGACGATCGAACCGATCCACATGCAGAAAAGGATCATCGTCATGTATTTCAAAACTTCATACGCATTCAGCTGGAGCTTTTCTTCACCCTCCTCGGCAAATTCATCCATGGATTCGATGGGTGTGTCCTCGACATGGGAGACATGCCGCTTGTGACTGCGAAGCCGTTTGCGTTGGATTAGATGGGTGCCCACCGGACCTCCAAGCAATCCTCCGGCGACCAAGCCGAATGTCGCCGCGGCAACGGCCAGGCTGGTTGCACCGTTCATCCCCATCTCTTCAAAAAGAGGTCCGAAGGCCAATCCGGTTCCGTGGCCTCCGGTCATGGTTACGGATCCTGAAATCAATCCTAAAAAAGGATGCACTCCGAGCAGCTTGGCAAACAATACCCCGAACCCATCCTGAAGAAATGCCAGTAAGGAAGCCATTCCCCAAAAAAGCAGGACTTGCGGGCCGCCTATCTTCAAGAGCGAGAAACTTGCCGTCAATCCCACCGTGGTAAAGAATGCGATCATAAACGGATCCTGAAGCGTGATGTTGAACTGAAAGGCGAAGACCTGAGTCAAACGCAGTATCAGAGCCAGAATCGCAAAGATCAATCCGCCGACAACGGGAGCGGGGATATTGATGCGATCGAGAAGCTTCAGTTTCCGTTTTACAAAATATCCGAGAAAAAGGACTAAAGCCGCAAGCGCCAAGGTCTGGATCATATCCAGCTTTAGAGTTAATATTCCGTCTATCATTCCGATTTGCATGTATACCTCATTTTATAACGAATTCAATATTCTATCCCATCGTCTG
>CAYSQW010000035.1:0-38075 GCA_964433135.1 uncultured Eubacteriales bacterium
ATCATGGTTGGATTGTTCACATTATATCCTATCTATGTTAGTCGATTCTAGAGGAATATGTTTTAAAAAGAGCGAAAATATTTTATCTCGTTTTTGAATTCAGGTTTTTTGTTAAAAAAACGGATTTAGGATAAAATCAAAATGGAAATGGATAAAACAGCCCGTACGCGAATACTGTTCTGGGGCGGAACCTTGATCTATGCGCTGTTGCTAACGCTTTTCTACTGGAGGTACGTCCCGCTCATCCGCTCCTTTCAAGCCGTCTTTTTTCCTCTGCTGCTGCTGACCGCGGTAGTGACCGCGGTCGATGTCTTTAAAGGGATCCTGCTGTTCGTGTTCCTGTTCCCATTGATCAATAATCTTCCGTATTTTTTCGGGATCGACAGCCACATCCCGCATGCGCCGGCGGCGCTGGTCCTGTTTGTTTTTTTGCTGCTGGGGTGGTTGGTTTACCACTGCCGGCGCCCTCTCCCCGAGCGGCCGTGTTCGGCTCTTCAACGCCCTCTTGGGCTTCTCACGGCGATTATCCTTTTGTCGGCACTTATCAACTTGCTCCGTTTTCGTCTGCCGCTTCCCTGCCTCTCCGGAGGTGTTCACGATGCCGTTATGAACGTCAATGGACTCACTTCCGGCGGCGCCGTCATGAGCACGGTCTTCAATGGTTTGAATTATCTGTCGGGATTCATGTTTTTTTTCATGCTGGTCCCTCAGCTCGGTGACAAGCTTAAAAGAAATCGGATATTGGGAGTGTTTTCTTTTTCCTTCATGATCGCACTTTTTTTCGGTTTGTTGCAGCATGTGTATTCGCCGCGGTTGGGAAATATGAAATTCTGGATAAGCAAGGGACAGATCAATGCCACCTTCAAAGATCCGAATTCACTGGCTTTGATTCTATCCGCGTTCATTCCTCTGCTTTTGGGTATGCTGCTGGGTGCCGGGAAGCGACGACGGTTATTCTTGGGATTGCTTCTGGGAATGGCGCTTTTCATTTTTCCTTTGACTGGTTCCCGAATCAGTCTCTTGGGATTGGCGGGGGGCGTGGCCGGGTTCTTGATGCTGGCTTTGAGCGCGGTACAACAGAAGAAAAATCGGCGGCTTGTTTTTATTTTCATTTTCCTGAGCGTTGTATTGGTGTCGGCATCCTTGTTCTTTTCCTTGGCGCCGAAAACCCAGCTGGCCGTACGGTTTCAGCGTACCTGGAAATTGATCGGGCAGGGGGATTCTCTGAGAAAGGTATTCACAAGCCGTTTGGATTTTTGGCCGGCAGCTTGGAAGATGATGAAGGAATATCCCATCTCCGGCGTGGGAGTGGGGGGATTCATTGTAGAACTCCCCAATTATCTCAAAATGGCGGGGCCCAGGTATCAGTATACCGACTCCGCTGAAAACTATTTTCTACAGATCGCATCCGAGTTGGGGGCCGCCGGTCTGGCCGTGTTCGGCTGGCTTTTCTGGCTGATCTTTGTCCGGATAAAAAGCCGGTGGCGTCGTGAAAGCGTAGAAAGTCGGGAATCGAAATATCTTTTTATGGGACTTTGCGGATCTTTTCTGTCTATTTTCATCAACGTATTTTTCCACAGCTATATCGGTGCGTTCGACGTAAAATACTTCGTTTGGATACTGATCGCCCTCCTTTTTGCCGGGCGGGATGAAGGACATCCCGCCGATGCGGCGTCGACGCCGGGGCGAAGACGCTTTGTCGTGATCATGATTGTCCCCTTGTTGTTCGGCGGGGTGCATCTTTGGAATGCTTTTCATTCTCTTTCCACGGATGCACGAATGAAAAGGTTTCAGTGGGAGCATCAAATCGGGTTTCATGCGTGGGAGCGGGATGAATCAGGGATCGACTTCCGCTGGATGGGAAAAACGGCGTTTGTGTTCATGAAAAGACTTCCGGGAGAGATGATTCTTCCGGTGCGGTGTTCTCATCCCGACCTCGATCAGCGGCCGGTTACCCTGCGCATATATGAGGGGAATTCGTGCATGCGGAAATTGCGGAAGGTCACCGAAATTATTTTCAGCGATCGACTGTGGCATGACGTGGTGCTCGATTTTTCCGGAAGCGATCGGCTTTATATGAAATTGGAAGTCGACCGGATCTGGCAGCCTTCGCAGTGGGGGGCCTCCGATTCGCGAAAATTGGGAGTTGTTGTGGGGCGGATGTGGTTTCGCCCTTTTCCGGGGCCGCCATCGATCGATTTGAAATCCCTGTCAAAGCGGCGGTACAAGAATTGGCTCGGCCCCCAAAAATCCGTCATGGCGTCTCCCGGCATCAGTCGGATTTCTTTTGACGTTCCCGGAGCCGGATCGCTTCTGCGTCTCCGTGTCCGGGGGAATAGATCAGGGAGGAGCGGTCCCTTTATCATCATTCGGATCGATGACCGGATTGTTGGGAAGATCGTCCTGACATCGGAGGAGTGGACGGCTCTCGATTTTACCCCGGTTCTGGAAATCGGATCCCATCATCTCTCGGTAGAATTCCTCGATCCCGTGGGGGAGTCCGATACGGAACCGCGGATCGTACGACTGGGGGGGTTGGTCGTCTATTTCCCTTCCGTCGCCGTTCCCGGGCCGCTGTAAACCACAAGAAATCGATATGCTTCAGGCGAAAACGGGAAAATGAATCTCCCGCTATTAGGGTAAAAGTATTCTTGGGGATGAATTTTAACGTCCCCGCGGTGAAATCGTGAGTGTGTGGCGGTCGAAGTCGGTTTCGAAAATGATGTACAGATCCCGGCCCCTGCGTTCTTTCCGGTAGTCGGCGGTATGCCCGTCGAGAAGGAACTCGAATTCCAGCGCTTCATTTACCGGTTCCCAGGGAGCAAGGATCTCGATGTCTCCGCGCCCCGGAATGTTGCTTTGATATTCGAATATGAGGCGGGACGTGCCGGATTCAAAACGATATTCATAGGCGGCGTAACGATCGGAAGCGGGTTGGTAAAAATGAACGGAAGCGGAATCTTTGCCCAATCTGGGTCTCAGATTCAGCGATGTCAAGTCAAGATCAATGCCGAGATATCCGATGAAAAGAGCCTGAGCGAGGCTTCCGGCGCTTCCACTGAACATGTCGCTTCCACGGCCGGTCCCCTGTCTGTCATCCCACTCGTAAAAGCCTTGGTTTTTCAAGTTCTTGTGCGTGATTTCCAAGAGCTTTTTCTGGGCGGTTCGGCTGAAGCCGTTTTCGAACAGCGCGGTTACGGTCCGACCGCCGAACCAGTCCCATTGAGCTCCGTTCTGGTATTCGTAGGGAACATCGCATAAAGGATGAAGAAAAAAATTTGCCGGGTAAGGAGGGTACAAGGTGCCGCTCAAAGTCGATACGCCGAGAGCTTCCTGCCGCTCCACGGCGTGGGTCAGAATGCGCTGAGCCCCATCGGAATCAGCGAGCCCGGATAGGACGGCAAGAGTATTGCCTCCCAAGGCCAGGATGTCATCTTCATCGAAATCATGCTTTAGAGCGCCCAGATGAACATGCATCCTGTAAAATCCTTTTTCAGGCTCCCAGAGAAGACGGTTGGCGCGTCCACGGATATTTCGTGCGTTTCGGCGCCATTCCGCGGCTTTTTTGTGCCGGCCCGAGGCTTCCAGCATCTCCGCAAGATAGCGTGAAGCCAGATAGAACATGCTCTGATCGTAGATGTCGCAAGTCCAGTGGGTACGAGTGTCCACATCCACCGCTTTTTCATCGTCGTCCACGATGTCGACATCCCCCCAGTCAGCGGTGTGAGCTCCGGTGAGGAGGCCGTGCTCGGGATCAAACCGGTGGGTGAGGGGATATTCGAGGGCTCGTACAAGTCGATCGATGATTGGAACATCGAAAACGCTTCGCTTGAGCCAAGCAGGGCCCGCCAGACGGTATACGCGGTATGCCGCGATAACGGCGCTGCTTTCCTGGTCGGTTTCAGTCGTGTTTTTTTCGGTCGAGCCCCGGGAATCGATCCAGTCCTGAAGTCCGCCGTCCGAGTCTTGATGGGACAGGTGTTCTTCCAGCCAGGAAGCGAGATATTCCATGGGATAGTAGTATTGCGAGGCATGAAGAATGGTGGAAGCATCCCGCAGCCATATCTGAGGGTAGTCGCTTCCCGGAGAGAAGGCATGGAGAATGCCGTTCCTGCCTTGAAATGCGACGGCGTTGTGATCGAGTGTGAGACGGATCAGGTTTGCGAGCTGCTCGAATTCCGGGATCGATGTTTGTATACGAGTGTATCTTCCGTAATCAAGTGAAAAAGGGGCATTGCTGTCTTCCCATTTTTTGTCGTCTACCTTGATTTGGAGTGTGAGAGGAGGGGAGCCCCCATCCTGAAACCAGGCGACTCCTTCACGCAGGAGGTCGAATTCCAAAACATATTCACCGGCACGGAGGGGGGCACGGAGAACGACGTCAATTTCCATGGAACGGCGGGGCGCGACGGGAGCGGACAGCGAAGTGCGAGGATTTTCGAAACGCAGCATCGCTCCGGATGCTTCGCGAAGATGATAAGAGAGAAGGCAGGTGTTGGGACCTGAAGGCAGCCAGGTTTGTCTGCCGGTATTTGTGAGGCGAAGACGAATGGAGGTCCGGTCTCCGATATTAAGATCTTTAGGTCCCCGAAGAAGCCGGATTTTAGCGGAATACTCGAGTTTGGCGGGATTCCGCCTGAAACCGGGTTTGAGGACAAGTAAAAACATCAAAAAGGTCAAAAGGAGCAGAATCCCGGTAAGAAAAAAGAATCTTCTTCTCTTGTTCTTCATGGCAACGGCAGACGTTAAAGCTCTCTGAATCGCCGGATCGAGGATTCAGCAAATCCTGGGGAGGAGTTCCGAGGTCAAAGGCTCCAGAAGCCGAAGACCTCCCGTCATCGTCGACAGCAGAAGTTCTCCCCGGCGACCATGATCACTTCCGATCTCCCCGATGATCGCAGCCATTCGTCCTTGCGCATTTTTCTTGAGTCCGTCAAGTATCCTATTGGCACGGGCTTCGGGCACGACCAGTACAGCGCGGCCTTCACATGCCAGATAGAGGGGGTCGATGCCCAAGAGCTCCGCCGCTCCTCGGACCGGACGGGAAAGCGGAATCTTATCTTCTTCGATCCGAATGGGTTCGGGAGCCGTTTCCGCAAGCTCGGAGAGCACGGTCGCCAGTCCTCCCCTGGTGATATCGCGCATCCAGAGAACGCCCTCTTTCCACAGAGGAAGGAGAAAATTCAGGGGGGCGCAGTCGCTTTCGGTCTTTGATTCCAATCCGAATTCTCCACGAGCCAACATTACGGCCAGGCTGTGCTCTCCAAGCGTCCCTGTGACGATGATCTTATCCCCCGGTTTGATGTTTTCGGGCGAAGGGGACGCTACCGGAAATCCGACACCCGCGGTATTGATATAGATTTTGTCTCCCTGCCCGCGGCGCACGACCTTTGTATCTCCGGTGACGATCGAAACTTGGGCCGCGCGGGCCGAGTCGCGGATGGAGTGAATGATCCTTTCCAGATCCGTTTTGAGCAGACCTTCTTCCAGGATGAAGCCAAGCGAAAGGTAGCGGGGTTCAGCGCCTGATACGACCAGATCATTGACGGTCCCATTGACGCAGAGCGTTCCGATATCTCCTCCGGGAAAGAAAATTGGATCGACCACATAACTGTCGGTGGTAAAGACCAGGTTTTCAGTAAGCCTTGCCGCATCCGGAAGCGCTTTCAATAAAGGATCCCGGAAATTTTTCAGGATGTATTCATCGATGAAATCCCGCATCATTTTTCCACCGCTGCCCAATTCCAAACTGATTTCTTTTGTTGTCATGGCGTTATCCTTTCAATCGGTTCATCGCATCAGCTATATTATACGTCTCTTGTGTTTTAATGAAGAGCCGGTGCCGCAAAAAAATAATTTTCTTTATCATAATATTGTTTTAATCTTCACATCAGCCCTTTCTTATGAAGAGCCTGATTAGATGATGCGCGTTCCGTATTTAAAATGGGCCAGGCAAGCGCCCTCAAAGGATACCATGCAGGGTCCGTGAGGAGAATCCGGCCGGCACTCACGGCCGTACAGCGGACATTCGGGCGGGGAAATTTTCCCTTTGAGCACATCGCCGCAGCGACAGCCGGGGAGGTCCGTGCCGCGGGCATGGATCTCAAGACCGTATTTCAATACGGCATCCGCGGTCTGAAACTCTTTCCGGAATTTCAAGCCGCTTCGGGGGATTTCCCCCAAACCGCGCCATGCGGCGTCCGTCGGTTCTAGTATCTCCGCCATTACGGTTCGCGCTCGGGGATTGCCTTCGGCTCTGACCACGCGGGCATAGGAATTGGAGACTTCGGGATTTCCCGCCTCCATCTGTTCTAAAATGGATGTGATTCCCAATAAAATATCTCCCGGTTCGAAACCGGCGATGCTGCCCGGTATCCCATAGTCCCGGGCGATGAATCGGTAAGGGGCCTCTCCGATGATGGCGCTGACATGACCGGGATAGAGAAATCCTTGAACCAGTTGGTCCCGTGATTCGACGATCGCCTTAAGCGGAGGAGGAATCAACCAGAATGCGGAGAGAACGGAATAATTGTCGATATGGGATCGGACAGCCTGTCGGGCCGTAATTGCGACGGAAGGGATCGTCGTCTCAAAACCGACTCCGAAAAAAACGACGTTTTTGTCCGGATGCGCCCGGGCGATTTCGAGAGATTCCTGAGGGGAATAAACGATTTTCATCCTGGAACCTTGAGCCGGGACAGCTGTTTGCAGGGCGCCTCGATATGTCGGCACCCGCGTCATATCTCCGAATGTGGTGAGGATGAGATTCGGTTTCCGGGTTACGAGTTCGATGGCGGCTTCGTGAACGGCATTGGGAGTAATGCATACCGGGCATCCGGGCCCTGACAGCATTTCCACGCCGGCTTCCGACAGCAGGGTTTTGAGTCCGAAGCGGTGAATGGTCATGGTATGAGTCCCGCAGACTTCCATGATTTTGACGGGAGCTTCCAAGCCCTCCATATGTTTGCGGATACCCTTCAGAAGGCCTTGAATGACGTGTTTGTTTCGAAGCTGTTCCATACTCGGTCCTCCGAATTCGGGGCGATGGGGCATTCGAAGAATGAAGACGGCCCCGGCCGGGGAATCAATCTCCGGCGGCGGTAAATTCTTCCAAAAGCTTCAATGTTTCCCTGGCTTCCGTTTCATTTAAGCTGGAGATGGCGAAACCGGCATGGACAATGACCCAATCTCCAAGGTTTACATCCTCCAAGAGAGAAAAATCGGTTTTAACCGAGGTTCCGAGGTATTCTACTTTTCCCTGACTCGCTGCGTCGATTTCGATGACTTTGGCCGGAATTCCTAAACACATTTATCGCCTCATTAAATCTGTCTGATCGCAATTCTCCCGATAGCGGCGGGATGTCCAATGAGTACCTGCTGTTCGGGTCCGCATACCGGCTTACCGGTTCCTTTAATTTACCAGATTTGGAGCCGCAGGTCTATGCTTTTGACAATTGGGAGGCGAGTTCCTATAATTGAGCTATGTTGAAGAATATGGATGACTTCATCAAACCCGGAAGCGATGAAGCCGCGCTGTTCGATCAATTGGATTTGACGCGGCTTCCGCAGCATGTCGCCGTGATAATGGACGGAAACGGCCGATGGGCCAAACGCCGCAATCGTCCCCGGGTTGAAGGTCATCGCGCGGGATCGAAATCCGTTCAGGATGTGGTCGAAACCTGCGCCCGGATCAAGATCCCTTATTTAACGCTCTTCGCCTTCTCCAAAGAAAACTGGAAGCGGCCTAAAACAGAAGTGGATATGCTCTGGCGCTTGTTGGAAGATTATTTGAAAAATGAAGATAAAGCTCTGATAAAAAATAATTTGCGTCTGAAAATCATCGGACAGCGGGATCAAATTCCGGCAAAAGTGATACGGGAGCTGGAGCGTGTGGAACAATTGACGGCCGATAACTCAGGTTTGACGATTATCCTGGCCCTCAATTACGGAGGGAGAGCTGAAATCGTCGATGCCGTCAAGAAGATCGCCAAAACGCCGGGAGTTGATATCGACTCTCTGGATGAAGAGAGTTTTGCAAGCCACCTCTATACCGATTCGATACCGGATCCGGATCTGCTGATCAGAACAAGCGGGGAAATCCGCGTCTCCAATTTTCTGCTCTGGCAAATTGCTTATTCGGAAATATGGATCACGGAGGAATACTGGCCGGATTTTCGGCGAAAGCACCTGCTGCAGGCGATCCTGGATTATCAGAAGCGGGAAAGGAGGTTTGGAGATATCCGGCCCCGTTAAGATTGTTGAATCAAGATGATTTCCACCGCCGCCTGAAAAAAACAGCATCATATTGGGACAATATACGCAGAGGAATATCCAGGTTGTAATCTAAAGGAGAAGAATGAATTTTCGTAAAAGAACCCTCACCGCCATTGTTCTTTTGAGCATGGTTTTCGTCAGCATCCAATATTTGCCTTCCTTGGCCTATTTCGTGGTAATCCAAGCGATCATCATCGCTGCGCTTATCGAATTCTACAACCTTCCCAACAAGAAAGGAATTTATCCGAATAAAACACTCGGATTTGCGATCGCCCTGATTATCAGCGCATCCTTCTTTGTGGAGGCGCTGTCGCTGGCCGTTGCGCTTTTCGTCAGTCTTATGGTCGGTGTTATCGTCTATGTGGTAACAACCGATGAAGCGGAAAAAGTCATCCATTTTCCGGAGTCCATCGCTTTGACATACTTCGGTCCGCTGTACTTAAGCTTCACGTTGAATTATATCTTCACGCTGCGAGAAGAAATGGGACCGGAATATGTCTATTTTATCCTGGCGGTGATTTTCGTGGGGGACACCGGAGCTTACCTCGTCGGGAAAAAATGGGGGAAGCGCAAAATAGCCCCGCAGGCGAGTCCCAATAAGACCTGGGAAGGCGCGATCAGCGGATCCGCTTCAGCCGTACTGGCGGGGATGATCGCGCAATGCCTCCTGCTCCCGCATATGGCCATGGGGAATGCGGTGTTGATCGCTTTTCTCGCTCATCTTATCGCTCAGTTCAGCGATCCCTTGGAATCTTTGTTCAAACGGGCGGTCAAGATGAAGGATTCGTCCGGACTGCTGCCCGGCCATGGAGGATTCCTGGATCGGGTGGACAGTCTGATCATGGGAGTGCCCGCATTTTACTATCTTCTTTTGCTCTTGGGGCTGTAGGCGGATTTAGGGCCAGACATGAAGAATATTTCCATCCTCGGATCCACCGGCTCCATCGGACGCAATGCTCTCGATGTCATTGAGAGATTGGGGCCTGAATATCGTGTTGTCGGTTTAGCGGCCGGGAGAAATATTCAGCTGCTTCGGAAACAGGTTGAAAAATACCGACCTATCATTGTCTCCGTGGAAAGGGAGGAGGATATTCGATCCGCCGCCGAGGCTGTCCGGAATTCCGAAGCGCGGATCGTTCATGGTCAGGAAGGCGCCGTTGAAGTGGCGGCTTTTGAAGAAAACGACATCGTGCTATCGGCCATAACCGGGATCAACGGGCTGCGGCCAACCGTGGCCGCCGTACGGGCCGGGAAGAGGGTCGCTCTGGCCAATAAGGAATCCATGGTTGCGGCGGGGGCTTTGATCAGAAAAGAGGCGGCTGAATCCGGAGCACAGATCCTTCCCGTCGACAGTGAGCACAGCGGTGTTTTTCAATGTTTGAACAGGGCGCGGGAGCACGATGTCAAACGGGTGATTCTGACGGCATCCGGAGGCCCTTTTTGGCGGACTCCCAAAGAAGAATGGGGGGGAATCGCTCTCGAAGACGCCTTGAATCATCCCCGCTGGGAGATGGGAATGAAGGTGACGATCGATTCCGCCACCCTTATGAATAAAGGATTGGAACTGATCGAAGCGAGGTGGCTGTTCGATCTGGAACCAAACAAGCTGGACGTTCTGATTCATCCCCAGAGCGTGGTCCACGCAATGGTCGAATGGACCGACGGTTCGATTCTCGCGCAGCTCAGCCAAACCGATATGAGAATACCCATCCAGTACGCTTTGACTTATCCTTCCCGCCGGCGGGGCGTTCCGCCCTCACTGGATCTCGGCGGTTTGGGAGAATTGGAATTTGCCAGGATAAAGAAAAAGCAGTTTCCGCTCTTCGATCTGGCGCTGACGGCTCTTTTTGAAGGAGACAGCCTGCCGGTGGTTCTCAACGCAGCGAATGAAATCGCGGTTGACGCTTTCCTTGAAAAGAAGATAAAATTTGTGGATATTGACGAGATTGTGAGTTTCACAATGGATGGGCATAAAAAATGCCGGGCAGCATCCATGGAAGAAATATTGGAAATCGACCGGGCGACCAGAATCGAAACCCGGAATTTGTTGAAACGAAGGTATTAATATGGGCTCTATCATAGGAACGATATTTGCATTCATCCTGGTTTTCGGGATTCTCGTGTTCGTGCACGAATTCGGTCATTTCTTCATGGCGAAGCTGGTTGGGATTCGCGTCGATGTCTTTTCATTCGGCTACGGAAAGCGGTTGATAGGATTCAAAAAAGGCGATACGGATTATCGCATCAGCTTGATTCCTATGGGCGGCTACGTCAAGTTCCCTGGAGAAGAAGCCCTGGAACAAAAGAAACCTCCCCAGCCCGGAGATTTTCATGCCGCTAAAAGGTGGCAGCGTCTGCTGGTTATTTTCATGGGGCCTTTGATGAATGTCGTTCTGGCGATTGTCCTGATGGCGGTTATCAACATGGTGGGCGCCCTGGTCCCTCTATACCAGTCGCAGCCTCCGGTTATCGGATGGATCGAGACGGACTCTCCGGCGGCGCGGGCCGGACTCCGGATCGATGATGAGATTATGGCCATCAACGAAAAAGAAACCAAAAATTGGGGCGAAGTCGAATTGGCGGTTGGATCCAAGCCTGAAAAAACCATTGAGATCGATATCCGGAGGGGTAACCAAATCCTTAGAATCGATCTACTGACGGAAAGCCGGACTCGGTATGAAATGGGGTATGCAGGATTTCTGGGTAAAATCAGAACACAGGTAAAAATGGTGATGCAGAACACGCCGGCGGAAAAAGCGGGACTTCAGCCGGGAGACGTCATCCTGGCCATCGATGACCGACCGGTATACTTCAATCAATTCCTTCAGATTATTCAGGAAAATCCGGATAATGAGTTGACTTTTCTTGTGAAAAGAGGGGAAGAAAATCTCTCTCTCTCGATCACACCCCGCCGCAAAGGGGCCACCGGTGAGATAGGCATTGCTCATACCGTTGAAGCGGAAGAACAAAAATATGGTTTTTTTGCCGCATTCGGGGAAAGTATTCGTGAGAATGTCAAATTGATTTTTTTGGTCGTCGATTTTCTGAAGGACTTGATGACCGGAGAGGGATCCACCAAACAATTGGGAGGCCCTATCGAGATTGCCAATCTATCCTATACCGCTTTCCGCATGGGACTCATCGCTTTGATGAGTTGGATCGCGCTCATCAGCCTGCAGCTGGGCGTAATCAATCTGTTTCCGATCCCGGTTTTGGACGGAGGACAAATCCTGGTTTTGATTCTGGAAGGAATATTCCGGCGTGATTTCAGTCCGAGACTGAAGCAGATCATCATGCAGATCGGATTCGCGATCTTTATCTTTTTGATCGTCTTCGTCATTCTCAACGACGTCGTAAAACGACTGCCCAACGGATGGCAGTCGCTTGTTCCGTTTTAGGCTCAAGGATTTTCGACGTGTCCCGCTGAAGAGGGATCGTGTCATTATTTATTTTGATACGTGACGGCTTTTCATAAATCGTCTCCTGGCCTATAATAAAAGCCCATGAATCCAAACCATCCCCCTATCCCGGATATCGGACGGCGGCGGACGCGCCGAATCATGCTGGGAGATGTCCCGATAGGAGGAGGTGCCCCTATCGTTGTTCAGTCAATGACCAAAACCGACACCCGTGACGTGCGGGCCACATTGTCGCAAATCAGGCGTTTGGAGAAAGCCGGGTGTGAGATCGTTCGACTCGCGGTTCCGGATCGGGATGCCGCCCTTGCCCTGAGCCGTATCCGGAGGAATACGTCGATTCCGATTGTCGCCGACATCCATTTCGATCACCGGCTGGCATTGGAGGCTCTGGAACAGGGAGTGGACGGCTTGCGTATCAATCCAGGAAACATCGGCGGCGAAGCTAAAGTCAAAGACGTCGTGCGATCAGCCAAGGAGAAAGGTGTTCCGATCAGGATCGGCGTCAACGCTGGATCTCTTGAAAAGGATCTGCTCAATAAACATGGAGGCGCTACGGCCGAGGCGATGGCGGAGAGCGCCCTCGGGCATGTTCGTATATTGGAAAGGCTGGATTATTCCTCCATCAAAATATCCTTGAAGGCTTCGGACATCGGACGGAGCGTGCGTGCGTCCAGGCTGCTGGCTGAAGAAGTCGATTACCCATTTCACGCCGGAATAACCGAAGCGGGGGGAATGATTCCGGGAACCGTTAAATCATCCGCGGGATTGGCTCTGCTTCTGTATCTTGGATTGGCGGACACCATACGCGTTTCGCTGACGGCTTCACCGGAACGGGAAGTAAAAACGGCTTTTCTTATCCTCTCCAGTATGGGGCTGCGGCAGAGGAGCCCGAATATCATCTCATGTCCCATGTGCGGGCGCTGTGAAGTGGATCTCATCAATCTGGCCGGGCGGATTGAAAAGAGGCTCGAAACGTTGACGGTTCCTCTCTCGGTCGCCGTCATGGGATGCATGGTCAACGGCCCCGGGGAAGCCAAGGAATCCGATATCGGAGTTGCCTTCGGAAAAGGAAAAGGCGTGATATTTAAAGCCGGAAAGATTGTCGGACATTTCCCGGAAGATGAAATCGTCGATGTTTTCGTGCATAAAGTCACAGAGCTTGCGGCCGAGTGGGAAGCGTCTCCTAAAAAAAAGGCGGGTAAGTGAGCGGAATGGATTCCCATAAAGCGAGTATCCCTCGGGAAGTATGGGGGAAATACGAAAAGCTCAAGAAGCGTCTGGTCGAGTTGGATCGCGTGCTGGTGGCTTTTTCAGGAGGCGTAGACAGCTCGCTTCTGTTGGCCGCAGCAAATGAAGTGCTCGGGGAAGGGGTTTGGGCGGTGACCGTGAAGTCGGATCTGCATCCGCAGAGAGAAATCGATGAAGCCCGGGCACTGGCAGAGCGTCTCGGGGTTCGTTTTTCCATAGTGGAGATCGACCAGCTGGATGACGGTGAATTCATACGAAACACTCCTGAACGATGTTACCTTTGTAAAAAAAAGCTTTTTAAGCGTTTGAAAAACATGGCGGCCGAGAAAAACATAAAGGCGGTTTTGGAAGGCTCCAATGCGGATGATGTGCGGGATTATCGCCCGGGTGCGCGGGCGGCGGAGGAATTGGGCATCCACGTTCCCCTGCGTGACGCGGAACTGGGGAAGGAGGATATTCGCATGATCTCTCGCGCTGTGGGGCTGCCGACATGGAATAAACCATCCATGGCATGTCTGGCATCTCGGATTCCTTATCATACGATTCTAACGAAACATCGATTGGAGCGTGTGAATCAAGCCGAAGACATGCTTCGGGGCTGGGATTTTGCGCAAGTGAGGGTGAGGGATCATGGGGATTGTGCCCGCATCGAGGTGGAACCTTCACAAATTGCAAGGGTTTGCGCGGTTGAATATAGAGAAAGGATCATCCGCGGATTCAGGAATCTGGGCTATGTCTTTGTCGCGTTGGACCTGCAGGGATATCGAACGGGAAGCATGGATGGCGAAATCGATTTATCGCCTCAAAAGAAATGAAACGAAGAGAGCAATGGTTTTGTGAATGGAATGGGGAAAATCCGTCCTTCACTTCACGAGATTGTCCGGCTTCAATCCCCGCAGTCCTTGGATGAGGTTGGAAACAGCCATCATCGACATTTTGAGCCGGGTTTGGATGCTGGCGCTTCCTATATGAGGCAGCAGAACGACGTTATCCAGTCCGATCAGGGCTTCCTCGATAGCGGGTTCGCGTTCATATACATCGAGGCCTGCTCCCCATATCCTTTTTTCGGCAAGCGCGGCGGCCAAAGCCGACTCATCCACGACCGGTCCCCGGGAAACATTGACCAATATAGATCCCGGCTTCATAAGCGCCAAGCGCTCGGACGATATGAGATGGTGTGTTTCCGGAGTGAGTGTGGAATGAAGCGATACCACGTCTGAAGTCGCCAGCAGTTCGTCAAGAGGTAAGCGGCAAGCTTTAAGGGTTTGCTCCTCGCTGATATCGAGAGGATGGGGATCGGTATAAACCACCTCCATCCGGAACGGTTGGGCGCGAAGAGCGACCGCGCGGCCGATGCGTCCCATTCCGACGATGCCAAGCCGTTTTTCGGTGATGTCGCGTCCCAGCATGAGATCCAGCTCCCATCCCTTGAAACGCAGAGCGCGGGTATATCTGTCGGATTCCGGGATGCGGCGGGCAACGGAAAGGATGAGCGCCCAAGTAAGATCAGCGGTGGTATCGGTCAGTACTCCCGGAGTGTTGGTGACCATGATGCCTTTCTCCGATGCATACGCGGTATCGATATTGTTAAAACCGACTGCACAGTTGGCGATGATTTTAAGCTCGGGGGCCGCATCGATAACTTCACGGTCGATTTGATCGACCAGCAAAGAGAGAACGCCTGATTTGTCTCGGATTTTGACGATAAACTCCGATTTTTCCAGAATCGGCTTCGATGTCGCCAGTTCATAATCAAAGTTGTCGGCAAGGATGTCCATGGCTTCGGGAAGAAGTCGATGCGTGAGAAGGATCTTAGGTTTCATGGTCGACCGCCTTTTCATAAAATATGGGATTTGAACCGGTATCCCGCAGGCAGACAGCGATTCCGATCGCGGTTGTCATTATATGCGGAGTTCATAAACTCATCCATTATAAGCTTCTTATTCGTCTAAGTCCATGATGCTGTCGGATTGATAAGGGGGAATGGGGGGTGTGGGGAGGATTCATGCCATGAGAAAAGGCAAAAAACATTGTTTGATCCGACGGGATAGTCTAAGCGAACCGAATCCATGAAAGTGTTCTCGGTCGGTTAGTCTATCGCTGACAAGCAAGAGTGCGGCGGCATGGATACCGTGGAATTCCGCAAGGGCATAAACGGCCGAAGCTTCCATATCGACAAAGTCGGCGCCGCGTCGGCGGCTGTCTTCCATCCAAGCCGGAGTTTCGCGAAAAGGAGCATCGGTTGAAACGATCGAGCCGCGATGAAACTTGATTTGGCGTGAATTCAGAATGGATTCCATGTGGCGCTGTAACTTGGGAGAAGGGGAGAATGCGGATCGTCCAGGTAGATAATGCGGGGATGTGCCTTCATCAGAGACGGCATTTGCGGCGATGATGCAGTCTCCGATACACGGCTCCGGAGAAAAAGCGCCGCAAAATCCAAGCATCAGGATATCTTTGGCGCCGGAAGCGATGAGCCTTTCAAGATTAAGCACGGCAGAAGGAGCGCCCATGCATTGATAGAGAACACTCGCATTCGGGATATGAAACAGATGACCGAAAGGAGTTGACTTATGTCGTACGGCGATGGAATGAAGATGTTTTCCAATGAAACCGGAAGGAGAATCGACGGGAATAAATACGGCTTTTTCAGAATGGAAACCCTTTATGGGATAAGGACGAAAAAGGGAGCGATCTCGTTTCATGGATAACCAACATGCATAACTTAGCAGAAGCGGGGGGAAATAACCAGAATCATCATTTATCCTGAAGAACTTTGCGCGAGATGAGCGTTTCAATTATAGTAAGAGCATGAAATTAACAAAATTGAAACATAGGGAAATAGCATATAAAGATAAAAGATTCTTTATCCCCGGACATGGAAACTCCGGCCGCTTGGAGAGGTCCATCCGAACAGTCGGAGTGATCAACCCGCCTATCGTCGCACCGGGAGCAGACGGTTTCATCGTGGTTTGCGGATGGAGAAGGCTGCAGGTTTGTCGAAGGTTGTCGGATAAAAGATTTTTTGTCCTGATCGATGAAACAAGCGGGGATC
Organism: uncultured Eubacteriales bacterium; assembly: GCA_964433135.1. Taxonomy (GTDB): domain Bacteria; phylum Acidobacteriota; class Aminicenantia; order Aminicenantales; family Aminicenantaceae; genus CAYSQW01. The sequence continues at coordinate 15,997 of CAYSQW010000035.1, forward strand.
GCACGCTTTTTCGAAAGGCCGTAGAGGAGAATGCCGTCGTTCGTCCCTTCAATGAATTGGAAAAAGCTTGGGTATTGGCGAAATTCAAAGGTTTCGGAATGGAAGAAAGCGAACTTATCAAGGATATCAATCCGCTTCTGGGGTTGGCTTCCGCTAAATGGGCGCTCGACAATTACCTTTCGTTTTATGAATTGGAACCTGAGGTACAAGTCGTGGTGATGGAAAAAAACCTTCCGCGTCAAGCTCTGACCGCACTATCGGAATTGGGCGAGGAGGAGAGAAAAGAAATATTGCCGTTGCTGGAACCGCTTGGTGGAAACAAGATACGCGAATTGTGTGAGGATCTGTACGACGTGGCAAAACGTGGGGGAGTGAGTGGTTCCGAGGTGATGAGGAAGCGAGAAATAAGGGAAGTCTTGCGAATGGATCAAATGTCTCCCGTGCAGAAATCGGAAAAAATACGTCTTATACTCAAGGCCCTTAGGTATCCGGAATATTATTCATGGAAAAGAAGAGTGGAAGAGACCCTGAATAATATCGGTTGGCCGGAAGATATCGATTTTATTCCCTCGGAATATTTTGAAGAGAATGACATATCGATAAAAATGAAAATCGGAAAGATGGAAGATATGCGGGATAATCTGAAGGCGTTGTCCGAATTAGGGAATAGAAAAGAATTTAAAGAGATGATCGGGTTCCTTTGCAATGGATGAAAAAAAATTTATTCCAGAGATGGTATTTGTCGAGCGGGCCGTTCGCAATCTATATAACACGCAGGAGATACTGGCGAGGATTCCGAATGTGCCGGTGAGGTTGATTGAAGATCAAAGTGAAATCGCACGATATTTTAAGCGAAGTGAGGATCCGGTGGCGAGCGCAAAGAAATGCGTATTGATTAATCGGCAAAAAGGGGATTTTGTAAAACCGTGTCCATGTACGCCGCGCTATCTCGGATGCAATTATTACGTGATAAACCTCGATTTGAACTGCCCTATGGACTGCAGTTATTGTATTCTGCAGTTCTATATGGAACACCCTCTCATTACGATTCCCGTAAACAAAGCGGACCTGTGGAGGCAGCTGAAAGATTTTTTGTCGGAAAATCGGGGGAGAAGGATTCGTATCGGAACGGGAGAACTGGGGGATTCACTGGCTGTGGATCATATTACGAAAAGATCCGTTGAGCTGATTGATTTTTTTCGCGATTGGCCCATGGCTTATCTTGAGCTTAAGACAAAAACGACTAATATCGACAATCTTATGAGTCTTGATCCAGCCGAAAATATTATTATTGCATGGTCATTGAATTCAAGGAGGTGTGCTCAGGCCGAGGAACACGGAGCTCCCTCCGTAAGCGAGCGCATACAAGCGGCACGCCGGGTGACGGAGAGGGGATACAAGGTGGCATTCCACTTCGACCCCGTAATCTACTATAGTGAATGGGAGAAGGAGTATAAAGAGGTTATGGAAGAGCTGTCTCGTCATATAGCATCCGAAAATATAGCCTGGATAAGTATCGGCAGCTTGAGATTCCCTCCCGCCCTAAAGAACGTTATTAAGAGAAGGTTTCCGGAAAGCGGGATCATATATGAAGAATTCATCAAGGGGCTGGATGGCAAATATAGATATTTCAAGCCGAGAAGAACGATAATGTATGAGAAAATGGTTAATTGGATAAGGCAAAAAGGGGGGAAGAATATACGTGTCTATTTCTGTATGGAGAGTTGTGAGATAAGCGAGAAATATCTTGGAATAAAATTAAGGGGTAAGGAAAGCGTCGAAAAACACCTTACCTTACCCCTTAACAGCTGATTCAAAGAGATAGATATTAAGTCAATACTGAGACCGCTAGTCGGCTCTTCCTGTTTTCTTATCTGCGATGATCCCGATCATATCGATGCCGGCATTCTGAATGACACCAATGATATCGACCACATTTCCGTATTCGAGCTCCATGTCGGCTCTTAGATAGAGCTTCTTATCGCTGGCGCTCATGAGAGCGTCTTCGAGAGCGAGCTGCAAGGAATCCAAGGTGACTTGTTCTTCATTGACCCACATGCTGGCATCTTTTTTGATGTAAAGCACAACTTCAGGATTTTCGGGCATGTCAATGGTATTGAGTGCAGTGGGGAGCTTGACATCTACGCCTTTTTTAACCAGAGGTGTGACGACCATGAAGATAATTAAAAGTACCAGGAGAACATCACAGAGGGGGACGACATTGGGTTCAGACTTGACTTCTTTCTTACCTCCGGTACTGACTGAAAAACCCATCTTTACCTCTTTTAAATTATATTTGCAAAAAGGATGATATTCTCTTTACTTGGACTTTTTCACGAAGAAATCGATGATTTCAGATGACGTATTCTCCATCTCGGCGCCGAAAGTCTCAACCTTGGTGTTGAGGACGTTGTAGCACCAGAGAGCGATAATAGCCACACCGATTCCAAAAGCGGTCGTGATAAGCGCCTCTGCGATACCACCGGCAACCGCGCCGATTCCACCGGATCCGGTAAGAGCCATGCCACGGAAAGCATTGATGATACCGAAAATGGTTCCAAACAGACCAATAAAGGGTGAGGATGTCGCGATCGTCGCGAGAACGCTCAGGCCTCTATTGAGTTCCTGCTGGAAAACATTGTTGGCACGATCGCATCCGCGTTGGGCGGTAGCGAGCTGCTCTTCCATACTGAGATTAGCTTCTCTGCCTTCCAAAAATTCCTTGATGCCGGCGGCCGAAACTCTGGCCAAATGGCTTCCCTTGTATTCTTTCTTCGTGGAAAGAGTCAAGGCATCAGAAATTTTTCCGTTTTTAAGCAGATCAGCGATCTTGGGAGCGATCTGTTTGGATTTTCTTTTAGCTCTGGAATAAACGAACTGTCGTTCAAATAATAGATAGATGGAGATGATAGAGAGTAAGATCAGCGTGATGGCGACCGTTTTTGCCACTCCTCCCATCTGCTGCCACATTTCAATCAGACCAAATTGCATTTTAAGTACCTCCTTTAATTCTCGAAAGCCATTTGAAAGCTTTTCATTATTTTAATTGAAATCGTACGGTAACCGTGAATATAACCCCTCGGGGACGGCCGTTGATGATCATGGGTTCATAAACCCACTGACGGACGGCATCGATGGCAGCCTGATCGAGAAGCGGGATGGACCGGAGGACTTTAACCCTCTGGACACGCCCATAAATATCGGTGGTGGCTTCGATAATAACGACGCCTTCCACACGAGCTTGTCTTGCGATTTCAGGATACATGGGATCCACGGATTTGACCAAACGGGGAGGTTTGATCTCACCGATTGCACGAACAGGAGCTTCGACTTCACCGACAACTCCACCCAATACTCCGCCGACGACTCCACCAAGGACTCCACCGACGACTCCACCTTCGACTCCACCTTCGACTCCACCTTCGATCCCAATGTCGGAAAGTTCTTCTTCTGCGATTTCATCAGGAATTTCTACCGGAGCGACAAGCTGACCGGGCTGAACGGTTGCACGAGCTTGGACTGGTTTAATACGGGTGCGTGAACTGGAACTTGAACGCTTCTTAGCCGGAGGCGGCGGCGGTGGTGGCGGCGGCGGCGGCGGCGCAAGAAACGCGCTGTAAACTTCAACAGTGGGGAGGTTCGATGTGCTGAGCAGGGGAATAACAATCATGAGGACAATGAGAAATGCGTGGATGAGAAAGGCAAGAGGGAAGGCAAGAGCTTTTCTGCCCCGTCCTTTTTCAGGGACGATGAAAGAGTCTCTGAAAATATCTGGAGCTTGAGTCTTTTCCTTCGGCTTAACATTTTCAGCCATTTTGTTTTACCTCTTCTTGATATATCAGAATTTAAAATAAGAGTATAAAGGAAAATGTGATATTTGACAAGTACAAAATATTCATTTTCCCATACCTTTTTTAGGCTTAAATATTTTCTTCCAAAAATAAAGCATAGAGCAGGATTGATAGATGGATGAATAGGTTCCGGTGATGACTCCGATGATCATGGTGAAGGCAAAATCATTGATGACATCGCCTCCGAAAATCAAGAGTGCGGCAACGGTAAGGAAAGTGGTTCCGGAAGTGATGATGGTACGGCTGAGAGTCTGGTTGATGCTGGTGTCGAGAATCCCTCCGAATGAGAGCTTGCGAAGGATCTTCAAGTTGTCGCGGACCCTATCGAATATAACGATGGTATCATTCAAGGAATATCCGACAATAGTAAGAACGGCCGCGATAACGGGAAGGTTGATTTCACGGCCGGTGAAGGAAAACATTCCGAGTGTAATCAGCACATCATGGCCGAGTGTGAGAATGGCGGAAACGCCGTAGGCGAATTTAAAACGGATGCCGATATAGATCAGCATGCCGAACAACGCCCATATGGTCGCCTGCGTGGCCTTGCGTCGAAGATCCCTTCCGACCTGAGGTCCCACGGTTTCGCGGTTCAAGACCGCTAAGCGGCTCAGAAAGGCTTTAGTCTTAAGGAATTCGATAACTTCCGCATCTATCCCGTCGTCGGCCAACTGTTCAAACGAAGAGATGATGCCGTGATAGCCTGGAGATTTACGGAGAGAAATGATTGCGTCGGCGGTTTCCTGCGAGGTGTTGGGGTATTTGTCCATAAGCAGCAGAGACAGAGTGCTGTCATCGATACTGTTGAGATCCGAAAGCCCTTTTTCCAGAGAGGAGGATTCTTCCGGCCCTCTGAGAGCGGAAACGACCAGGTTGCCGATGATCTCGTGGGCATCCATTTCTTCTTGCGACTGCTCATCGATCGAGGCCTGCATGGTACGGATGATGTATTCACGCCGTGAATTTTCAAGTTCCTGAATGCGGCTGTTCTCGATACCGGCATCGCTCAAAGCTTGTCTGACCTCGGAGATGGGAACTTCGTTATTGAAAATAACCCGAATAAGTGTTCCACCGGCGAAATCGATCCCGGGATTCAATCCTTTGCCCCAGAAGATATTGATCAGCCCTGCTAGAATGACGATGGCGGAAACGGAAAGAGCGATGAACTTGTACTTCATGAATTGGAAATTGGGTTGTTTAAATATCTGCATTTTATATGCTCAACTTTTTGACCTTTTTTTTGTTGGCTAGTGAAAGGTCGAATATCAGTCTTGAAACAAAAACCGCTGTAAACATACTGGCCGTGATGCCGATAATAAGCGTGATGGCAAATCCACGAATCGCCCCGGTTCCGAATTGAAAAAGGAAGACGGCGGCGATGATGGTTGTGACATTGGCATCCAGAATAGTACGGAATGCCCGGGAAAATCCGGAGGAGATTGAACTCAGAACGCTTTTTCCCTGAGTGAGTTCCTCCCGGATGCGCTCGAATACGAGAACGTTGGCGTCCACCGCCATGCCGATAGTCAGGATAATCCCCGCTATGCCCGGCAATGTCAGACTCGCCTTGAAATACGCCAGCGCGCCCATCAGGATCAGGACGTTGAAAACCAAGGCGATGACGGCATTGACGCCGGATGCCTTGTAATAGAAGACCATGAATACAAGCACCAGAATCAAGGCGATAAGAATGGCTCGAAATCCCTTGCGAATGGAATCGGCGCCGAGAGAGGGTCCGATGGTCCGTTCTTCTAGATAGACGATATTCGCGGGCAGAGCGCCGGCGCGAAGGACCAGGGAAATGTCCTCGGCATCTTCCGCCGAATAATTTCCGCGAAGGATCCCCGAATCGGGGATGCGGCTTTCGATGGTCGCAACGACCTGGATCTTGTGATCGAGAATGATTGCCAGCGGATTTCCAATGTTTTCTTCGGTGAAGGTGGCGAATCGTTTGGCGGCTTCGGGATTAAAGGAAAAAGAAACCGCCGGATTGTTCCATTCGTCCATGGAGCGGCGGGCTGTTCGCAAATCTTTGCCGACAAATGGGGAAACACGGGTGACGATATAGAATTTTCCATTTGATCGCACCGTATCTCCCTGCATTATTTCAAGATCGGCGGGGAGTTCGCCGTTGTATTGACTGAGCAGTTCTTCACGGCTGTTGCCCGGTCCTCCCTTGACCAGACGCCATTCCAGCAGAGCCGTGGTTTTCAGTATCTCTTTGACTCTGTCGGGATCTTCAACGCCGGGAAGTTCAACGATGATCTTGTCTCCCGCAAGTCCTTGGCGCTGAATCGTCGGTTCGGAAAGGCCCAATTCGTCAACACGATTTCCGATGGTCTCACGCGACTGCATGACGGCCTGTTCCCGCAAATAGGTTGCGACCTGGTTTTTGATGGTGAATCTGACGTTTTCTGCGGAGAAGGAAGTGTCCCATTCGCCGAAGTAGTCGTCGATGATATCCCGAAGCTGGCCGGCTTGTTCGGAGTCATAGCCCGTAAGCGAAAAGACACCGATCCGATCGAGCGATTTGGTGATGGATTCGTAGGTGATATCCTCTTTATCGAGTAGCTCGCCCAATCTCAGGACCTGTTGGTCGGTCTCATTGGTTATGGCGTCATCCGTCATGACTTGAAGGACGAGGTGCATCCCTCCCTGCAGATCCAATCCCAGATTGATCTTCTCTCCGGGGGGATAGAAAAGAAAGACGGATAAAGCGATGACCGCGAGAACGAGAATGCATTTCCAGCGTAATTTTTTGTTCATATCGATCTTCTAATGTTTAACCTTTAATTATACGTGTGATTAGAGTTATGGAGTCGGCGGCTTATTTCTTTTCTTCTTTTTTATCGCCAAGGATGACTCCGACCGCACTTTTTGTGATGTCGATTTTGGTGTTGGCGGATATTTTGAGCTCGATTCGATCTTTCTGCACTCCCATAACTGTTCCGAAAATGCCTCCCGTGGTTACGAGTTTATCTCCGGATTTAAGCTGCTCCACCATCTCCTGGTGTTTCTTTTGCTTTTTGCGTTGAGGAAGGATAATGAGCAGGTAAAAAATAACGAAAACCAGAATAAATGGAAAAAGCAGCTGCAACAAGTTGCCCTGTCCCTGAGCGGGCGCCGGGGCTTGTTGATTGAAAGTTAGTAAAGTTCCTAATATCATCGTTGACCGTCTCTTTTTTGGATTGCTAAAGTACCTCTTAATTGATGAAAGGTATTAGATTGAATAGCTTGCCTAATTTTAGTGAAGATGTCAAGATAAAAATGCAAGTTGTGGATGGTGTTCAAAACCGCCGATCCTATCTCGTCTCTCTCATAGAGATGCCGCAGATAGGCCCTGGAAAAATGGCGGCAGGTATAGCAGTTGCAGGATTCATCCAAAGGGCGGGAATCCCGTTCGTATTTTTTATTTTTGATGACGATCCTGCCTTGGGAGGTGAAGAGAGTTCCGTTGCGGGCGTTTCGTGTCGGCAGGACGCAGTCGAAAAAATCCACTCCTCTCTCCACTGCCTGGAGGATGTCTTCGATGTAACCGATCCCCATAAGATAACGGGGTTTGTCTTCCGGAAGCAGGCTGCAGGCGCGTTCCGCCGTTTCCATGAATTGCGATTTCGGCTCTCCGATCCCGAGTCCGCCGAGGGCGTATCCATCGAAATCGATTTTCATCAAGTCTTCGATGCTTCGTTTTCTCAGGTCCCAGATTACGCTTCCCTGACTTATTCCCCAGAGCAGCTGTCCGGAGCGGCGGGAAAGAAAATGTTCCCGCGAACGCTGCGCCCACAGCGTAGTTTGATCCACGGCGTCCCTGACGACCTCAGTTGAGGAGGGGTAGGGAGGGAATCGGTCCAGCGGCATGAGGATGTCTGTCCCCAGCTTTAATTGGATATCGATCACGTCCTCGGGGGAGAGAAAAAACTTGGTGCCGTCGAGATGAGAAGAGAACTGCACTCCATCCGGCTTGACTTTGACCAGTGGAGAGAGACTGTAGATCTGAAAACCGCCGCTGTCGGAAAGGATGGGCTTTTCCCATGAAATAAAGGAGTGTATTCCACCCTGAGAGTGGATGACGTCCAACCCGGGGCGGAGAAAAAGGTGATAAGCGTTTACCAGAATGAGCTGCGCTCCGAGCCGCCGGACCTGATCATGGGTTAGGCTTTTCACCGCCCCCTGGCTGGCCACGGGAGCGAAAGCGGGGGTTTCTATGGGGCCGTGCGCGGTATGGATGATACCGCTGCGGGCCTGTGAGCGTTCATCGGAAGCGGTTATCGTGAATAAGCGTTTCATGATCACAACATTATAAGCAAGACGAAAGTATCCGTCTATTTATTTCGATCATCGGCGGGAAAGGATCGGCTCGATTGCCGTCTCTTCATGTTATTTGGAAAACCGGAAATAGATGACGTCTCCGTCGCAAACCGGATATTCTTTTCCTTCCAAGCGTACGGCTCCGTGCTGCTTGGCATTTTGCAGAGAACCGTACCGCAGCAGTTCGGTCATGGAAATGACTTCAGCGCGTATGAAACCCTGCTGGATATCGGAATGGATGCTCCCGGCGGCCAACAGAGCGGAAGTGCCCTTTTCGATGGGCCAGGCTTTGATCTCTTCTTTTCCGATGGTATAAAACGTCACCAGGTTCATAAGGTCATAGGAAGCTTTGAGAAATCGGGGAAGGCTGAGCTCCTTCAGACCGTATTCTTTAAGGAAAATATCTCTTTCGGCGGTATCCAGCTCAAGGATTTCGGTTTCGATTTTCAATCCGAAGAGAAGGATCGTAGTGTCGGGTCCTGAAATCGCGCTGAATTTTTCCGGGTGATCGGGGCCTGCGATATCCGATTCGTCGATATTGATGATATGCATCAACGGCTTTCGGCTGAGGAAGGCATAGCTGCGTATCAGCTTTTCATCGCTGGGAAGGAGGGACACCTCTCTCAGAGACCGTCCGGCTTCCAGATGTCCGCGAAGCGCATGCATGAGTTTTTGCTCCCGCTCGCCTCCCGTTTGGATTCCCCGGCGTGCTTCTTTTTCAAGTTTTTCAAGGCGGGATTCGATTGAAATCAGATCGATGAGCCGGAGTTCCTCTTCCATCGAAAGGATATTTCCGGCGGGATCGACGCGGTTCGATGTGCCGGAGAACGTATCGTCGTGAAAAGCACGGACGACATGAGTCAAACCGTCCGCTTTCTTTAGGTGGCTGATGTAGGATGCGTTTTTGACCTGACCGAAGGCCATCCCGGCCAGGTCCGTGTAATCGATCGCCGTATTTTTCTTCACCTTTTCGGGATATATACTATGGAGGAGATCCAAACGCGGATCCGGGATCGCGCAGGAGCGGATATGAGGTTCTTGTTTTCCGGAGGAGTAGGTTTCAATCGGGATCCCGGCTCCCGTTAAAAGGTTGAATAGGGTGGTCTTCCCGGTTTTCGGATATCCGAAAAGGGTGAAATTCATAAAATAACAATAGTACCGAAAGCGAAAAACGTCAAATCATGAAGGCCCCGCTGAGGGGGAGGCAGGGATAATCAGACTTGATGATTTTCCTGTTTTCGGATATAGTGTCATATTCGTATATGGATAAAAATGACCAAAAAAAAACAGAAACGGGAAAAAAGTGTTTTTCGTGAATATTTTGAATTGATCGCCGAAACCGCGATTTTCGTTTTCTTTGTCATGACTTTCGTGGTTCAAGCTTTTCAAATTCCTACCGGCTCCATGGAACCGACGCTGCTGGTCGGAGATTTTCTGCTGGTGAATAAATTCGCTTACGCCAACACGGCCTTTTCCTGGGAAGGAAAAATTCTTCCCAGGAAGGAATTCGAACGCCATGACATCCTCGTCTTCAAATATCCCAATGAACTCAACAAAGACTTTGTGAAACGCGTTATCGCCAAACAAGGCGAAAAAGTAGAGATCAAGGATAAACAGGTCTATATCAACGACAGCCCGATCGTTGAGAATTATAAGGTCCACAGCGATGACCAGGTCTATTCCAAAGACGAGTACTACCGCTACGACGATTTTATCAGGGATAATTATGGCCCGATTGTGGTTCCTCCCGGACACTGTTTTGTCATGGGAGACAATCGGGATAACAGTGCGGACAGCCGCTACTGGGGATTTCTTCCGGTGGAAAACATCAAGGGGCGTCCCTGGGTGATCTATTTTTCCTATCGCGCGGAAAGAGATGCCTACTTGAAAACCGGCGTAAAGGACCGGCTGGCGAAATTTGTAAGTTTCATTCCTAAAGCCCGCTGGAAACGCATCCTCAGGATTATCCAGTAATTCCATCCGGCCGATTGCCTCCTCCATAAATAATGAGATTTTCTCCGGATTTATTCGTTATTTGAAATAAGGAGGAGAATATGACTGAGAGGATAAACGGCATAAGTCAGGAATGTTGGAGTCAAGCTAAGGATCTGGTTGTCTCACTCTTTCATTTTTTTCCCGGCGGATGGGAAGACCACGGTATTTGTTGGGATATTCCGGTAAAACATTCGGCGGTTGCCGTCGCCGCGCACATAGCGGCGGGTCGTGAAGGTCGGACCCGGCGTCAGTCCCGCCATTCGATTTCCGCGGCTCAGGCCGCCGCAGGGGAATTGTGGGCGCGGCTTATCATTCTCAGAGACGTGGGGATCCTTCCGGAAGGAGATTTTTTGGATTTGAATGATCGGTTGACCCGGCTGCGTTCGCTGATCAGAAAGATGCGAGTTGAACGATTGCGGTCCCGTTTCAGCGGATAAGCATGACTCCATTATCTATTTTTCAGGTTGCTTTTGAGGGGATTTGATGTCGATCTCTTCGTAAGAAGAAATATAGAGCACCGGATTCTCGATTTTATACTCAGGCCGCAGCATGGAGCTGTTGACGACTCCGTCCATATCCTTCCCGACCGGAAGCCCGAGATAGTTGAGCAGGGTGGGTGCCATATCGATGAGTCTCATCCCTTCGATGTTTTTTCCGTGGATGATCTCTTTTCCGAAGAAGAAAATCACCCCTTCGGGAGCGTTGTCATGGTAAGCCGAAATTTCAGCCTCTCCCAGAATCCATTCTATGATACGCTTCCAGTAGGGAAGCGGTTCGATCCCATGTGGAGAATAAACGACCAGAAGCTCATCTTCCTTCAGAGATGCCAGATATTTTCCGATCACCTGATCGTAATATTGGTAGTAGCGCTCGATGACGGAATTGTATTTGTTGATCTCTTCCTGTTCCAGGTCGCCGAAAGCCGAAGGAAAGTTGTATTTGTAAAAATTGGCTTCAACCGTATCCAATCCATTCAACAGGAAATAAACCAGCTGCGGATCGGTTTCAGCGATTTCCCTGGAAACGGATTCTTCAAATTCGGCGTCGAGATAAAATACCTTTTTGGCGATTTCGAAAATATCGTTTTGTTCAAAAATCTGATTCTTGAAAAATTGGTTCAGGAGGGTTTCGCTCTTAGGAGAGGGAGTGTCGATGCGGAAGGAGTAAGGCCAATCTCTCAGAAGGGATATCGATTCGTTTTCAGAAAAAATCTCCCAGATGTTTTTGGTGTGGGATTCAGTAGGGGAAACTTCGATATTCAGAATCCCGAGCCGGGTCAGCTGTTTGAAAAAAATATAACGCGGCGTAACGGATATGCATTGCTTGAAATTCAAGAGCCGGTAAACCGTTTCCGACAACCTGCGGTGCTGGGAAGGATATTTCCCCGTGTTGAAAGAGGTATTCAAGACGATCGGCGTGTTGGGAGAGAAACTTTCGAGTTTACCCCAGCAGCCTTCTTCCAGGAGCCATGTAAAGTTGGGGAGCTTTTCCTCGGCGATCAAAGGGATGATGAAGTCGAAGCTGAGGCCTTCCATCCCGATGACGGTCAGCTTGTTCCGGATCTTTTTCGCCTCCATATAGGCGACTTTCGTCGGGGCCGCCGGACCTGAATAGTCGAGACGTTTCCAGACCAGGTAGGAAAATCCGGCGCCGAAAAGAAGGAAATAGATAAGATAGAAAAGAACGTTCTTTTTGTAATGATGAAACCTGTAAAATACCAGCGGACCCAAGAGAACCAGCAGAAATAGAGCGAGGGATTGGGTGTTGAAAATATTCCGGAGTTCATGATCGAAGAAAGAATCGAAATAACGATAATTAGCCCGGGCTATCAAGAAAAAGAGGATGAAAAGCAGCGAGAAGTTCATGGAGAGAAAGGAGGGAGAAATGAAGGCGATCTTGAGTCTCCTCCCCGAAAAAAACTGGATAATGAAGAAGGCCGTAATCAAGGCTCCCGTAATCAACAGGCCGTAGCTCAACATGAGAAACAGAGTCAGCTGGCCGAAGAACAAAGGCTGAAAGCTCAGATTGATATTGATATCCAGGATGAGAAGCGCCAGGAGGGCGCAGAAGACGATGCCGCAGAGAAGAGAGTTGAAAAATACTTTAAGAAATTTCATTATAAAAAAATTATCATGATTTAAGGCACCGGTCAACCGGCATCCCCGGTTAAGAGTGGTTTTCGGCTGTCGGCTCCGCGCCGGTACCGGTATTGTAAGAGAATATATATAAAAGGAAGGTCAAACGGCATAAGATGTTGTTTTTGAGAAATGGTTTATGAGAGCGTCTTGCACGGTTGAGAGCCAACGATTAGAATAGAAGCCCATGGGACCTCAACGACCGCTGATTGCGCTTTTGACCGATTTTGGTGAGGATGATTATTTCGTCGCCTCCCTGAAAGGGGTCATCGCTTCCATCAATCCGCAGGTCATGACCGTGGATATCACCCACCGCATCCCCTCCTATGATATCGTCGCCGGCGCTTTCGTCCTTTACGCGGCCTGCCGTTTTTTTCCTCCGGGGACGGTATTTCTGGCCGTCGTCGATCCCGGAGTGGGCACCGAACGGGAAATATTGGTGGCGGAAACCGACGCGCACGCTTTCGTGGGGCCTAATAATGGACTGTTGAGCTTGGCGCTGGAAGCGGGAAATCTGAAACAGCTCCGGTACGCCACCAATCCCGATTATTTTTTGCCTGAAATCAGTCGAACTTTTGAAGCGCGGGATAAGATGGCGCCGATCGCGGCTCACCTGACGTCCCATGTCCCTCTATGCGAATTCGGCGCTTCAGCGGCCGGATTCATCCGAACCCTTCCTCTCAATCCTGAATTTGGAACAAAACGGCTTTCGGGGCGGATTCTGTATGTCGATAAATTTGGGAATCTGGTGACGAATATCCCTTCCGGATGGAGGGAGGCATGGCCCATTGCTCGGGCGATGGGGCCTGATTGTTCCTTTGCTCTGGAGATCGGCGGGAGCGAAATCGTTCGTTTTTCGCATGACTATCTTTCGGCTCCCGAGGGGGAGCTGTTTGTGTTGGAAGGGAGCCAGGGATTGCTTGAAATCTCTCTGAGAAGGAGCTCGGCGGCCGCGCGGCTGGGAGTTAGAGCGGGCGCCCCCGTCATATTGAGACTGCGCCCCTGATCGGCGGGAAAGGGAATCCGGAGGGGATTTAGGCGGTTCTGCGTATCAGGCTGCTTGTTATGGCGGTCGGCTTATGCGTATAATGAATTCGGAAAAACCCCGGCTGCCGTCAGTGGTGAAATCATTATGGATTATATCGAAGGAACGATTGAATCGATTGTTTTTTACAATCCGGAGACAGGCTATACGGTTTGCCGATTTAAACCGGTTGGGGAGGAACTCTGGACGATCGTCGGAACGTTTCCTCCTCTCTCTCCAGGGGAGGTTGTCAAGGTAAAGGGGCAGTGGGAACTCAATCCCCGGTTCGGGAAGCAGTTCAAGACGGACAATTATATTCCGGTTCTGCCGTCTTCCGTGAATGGTATCGAAAAATTTCTTTCATCCGGCATGATCAAGGGGATCGGCCCCGTTCTGGCGAAGCGCATCGTGAGCCGTTTCGGGAAAGAGACGTTGTCCGTTCTTTCCGGGAAGGCGGGCCGGCTTCGGGAAGTCGAAGGTCTGGGCTCCGTGAAGATGAAGGAGATCCGAAATTCCTGGGCGGAGCATGAGGACATCCGCGAGCTGATCATGTTTTTGCAGGAACACAACATATCGACGGGATTGGCCACCCGGATCTACCGGCAGTACGGGAAAAATTCGTTTCGGATCCTCAACACCAATCCGTATCAGGCTTGTCATGACATATGGGGGGTCGGCTTCAGAACCGCCGATCAAATGGCGCTCAAGCTGGGGATGAACCCAACGTCTCCGGAGCGAATCAAAGCCTTTATCGCCTATGCTCTCGAAAAAGACAATGAGCACGGACATGTTTTTTCCAAACGGTCCGACCTTCTGAAGAGTGCCGTTCAGGAGCTGGGAGCCGAAGAAGAAAAAGTGCGGGAGGCACTGGCCGAATTGGCGGCCCGAAAACACGTCATCGTTGAAACAGGCGAAGAAGACGCGGCGGTTTACCTGCCTTTTTTCTTTCATGCCCAAAACGAAGTGGCGCAAGGTCTCGTCAAGTTGTCCGCGGTTCCTTTAAATAATCCGCAGTTCGACATCGACAAAGCGATCTCCGTGATCGAATCCCTGGAGGATATCCATTTTTCGCCGAAACAGAAACGAGCCGTCGCCGAGTGCTTCTCAAAAAAATTATTGGTGATCACCGGGGGACCGGGGACGGGTAAAACCACGATCATCCGCGCCGTCGTGGAGATTTTCCGGAAATGGGGAAGGCTGGTTTTGCTGATGGCTCCCACGGGGAGGGCCGCCAAACGGCTGGCGGAAGCATCCGGTTGTGAAGCGAAGACAATCCACCGGACTTTGGAATTCAATCCTAAATTGGGAAGTTTCCGGCGTGATGAAAACCGCCCTCTTTCGGGTGACGCCTTGATCGTGGATGAATTTTCGATGGTTGATCTTCCGTTGATGTATCATCTGCTCAAAGCCATGCCGCCCTGGATGCGTTTGATTCTGGTCGGAGACAAAGATCAGCTGCCTTCCGTAGGCCCCGGAAATCTGCTGCATGAAATCATCACGTCCCACCGGGTTGAAGTGGTCGAATTGGATGAGATATTTCGTCAAGCTCACGGAAGCTTGATTGTGAGCAACGCCCATCGGATCAATCAGGGAAAATCTTTGATCCGTCCGGAAAAAGGGGATAAAGAATCCGATTTCTACTTTCTTTCAGCTGAAAACGAAGATGCCGCGTTCCAAAAAATCATGACTCTTTGCGAGGACCGGATTCCCCGGCGTTTTGGATTGGATCCACGCTCCCCCCAGATCCAGGTGATCAGTCCCATGTACAGGGGGCTGGTGGGCGTGGATAATCTCAACCATGAATTGCAGAAGCGGTTGAATCCGCAGCCGAAGGGATTAAAATTGGGAAATCGCGAGATAAGAAGAGAAGACAAGGTCATGCAGATCCGCAACAATTATGAAAAAGAGGTTTTCAATGGGGATATCGGGATCGTTAAAGAGATCGATCCTCCGCAGTTCCGGATCTCGATAGATTTCGACGGTCGTGTCCTCACCTACGAGAGGGAAGAGATGAACGAGATCGTGCTGGCGTATGCCGTTTCCGTTCATAAATCACAGGGAAGCGAGTACCAATCAGTCGTTATCCCGCTTCTCACCCAACATTACATCATGCTTCAGCGAAATCTTTTTTATACCGCTTTGACCCGGGCGAAGAAACTGAGCTGTGTGGTGGGATCTTACAAAGCGCTGCATATCGCCATCAAGAATGATAAGCCCGTCAAGCGAAACTGCAGGTTGAAGGATCGGTTGATGGAGATCGCTTCCCCATTAGGAACGGATCCCGCAATCGGGACACCGAAGGAAGATTGATTTGCTTTCCCGGTTTGCGTTAAGCTTTGTACGGGACGCGAAAACAAGATAAAGCGGGCTGGATTATTCAGCCCCGGCGGATTTGAAATAGAAAAAGCGAGGAGGCGGGATGAAAAAGTCCTTTCGATATCTTAGGATCCCGGGGATACTTTTGTGCGTGACGGTTTCGGTCCTGATTGCCCAAACATTGATCGTCAAGGTCCAAAGCACCAATCTGAGGAGGGAACCGAAGTTCTATGCTCCCACCATTGCGGTGCTTAGGGCGGGAACCGTGTTGGAACAGATCGGATCCCAGGAAGGCTGGATGAAAGTCAGAACCGCCTCGGGAATCGAGGGGTGGATTCACGGCAGCGCAGTGGACGTGAAAAAATTTCGATTGAGCGCTCTGGGGAAAACGCCGCAGGCTCAGGCCAGTGCTAATGAAGTGGCTTTGGCCGGGAAGGGATTCAACAAACAGGTCGAACAGCAGTACCGAGCGACGCACGCGGATGTCAGCTTCGCCTGGGTTGATGCCATGCTGAAATTGAAAGTCAGTTCCGAGGAACTGCGAAAATTCATGATGCAGGGCAAGCTTGGAGAGTACGGAGGCGCCAAATGAACTCCGCAGCCAAATGGATTGTCGGAGCAGGCTTTGTCGTCATATTGATGATGGGTGTTCAATGCGCTCAACTGCAGGAGGGATTGGGCTCGCTGTCCAAGATCAAGTTAACTTCCGACGATACGCAGGCGATCACCCGGACCTCGAAAGCTTTGAGAAAGAGTTTCTCCGATATAACCGAAGAGGAAGAATACTACATCGGAAGAGCGGTGGCCGCGCTTATTCTGGCGCGCTATCCGGTCTACCGGAACAGCGTCATGACCAAGTATGTCAATACCGTAGGACAAACCGTCGTCATCGCCAGCGATCGACCCGAAACGTATGCCGGTTATCATTTTCTGGTGCTGGACACGGAGGAGATAAACGCCCTGGCCGCTCCCAGCGGTTTTATCTTTATCACCAGAGGACTGCTCAAAAGGTGCCGCAGCGAAGAGATGCTGGCCAGTATCCTGGCGCATGAGGTGGGTCATGTCTGCGCGCGACACGGCCTTCAATCCATCAAGAAATCCCGGCTGCTGGAAGCCTTCGGTGTTATCGGGGAAGAAGCGGTCAAGAAGTACGGATCGGAACAGCTGGCGCAGTTGACCTCGTTATTCGAGGAGGTGTTGGGAGATATCGTCGAAAATCTTATCGAAAGAGGATACGATCGAAAATATGAATATGAGGCCGATAAGCTTTCCGTGCGATTTTCATCCGCAATGCACTACGATCCCCACGGTCTTCTGGACTTTCTGCAGACCATGGTGGAAGACACTTCGGGCGGAGCGGATAAAGGGTGGTTCAAAACCCATCCGTCACCTAGCGATCGGATAAATCGCATACGGAAAGCCGTCGATTCCGGCGCTTCCGCCGCCACTCCGGCCGACATGAGGACGACCCGTTTCAAAAGGATCATTCGTACCGTGAAGTGAGCCTCCTTAATAGGTCTTTACACAGGACTCCATCGGGATGAGCAAGTCGCTGCGAAGTCTGATCATCGGAAGCACCGCCGTGCTTTTGACACTGGGTGCGTTTTCAATGGGAGCATTCCGTGCGCTGGAGTGGAAATCCTGGGATCTGCGGTTGCGGGCGCTCTCCAAGGCAGCGCATGCCGGGGATGATATCGTGCTGATCATGATCGATCAGCCCAGCCTGGACGTGTACGAGCAAGAACAGGGACTGTCGTGGCCGTGGCCGCGACAGATGTATTCCGCTCTTCTGGATTACTGCCGAGGGGCGGGAGTGAAAGCGGTTTTTATCGATCTGATTTTTTCGGAAAGCTCGGTCTGGGGGGTTGACGACGATGCTGACCTGGCCCGCTCGATACAGGCGGCCGGCAATGTCTTCCTGCCGCTCTTTCTCAGCCGTGCTCCGGGAGTGGAGGATGAGATTCAGGAAACGGCGCTTGAAAGATTCGCCGTAGATCTTCCGGGTTCCCTGACTGAGACCCGATCCGCGACACTCCCGGTCGAATCCCTTCTTTCCTCGGTGCGGGGACTGGGGAATGTGCGGTTCGCTCCGGACGGAGATGGGATATATCGGCGCCTTCCTCTACTGTTCTCATTCCGGGGCAGGGCGTATCCGGCTCTGCCGGCGGCGCTTTTTCGCTATGCGGCGGGGGATGACGACTTGTCAGAAGTGCCCAGGGACCATAAAGGAAACATGATTCTTCGCTACTACGGACCCGCGGGGACGTATGAAACCTATTCCGCGGCCGCGGTCATCAATTCCTTCGCTCAGATCCAAGCGGGACAGCCGCCACAAATATCCCCCGAGCTGTTCAAAGGCAAGATCGTCATGGTGGGAGCTTCGGCGCCGGGGATCTATGATCTGCGTCCCAGCCCCTTTTCCTCCGTCTATCCGGGAGTGGAGATCCAGGCAACGGCATTGGACAACCTTTTGCGGAAAGATTTCATCCGGCTTCCGCCGCGGCTGATTTTTCTGCTGCTCCTGACAGGTTTTTCCTTTTTCATGGCTTTCGGAATCACCATGACATCGCGGATTTGGAAAATCGTCGCGATATCTCTGCTTGGATTCCTCCTGCCCGCAGCTGCCGCCGCTGCGGCTTTCAACTGGGGGTTTTGGCTGGATTTCATCGCCCCGGAATTTGCCGTGGGATTGAGCTTTGCGGGAGCGGTGATCTGGAACTACCGAACGGAAGGGCGGCAGCGCCGGTTCATCAAAAGCGTGTTCCGGCGCTACCTCAGCCATCATGTGATCGAACAGGTTCTGGCGGATCCCTCCCGCCTTCGTTTGGGGGGAGAGGAACGTGAGATCACATCCTTTTTTTCCGACGTGGCGGGATTCACTTCCGTATCCGAGGGACTTTCGCCCGAAACTCTGGTGAAGCTGCTCAATGAATACTTGACGGAGATGACGGATATCATCCTCGATTCGGGCGGAACCCTGGATAAATACGAGGGTGATGCAATGATCGTTTTTTGGAACGCCCCCCTCGATCAAGCCGACCATGCTCTCCGTGCCTGCCGCGCGGCCCTTCGTTGTCAGAAAAGACTCGAGGAGCTGCGCCCGGATTTCCAGCGGCGGTACGGGCATCCTCTCCACGTGCGTATCGGATTGAATTCAGGACCGGCGGTGGTCGGCAACATGGGGTCGCAGAACCGGTTCGATTACACGGCCATGGGGGATACCGTAAACTTGGCCTCCCGTTTGGAAGGGGCTTGCAAAGTCTATAAAGTTCCGATTTTGATGGGAGAACGAACGTTTCAGCTTGTCGGGGAGAATATCGTATCCCGCGAGCTGGACTGCATAAAGGTTGTGGGCAAAGCGATCCCCGTTCACGTCTATGAAGTGATCGGAGAACCCGGGGAGGTCTCCGAGGCGAAACGGGAAGCCGTCGCCTATTTTCATCGGGCCGTGCGCGACTTCCGCGCCCGACGGTGGGATGAGGCCTGGAGGCGTTTGCAGACCCTAAACGATGATCCCGCGGCTCGAGTCTATCGGAGACGCATCGAAGAACTGCGAAAAAATCCCCCTCCGGCGGATTGGAATGGGACTTATGAACTCAAGTCGAAATGAAGGGAACCTGTGATGGAGCGGATGAAGAGGAAAAGCATGGAATTTGAATTCTGGGGAGTAAGAGGAACGTCGCCGGTCTCACCTCCGGAGAAGACGAGTTACGGAGGGCATACGCCGTGCGCGGCGCTGAAGGGAATCCACGGAGATCGGATCGTCATCGATGCCGGAACCGGGATGATCCGCCTGGGACGAAAGGAAAGCCGCAGTCCGGAAAAGCATGCCTGCTATCACATATTGATCACGCATTTTCATCTCGATCATGTTATGGGCCTGCCTTTTTTTTCGCCGCTATACGACGGAGATGTCGCATTGAAATTCTATGCGGCCGCTCCGGAGGCGGAAACCGAGAAATATTTAAGCGGATTGATGGCCGGCCGTTATTTCCCTCTGGATTGGGATGCGACGCCGGCGCGGAAGTCCTACACGGATATAACGGATAAAGAATTTTCGATCGGCCGCGTCAGCGTTTCGTCGTGTCCCTTGAATCATCCGCAGGAAAGCGTTGCATATAGGTTCAAAAGAGATGGCCGAATCCTCATAACGGCGACCGATACCGAGCATCCCGAATCCGGATGTGACGGTCGGCTGGCGGATTTCTGCCGCAGAGCCGACGTGCTGGTTTATGACGCTTCCTTTACGCCCGAAGAGTATGCGGCTTCACGACGCGGTTGGGGGCACAGTACCTGGGAAGCGGGCGCGGCTCTTGCGCTTGAGGCCGGTGTGGGAAAGTTGATCCTGTCGCATTTCAATCCGGAATATTCGGATGCCGTGATCGAAGCGATGATAAGACGGGCCCGCGAACGGTTCGCTCCAACGGAGGGTGCCCATGAAACCGGGTGATCGTGAGGTGAAAAGATGAATCCATCCGGACAAACATTGATGACCGCCCTTCTGGGAATACTGTCGGTTTTGCTGGTTTTTGCGCTGGCCGCCGGGCTCTATTGGGCGGTTCGCCGGTGCCTGCGACGCCCCGCGGGTGCTGCGGGGGGATTCCGTCGCAGCTTGCTGGAAAGAATCGGTCATCCGCTGATTTTCCTCGGCTTTTCTCTGCTGCTGCATGTCGAATCCGTCCGCACCTTTCTGTTTCCGTGGCCGCAATCCGGGAGGATCTTGGAAGCGATCATCGTTTTCTTGGTGATCGTGCTGATGGTGCGCACGGTGGACGGGCTGCTTCAGGGATGGCATTCCCGCCGCCGCCGAGCATTTCCTCTTCCCCGCGTCCTTCACGGCTCTATCCTGGGAGTGATGTATGCTGTCGTCCTCCTGATTGTCCTGAAAGAGATCCTCCAGATCAACATCACGCCTTTCCTGGCGACTTCGGCTATCCTGACCATGATTCTGGGGTTGGCCTTTCAGGACGTTCTAAGCAATATCCTATCCGGTGTTTCCCTGCACCTGACGAAATCTTTCGGAAAAGGGGATTGGATCGGTGTTGGGGATAGAGAAGGGGTGGTGATGGACACCAATTGGCGGGAGACCCGCATCCTCGACCGGCGCTCGAATATGGTCGTTATCCCCAACAACGCCGTCGCATCGGAACGCGTGATCAATTATTCGCGCCCGGAACCCGCAACCGCTTTGATGCTGCCGCTCAAGATCGCGTACGATGCGTCTCCCTCGACGGTTTACGATGCGCTGTGCGAAGCGGCCGTGGAAGTGCCGGAAGTGATGGATAAACCCGCGCCCCAGGCCTTTATTGAGGAGTTCGATGATGTCGGGATTTCCTACACCCTGAAGTTCTGGGTGCGGGATTTTGAAAATAAGTATCCCATCCTCGGTGAAGTGGGAAGAAAGATATGGTTTAAATTCAAACGCCGCGGGATCGAGATCCCGATTCCTCTGGGTGATAAGCTGGGGCATGTGATCCGCTCGTTCCGAATAGACCAGGCCGAGGCCTCGATTGAGAACGCGCGGGATAGAAAGACGAAAATTCTGATGTCATCTCCGCTGCTGCGCTATCCCGACGGTGAACAGGCGGGGGAGCCGATGGTATCGGAAGAAGAGATCCGGGCGTTGGCTTCCGTCGTCCGTTCTCATCGGTTCGCCGCAGGGGAGATTCTTTTCAAACAGGGCGATAAGGGGGAAAGCTGTTACGTGGTCGCCCGCGGAAGGATCTTGGGGACAATCGTCTATGAGGAGAAGGGACGCAAATATTCGTCTGAATTTCACGCCGGCCCGGGAGGGATCTTCGGCGAGATGTCTTTGTTCACGGGAATGCCGCGTACGGCCACCGGAGTTATCGAGGAAGATGCCGAGCTGCTTGAAGTCAAGGCCGATGATTTCGGAGGACTGTTGAAGCGCAATCCGGCGCTGGCGGATGTGATCGCCGAACTGGTCAGCGAGCGCAATCGCAGCAATCAGGAGTTCCTTTGCAAGATCAAGGAGCTTTCCGAGAAGGATATCAGCGACGGCTGCAGTAAGCGGTCGATACGGGAACGCCTGAAAAAGCTGTTCAGGGTTTAACTCAAGAGAAGATCAGGTCGGCTGTGATCCTGAAGGCCCTGCCGTGTTTCCACTCCATCATATTTATTGGGGGTGAAGTGATGCCTCTTGGATGGGACGGAATTCTATGAAATCGATTTGTTTATCGTGAACCGGTTTTTTTTGACGGAGCATTATTAACCGATCCCGCACCCATGAAGATGATTGGAATAAGGGGGGAAATCTGATAAACTGTGGCCTGTGCCCGGCCTCCACGGCCGTGCCGGTTTCCGTACCCCTGTAGCTCAGTATGGATAGAGCAACGGATTCCTAATCCGTGTGTCGCCGGTTCGAGTCCGGCCAGGGGTGCCACTCCCGCAGTTTTGTGTAAGAGAAGATCTCGGAGAAGGGGTAATTCA
>CAYSQW010000036.1:0-36020 GCA_964433135.1 uncultured Eubacteriales bacterium
ATCTGTCATGAGAGATAAAGGAGGAATTGAAATGGACAATAAACACGAGATGACGAGGATGCCCTTTTCCGGGTTGTCCCGCCGGGATTTTGTAAAGTATGTTCTTGCGGGATCGACGCTTTCCGTGGCGGCATTGGACAAGCTCAATGCTTCGGTTTACCAGAGCATAACCTCATTGAATCAGAAGTTCATAAAAGAGGAATCTCCTGATGGGGTCTACTGGAATGCGGTTCGGAAGCATTTCATGTTCGAGGATGATGTCGTCATGATGAACAACGGAACGGTCGGGCCCATGCCGAAACCGGTATTCAATACCTTGATGAAGATTTTCGAGGTGCAGGCGAAGAATCCTGTGGACACGTATTCTTACATCCCTCGGCTCACTGAAGCTGTGCGTCCCAAAGTCGCGCAGTTTATCGGGGCGGATACCGATGAAGTCGCGATTATCCGCAACACGACCGAGGGGATGAATTTTGTGGCCAACGGTCTGGATATGAAGGAAGGCGATGAAGTGCTTCTTTCCTCCATGGAACATCCCGGGGGGACTCATCCCTGGAAGCTGAAAGAGAAACGCTACGGCATCAAGATCAAAGAAGTTCCCATCGGTCTTCCGCCCAAAAGCGCCGGCGAGATCGTCGATGCCTTCGAAAAAGCGATTGGTCCCAGAACCCGAATTATCAGCATCAGCCATACCGTATACATTTCCGGCCTTATCGTGCCTTTGAAGGAACTCTGTAAAATGGCACATGACAAAGGGATCCTGGTGGTGGCCGACAGCGCGCACGGCTTCGGAATGCTGGATCTCGACATGCATGACATGGACATCGACTTCTTCTGCACCAGCCCTTACAAGTGGGGCGGTTCTTCCGCGGGAGTGGGGGTATTCTACGTGAAAAAAGATGTTCAGGATAAGCTCTGGCCCACCATCGCTTCCGGAGGTTGGGATACTCATAAGACCGCCAAGAGATTTGAAACCCTCAGCCAGCGTGCCGACGGATTGACTATCGCCTTGGGCGAAGCGATCGATTTCCAGAACCGTATCGGGAAAGCCCGTATCGAACGCCGGATCAAGTCTCTGGCCGGACACTTGAAACAGGGATTGAAAAAGATCCCGGGCGTCAAACTGCATACGTCGGAGGATCTGTATCTGAGTGCGGGGCTGACTGCGTTTTCCATGAAAGGAGTCGATCCCGCCCATATCGTGGATTATATCCGACAGAAATACAATATCGTCATCCGAACGATCGGGAGCGATCAGAAGGGAACCCGGGGTGTTCGAGTGTCGACCCATTACTATGTCAATCATGATGAGATCGACCAATTTCTTAAAGGAATCCAGGAGCTGGCGCAACAACAGGCATAGTTCGGTTTTTTTTGATCCTTACGGCCTCGGAAGCGTGCTCCCGGGGCCGTTTTTTTTAGTCCTTTTTCTTCCCGGAAATCGGGGTGCGTCATCCGAAGCGGGCGAAGCGCCGCTGCGCCCGCCGTCGAAGGCGGTTGAGCCATTGAGGACTATCTCGTACTCCTCCGGGGAATTCGCCGACATGTTTTGTGGCGCCGACTGATATTCATCCCCGCCGTAAAGGAAAGTGGCAATTTTCTTGGGTTTTATATATTATATATTACCCTGGTTTTTCGGCGGATTCATATTCTTGTCGCCAGGATTTCTCGATGAGGTTTTTTAACATATTCTGTCGGATTATAGTTTTTATAGGAGCTGTCTGCTGTCTGCATGCCGCGGCACCGGTTGCCCGTCATATACAGGCGGTGAAGATTCCAGCTCCCGTGGTTCTCGACGGCGATCTGAAAGATGAATTTTGGCATAGAGCCCGAGTGATCGATGCCTTTACCCAACGTGAACCGCATGAAGGCCGACCTGCCTCAGAGCGCACCGCCGTCCGTGTCGTTTACGATAACGACACGCTTTTTATCGGCGTGATGTGTTTCGATGATAATCCCGATCTGATTGTGGCAGATGAAATGCGCCGGGATGCCGAACTCAAGGACAATGATTTTATAGAAATCATTCTGGATCCATTTCTCAGCCGGCGCAACGGATTCTATTTTGCGGTCAATCCCCTGGGAGCGAGAAGGGATGCGTTGATACGCGACGACGGCGCCAATATCAATTGGGATTGGGACGGCATCTGGGATGCCGAGGTTCGGAGAACGCGACATGGATGGAGCGCGGAGATCGCCGTCCCGTTCGCGACGCTGCGGTTCAAGCAGGAAGAAGAACAGATCTGGGGAATCAATTTCGGTCGGCATATTGCGCGTAAAAGAGAGGAAGTTTACTGGGCACCCATCCTGAGAGACTATGGTCGGGAAGGGCAGTACAAAATATCCTATTTCGGTCGTATGACCGGTTTGAGGGATTTGAAGCCGGGACAACGTTTTCAGATCATGCCGTATTTGATCGGGGGAGGGGAAAAAACGGAAAGCGGCGAGCCTTTCCGTGGGACGGGAGATGTGGGTATTGATCTGAAAGCACGGGTGACTTCCAATCTGACCGCGGATGTGACGTGGAATACGGATTTCGCTCAAGTTGAGGCCGATCAAGAGAAATTCAATCTTACTCGATTCAATCTGTTCTTTCCTGAAAAACGAAGTTTTTTCTTGGAGGGCGCGGACATATTTCGTATGGGGGAGCGATTCCGGAAGCGGGAAACGCCTACCCTGCTCTTTTTCAGCCGGTCCATCGGGCTTTCGGATGACGGAGTGGAGATTCCCATTGTCGGAGGCGCCCGAGTCACGGGGAAGGTCGGTCCTTACGACCTGGGGGTCATGGATCTCGTGACCGACCGTGCCGCTTATACGGAGGACGAGGAACGAATACAAATTGAAAAATCAAATTATGCGGTGATGCGGCTCAAGCGTGATCTGTTCCGCAAGTCGACGATCGGGGTGATGGTATTAAGCAAGGATTCGATCGACAGCTCTCTTGGCAATCGGGCGGGAGGAATCGACTTCAATCTAGCGTTCGGAGATAATTTCAAGAGCGGGGGCTATATCGCCAAGACCGCCACCTCCGGATTAAAAGGTCGGGATTGGTCCGGATACCTGGATTTAATCTGGGAAAATGACCATTTTCAGGTGGACCTTTCCTATCTGGACGTGGGTGACAACTTCAATTCGGAGATGGGATTCGTCAATCGGACAGATATCCGAAAGTTCCGTTCCAACATCAGTCTGCGTCCGCGGCCCCGTATCCTCAACCTCCGTAAAAGCTATTTCTACAACAAACTGATTTATGTGGAAAACCATAATGGGCAGGTGGAGTCCCGGCTTGTGCAGTTCGGGAATCATAACCGCTTCCAGGATGGAAGTTCCTTCACTTTGAGTTTGAACCGGAACTATGAATATCTCTTCGATCCCTTCGAGATCAAAACAGGCGTTTACATCCCCGTAGGGGGGTATGCGTTCAATGATTTTTCCAGCTCCTACGAATCGGACAAGAGCCGCCGGTTTTCATATCGGGGCGAGGTAAAAACCGGGCGGTTCTACAACGGCAAGCTTTTTCAGTTGAACGGATCGGGGATTTTAAAGTTTTCGCGAAGTTTCAATCTTGAATTCATCCTCAGCCGGAATCGTTTCAACCTCGAGGTTAACGACGGGCGTTTCACGGCCGTGATCGCGGCGGCTCGCATCGTATATGCTTTTTCACCAGATCTCTATGCCAAGACCTATGTCCAATGGAACAGCGATGAAAGTTTATTCAAAAGTAATTTTCTGGTTCGCTGGATCTACAAGCCCGGAGCCAACCTCTATTTCATCTACAATGAAACTCATGAGGTGGGTAGTCGGGGATTTCTTCAGGACCGAATGGTGATGCTCAAAGTGAGTTTTCTTTTCAGCCGCTGAGCTTCAAAGGTTAAGAGTCTCTATCTCCCGATATCGGAAACAGTCCTCCGTATGATCGTTCACCATTCCTACGGCCTGCATGAAGGCATAGCAGATCGTCGGACCGACAAACTTGAATCCACGGCTGCGCAGGGTTCGGCTCATCTCCCGTGACTCAGGAGTTTGCGCCGGGATGTCCGCAAGGTTTTTCCGGGGATTTCGAGAACGCGATTCGGGAGCGAACCGCCAGATAAAAGAATCGAAAGTAATCTTTTCGGATTGAATTTTCAGGAACATGCGGGCATTGACGATCGCGGCTTCGATTTTGCGCCGGTTTCGGATGATGCCGGAATCGGACATCAAGGCCTGGATGCGCCGTTCCCCGTAGGCGGCTATCTTCTCCGGCACGAAATCAGAAAACGCCCTCCGGAAATTCTCCCTTTTTCTGAGTACGGTGAGCCAGCTCAATCCCGCTTGCATGCCTTCCAGAATAAGGAACTCAAAAAGAAGGCGGTCGTCATGCTGGGGAAGACCCCATTCCTCATCATGGTAGCGGCGATAAAGGGGATCCCGGAGAGCCCATTCGCACCGGGGTTTGTCATCGACCTTTTCCATCCCTTCGCTAGTGTGACACAGCCGGGATCTGAAAACAAGTTTGAATTCGGGCTGGTCATCTCGACTTCCAACATGAATCGTTCCCTCCGATGCATGAAGATCAAGTTGATTTATTTGTCAGGGGGGTTCCGTTATAATACTCTTGAAAAATCGAAGGAGGTGGGATGTGAAAAAATGTGTGGGCCTGCTGATCGCCATCATGCTTTTCTGCGTTTCTCTGCCCGGACAGCAAAAAATTGCTGAATTCGATGCGGACGCGGCGTGGATGCTCATCCGTGATCTTGCCGACGACGCCATGCAGGGTCGTAAAAGCGGTCAACCGGGGGCGGTTATGGCCGAAGAGTATATCGCCGGAAAGTTCAGGGAATGGGGCCTGGAACCGGCGGGGGACGACGGATCGTTTTATCAGGAATTTACCATAGAGCACCGGCATATCGTTCAAGGTGCGGTTCTCGAGATCATCGCCGGCGAAAAAGAGCGGAGGCTTTATTATGGAGATGATTGGAGGGTGCAGAGGTATTCGGGATCGGGAGACTTCACGGGTGAAATCGTTTTCGTGGGCTATGGAATCTGTGCGCCGGATTCGGGATATGATGATTATGCGGGAGTCGACGTCAAGGGGAAGGTGGCGCTGTTTTCTACCGGTACTCCAGCCCGGCTGGAGAAAAAGGAGGGAGCGGCCTTCGCCGTGGACGCCCGTATCATGGCAGCCCGGAAGCGGGGCGCCCGCTGTGCCATGGTCTTCAGGCCGGCCGAGGATATCAGCCGGTATTTCCGCTTTGGAGTCAGCAAGGAAATATATGATCCCGATTTCGTGCTGCTTTCGGTGGAAGGACGGATCACGGATTATATTTTTAAAGAGCTTCCGACTGACCTGAGGTTTCTTTTCCAGGAAATCGATGATCGGGGTGAACCGCAATCGTTGGCGACGGGCGTCCGAGCCCGCATCGCGGTTAACGCCGAATTCGATCCGATGCGCAGGACACGGAATATCCTGGCTAAAATAACCGGAAGCGATCCGAGGCTTAAGCATGAAGCCGTCATTATCGGGGGACATATGGATCATCTGGGGATCGATCCCTCAGGCGATGTGATGAATGGAGCCAACGACAATGCCTCCGGAACAGCCGTCGCGATGGAGATCGCCCGGATCATGAAGTTGAATAAGGCGCGGCCGAAACGGACCGTGATATTTGCAGCTTGGGCCGGAGAAGAACAAGGACTGCTGGGTTCCTATCATTATGCCGATCATCCCACCCATCCCATCGAAAAGACGGTGGCTTATATCAATATGGACATGGTCGCTCACGGTACCGGCGAAGTGAACTTTCGGGGAGAATATTTCTCTCCCCGGATATGGGAGACGATCAAGGCCAAGCTTCCCCCGGATATCTTGGGCTATGTCACTCCCGGACGCGGGGGGCCGGGCGGTTCGGATCATACGCCGTTTTTAATGAAAGGAGTGCCTGCTTACGGCGCGGGCAGTCAGGGGTATCATTTCAAGTATCACCGCAATCGCGACGATGTTGATTTGGTCAAACCGGAGGTGTTGAAACGAATCGGGGATCTGGTGCATGCATCGGTTCTTA
Organism: uncultured Eubacteriales bacterium; assembly: GCA_964433135.1. Classification (GTDB taxonomy): domain Bacteria; phylum Acidobacteriota; class Aminicenantia; order Aminicenantales; family Aminicenantaceae; genus CAYSQW01. The sequence continues at coordinate 6,045 of CAYSQW010000036.1, forward strand.
TCCTGGCGGATGAGCCCGGTGATTTCATCATGCCTCAGCGGCAGGCGATGTTTTATTTCAAGAATCAGAATCTGATCAACTTCAAAACCAACCTTTTGGAAAAGGTCGTCGATCACCGGAAAGACGATTTGAATTCAGACATCGACGGTCAGCTGTCCCTTGTTACGGGCAAGGAAGGGCTTTCCGGAGACGCTCTCCGGCTGGATATCATCGATACGGTTTTGACGGCGTCGCGAAAAGCTCGGCAGTCCCAAGGATTGGTGATGTATGAAAACGCCGCGAAGTTGAATGCGGAGGTCCGCGGCGGAAAAACGGTGTTGATCCCCGGTCTTAAGGGAATCGAGGCTTTCCGAGACAAGCCCGAATGGGCGGGAGTCCTGGCCTCACAGGGTTTTTGTTTCGTCCTCCTTGAGGATCCGGCTGATCTGTTTAAAGGGGATGAACTGAGTGACGAGGGCACCGTGATCCTCAAGTCCGCGGATCATGCGGGCTTACTGCTGCTGATCAAAGGCGCAAGCGCGGCTCAGGCGCGTACCCTGCTGAACGTTTTCCGAAGACCCGTCGTCATCATGATGTCCGCAATACCTGAAAGCAACATGTTGGACGCGATAAAAGATAATCAGGCGGTTTTGGGCCTTACCATGAGCGCGGATATGGACCCGGAGGAGTATGCAAGAGTCGTGGAACTGGGAATAAAGAAGCTCGGCCCGAAACGTCTGGTGCTTATCAATCAGAACTGCCTGCGTAAAGAGCCCGGAATGAAACAGATGCTGGCGGTCATCGAAAATCTTCTGGAAGCCGGCATCGACCGTTACGCCTGGGGTGATCTTTTCGGAGGAACATTTTTGAGAGCGTTGGATGAAAACCGGGAGATGCGGTGACCGAATGAAGCTAGAATAGAGTGCGGGTACTTACGTCCGGAAAAACGAAGGAGGAAATAAAATCGCTATCGGAGAGCTTGTCATCACCCTAAGTTGTCTGACCGTATTCCTTTTGTACCTCGCATACGAGCGCGGCCGATTATCCCGCCGCCGCCGGTTCTCGCTGCGGATCGCAATAACCGGTATCCGGGGTAAATCCAGCGTCACGCGGCTTGTCGCCGCGGCATTGACAGAGTCCGGCCGTTCCGTATTCGCCAAGGCGACGGGGTCCCAAGCAGCCCTGATCCTTCCCGGGGGGGGGGAGGAAGGCCTTCGGCGTCGGGGACGGCCGACCATCCTCGAAGGAATATCAGTGCTTGCAAAAGCCGTTGACGCCGGGGCTGACACGCTGGTTTGTGAATTGATGAGCATCCATCCCGAGTGTTTGTTTGTCGAGAGCGTGCGGTTGCTCCAACCGCACGTGTTGATCGTCACCAACGTGCGCTTGGATCACCGCCCGGAATTGGGGGAAAGCCTTGAAGAGATCGCGGATGCCCTGGCGAGTGCGGCCCCTCCCGCCGGAGTGCTGATAACCCCCGAAGGGCCGCACCTCCGTCCTTTCGAGAGAACGGCCGAAAAGCGGGGGTGCCGGATGATCACGGTGGGACGCCGTGATCATGAAGCGGCCGTCCAGGCCGCCTCGCGTCTTCTTCCCCGGGAGTTTCCCGAAAATCTGCGGACGGCATTGGCCGTGGTCGATTTTTTGGGGATCCCCATGGATACGGCCGTTCGGGGAATGAGAGGAATGCAGCCTGATTTCGGCAGCCTCAGGGTGTGGACGGTGCGTTTGGGGCGGCCGGAGCGGACATGGTTCCTGGTAAGCGGTTTTGCCGCCAATGATCCGGAGTCCACGCATGATGTCTTCGAGAAACTGAAAGCAATGGGCTTGCTTCAAGCGCGTCGTGTGATCGGTCTCCTCAATTTCAGAGGGGATCGGGGAGATCGCACACGTCAATGGCGGGAAGCGGCGGAAAAAGGAAGTTTCCCCGCAATGCATAAGCTGGCGATCATCGGAGATCAGGCCCGTATGATGGTCTCGGTTCTCAGGGATCACCTTGACATGGAGATCATCACGGCGGATTGGCGCTCTCCGGAAGCATGCCTTTCTCATCTGTCGGAGGAGGATAATCGGGAAACGGTTCTGGTGGGCATGGGAAACATGGGTGGAATGGGACGTCGGTTCGTCCAAAGCTGGGAAAGAATGGGTGAGGAATATGGCATTTGAAACCTTGATGATCGGGCTGCTTCTGGCCCTTTTGTATGTTGAGCTGACGGGGGTCTATCCCGGGGGGATCATCGTTCCGGCCTATGTCGCTCTGTATCTCGATCAACCGTTGCGGGTGCTGGCTACGCTGGGGATCGCGATCTTGAGTCTATTTTTGTATCATTTTCTCTGCCGATATTTTCTGCTTTTCGGGAAGCGTCGGTTCGTGATGCTGGTTTTTCTGGGCGCACTGCTGGCGCAGTTGTGGTTTTTGTTTTTTCCGAGGATTTTTCCGGTGACATTTGAAATGCGGGCCATCGGCTGGATCATTCCGGGATTGTTGGCGAATAATCTGGAGAAGCAGCAGTTTCTGCCGACGCTGGCCTCGCTTTTTACCGTAGCCGTCATGACGTATTTCGCCGTCCGGCTGCTGATTTGGTTGGGAATATGATCCGGAAGAAAAAGAGGAAGAGCATCGGGGTTGGAAGGGTAAAGGCGCGCTTTATCCGCAAGGACGCGGGCAGAAAAAGAAATAATGTCGTATACGGCGTTTTCTTGGTCAGCTTGCTTTTCTATGCGTTGGTCAAGATCGTCCCGCCACAGAGGCCTTACGCGTTCAAGCGAGAGATGCTGCGGGCTTCACGGTCCATGGCTGAAGCGCTGCAAACCATAAGCAAGTGCCGGGGGCTCGGCGGGATGGAGATCGATTCCGTGCATGATGTCAATCGCACCGGGATCATAGGATCGGAGTGGTCGCCGCTTACGACTTCAGTCGGTCACCTGGGCTCCAAGCGAACGTCGTGTAATCCCAACATGGCCGGCCTGGTGGTTTTCCTACTGCGTGAAGCAGGAGTTCGAAGAGGGGACACCATAGCGGTGGGAGCTTCGGGCTCTTTTCCGGCATTGATGATAGCTGTGCTGTCGGCTGCCCGGGTAATGGATGTCCGGCCGCTCTTGATTTGTTCGCTGGGAGCATCGCAGTGGGGCGCGAACGACCCTGATTTTCACTGCTTGGCCATGTTGGAGTGTCTGAGGCGGGAAGGAACTCTGGATACGGTTCCGATCGCGGTCACTTTGGGGGGGAGTCGTGATATCGGCGAGGACATGGATCCGGACTTCCGCCGGAATCTGATTCGGGAGGTTGAAAAGAGCGGGATCCCTTTTTTCGCGGAATCCCGGCTGCGGGAAAACGTGGAGAGGCGCCTCCGGCTTTGGGCCGCCGCCGCGGAGGGGCAGCCGTTAAAGGCATTTATTAATATCGGCGGGAGTTATTCCAATCTGGGGAATGATTCTTCCGTGCTTAAACTGAAGCCGGGATTGAATAGGATCGAAAAGTTCCCTCCCGCGGCGAACCGTGGGATGATCTTCGACATGGCCTCCCGGGGGATTCCTGTCTTGCACCTGCTGTATGTTCAGGGATTGGTGCAGAGATTTGGCCTGCCGTGGGATCCCGTGCCTCTGCCCGCTCCGGGAGAGGGAGAGCTGTACCGCCGCATCGAACAATTTCCCCCGGAGATTCCGATCCTTGGAGGAGCATACCTCATCCTGTGTGTTTTGATATTCATTTTTGCGGGGGTCGCGAAGAGAAAACCCGCCGCGGCTAAAAAAACAGTAAAGGAGAATTGATATGAAAAAAATCCGGTGGGGGATTTTCGGCATGCTGATGTTGAGCTTAGTCCTGACATACGGTTTCCAGGAACGGGAATGCCGTGATTGCGGGGAAAAGTCCTGTACGGCATTTGCCGCCGGCAAGCTGGCGACGGTAGACGGCAGTACCATGAGCGGGCATACATGTGACGGGGGGTGTGATTTTACGCTGAGGGTGGTCCCCCCCCGACATTTCAAGTCCGGGGAGACGGTGCGGATCGATTATGCCGGCTTGCCCGGCGGAATTTCACATATCGTCCGTGGAGAGACGCCGATCCCCCAGGTCGCGGAAACGTACGCCTATTTTCAGATCGAATGCCCCATCGGAAATGAGCATCAGGTGTTTTTTGGAGAGAATACCTGTGGGACGCGCAGAGAGCTGAGGGTGCTTTCAAGCGAGGACGCCCTGATCGATTACACGCTGGTGGCGGCGCTGGCCCTGCAGCGGGGGCGTACGGCTCGTGAGGCGATCCGGATCGCGGGGGCCTTGATCGAGGAATATGGATTGAACGGCAGCGGGGAAAGCTTTCTGGTTTCGGACCCCGACGAAGCCTGGTGTTTTGAGATCCCGGGATTTACGAAGGAATGGGTGGCGCAGCGAATCCCCGACGATCATGTCTGTCCGCACGCCAACCGCATGCGTATAGGCGAGATCGACCTGAATAATCCGGAATTTTTCATGGCGTCCAAAACCCTGGTGAAAACGGCTCGGGAAAAGGGGTTCTACGACCCGGTCGAGGACGGACCTTTTCATTTCGCCAAGGTATACAGCGGAAATAACTCCATTGGCAACCGGCGGCGGGAATGGCGCATGTTCAGTATGCTGTGTCCGTCGCGGGAATGGGATCCGGACGGCGCGGTTTTTCCCTTCTCCGTCAAGCCGGACGAGAGGATTTCCGCTCGCTGGTGGATCGATAATGTCTGGCGCGATCATATGGAAGGCACCCCTTATGATAAAACCAAAGGAGCGGCGGCCGGGCCCTTCGGTTGTCCCGACCGCCCCCGGATTTCCGGCCTGGAATCCGAGCGCAGCATCTGTGTCGGCGGTTCGGGCTATACCTGGGTTTCTCAAGCCAGGTCCTGGCTGCCGGACAGCATCGGAGGGGTCGTCTGGTTCGGTGTGGACTGCCCGCGGTCGACATGCTATGTGCCTTTCTATGCGGGCATTTCCGATACTCCCAAGTCCTGGAGATCCGGTGATTTCACCCGCTTCTCCCCGGATTCGGCCCGCTGGTATTTTCAAGCCATCGATACGCTTTCCTGGCTGCGCTACAATGAGGTGCATGCCGATGTCCGGGAGGCCTTCGGGCCTATCGAGGAAAAAATGTTTCGGATGCAGCCCGGGATCGAAAAACAGGCTTTGGAAATGCATGGGATCGAGCCCTTGCTCGCAAAAGACTTCCTGACGAAATATTCAGCCGATTGTGCGCTTAATGCCGAGAACGCGGCTCGCGAGCTTTTCTATATGCTGTTAGCGAAATATGCGGATGGTCGTCCCCGGACCGAGGTCAGCGGAGCATGGCTCGAGATCCTGAACAAGAAGCCGTAAACGTATGGAGACGTCGGGAGCGGAATTGGAAAGATCGATCTGGTTCGCGGGGCCCGTTATTCGAAATAAAGCCTGTCGGAGGCGGCGGTCGACGGATCCTTAAGAAAATAACCGGGGCCGTTTTCCAGGATATCCGCATAGCGAGGGATGGCGGATAGATGAACGCCCTTATCCGGGTGTTCTTCCGACCATAATTCCAGTATTTGCAGGATCGTCGAGCAGTGCCGGCCGACGCGTTTGTCGATCGGCCAGCCGTTTTCATCGATTTTTTCGAACAGGAGACCGTGCTGTCCCGCCTTGACGATGAACCGGTCTTTTCCTTCCAGCAGCAGCGCTTCGTCCGTTCGTCCGCGGGTGGCGTCCAGAAACGGTTCAGGCGCCTCCAGGAGCAGGGATATGGAATCGGTATGGTCCCCGATTTCCCGGTGAGAGAGCCCGCGAAGAGCTTCCGGGGAATGTTCCATGCCGATTTCAAAATCTTCCGTACCGCTGATCATCATGGAAGCCATGGCCGCCAGGTCCTGTCCTTTCGGGTGAGCGACGATGGTGCTGATGACGGGGTACTGCAGCTCGGCTTCGTGTAGATCGATGGTGATGTCCACGTTTTCGCTGCGGATCAGCTGGGTCATGGCATAACAAGTTTTTTCCGTCAGGGTGCCGTTTTTCCGTCCCGGCCAGGTCCGATTGAGATTGCGGATATCCACATAGGCAAGTTCTTGACGGCTTGGGTAGTGAATATACACCTCGGGATCGGGCCATTGATCGAGCGGATTAGACCAGCGATCACCCATGCGGAACGTCTGGCCGCCCCAGGGCGTGGGGATGGTAAACGTGGGTGGATACCCCCCGCCGAGTCTGGTTACGGTGGTCGCGCTGCGATTGGCGGACAGGATGACCATCAACCGTCCTTTTTCGATGTGAGCGTTTTCAGCGATGATCCAGGCTGCGAGGCGGGATGCGGGTTCTTCGGGATGCGTGCCGCCGATGATGAGAACCGAGCCTCCGGGTTCCGCTCCATCCATGATATAGACATGGGCGTCATTGATGGTGTTCTTGATGCCCGGGAAATAGTCGCTTAAAGATTTTATACGGGTGACGGCGGGGCTTAGAACGACGGGTTCTTGCAGCCGTCGGCTCTTATGGAAGCTGATTCCGGCCGCTATCATGAGGGCGAGGCCGAGCAGGATGAACATTGTTTTCCTGGGATAAATATATTTTTCCGTTGTCATGGCGATCCTTTTATTTTAGACGGAGAAGTCGCAGAAGAAACGGCATGAGGACGAGGATATAGAGGATTTCTTCCTGCCAATTCTTGTTTTTGATGAGGTTCCATACGATCAGCCCGACGATATACGCCGTGAGCAGATAATAAAGGATGGTGATCATCGGTGGTTCCCTCCTCTTGACGGTAAGACCCGGTCCGATCCTTCTTCTCGAGCCATGGCTATACTCCCGTCAGAAAAGTGAGCTCTTTACTGAAAAAGACCATCAACAAGCCCACGATGATGATGATGACTGCCGGAACGATGCAGTTTTTCAAGAGCAAAGGATACGGTTCTTCCATCCCCACGGTTTCTTTCGTCAGGCGTCCGATGATGGCGGTTGGGGGCAAGGCGTCTCCCAGCGGCCAGATGATGCTCATCCCCGCCAGGGCGACGATGGGGTTGAGCCCCACGGTATTGAAAAGCAGCACGATGGGAACGCCGAGTACCGGAGCCGCTCCCCACATCAGCACCGCTTCGGAGACGGGTAGAACGAGCGAGAGCGACAGGATCACCAAAGAGAGGGGCAGAGTTACGGCCGTGACGGCGATCAGTCCCCGAACTCCGGTGAGCGTCATGATCTGCACCAAAATCCCAACGCAGGTCAAGGTCCCCAAAAGAGGTAGAAGTTGATGGATGGTTTCCCGGGAAATATTCAGCAGATTGATTTTGATGGGCGACAGGACGAGGGAAATGAAGGCGGCGGCGACAAACATCATGGGCAGTCCGATGACCGGTAAAGAATGCGGCCAAATCCGGCTGGCGATCACCAGCAGGAAAAAAGCTATAAAGGGACAGGCCACCCGAAACCAGTTCATTTTATCCGGAGCTTCCGGCAGCTCTTCAAGGGCTTTTTCCAGATCGACCGGTTTCGTTTTCCTTCCCAGAATAAAGATGGTGGCCAGGGACAAAAGCACACACGGGATGAGAAGCGGGAGGAAAAACCCGACATAGGGCATGTTCAGTCCGGCGGCGGTCAGCATGGCCCACAGACTGACGGGAGGAGCGGCGGCGCTCAATCCGGCCAGAATGAAAATAATGGCGGCGGCCCTGGGCTTCGTAATCCCCATGGTGCCGAGGATGACGGCGATCATCCCTCCCGTGATGAGAACCGTGACGCTGCCCGCACCGGTCAGCGCTCCTGGAATCAGAAGCAGCAGAGTGATCAATACGAACAGGATGATTTTATTTCGATGGAATCTGCTCAAAATTCCCCTTATGACGAAAGCCACCCCCCCGGATTCCTTGAGCAGGTTCATGAAAAGCGTAGCCGTGATGAAAATGAGCATGATGTCGAGGTAGGTAAAAGCGCCTTCGACGATATGCCTGGCGGGAATGCCGAATCCGCCCGCCAGTCCACCTGCAAGTGCCGCGGCGAACAGAGAAAGTTCGGTGGAGACTTTGAACGCTTTCGCGGCGATGTATGCCGCAATCATGATCAGAAGAATAATTTCGATTGAGACGTTCATGGGTATTAGTTTTCTAATGTATTAGAAATGCAGGCGAAAATCAAATGAAAACTGAATAAGATGTCGGCGGAAGGGTCGGCGGAGGAACGGCGGTGTGAGATCGTCGTTTAGACGCGATTTTAAACGCCGTGAAAATCACTGTTCTCTCAGCGTCTGCGTAACTCGTCCCTTTGGGACTCAGACATACTCGACGGCCTCCTTCGGAGGCTCCCTTCGCGAACAGTAATTTTCAGGCTAAATCGCGTATGGCACTCCGCTTCTCACACCGCCGACCCACCCGCCCTGGTATTCAGGAAAAAACCATACTCAGACCCATGCACATGCCTGGATGAGCCACGCGTCGAGATTGCTGTTTGCTAATTATAACGATATGAAAAACAGCACTATACATCCTTCTCGATAAGATAAATTGATGTGTTTACGGGTCAAGATTGCCGTGGCGGCAAGCAAAGGACGGGGAGGCGTACTAAAAGGTACGCCGATACGCCCTTTGTGCAGCCGACGGGGTGAGATTGGGGCGCCCGCAGGGTGGAAAGGGCTGATGATAAAAAAAAGCATTTATTCCTGGAGTGTTTTTTTGAGTACATCAGCCGTTTCCATGGCTGATTCAGGTCAGTAGCGGCGGGTGATGGTTATATTAGCCACGCACTGCAGCTTCTCAAAAGTCGTGGTTCCCTGGATGGTCGTTTTTTCCAGCACAAGAATCCCGGGCGGATAATCGTCCCAGCGGTAGTGGTATTTATCCAGATCGGCGCCGGAAATGGAATTTAATTCCGGAACCCCCTTGTGAACGAGAGGAAGATTGAGTTGGGCAAGGATACGGTTGACGGGCGCGAAGTTCCACAGGTGGAAGTATTTGCCGCTTTCATCCAGGGAAAGCTTCAATTTGGGAAGGGGCGCTTCGAATACATATCGGGTATACTGATGCCCGCCGGTATGGCCTCGTTCCACATGATATGTATATTTAGCGGCGGATTTCGATGAGAAGAGGGAGGTGAAATCCGAAAGGGATATTTTTTCAGAATTGCTCTGTTGGAGATAGACCAGAGTCATCAGGAAAAGGAGAAACAGGATGACGGCACGAAAAAGCGATCGTTTCTCCTTGGAAAGAATAATTCGAAGCAGCCATAGTGAGCTGAAAACCAGCAGGATAGTGAAGATGGTCTTGAGGTTAGCGGCTTGAAGGATCGTCTGCATTCCAATGCTCCAGCATTCGATTCTTTAGTCACGAGAAAGCCGGAGATCTTGAAAAAATTATTTTTTAAACAGCTTACCGAATTCTTCCAGCAAATCGAGGTTTTTTTGGACGAGGATCATCGGAATGTTCTGGGTTTCGGAAATGATCGTGAATCGATTATCCCCGTTTCCGTCCTCGTTAACGACCAGCAGGTCGGAATGGGGGGCAACGGTATCGATGGATTGTTCGTCGGTGTTATCGCCCGCCGAGGCACCTTGAGCCCGCCGCTTCATGCCTTCGATATGAGCACCGATGATGGTGATATCCTGTTTTTTGGCTTCTTCGATCAACGCCGTGTTGCGTGCCAGCTCGCTGTCGATCGAGATGCCCGCGGCGCCCATGCCTTTCAAGCTGGCGCCCATGACGATGATGAGGGTTTTATAAGGGGTTCCTTCGTCACGGCTTTTGATCAGATCATCAGCGGTAGCCAGCATGTTGACTTCATAAGCCTTCGGTTCCGCTTCGAGTTTGAGCCGCATGAAAATGACTTTCAGCATGGTGGCCCCCGGACTTTGACCACAGGAAGTGATCAGAATGGGAGGTTCGGTCGCGGGGGGCTGTGGTTGCTCGGTGGAAATCGCCGAAAGCAGCGACGGTCCGAGGAAAACAAGAAGAACAAGAATCACCATTAAACCCGTTCTTTTCATCACGCACTCCTTCTTTGACGTGGATGGCTGTCTATACTTTAAAAACTATAATAGTCCAATCCCGGTGTGCCGTCAACTCTTTAAGAAACCGCGATTTCCTACAGGATCATTCTCTGAAATGAAACACCAAGCGCGGAGGCATCAAGCGGAGATGTTTTCCTCGATCGGATTTTTTGTCTTTATTCGGGATGAGAGGCCGCTTGTCCTTACTGTATAATACCGATTGAAATTATATGAATTATAATGTTTTTTTATGAAAGTGGGAGGTAGCCGTATGAGAAGAAAGATAAGCAGACGTGATTTTATGATTCAGGGTTCCGGTGCGGTAATCGGTGCCGGATTCGCACTCAAAACCGGACATCCGGAAATCCGGTCGGCCGGGAGCAGCCGCGTGATCGAAGTCTCGCATCCAGGCGCCGTTCCGAGGGGCCGAGAAGTCGATCCAGTAGTGACCAAGCGGATGCTGAAAGCGGGTTTGGAGAGATTGACCGGTTTGAAACAGCCCTGGGCGCGTTTTATAAAGCCGGATGACAGGATCGGTCTTAAAATCAACACGCTCGGCCGCCCTCTGCTCTTCACCCATCACGAATTGATCCGAGCCGTATCGGAGGATTTGCTCGCTTTTGGCGTCAAGCCAGAAAATATCATTGTGTGGGATCGTTATGAAACCCATATGGCCGATTGTGATTTTTCTTTCAACACCTCTGGAGAAGGAATCACTTGTTATGGTACCGAGGCATTAAAAGCGGACGACAGCCGTTTCGATCCGGAGCATTTCTATGAATCGAAGCTTGATCGAGCCGATCAACGGGCCGAAGGAAGAACCGCCTCTTATTTATCCCGGATATTCACCCGGGAATGTGACAAGTTCATCAATCTGGCTATCCTTAAAGATCATGGGCTGGCTGGAGTCACTCTTACCTTGAAGAACCTTGCGTATGGACTTTGCGACAACAACCGCCGGTTTCACGGCCCGGATTGTATCGGGCCGTTTATTTCCGAATTCTGCATGCTGCCCATGGTCCGAGATAAAGTCGTTTTGCATATGATCGACGGTCTCGAGGCCTGTTACGATCAAGGCCCGCGGCCGCGGAATCCCAAGGTGATCTACCCTCAAAATACGCTCTGGATTGGGACCGATCCTGTTTCGCTGGATACGGTGGGATTCCGGGTGATCAATGCCAAGCGCAGAACGGAAGGGATCCCGCCGCTGGAAGAAACCGGGCGCCCACTCGATCACATCAGTCTCGCCGCAAAATTGGGACTGGGGATTGACGATCCGGAAAAAATCCGGGTGGTCAAGGTCGATCTCGGCGGATAAGAAAAATGCTCCCGCCCTTCGGTCAGATTCCGATCGTCTCCCGGCGCTCCGGCGGAAAGATCCGGGGAGGAGAGCCGATTCGTCTTTCTCAGGTTTCGAAGTTTGCGATCCCTGAAAAATCCCCATGAAAAGCCGACCATAAGACCGGCCCCATATAGGTGTCGATCTGATCCGCTTTCAAGGGAATAGGCATGTTCTTCAGTTTCATTTCCAGTTGTGGGTTTCGGGCGGCCTCCAGTGCTTTCTTGATGTGGCCTTCCGTCATACCCGGTATTTCTTTCAGTGTCGTTGGAAAGCCTACGCGCCGACCGAAGTGGATCAAGCCCTTGGCCACGGCGATCCCGAGTTCCCGGCCTTTCAGGGAAACCGCTGATTTGTCGACTAATCCGTGGCGTTCCATCAAATACGCCAGGGTTGTCAACTGTCGTGGTATCGCGGGAGCAAAGAAAACCGTGTAGTATGGATTGAGCAGAGCGCAAGCACGCCCGTGGCTGAGGATATCGACCAGAGAGAAACTCGTGAGATGGGCACCGTTGGTCCCACCCTCCATGATGGCGTAACCACCCAAATCCGTCGCAAGGCCGAGAGCTTCCCTTGACGAGAGGTTTCCGGGATCCTTTACTGCGGTTTCCAGAGAAGACAGAATGAGTTCAATGCCCGTAAGGGAGATATCTTCGATTTTATCGAGGGAATCGGGGGGGGCTCCGTAATAGACTTCCAGGCAGTGTGCAAGCCCATCAAAGGCGCCGTCGCATGTGAAATCCGAAGACATGGAACGCGTGAGGCTGTAATCGAACAGGCATTTTGGGGGAACGACGGCGTCATCCACGATCAGCTTTTTTTGATGTTTCTTTAGGTCGGAGATGTTGGAATACTTCGTCAAATGGGCGGCTGATCCCGATGCGGTCTGAAAAGCGATACAGGGGCGAAGATTTCCCCCGCTTTGGGCCAATCGTTCCGTCACCCTGTTTACTCCGAAATAATCGTCGAAATCACCGCCGAGATCGGCAAGCACCAGGGCCGCCTTGGCGGCGTCGATACCGGAACCACCGGAAGCGGCCAGAATACATTCGGGTTCGGCGGTTTCGATCGCCTGTTTCATGCGCAGGATGTCTTCCCGGGGAGAGTTGGGACGTGAGGACGGGGTCGTCCCGCATATGTCAGCCCCCGCCTCATGAAGAGATTTTTTTAAGGCGGTATAGGTGGGGGCATCCCGCTTTTCCAAACTGGAGATCAATAAAACCCGCCTTCCGTTCTCGGCGACCATGCTCCCAATCCGGTCCATGCAATCCAGTCCGTATACGAATGCGTTCCCCTTGAATTCCATAAGGAGCGCCCGCGCCTTGTTTTTCAGCTTTTCCATAAACATATCCTTTCTTTTTTTTCATAATACAACAAAGCGCGATATAGAGGAATGAAATCATGAAATCAGGTTTGGAAGAAAAAGGGCCGGGCCCCGCTGAACTCAGATTTTTGATTGACTTAATCCTGTTGATTTGGAATATTTAGTGGGATTGGAGGACGGGTCGATCTTTTGCATACATGGATTGTGGTTTCCGATAAAGGACGAAAAACGTCAAAATTCCGTTAAAAGGGGACTTACATGAACATTTATATCGTCATTATCCTTGGATATCTTGCCGCGTTGACGGTGATGAATTTCTGGAAGTCGCGTAAAGTCAAAAGCCAGGACGACATGATGCTGGCCGGTCGCTCCATCAGCATGACGAAGATGGTGTTCACGTTGATCTGCACTTGGATCGGATCCGGTACATTTATCGCCGGCGCCGAGTTTGCGGCTAAGGCCGGTTGGAGCGCATTGTGGCAACCGATCGGAGCTTGGATCGGGATCATTATCATCTATTTCCTGGCAGCCAAGATCAGGACCTTCGGTCAATATACCGTGGGCGATATTTTAGAGGTGAGGTACGGTCCCGTAGCGCGGATTTTCGGCGCCATCGCCATCATCATAAGCTTTACGGTCATTGTCAGCTACCAGTTCAAGGCGGGCGGATACATCCTTAATGCCATTTCCGACGGCGCCATTTCCACCGACCAGGGCCTTTTCATGGCCGCCGCTTTCGTGATCCTGTTCACCACGATCGGCGGAATGATAGCGATCGCCAACACCGACCTTCCCAATGGGATAATCATTTTGGTCTCGACTATCGTATCCACGCCCCTAGTGATCCTGGCAGCCAAGGGCTGGGGAACGATAAAATCGATACTCCCCCCATCTCATTTCATGGTATTCAGTTCTGAGTTCGGAGCAAATCCCGTTCTGAAAATCCCCGCGATCGGACTTTCAGGATTGCTTTTGCTTTTGGGCGTTCAGAGCATGTACCAGAAATTTTACAGCGCCAAGAATCCGCGGGAAGCGAAAAAAGCTGCGGGGATCTGGGTGATCGGGACTATCATCGTCGAAACCGTGGTGATCGTCATGGCGGTTTTCGCCGCTTCCTATTTTTGGAAAGAACTGCAGGCGGGCAGCATGGACCATGCCGCCGTCATCGTTCAAGCTGCGAAGCGGATGATCCCGCTTCCGGTTGGAGTTCTGCTTTTAGGCGCGGCTACCGCCGTCGTGATATCCACCGGGATGAACTACCTGCTGTCTCCGACGACAACCATGATTCATGATATATACCAGCGTTTCATCAAGCCGGAGAGAGAGGGTGAAACCAAATCTGAAACGAAATTGGTGGTGTTGCAGAAAATCCTGATCGTGCTGGTCGGCGTCCTTGCCTTTTTCATGGCCTGGAAGATGCGATCGGTATTGGAAAGCGCGTACTTTGCCTATACCATTTACGGCGTGGCGATCACCCCGGCTTTGCTGGCGGCTCTGATCTCTCGCCGGGTTACAAAAACAGGAGGATTGGTTTCCATTATATCCGCTACCGTCGTCACGTTGTTTCTGAAACTGGCAGGCTTTATTTGGCCGTCCATCATGGTCCCCCCGGGGAATCCCAACGGTGATCCTTTCGGAATTCCCATCCTCTATCCGGCGTTGGCGGTATCGCTGGTCAGTTTGATCGTGGTTTCCTGTTTCACCAAGCGCCCCGAGCCCGAAGTGCTGGCGAAATTTTTCCCCAAAGAGTCCGCCTGATAAAGAAAAAGCGCCTTATTAGGGGAAATATCGAGCTTTCATCGCTTTTTGCTTTTGGTCCCCTGGGTTTTGTGCTAAAATGTCTTTCCGATGGAAAGTAAAACACATATCAAGAGTTCTCAATTTTCCGAATACATAGCTCCCGAGCAAATTGTTTTTGATCTCAAAGCCGATGACAAGATCCAGGCGCTCGAAGAATTATTGGATAATCTTGTCGGGCTCAAGTTGGTTAAGAATAAGAAGCCCATTCTGACCCGCATCATCGATCGAGAACGACTGGAATCGACCGCGATCGGACACGGAATCGCTCTTCCTCACGCACGGATCGATACCGGACATGACATCGCTGTCGCTGTGGGAAGATCCCAATCGGGGATTGAATTCGACGCGGTCGATAAAGAGAAGGTTCATCTGATCATACTGGTCGTCTGGAATCCCACAATCCCGGGTCTGTTCAATCACCTTTTTGCAGGGATGGCCAAATTCCTTATGCGCTCCCGATTTCGTGAGAGATTGATGGAAGCTCAAAACACCGGCGAGATGTTCGACGTGCTGTCGGAGATTGAGCTCCGCCTGCCTCTGCGGGAGGACAAGATCATACACCGGGCCAATGTTCTTTGGAAGCTCCAGGAAATCGAAATCCGAAAAAAAACCGCCGCTTCCAGAGAAAAAACAAAATTGGAAAAGCAGTCGGCGCTGCTGCGTGAAGAATTGGACGCCGCTCTCCTCGACCGGTTCGACAAACTCATGGAACGATACGGATTCGCCGTCACCGAAGTGGAAGACGGTGCTTGTCAGGGTTGCTACATCAATGTCGCCACCCAGATGAGTTCGGCCATTGAGGGCAGCAACGACATTTACGTCTGCGAAAACTGCGGAAAATTCCTGGTTTCTTCCAAAAACGATAAAAACTGAATTTTACCGGTTTCATCTGTTTGCGGCGTCACGCGTAATCCTTCCCGTTGAATCCCGTTTTGCATTAGGCTTTTCCGCGGAACCGCGCGCTTGTTCCGGAGGAGAATAGCAACTACAATAATATGGAGAGCACGAAACCTGAAAACAATTCTGATATGAGTGGATTGTCATGGCGCAATATGGAATAAGTAAAGAAAAAGAAGAGGCCCTGAGGCGCAGGATGGAAGAACTGGGAATTCTTGAAAAAGATCTTCTTGAAAAATTCATCCGTTCGGGAGGGAAAGGGGGGCAAAACGTGAATAAGGTTTCGACCTGCGTCTACTTGAAGCATCTTCCGAGCGGGACCGAGGTGAAATGCCAACAGGAACGCTCCCAGGCGCTCAACCGGTATCTGGCCCGTAAAATTCTGGCCGATAAGATTGAGGCCGCTGTGTTGGGAGCTCGGAGCGAAGAGAAACAGAGGATCGAAAAAATCCGCCGCCAGAAACGTAAGCGGTCCAAAAGGGCCAAGCTGAAGATTCTGGAAGAGAAAAAAAAACAATCTCAGAAGAAAGAGGCCCGGCGGTTCCGTCCCGACGATGCCGATCTATGAAGCGGATCCGAAATCGTTCGGGACTAGAATTCGAAGCCTATCCCAACGGTCGCCCTGAGACCCCCCAGGTCGGCTTCAACGTCTTCCGGTTTGACTTTACATATGCTGTAGCTGCCTTGAAAATCCACGAACAGAGAGGACAGCACCTTGAACATGACGCCGACCTGCCCGATAAATCCTATCTCTCCATCTTTTACGGTTCCGATGGGATTGCTTTCTTTGAAGAGAAAATACCCTATGCCCACGCCGACATATGGGGATATCGTCGTATCCGGAAGACTGAGTTTCAGTCCCGCCCATAAGGGTGTGATCTGGATTTCGGTCGATTCTTCAGAGAATGTCAGCTGACCGTCGGCGGTGTAGTACTCACCTCCCGCCCAGAGGGCGACGCCGGGCATGAGGGTGAAGCCGACTTCGCCTCCATAACTCAAGCCGGATCCGTAGATGTCTTTAAAGGCGGTTTCGCTCGGAATGAAGAAAGAGGCTTTCACCTCAAAATAGGATGCCTGTGCCGCCGCCGCCATGAGAATGATCGCGGTGAATAGGATGACTGTTTTTTTCATTTTGGCCTCTCCTTGTCAAGAAACGCTGATGGATGCGGGTTCGCCTTCCCGGTTCTTATAGTCGACGGCCACGATCTGATAGTGGGTGGTTCCGCCCGCTGTAATATTTTTATGGAGGAAGGAAGTCGCTTCCTCTGAAAGTTCCGCAACCAGTATTCGCGAGGATCCTTCGATTTGGTAGATACGATAATGGGTGATATGTTTGTTGTCGGGATTGGGCCGCCAGCTCAGATGGTTAAGAAGCTCGCTTTGGAGAAGGGATCGGTTCCAGGTCTGTTGAGCCGTGAAGTTCTGCGGTGCGTATATGGGAGGCGGCTTGACCGTAAGTTGGAGGCTCAACTCCTGGGCCTTGATATAAGGATCCCCGGCGCTGACCGTTACCATGCCCGAATAACCTCCTTCCAGCAGTGAGGACAGGTCGACTTGAACAAGAATCCGGTCCCATTCACCGGAAGATGTCCCCCTGGAGGGTCTGATCGAGATCCAGTTCCGATTGGCAGAAATTCGGTAGTTCAGCACCCCGCTTCCGGCGTTGTGAACCTTGAATGCCGCTTCCAATGGGAAACTGCGTCCTTCGGTTCCGGTCATGGCGATATTGCTTTTATTCAGTTCGATCCGGGCTCTTTTGGGAATGATGTCGATGACCGCCAGCTGCCATTCCTCCTTGGTGTAACTGAGGATGTTGTCCAGAGTGTAATAGGCATCGTATGAGCCGCCCCAACCCATGTTGATATGAACCTTGTCGGCGGTGTTGGTGGAAAGGTATCCGTCTATGATTACGGAGTGCCCGCTGCTGGGCGTGTACATGGCGAATTGGACGGGACGTGAGGCGTCGCGTTGATTTTTGAAAACCTGAAACCAGTTGGCGCGGTTGGAGTAATCGGATCGCCAGACCACGCGCGTTTGAGGAGAATATTTGAAGTATGTTTTCAAAACAGCGGCGACATCGCTGGTATAGGCGCCTGAACCTCTGGTTCCGTATCCCATGTCGACCGCGACGCCGGCCTCGTAACAGAGTTCGGCAACGGCGTTCCGCTCTCGATTTGTATCATAGGCGCTGATTTGGAGAGGCATATAAGCCCAGTCATAGCTGTCGCTGAAATTGGCGCTGAGGTTGCGGTTCCCCCCCCTCCAGTAATAGGAGTGGGTGCCGGTTCCGGAATCGGGCCAGCGGTAATAGCGCATGATCTGAGACATGGCGGTGGCGACGCAGCCCACGTAACATCGTTTTCCTCCCAGAGTAGGGCAGAAATTCCAGAAAGGCCCGTCCTGGTCCCAGTGGGAATTGATCAGTGGAGATGCCTGAGTGCCCTCGATGGATGCTCCTGAGTTGAGACGCAGGGCGAAATCCTGTATGCCCGGTGTGTCCGTCGGAGGAGAGAGGAGCAGTGCCGCGGTATTCAACTCTTCCGGCTTCCATGTCAGCAGCTTCGTCCATTCTTCCCGATTTTCCCCGAGCGCGGAGAGAAGTCCGGTTGTGGATGCCGGCTTTGCTTCTTTGAGCTCCATGAATGCGGCTTTCAGTTCCGAAAGCACCGCGAATTCATAACCCGGTGAATCGGTGTCGAAACCGGAGACGATGGAAAATGATTTGACGGGTGGAAATTCATGAAAAGCCGGTACCAGAATATGGCCCCGTGGTGAAAGGTGATAGACGGTGCACAGGATATGCCCCTGGTAGCTGACGGTCTCGAGAGATCGAATCGTGAAGCTCTGGGTGTTGTCGTCGAGGGGCAGTCGGTTGATCAGGGCGACCCACGCGCGCGCCGCCAGGAAAGCGTTCCAGTCCGAGACGGGCGTGAGATCGCCGCTGAAAGCGTTGGAAAAACCCAGGAATGCGATGAATGTGAGAATGATGACTTTTTTCAAGTGTGCTCCCCTTCATTGAAGTTGATAGTCATTTCTTTCACGATAATACAGCTGAAATCATTAATCAAGACAGCTTGATTTTAACCTTTCGCCAAGGCAAGCAGGGCGTGCAGAAGCAAGTCGGCTCCTTTTTCCAGGTCCTCCCAGTTGATGTTTTCTTCCGGTGAATGGCTGACTCCATCCTCGCACGGGATGAATATCATCCCTGAATCCGTGATGCTCGCCAGAATCTGCGCATCATGCCCGGCTCCGCTGGGCAGCGTGAGAGACGGATATCCCAGTGTGTCACAGGCGGTTTTCAAGGTGTCCAGAATCCGGGGGGCGACGGAGTTGGGATCGGTCTGATCGACCGTTTGAGATTTGAATTCGAGACCACGAGCGGCGGCGGTTTCGTTCGCCAGAACCCGCACTTGGTGTTCGATGTCCTTGAGAGCTTCCGGTAAAGTGCTGCGAAAATCCAGCGTGAAATCCGCCCTCCCCGGAATGATGCTGAAAGAACCGGGATAAGCCCGGATCTTTCCTACGGTCAGCAGGCTTCCGTAATGATTGCGGGCGACGTAATGGGTGGCTTTCAATGCGAAGTCGGCTAATCCCAGAAAGGCGTCTTTCCGGAGCTCGAAGGGCGTGGTGCCGGCGTGATTGGACTTACCGACAAAGGAACACAGCCAGTAGCGTTTTCCCGCGATCCTATCGACGATCCCGAGGGGAATGCCCTCGCTCTCCAAAACGGGACCCTGTTCGATGTGAACTTCCAGGAACGCCTCGATCTCCGGACGCGACCTGTAGGCTTCAAGAATGCTGTCGATGGAGAAGTTCGTGTTTTCAAGGATCTCGGCCAGCGTGCGGCCGAATGGGGTGAGACCGTTCTCAAGCGTCTCTCGGGAAAGCTGTCCCGTAAAGGCTCGGCTTCCGAGAAAATCGCCCACAAGATTGCCTTCCTCATCGGTAAATGAGGCGATTTCCAATGGGCGGGTAATCCGAAATCCGGACTCATCGATGCACCGGACGCATTCCAATGCGGTCAGAACGCCCAGCGCGCCGTCGTACAATCCACCATTGAGCACGGTGTCGATATGGGATCCAGCCATGATGACTTTTCCCGTTCCATCCCGTCGGCCGAAGATATTGCCGGCGCCGTCTTCACGGACTTGCAGTCCCGCATCGCTCAGTCGTTCTTTCAACCATTCCCGAGCTTCCATATCAGCCTGGCTGAAGGAGGGGCGGCTGACCCCCCCGTTGGGATCGCAGCCGATCCTTCCGATGGCGCAGATATCTTTGCGCAGCCGATCCAGATTGATGCCGATTTCCATATGAACCCCCTTACTTCTTTTTTATCTGGAGAATACGGTTTCCATGGACATGTCGGTTATTCAGCCCACCAGAGCCGCCATCTCCCTTACGGCCATATCGATTCCAACGATGGCCGCGCGGGCGACGATGGCGAACCCGATGCTGAACTCGCTGATTTCAGGGATATCGGCGATAGGATGGATGTTGTAATAATCGAGTCCATGACCGGCGTGGACTTTCAACCCCAGCTCCACACCGTGGGCGGCGGCCTTTCTGATGTCCGTCAGCGCTTCCTCACGGGCTGTACCCGGATCGAGGTCGGCATAGATTCCCGTATTTATCTCGATATGGTCGCATCCGACCGCACGGCATGCTTCTATCTGCGCGCAGTCGGGATCGACAAAAATGGTTATGTCCATTCCCGACTTTTTCAGTTCGGGGATAAACTCTTCCAGGTGCCGCCGGTTTGCCAGGACGTCCAATCCCCCTTCGGTGGTCAACTCCCCCGGCTTTTCCGGTACCAGAGATGCCACGTCCGGTTTGACCGCCAGAGCGATGGTCTTGGTGTTGTCCGCCGCCGCCATTTCCAGGATGAGTTTGGTCTTGATCGCCGCGCGCAGGAGATGCAGATCCCTCTGAGTGATATGACGTTCATCGCTCCGAATATGGCAAACGATTCCCGCGGCCCCGGCTTGTTCGGCCAGCAAAGCGGCCAGAACCGGTTCCGGCTCACGGCTTTTTCTGGCTTCCCGCAGAGTGGCGATATGATCGACATTGACAGCCAGTTTCATGTTTTCCTCCTTATTCTGATTCCTGTCGGCTTTGTCCCAAGTGTTTTGAAATCTTTTGGGCGATCCGATCGGCGTAAACGGTGATGCTTTCAGCATCCGGTCCTTCAATCATGACGCGTGCCACCGGCTCCGTGCCCGAGTAGCGCAGGTGGACCCGGCCGAAATCGCCCAACTTGGATTTTGCTTCCCGAACACTTGCCGTGATCTCCGGAAAAAGCGCGAAGTCTTCCTTTCGCGAAACCGGAACGTTTTGCAGGATCTGTGGGTATTCCCGGAAATCAGCCACCAGCTCTGAAAGCGGGAGGCCGCCGGATTGCATCACTTCCAGCATTTTCAAGCTGGTAAGGATACCGTCTCCAGTGGGGCATTCGTCCAGGAATATTGTGTGGCCGGACTGCTCCCCTCCCAGATTGGTTTGTTTTTCGATCATCTGTTCGAGAACGTAGCGGTCGCCGACCGCCGCCCGAAACAGCCGGATTCCCATGCCGTCCAACGCTCTCTCCAAACCGATATTGCTCATGGCCGTAGCGATGATGCAGTTTGAACTCAGTCGATTCCGATCCTTCATATAGCGTCCGAGAACAAAAAGCGTATGGTCGCCGTTGAGGATGCGTCCTTTTTCATCCACCCACAGGGCTCGATCGGCGTCTCCGTCGAGAGCGATGCCCAAGTCCGCGCGCTCATCCAGTACGGCTTGGGCCAGGGCCCCGGGATGCAGAGAACCGCAGCCGGCGTTGATGTTTCTGCCGTCAGGGGCGGCGTTGAGCGTGATCACTTCAAAATCGAGGCGCGACAGCACTTGAGGGGCGATGTGCGATGCGGAACCGTGGGCGCAGTCCACGATGACTTTCAATCGACGGGATGAGACCGAGCGAAAACAGCTGACGAGAAAATCCTCGTATTCCTGATGAAAGCTCTCTGCGGAGCGGATATCGGTAAACTCGCGGGTTACCGGCGCCGCTGATGAAATGACCGCGTCTTCCAGATGTTTTTCCCAGGAACCGGAGATTTTCATTCCCTTCGAGGAGAAAATTTTCAATCCGTTATCCTGATAGGGATTGTGTGACGCGGAGATGACGATCCCTGCGGAAAAAGCGTGTTTCAAGGTAAGGTGCGACACCGCTGACGTGGGGATGATCCCGCATGATACGGCTTCCCCATCAGCGGAATGGGCGCCCTGAAAAAGCGCTTGTTCAAGCCACTTCCCGGACTCCCTGGTGTCGCTCCCGATAAGGATCCGGGGAGGGAGCCCGTTTTCCTGAAGCAGCTGGATCAAAGCCCGCCCGAGAGCGAAAACACTGCCGTATTCCAGCGGATATTTCCCGGCGGTGCCTCGGATTCCATCGGTTCCGAACAGTCTATTCATAGGTGTTTTCTTTCGTCTGGAGGAGAAGCGGCCGGATACCGAAGACTGAAAATTTTTCAGCATCCTTACGGTCCCGTTCCCATTCGGAATCCGGTCCGTTGGTTCTCCCCGAGTCACCGCCATTATATAGCATGGTTTAAAAGTTTTAAAGCCTGTCCTACGGCTTTCTCGCGGGACGTTTGCCCGGGGGGGCTTCTTCGGAAGACTCGCTTTGAATCAACATTCGAACCGTGACGGTGGCTTGAGATGATGCCAGCTTAAGGGCCGGATTCGGCAGGATCAACTGGGCCTTAAACTCCAGCGATTCCGTGAAATCCGAAACGTCGATGGGCGTTGTCTTGACTTTATAGCTGGAATTGATTTGACTTTCCGGTCCTCTGATCAGCACTTGCGGGGGATCGATCTCGACCCTTATGAGTTTGAGACCGTCCGCCAGTTCTCCCGTGATATTGGGCTCGACGTCGAGCATGACGGCTTCGGTTTTTTCCATCCTGAGGTGAACGACGCTGGGTGTCCACTGTTTGAGTTCGGTTCCGAAGGGAATGCTGATCATATTGCGGTTGAGAGGATATTCGGTTTGCGTGACCGAGGCGTTGCGGAGATCGAGAACGGCCTGAACGGTCATCGCCGTGATCTCATTGATCATGCGGTTGGGCGCCCGGACCTGAACATCCACGGTGGCTTGGGGCTTCTCCATCATTTCCATGTCCGCAGGGATATTATGGATTTCCAGGGGAACGGTGAGGGTTTTCTCGGAAAAGGTTTTTTCTTCCGGAATCATGGTGAACCATATGATCAAGGCAAGGATAAACGAAGAAAGCTTCAAGCCCCAATTTCTTACGAACAGGTCTCTAATGTAGCGTAACATATTTATCCTAAATAATTTAAAAGCCGGTTCTTAAGTTGAGCCTTATCCAGTCCTCTTTCCAGGGCGCCCTCCGTGGCCAGCGATATCATTCCGGTTTCCTCGGAGACGACGATCACCGCGGCATCGGTTTCCTGGGATAAGCCCAGGGCGGCCAGATGTCGGGTGCGGGTTTTGAATTGTTCTCCCAGTTTATGACTGTCCGGAAGGGGAAGCAGGCAACCGGCGGCGGCGATTTTATCCTGCTGCAGGATCACGGCGCCGTCATGCAGAGGAGAATGGGGAAAGAACAAGCTGGCCAGCAAGTCCGGGGAGAGTTCCCCCTGGATCTTTGTACCGCGGCCGATATAGCTTTTCAATGAGATTTCTTTCTCTATGGCTATCAGGGCGCCGATTTTGTGGGAAGCGAGGTAATCGACGGCGAGAAAGACATCCTCCAGTCTTTCAGCCAGGTCCAGAAAGGAAAGCGGCCGGCGAAATGCCTGTGATCCGATCGAGGTGAGAAATCGGCGGATTTCTCCTTGAAAAAGAACGATGATGGCGAAAATGAGGTATGTCGTGAAGCCTTTGATAATCTGATGAGAAACATTCAGTTGAGCCCATTGGGTGATGATGTACATCAGCAGCACCAGGCCGAGCCCGATGGCCATCTGATAGGCTTTGCTGTCTTTAATCAACCGAAGAAAAGAGTACAAGATAAAAGTCACCAGCAGGATATCGAGAAAATCGCCGAGTGTGAAGCGCTCCAGAGCATTGATGATCCCGGTGAAGACGTCAGTTAACATATTGGCTCTTCTCTTTGTTTCTCTTCCCGGCGCCCGTAAATGAATGGGCACCCATGATGGTCTCCGCCATCCGGACGGCACGCCGCACGGGGGCGACATCGTGCACTCGAAGGATATGAGCCCCGTTTACGATGCTGAGAACGGCGGAAGCCAGCGTCCCTTCGATCCGCTCATGGGGAGGCAGGTTCAGCACCTGTCCAATGAAAGATTTGCGGGAAATACCGAGCAGCAGAGGGCGTTCCATGTCCTCGAAATAGCGAAGGTTATTGATCAGGGCGCAGTTGTGATCCAATCCCTTGCCGAATCCGATGCCGGGATCGATGATGATCTGGTCGCGCTTAACGCCCAATGTCAGGGCGGTCGATATCCGTTCTTCAAAGAAGGATTTCACTTCGGATAAAAGATTCTCGTAACTCGGCTTGATCTGCATGGTCTTGGGGCGTCCCTTCATGTGCATGAGAACGATCGGTACGTTTTTTTTCGCGGTCAGGGTCAGTGTGCGGGGATCGAACCGGGAGGCGCTGATGTCGTTGATGATATCGGCGCCGACGTCCAGTGCCTCGCGGGAGATCTCGTATTTGGTGGTATCGATGGAGATCAGCGCATCGGTTCGCTTCCTCAGCGCTTTGATCACGGGGATGACCCGGTTGCGTTCTTCCTTCCAAGAGATGGGATCCGATCCGGGCCGCGTGCTTTCTCCTCCTATATCCAGAATGTCCGCTCCCTCTTCGATGAGGCGCAGTCCGTGATCGACGGCTTTTGCCGCATCGAAATACATCCCTCCGTCGGAGAATGAATCGGGAGTGATGTTGAGGATACCCATAATCCAGGTCCGCGTTCCCAATACGTGCTTGTGGTCGCGGATCCGGAGAGCTGTCCTTTTTCTCACGATTTTACTTTTGCGGTTTCCGGTTTTAAAGGCGCTGTGGTTTTAGGCGGTGTCTTACGTGTCCTGGGTTTTTTCGGTCGGGGTTTCGTCGCGGGCTTTTTCGGAAAAAGCTTCTTTCCCTGCATGAGCAATTCGATCTCATCAGAGGAAAGGACTTCTTTTTCCAAAAGGGCTTCGGCGATGTTGACCAGCGTCTTCTGGTTGGTTTTTATGATATCCTTGGCGCGGTCGAAATTACGGCTGACGATGTTTTTGACTTCATCGTCGATTCGTTCCGCTGTTTTTTCACTAAAGTTTTTATGCATGGTCAAATCTCGTCCGAGGAAGACCAGGTCGTCCCGCTCACCGAAAGTCAGGGGACCGAGCTCCGACATCCCGTATTGGCAGACCATTTTTCGGGCGATTTCCGTGGCCTTTTCGAAATCGTTGGCGGCTCCGGTGGTGGTCTTGTTCAGGAATAAATTTTCCGTGATTCGTCCCGCCATCAGAACCGACAGCTGAGTTTCGAGATATTCCTTGGAATAAGTGTAGCGGTCATCGAGGGGAAGCTGCTGAGTGATGCCCAGGGCCATGCCTCGCGGGATGATGGTGACTTTGTGGATAGGATCGGCTCCCGGGAGGAGAGCGGCTACCAGCGCGTGCCCAGCTTCGTGATAAGCGGTGCTTTTCTTCTCTTCATCGCTGATGATCATGCTCTTGCGTTCCACTCCCATGAGCACCTTGTCCTTGGAATTTTCCAGGTCCAGCATGGAGACGGCATCCTGGGATTGGCGGGCTGCCAGCAGCGCGCCTTCATTGACGAGGTTTTCCAGGTCAGCGCCCGAAAATCCCGGAGTGGATCGGGCCAACACCTTGAGATCGACATTCTTGTCCAGGGGGATGCTTCTTACATGGACCCGAAGAATCTCTTCCCGCCCCTGCACGTCCGGCATATTGACGACGATGCGGCGGTCGAAACGACCGGGGCGCAGGAGTGCCGAGTCCAATATGTCCGGGCGGTTGGTGGCTGCGATCAGGATGACGCCTTCGTTGGAGTCGAAGCCGTCCATCTCGACGAGAAGCTGATTGAGGGTTTGTTCGCGTTCATCGTGCCCGCCGCCGAGACCGGCGCCGCGCTGGCGACCCACGGCGTCTATCTCGTCGATAAAGATCAAACAGGG
This sequence comes from uncultured Eubacteriales bacterium, assembly GCA_964433135.1. Taxonomy (GTDB): domain Bacteria; phylum Acidobacteriota; class Aminicenantia; order Aminicenantales; family Aminicenantaceae; genus CAYSQW01. The sequence continues at coordinate 31,489 of CAYSQW010000036.1, forward strand.
AGCCTGTTTTTTTCCCTGATCGAAGAGATCTCGGACACGCGAGGCCCCCACGCCCACGAACATTTCCACGAAATCGGAGCCGCTGATGGAAAAGAAGGGAACACCGGCTTCTCCGGCAACGGCGCGCGCCAACAGGGTTTTGCCGGTACCCGGCGCTCCCACCAGGATGACGCCTTTGGGGATCCGGCCGCCCAAGCGTTGAAATCTCTTGGGGTCTTTAAGGAAATCGATGATTTCCTGAAGCTCCTCTTTGGCTTCCTTGACCCCGGCCACGTCCTTGAACGTCACCTTTTTCTGCAAGCCTGAGAACAGCTTGGCCCGGCTTTTGCCGAAACTGAGGGCTTTGTTGCCGCCGGACTGCATCTGGCGCATGAAGAATACCCAGAAAAGGATGAGAAGGATGATCGGGAACCAGGTGAAAAGATAGGTCATCCAGGGGCTGCGAGAAGTATCCTTGACATTGATGATAACCTTGCTTTCGCGCAGATCGTTGACCAGGTCGTCATACTGGTCCGGCATGACGGTTTTGAAGGTGGCGTTGTCGGTATATTTCCCTCTCACCTGATTTCCGGTGATGGTCACTTCGAGTATGCGGCCGTCCTGAACGGCATCCATAAACTGGGAAAAATTGATGTCCTCTTTCGGCCGGTTCAGGGACTGAACATAACTCCAGAGCAAGATAATAATGATGCCCGCGGCGATCCAGAACAGCAGGCTCTTAGCTGATTTGACTGATTTTTTTGGTGCTGGCATGGCGTATTCCTCTAACTGGCATTATTGTAACATTTTTTCCCGACAATGTTAACCGAATCCGGTGCAAAAATACGGCGGTTGACCCGAATAAACAGAAGAAATATGACATTGCTTCAGAGTTCGTTTCGTCCTGAAGGATTTTCATGAGATCGACTCCTCACTTTTTTACGACCGCGGCCGTAGAGAAGTTGGCTCCCTGCCCGGATTCAAATCCTTGACGAAAAGGGCTTCTTTATGTATGATAATCACCACCTCAAGTGGGGCTGTAGTTCAGTTGGGAGAACGCTTGACTGGCAGTCAAGAGGTCGGGAGTTCGAGTCTCCTCAGCTCCACCATGATTCCCCCCTGTTTCCCCTGTAAAATCAGTATTTTCCCTTACGTTTCAAAATTTGAAGCATTCGTCTGTATTGCCATCGTTTCAGCTGAAATCATCAGTTTCTGTCCCGCGAAAAGTTAAATTGAAATGTGTTTTTTAGCAGCATTATTTCTCAGGACTCCCTTTCTCGACCCTGAAATCGTTGAATTTTCCAACTCCATTCCGATGGAGCTTAAAGTTGGCTATGATAAAAGTCAAGCCCGCAATGTGGAAAAATGGATTCTTTGTGAGGCCCTATGCCGCTTGATTCCCCCGGAACTTGCCGACAGGCCCAAACTGCGTTTTGCCGGTGGAACGGGTGTGGACGATCTGATGGACGAGCTGACACGGGACAAAGCATCGCATAAAGAGCTGAAGCTAATCCTCAAACAGTCGGTGGTCTTTTGCTGAATTCACCCAAGGAGCTTTACTCTTGCCGCCTTTTAAGAGAGAATTATAAACACGGATATGAAGGACTGGTGGCCCGTTGGGATCCCTTAAAATAGACAAAATGGGCGACTCTGTTCGATCCTGGAGAACACAGAAGAATGACACACCGTGAACTTAAGAGCTCTACCGTGCCGGAGTCCATAATAGAGATTTCTCACCTTACAAAAATATTCGGTCAGACAACGGCTGTGGAGGATATCTCCTTTTCGGTTCAAAAAGGGGAAACGTTTGTCCTTCTCGGCACAAGTGGATGCGGAAAAACGACGTCGCTCAAAACCATCAACAGGCTGATCGAACCTACTAGCGGCGCCGTTTATATTGAAGGATGCGACACAGCCGAAAGAGATCCCGAAGAACTCCGCAGAGGAATCGGATACGTCATTCAAGATATCGGACTTTTTCCCCACTGGACTGCGGAACGAAACATCGCGGTTGTTCCTGAACTTCTAGGGTGGGATAGATCTAAGATTCAAGAGAGAGTTCACGAAATGCTGAATCTCGTAGGTCTCGATCCAGCTGCATATGCCGGCCGATATCCGGCCGAACTCAGCGGCGGGCAACAGCAGCGGGTGGGGTTGGTACGTGCCTTTGCCGCCGATCCCCCCATCATCCTTCTGGATGAACCATTCGGTGCACTGGATCCTATTAGCCGCCGTGAAATCCAGAAGGAGTTTAAAAATCTAGAATCATTGTTGGACAAAACCATGGTCCTCGTCACTCATGATGTTTTCGAGGCCTTTGATCTTGGGGACCGGATCTGTCTGATGGATCATGGAAGGATCAAGCAGGTCGGTTTTCCCCGCGATCTCCTCTATTCTCCCGCCGATGATTTTGTACGTCGTTTTTTTCAAGCCAATCGATTTCTTCTTGAGCTTAAGGTCCTTTCTCTCAAGGATATCCTTCCACACTTGCCGGGGCGTGAAGAGTTAGCCGAGGATCTCCCTTGTTTTTCCGAGGAATCGTCTCTGCTGGACGTCTTGGAATCTCTTGAAAGGGATAAAGGCGGCACTGCCCCGTTCGTTATCACTGATGCTGAAGATGCACCGGTCGCCCAAACCGACGCCGGAGAGGTGCTTTCGGCTTTCTACACAATCAAACCTATGGAGCCGTCGTGAATCAAGGCGCTTCATTGATCGAATTTTTGATCAGCCGGCAGGGAGATATCTTTGAACAGACAGCCGAGCACATCGGCCTTACCCTAATCGCTCTTTTGATTGCCATCTTGATAGGAATGCCGGCCGGCATTTATCTAACGCGCCATAAAAAAATATCCGGCACTGTTTTGGGGATTGTTGGAATCATACAGACAATTCCCAGTGTGGCGCTGTTGGGTTTTCTTCTCCCTGTCCTGGGGATCGGCGTGGTCCCTGCCGTAGTAGCGCTTTTTCTGTATGCGCTGCTCCCGATTATCCGCAACACATTTACCGGTATCGAAGAGGTGGACGCGGCCGTGCGTGAGGCGGCTAAGGGAATGGGAATGTCGGATAGCCAAATTCTTCGTAAAGTCGAACTTCCCCTGGCCGTTCCTGTCATATTCGCCGGCATCCGGACGTCAACGGTAATCAGCGTGGGTGTCGCCACCCTGTGTGCACTTATCGGATCCGGCGGCCTAGGCGAATTCATTTTCAGGGGAATCGCACTCAACAATATCAATATGATACTGGCCGGAGCTATACCCGCAGCGATGCTGGCCCTTATATTTGACTCCGTTTTAGCTGTTGTCCAGAAAAACATCTCCAAAACATTAAAACCATTTCTTTTTATTAGTGCTGTGCTGATACTGGCTTTCATCGCTCTTGTCGTCGTTCCATCTCTGTTTTCAACCGAATTTGTTGCCGGCTTCACATCCGAATTCATGGAGCGGCCGGATGGCTACACCGGACTTCAAGCAAAATATGATCTGTCGATCGAAACGAAAGAGCTTGATCCCGGATTGATGTATCGGGCACTTAAAAATAAAAAAGTGGATCTTATCTGCGGATTCGCAACCGACGGACGAATCAAAGCCTACAATCTGAGAGTGCTGGAAGATGACAGATCTTATTTTCCTCGATATGATGCGGCGCCTCTTATAAGGGGAGAGATCCTGCGGAAGCACGCGGAGCTGCGACAGGCACTCGAACTTTTGTCCGGTCAGTTATCTGATTCGATGATGAGACAGATGAACTATCAGGTCGATCATCTCAAGAGAGACCCTAAGGAAGTAGCAGAGGAATTTATGGAAGGACTGGACCTCCCTTCTTCATCAAAATCCATGCGGGATCAAAGTATCGCTATCGGATCTAAAAATTTCACAGAACAATACATCCTGGCCCAGATCTTCGCAGAGGTGATCCAGCATTATACTGGATTAGAAACAGTTCTAATGACTGGACTTGCTGGCACGAAAATCTGCTTCGATGCCCTTCGCCAGGGCGAAATCGATCTCTATCCAGAATACACAGGAACCGGCCTTTTTGTCCTGTTGGAATCGGAATCAGAGAGCGTTTCTAGGATAAAAAAGAATCCCCACCTTTTGATGGGTTTTGTCCGGGAAGAGACAAGGAAACATTTTGATATGGAATGGCTATCTCCGCTCGGATTCAACAACACCTACACTCTGATGATGCGAGAAAAACACGCTGCCAGGCTTAAAATTCGTTCCATTTCCGATCTGGCCTGCTATCTGCAGGATTCGAACAAGCAGTAGTGGAAAAAAAGATAATGCTGAAGAGGGATTTGGAAATTATGCCCTCTCGAGACCAGGTAATCAGCCGCCATTCTTTTCAAAGTTCATTAGATTTGATTTAGGTTCGGATATATACAAGAATAATCAAAAATGGAATTAAAATTCATTTAAACCGCCTTCAATCCCCTTTTTGACTTTGTTAGTGTACAATCGAGTTCGCAATTTTGATTTAAGGAGGTAGCCATCGTAAACTCTTTTCGAATAGCAAAATTAAACGAAAGGAGAGTTTTTAAACGATGGCTACTG
>CAYSQW010000037.1:0-35723 GCA_964433135.1 uncultured Eubacteriales bacterium
AAAAATATGACAATAAAGGGCGAAAATGGTCGGCGGGCACGAAAAAAAACGGTATAATACAATGAATAGCAATCTAATGAAGCGAAGCGGATATGTTTTTTTTGAAAATATTCATATTAAGATGGAAGATCGGACATAAATTCTCGTCTAATTTTTGTTAGAGAGAAGAAAAAGCTAATTTGGAATCCAAAAGTGAATAAACACGAGGGAGTTAACATGCGCAAAATCCTGACAATAATGTTGACGGTTGCTGTAGTCCTGGCTTTCGGATGCGGAAAATCCGAGGCGCCCGGAACCGACGGCGAATCACCCCAAAATCAGGGTGTTCCGGCGAAAAAAAACGCGGATTCCCAAAGAAATCCCGGACGGAAAGACGGATCTCAAAGGGTCGATGTGGATACGCTCGATATACCCGATCAATTGAAAGCCGCCATAAAATCCGGCCGGATACCTCCCGAACGTGTTCGCGAGATCATCGCCCAAGCATCGGAAGGGGATGCAAAACCCGTGAATGTGGAAGCGGTTAAGCGAGAAAGCCTCAACTCATATCTTATCATCAACGGGATCGTTGAACCCGAGCGAACGGTCGAAATCTTTTCTCGGCTGTCGGCATACGTCAAAGAGATCGTCAAGGAAGAAGGAGCCCTGGTCCGTGAAAACGATGTTTTGGCTATGCTTGACGATACGGAAATCCGCATCAGCCATGAACAGGCCAAGATCGCACTGGAACAGGCAAAATTGAGTCTCGAGGAAGCGGAGCAGAACTACACGAGAAACCAGGAGTTGATCAAACGGGAAATGATTTCCGAGCAGGAATTTCAAACTCAGGAGGCCGTATTCAAGCAGCGGCAGCTTGATTATAAAGACAGCCAGGAAGCCTTCAAAAACCTGGAACTCCAGCTCAATTGGACCAAGATCCGGTCGCTTTCCGACGGATATATCACCGAACGTTTGATCGAAGTCGGATCCCGGGTAAACGCTAATCAACAGGTCTATACGATCGAGGATTTCAGCCCGCTCTTGATACGGGTTTATGTGCCCACTTCGGATGCCATCAAACTCAAAACCGGGATGACCGCTGAAGTGACGACGGATATTATTCCGGGTCGAATATTTCAAGGGAAAGTAAAACTCATCAATCCCAGAATCGATGTGCAGACCGGCACCGTGAAGGTTACCGTGGAAGTGTACGATAAAACCCTCAGCGTGAAGCCGGGGATGTTCGTCGAAGTTCGGATCGTCGTCGGGCAGAAGGAAGACGTTCTGGTCATTCCGAGAAAAGCCGTTTTGTATAAGCAGAACCTCACTCATGTCTTCGTGATACAGCAAAACCAGGTCAGTCAGCGGCAGGTAGAACTCGGACTGACAGAGGAGGACATGGTCGAGATTACCGGAGGACTTGAAGAAGGCGAGGAAATCATCACGGTCGGTGTCGAAGGACTTAAAGAAGGCCAGAGGGTAAAAGTGCTGCAATGAAACTCGTAAAATTTTCCTTGAATCGTCCGGTGACGATATTCATGTTCACCGTGGCGGCGATCATATTCGGATTTATCGCCTATTCACGCCTTAATCTGAATCTGCTGCCCACCATATCTTATCCTACGTTGACCATACAAACAGAATACGCGGGGACCGCGCCGTCCGAAATCGAAAACATCATCTCCAAACCGATCGAGGAGACGTGCGGGGTCGTCGATAACGTGGTCCGCATCTCTTCGGTATCGAGAGCGGAGCTTTCGGAAGTCACCGTTGAATTCGCGTGGCACACCAACATGGATTTCGCGACCCTGAAGCTCAGAGAGAAGCTGGATCTGCTGCGTCTTCCCGTCAATGCCGAAAAGCCGGTCATCCTGCGCTACGATCCCAACCAGGAACCGGTTATGAAGCTCGGCTTCACCGGCACGGACGATCTGGCGCGCATCCGCTATATCGCGGAAAGGGAAGTCAAACAGGCTCTGGAAAGCATCGAAGGCGTCGCCGCATGTTCGATATCCGGAGGACTGGAAGACGAGATCCACATCGACATCGATGAAAAACAGCTCAGCCTTCTCAATATCCCGATCACGACGGTGGCCTCCCGCCTGGCTCAGGAAAACGTCAATCTCTCCGCCGGAATCCTCAAACAGAAGGACAGTCAGTTTCTGGTGCGGACCGTGAATCAATTCAAAGACGTCGAAGAGATAAAGGGGATCATCGTCGAGAAAAGGGGAGACGTGCAGATCACCCTGGGCAGCGTGGCCGATGTTTACCGCGGATACAAGGAACGCAAGGTGATTTCGCGCATCAACGGTCTCGAATGCATCGAAGGCGCCATCTATCGCGCGGCGGATGCGAACACGGTTTCCGTGGCCAACGCCGTGACCGAGAAGTTGAAAATGGTTCAGTCGAATATCCTGGGACCCCGCGGGATGAAGTATGAAATCATCACCAACCAATCGAAATTCATAAAGAGCACGATCAGCGAGGTTAAGCAGACGGCCGTATTCGGTGGAATCCTGGCCGTCATGGTGCTGCTGTATTTCTTGAAAAACTTCCGCAGCACGTTGATCATTGGAGCCGCCATTCCGATTTCCGTCATCATCACTTTCTTTCTGATGTATTCGTCCCACATCTCGCTGAACATCATATCGCTGGGAGGTTTGGCCCTGGGCATTGGTATGCTGGTGGACAATTCCATCGTTGTGTTGGAGTCCATCCAGCGTTATCGTGAAAAGGGGCATGACGCCTACAATGCGAGCCTGCAGGGAACTTCCGAAGTGGCGGGGGCCGTGACCGCATCCACGCTGACCACGGTGGCGGTGTTTTTTCCTATCGTGTTCGTTGAGGGTATCGCGGGTCAGCTCTTCAAAGACATGGCTCTGACCGTGACGTTCTCGCTTCTGGCTTCACTGGTGGTGTCTTTGACCCTGGTTCCCATGCTCAACACCGCCATGCGGCGGGAAAATACCAAGGAACGGTTCAGCGGCTTTCTGCACTTCGTTTTCAAACCGCTCGATAAGATATATGACAAGTTTACCGACTTCTATAAAAAGAACCAGGTCCGATCGTTCGGGAAAAGCAAACTCATTTTCGGCATCGTGATGGCGGTATTCCTGCTTTCAATTTTCATGACCCGTTTCATGGGACAGGAGCTGATACCGGTGATCTCTCAGGGGGAATTCCTGATCAACGTGGAATTCAAACCGGGAACTTCGCTCAAGGAAAATGCGGCCATCATTACGGATATCACGGACAAGCTTCGTTCCTATGAGGAGATCGAAAGCATATATGAATTGATCGGAAGAGGATCGCGCGGCGGGATATCATTTCAGGAAGAGCGGGAGAATCTTTCGGAATTCACGCTCCGTCTCAAACCGGGCATTCTGGGAAAACAGGAAGACCGCATCATGGACCGGGTGAGGGCCGATATGGCGTCTTTCCCCACCACCAAGGTCAAGGTGTACAAACCGCGCCTTTTCTCTTTTAAAGCTCCCCTGGAGGTCGTGATCTCGGGCAACGATCTGGATATGCTGAAAGGTCTTTCAGATCGATTGACGGAGAAAATGCGGGGGATTCCGGGGATCATCGATCTGAAATCGAGCATGGAAGAAGGATATCCGGAGATACAGATCATATTCAATCGGGCGGTGCTGGCGTCGCAGGACATGACGATCAATTCCGTCGGTTCTCAGATACGAAATAAAATAGAAGGCGACGTGTCCACGCGTTTCATCGAGAGCGAGCGTGAAGTCGATATCCGGGTCCGCCTTTCAGAAGATTCCCGAGACAGGGTGGAAAAAGTCAGCCGGATAACCATACAGAACGGGCTGGGGGTAATGGTGCCGCTGCAGGCGCTGGCGGACATTCAGATAAAGGAAGGCCCGGCCGAGATCCGGCGCATCATGCAGCAGAAATCAGCGGTGATCACCGCCAACACTTCGGGCATCGATCTCGATTACGCAAAGCAGGAGATCCAGGCCGCGGTCGATACGCTCGACTGTCCGGCGGAGTGCTCCATCTATCTGGCCGGCCAAAGCCAGGAAACCGACGTGGCGTTTTCTTCCATGACATTCGCCATCCTGTTAGCGGTGTTTCTGGTTTACTTGGTCATGGCTTCGCAGTTCGAGTCATTCAAAAAGCCTTTCATCATCATGTTCACGATACCGCTGGGGATCATAGGGGTCGTGATCGTGGGGTTGATCTTCCAGATGTCCATTAACGTGATCGTGCTGATCGGTTTGATCATTCTCGCAGGCATCATCGTCAACAACGCGATCGTGCTGGTCGATTATATAGGACAGCTTCAGAAATCCGGAATGCCCAAGACAGAGGCCATCAAGACGGCCGCCCAGGTCAGGTGGCGTCCCATTCTCATGACGACCATCACGACGGTCCTGGGATTGCTGCCTATGGCCCTGGATTTCAACGAAGGATTCGAGATCCGTATACCGCTGGCCCTGACGTTGATAGGCGGATTGATCTTCGGAACCTTCCTCACGCTCATCTTCATCCCGCTGGTCTACTATATGGTGATCCGTGAAAAAACGGAGGGAGAAGAGCGGGAAGGAATTTTCATGCGCGGACTGAAAAGCATAAAAACAGCGATTTCCCAACCTGGAACCAACGCGAAAAAATCATGAATCTACCAGAATTTTCCATACGCAAACCGGTTACGGTTATTGTCGCGATGCTGATATTTATCACCATCGGAGTCATATCCATACTCAAGCTGCCGCTCGAGATGATGCCCGACACCTCCTTCCCCGGGCTCATGGTGCAGGTGCCTTATCCGTCATCATCTCCCGAAGAAGTGGAGCGTACCATCACGCGGCCCATCGAGGATATTCTGTCGACAGTCAACAATCTGGACAGCATCAGCTCAACCTCATCCGAGTCCTCCGCCCGCATACATATGCAGTTCACGGGCGGGACCAACATGGATCTGGCCTCCATGCAGATACGCGATAAACTCGATCAGATAAGGGGAAATCTGCCGGACGATATCGAAAACATCAGGATTCGCAGATTTTCCATGAACGACCGTCCGGTGATCAATTTCAGCCTGGCGCTTCCCGGAGATCTGGACAACCTCTATTTCTGGTCGGAAAATTTCATCACCCAGCAACTGGAGCGTATCCCCGGGGTCGCGAACGTCGATATCCGCGGGATCCGCAACAAAGTCCTCACGGTGTATCTCAAACCGGAAGTTTTCTATTCGTCATCCATCCGGATCACGGATCTCATCAGCTCCATCCGCAACAACAACGTCAATATTTCCGCCGGCTATGTGGAAGACGGGAATATGCGGTATGTGACGCGCATCCCCGGAGAACTTAAAATATTGGAGGACGTCAAACGTCTTCCCGTCAACAACAAGGGGTTGACGATCGACGATGTCGCGCGCGTTACGTATGATTACCCCATCAAGGAAGATTTCAATCGGTTGAACGGACACGAAACCGTCCGATTTTCCATATACCGGGCGTCGAACGCCAATATCGTGGACGTCTGCGGCAAGGTCAAGGAGACCGTCGCCCACATCAAGGAAACCGAGCCGGCCCTGAAAAACATGACCGCGATATTCTACCGCGATCAGTCCGAGGATATCCTGAAGAGCCTCCAGGATCTGACTCTGTCCGGTGTGGTCGGAGGGCTTCTGGCCGTGGTGGTGCTTCTGTTTTTTCTAAGAAAATTCCGGACGACCATCATCATCGCCATCGCCATTCCCATGGCCATGGTTTTTACCTTCAGCTTCATGTACCTCTACCGATATCTGTTTCGAACCGATATCACCATCAATATCATATCGCTGAGCGGATTGATGATGGCCGTAGGCATGCTGGTGGATAACAGTGTCGTCGTCCTGGAAAACATATTCAGGCTGCGGCAGGAAAAGAAATATCCCCCGATGAAAGCCGCGTTGACGGGGGCCAGCGAGGTCGCCATGGCCGTCAGCGCGTCAACGTTGACCACGCTGGTTGTGTTCATTTCGCTGGGATTCATGTCAAGATCGGGATTCGGACGCTTCATGCAGGACTTCGCCCTGACCATATCGCTGGCGCTGATCGCTTCACTGCTGGTGAGCCTGACGTTTATCCCGTTGGCCGGAAGCCGGTTTCTTTCCGGCAAATCCAAAGAGAAGGCGCGATGGCTGGTGAAAATGACCTCTTTGTACGAGCGAATCATCAGCTTCACTATCAGGAACTGGAGAACCAAGCTTCTGGTGGTCGGTGCGGCCGTGCTCATTTTTTTTATTTCGTTCAAGATGCTGGGAAACATAGAACGTGAATACATGCCGCGCAGTGATGAACGGGAAGTGAATCTTTCGGTTTTTATGCCGCGGCATTTCTCTCTGGACGAGATGAAAGCGATGTTTTACGGATTCGAGGAAATGCTGCTGTCGCGCAAGGATGAGCTGTCCATCAAATATCTGACCACCTCGTTCGGAACACGGAACATGCGCCAGGGGCGCTTCCGGGGATCTCTGGAACTGGCGCTTGAGGAGGAAGGCCCTACGGTCACCGAAATCAAGGAGAGGCTGAACGAGCTGCTTCCCGTGCGTGCCGGTATCGAATATGAATACGGCCAGCGATTCGGCCGCGGAGGTCATTTCCAGGGGATAAACGTCGAGTTGATAGGACTGGACTACACGAAGCTGACGGAGCTGGCGCCGGACGTCGTCGAGAAGCTGAGCGTTATCGAAGACGTGGAAGATATCACCAGCGATCTCGAGGGAGGGGACACGCAGCTTCTGGTCGAGGTCGACCGGGAAAAAGCGGAAAGCTCGGGAGTCAGCAGCCGGATGGTCGCCCAGACCATCTCCTCCTCGATATCCGAGCGTCCGATCGGAAAATTCAAAACCGAAAACCGCGAGATCGACATCATCCTCAAGATACAGGGGGATGACGGATTTTCGGAAGCCGACCTGAGAAATATCAGTATCGGGACTCAAAGCAAAAGGATTCCCCTCAGCGCCATCTCGGACATCTCCTACCGGATGGGATCGACATCGATCCGCAAGGAAAATAAAAAGTCGAAACTCGTTATCCGGCTGAACACGAAGAGTCAGGGAATGAGGGGAATATCCGCCGCCGTCACAGAGGTGATGAACACGTTCGAGTTTCCGGAAGGCTACACGTGGAGTTTGGGATCGGGCTTTCGTCGTTTCCAGGAATCGCAAGGCGAATCGACGATGGCGATTATCCTGGCGCTGGTGTTCATCTACATCATCATGGCTTCGCTGTTCGAATCTTTCGTACATCCTTTCACGATCCTGCTGACCGTTCCCTTGGCGCTTTTCGGCGTTGCCGTGATCTTTACCATCACCGGCATCACGTTGAATACAACGTCGAATCTCGGACTGCTTACGCTGTTCGGGATCGTGGTCAACAACGGGATCATCCTCATCGATCACATAAGAACCCTGCGCAAGGGGGGGATGGATAAGGCGGCCGCCATTATCCAGGGAGGAAAAGACCGGATGCGGCCCATTATCATGACCGCCATCACCACCATCTTCGGCGTGCTTCCTCTGGCGCTGCCTTTCCTCCTGCCCCAATTTTTCGAAGCGGCGGGACGGCGGGCTCAGATGTGGGCTCCCATATCGGTCGCGATCATCGGCGGGCTGACGACATCGACATTTTTCACCCTGATCATCCTGCCGACGTTCTACTCGATATCGGACTCGCTGACGGTCGGAGTCAAGAAAGCGCTGGGATTCAAAATTTCAAAAATATAGAAAACGAACATCACTGAGCGTGGGCGACAAAATAATCCGCAATTTTAAGCCCATATTTTTCAGGATCGAGAAATTTTACGATAGCGCGCGGATAGCTCCCGGTTGAGGGATCCACTTCCGAAAGATCCACGAAAGCGCCGTCGATCCTGTTTCCATCCGGATCGGTTATCAGTTTAACGCGGGGACGAAATGATTTCTCCGGATCCGGATTCGCTTCGAAGACGATGGCGATCTCCCGGGTGTTGAGAAGAGCGAGTGAGCCGACCGGACAGAGCCCCATCATGTTCACGAAAACCTTGAGAATGATGGGATCGAATTCACTGCCGCTGCGTTCCATCATGAAGCGCAGCGCTTCCTCCCGTGTAAAGTTCTTTTTTCGATAAGGGCGCGTTGTGGTGATGGCATCAAAAACATCGACGATCTTTACGATCTTGCTGTAAAAATCGATGCTCTTTTTTTTCGTATAGCGGGGATAACCCGTATCGTCTTCACGGGCATGATGTTCCATAGCGACATTAAGAGCGCGCAGCGGGAGAAAACTGAATTCCTTCATCCGGATAAGCATTTCCGCTCCATAATAGGGGTGTCTTTCGATGATCTGCCTTTCATCGTCATCGAGCTTACCGGGTTTGAGTAGTATTTCCTTGGGGATTTCCAGCTTCCCGAAATCGTGAAAAAAAGAGCTCAGACCCAGGTCGATCAACTCATTGCGGTCCAATCCCAGCTTTTTCCCCAGGGATAAGGAAAGGATGCAGACGTTGACCGAGTGGTTGAGAGTATATTCATCGAAATTTTTGATGTTCGTCAACCCGAAGAGAAAAGATTCGTTGTCCGTGATGTGGTTGAATATGGATTGCATCAACCGCTTCGTGGTCATGAGAGAAAGGCGGCTTTGCTTGGTGGATGATTCCTGGAGTTCGAAATATTCCTTGAGATGCGTGATGCCGAGCATGAACAGTTTCTTTGCGTCGCGATCTTTCCGTTCCGCAAGAGAATCATAGGGGAGCTTTTCAATGACGATACCGCGGATCGTATTCATCCGCATTCCATCAAGCAGGACTTCGAAAGGATCGTCGCCTGTTTTTGAAGACGACATCAGCTGGATGAATTTCAATAGTTCCTCTTCGCTGACACCTGAGGAGAAGATCAAGGTTCCGAGATCATGAGTATGAAAAACATTCTGAATGAATTTAAGGAGGTAGTAGTTGGAGTATCCGAATTTGAGTTTGACACCGTTGAGATAAATGGTGTTCTCACGGAGCATGAGAGATGCGCCCGTGCCGGTAATACGGAGAATCTTTTCCAGAAGATGCCGCAGGAGGTTGATCTGGCGAATGAATATCATGTTGTTGGGCTCATAGATCTTGGCGATGCGAACAGCCCGGTTGAGGCGGTATAGAAGATCCGCGCCTTCTTTGGATACGGCTTTTTCCTGTTCGGGAATTCCAAATCCGGGAATTTCTTTTTCAGCTGTCATTTTATTCCTGAGCGGTCTCTTTGCGTCCGCTTTTCAGATTACGTAGTGCCTGTCGGGATCGCTGATTGATCTTTCGGATTGAAGAGCGGGCGGAATCCTCGAGGGCGGCTTCCGCTTCGACTCCGGAAGCGCTGATGAGCGATTCAAGGGCCATGACGCCGTTTTCGATGGTGCGCCGCCCGGAAAACCTGCGAGCTTTTTGAACGATTTCGTGCAGGGTATAGATCGCTTCCGGTGAAGACAATCGGCCGAGAAAATCGAAATAGGCTTTTTTTTCGTCTGGACTTTTTTTGTGGAATGATTTATCGCGGATACGTGAAAAGACGGATCGGCTGAATGAGGGATCGAGGTCGGTACGCAGGCTTCGCAGCGCCATGACCCTGAGCTTTTCGTTGCGGTTTGTCAGCATGCCGACAAGAATGCGGTCCGCATTGGAATCCTCGAGGGCGCCCAGGGACTTTAAGGCCGCGAATTTGACGCTTTCATCCGAAAAGGCCAGGAACCGTACCAGATAGGGGATGGCTTTTCGGTCTTTCGTGCGTCCCATGATCCCTATTATCTCGCGCGTAAGGATCGGGTGATCGTTGCCGGTGATGTTAACGATGGAAGCGAGATCCTCTTTTGCCAGGTTTTCGAGAATGGACACGATCTGGATCTTATAAGAGGGCGCCTTGATGCCCTCATAAAGTTCGGCCAGGAAGGGAATGCTGATTGTTCCGAAGAGATGAACATAGCTTAAAAAGGAGTTAAGGTCTTCCAGCTCTCCTTCCCGATAAATATTCATAACAAGCGAAAGAGAATCACGGTTTTTCAACTTTTTGAGAAAGGAGGACAAGATGTCCTGTGCATGGACATTTTCATCGGCAATATGAGACGAGAGGTCTTCGATATAAGAAAAGATGTCCAATGCTTGACTGAACTTTCCTTTTTCCAGCAGTTCCTTGTGGCATTGATCCAGGATGTTGAGGGTGGCATCAAATTGTTCGGGACGTTCCTCAAGATAGAGCATTTCCATCAGCAGGGAGATCAATTCTTTATCCAATGGGGTGGATCGATTGTTTTCAAGCATCGTTTCCAGAACCTGCAGCTCTTCTTTGGATAAGAGAAGCGCTCCCTCTTCCGATTCAAAATCATCTTTGTTTTCCGCAACAGCGGATATCTCGGCGGACAACGGGGCCGAACGGGAATCCGATAAAATCGAATCCGTATTCAAGGCGGATTCGTCCTCGGGGAATAATAGGATGCGCCCGGAGAATAAGGCTTTGGGATCCACCTCGTATTGAGGTGATTCAGTACCGCGGCCGATCTTGGATTCCAAGAAATCATCGGGGGCGTAGTACCGGATATTAGCGTAATCCTTTTCCCACAAAGCCATCACGATGTCGCTTTCAGAAGGAGGGAGTTCGGAATCATGCTTGATCAAATCGAGAAAATCAAGGAACTCTTCCTGGGCGAGTCCTTTGTAGAAAAAAAGTCCCTGCAGCCCATCCTTGTAAAAAAGGAAAGGAAGGCTGCGGCTGAGCTGTTTATCGGAATAAACGGTTTCATCATCATACAAGAAAGACGTTTCCTTGACCTCGAGTTCGAGTTTCCAGTGAGTATCGAGGAATTTAGCCAGCTGAGTAAATATTTGACCGGAGAATTTTTTTACGTTGGCATGATCGGAGCGGAATATCTTCATCTGCGAAAAACACTTGCTCAGAAGCTGCAGGATGTCTTTGATCGACGCGATCTTTTTTGCGCGATCACGAGCGCTTTCTTCAGGAAAAGACGTGACGGACGGATACTTCGAATCATTCTCGTTCATTCGGGCATGTCTCCCAAAATCCGGCTCTTTTTGCTGCTGCCGCACGTGCGCGATAAATATCGCGCACGAAAGGAATTATTATAATGTATAGGGTAGCGGAGTCAAGAAGGTTTTACGAGCCGCAAAAGCGGGCTATTATTATGGGGAAAGAAAAAACACAAGGAAGGCGCCTTGTCGCCGGAGGGAATACTATGCTATATTCAGAATATATTCCACAAATATGCCGGACGCGTTCCGGTGAAAAAGGATTGAGTCGTGTCTGAAAAAAGAAAAGTCAGCTGCCTCCAATGCGGGGCGACCAATAATTTTCCTCTGGATCATGGCGGGAAAAAAATCGTGTGCGGGCGGTGTAAAACGGCGCTGCCGGTTCCGGGGACCCTGATTCAAGCTACGGGGGATCAGGCGATCACGTTGATGGAGAGATCGTCGCTTCCGGTGTTGATCGATTTCCATTCGGATCAGTGCGCTCCCTGCCATATGATGCATCCGATCGTCGAGGCCCTGGCGCGGAGGCGGTCGGGAGAGCTGATGGTGATCCAGGTCAATACCGATATTTATCCGGATATCGCCTCGGCCTTCAGGATTCAGGGTGTTCCGACTTTCGTCGTCCTGCACAAGGGAACGGAGCGCGCGCGAACCAGCGGAGCCATGGCGGAAACGGATTTTTCTTTTTGGGTCGCGAGCGTTGCATAAACCGCGGGATTTACGGAAGACCGGACTGAGGGGGATTGTGTGCACCCTTTCGATCCGGTTCCGGGTAATGTAATAAAAGGAGCAGGAGATGAATGTATATGATTTGATTCTGTCCCGCAGGACGATCCGTCAATTTAAGCCGGAGAGTATACCGCGAGACCTGTTGACGGATATGATGAATGCGGCTCGGATGGCCCCTTCGGCCGCAAATCGCCAGCCCTTGGAATTTATCGCCGTCGATGACCCGGAGCTGCGAAACCGCATCTTCCCCTGTGTGAAATGGGCCGCTTATATCGCTCCGGAAGGAGACCCCAAGCCGGGTCAGGAACCGACGGCCTATATCGTGAACCTGGGCGACACCGAAGTGCGAACCTCCGGATTCGAGTGGGATATGGGAGCGTCAATCGAGAACATGATTCTGACCGCCCTGGAACGCGGCGTCGGCAGCTGCTGGATGCTGTCTATTGATCGGGATAAAATTCGGGAGATCCTGAATATTCCCTCCCGGTTCAAGATCGATTCCATTCTGGCATTGGGTTATCCGGCTGAAGAATCCGTGGCTGAAAAGATGAACGGAGATTCCGTCATCTACTGGAAGGATGATCGGGGCGTGATGCATGTGCCGAAGAGGGACTTAAACAAAATCGCCCACTTCAACGGTTTTAGGATGGATTAGCCATGGAAATGGCTGATGATATGAAATGCTTTTTAAACCATTCTTTTTTTTACCCACCTCATCAGCCATTTTCATGAATCATTCAATTACCGGCGATGGTGAGTTCGGCGATCTTGATGGTCGGCCCCGCAACCGGTCCGTAAAATACGAGATCGTTTCCGATCGATTCGAGCGATTGGAGGATATTTCCGAGGTTGCCGGAAATCGTGACTTCGGAGACGGGATAAACGATCTCACCATTTTCAACCCAGAGACCGAAAGCGCCGCGGGAGATATCTCCGGTTACCGGATTGAGCCCGTGACCGATGGTGCGCGTCAGGATCAGACCGCGTTCCAGGGAGGAAACGATATCCGCCGGCGGAAGCGTGCCCGGCTGAAGAAAGAAATTGTTGGGGCCTATCCCGCCTCCCGAAGAATTTCCGGTTGATCTCAGATTGAGTTTGCGGGCTGCGTAGGTGTCGCAGAGGTAATGTTTCAGAACGCCTTGATCGACGACGGTTTTGCGGGGAAAACTGACGCCTTCCGAATCAAAAGGACGGGTTCCGGGATTTCCAGGGATAGAGGGATCATCGATGAGGGTCAGATTGTCGCCGCCGATCTTTTCTCCCAATTTATCGATGAGAAATGAGCTTTTCTGGTATATGGCGCTGCCGGAAATGCAGGAGAAAAGAAAACCGAGCAGCCAGGCCGACATGAGCGGTTCGAATACGATGGGCACCGCCTGGGTTTTGATTTTGCGTGGATTGAGATGACGGAGCGTACGTTCGACGGCACGTCGGGCCACGGATTCCGGAGATTCCAACTCGGAGAAAAATCGTTTGGAGGAGAACCAGTAACCTTCGACCCTGTCGTCTGTTTCGCCGGCCTGAAGTCCGACGCTCAAGCTGCAAAAAGATTCGCGGTATTCGCCGGAAAAGCCGTTCGAATTAGCCAAAATGCTGCGAACATCCCGCGTTTCGAACGAGGCGCCGTGCGAGTTGTTGATTCGAGGATCTTCTAAGGCGATTCGCTCCGTTTCCAAGGCCATCCGGATTTTACGTTCAGAATCCAAAAGCGGGATTTCTGGATCGAAAAGCCGGAGGGAGGCGGGATCGGCGGGGAGCCCGGTATCGGAAGGCAGTCCGACGAAAGCGTCCTCGCCGGAAAAGGAGGCGCGTTCTATGGCGTTTTTCACCATGTTTTTCAATGTATCCTTGGAAAGATCCGATGACGATGCGGTCGCGGTCCGGGAATCCTTGATGACTTTTATGCTCAATCCTCGAGATGATGCTTCGAGGAGGTTTTCGATTTTTCCCAGCCTGACATCGGCATTGAATTCCGTACCGTCGGCAATGGCGACTTCTATTTCATCCGCTCCCTGAACTTTCGCAAAAGTCACAAGACTCTCGGCCAGGGACAATAATTCACTTCGATTCGATTCCGTCTTCACGAGGTCCCTCCAACGGTCATCATGGAAATCTTGACTGTCGGGCATCCGTCCGTGACCGGAGCGGCCTGTCCTTCTTTTCCGCAGGTGCCGGTCTGGAGTCCGAACTGAAGGTCCGATCCCACCATCGAGATTTTTTTCAGGATATCGATGTTGGTGCCGATCAGCGTAGCCTGTTTGACCGGAGCGGTAAGACGGCCGTTTTCGATCAAATATCCGGAACTTACGGAGAAAGTGAATTTTCCGGAATCTTCCACCTGGCCCCCCTGGTAAAACTGAGCGTAAAACCCTTTTTTTACAGAATGTATGATCTCGTTGGGATCATACTCGCCCCGATCCAGATAGGTGTTGCTCATGCGGGGAATGGGAATGCAGGAGAAATTTTGACGGCGGCCGTGACCGTTCATCGATTCACCCATGAGACCGGCGGAAAGACGATCATGCAGCAGCCCGGTACAAACGCCGTTGAGGATCAAGGGCGTTTTTTGCGGCGTGGTGCCCTCATCATCATAATTGTATGAACCACGAAATAAGGGTATCGTCGGATCGTCGTATATAGTGACCTGATCCGATCCGACCTTTTTTCCGATTTTATTCCAGAATATGGAAGTCTTCTTTCGGATGAAATCCGCTTCCAGCAGATGGCCGACCGCTTCATGGATCATGACTCCGCTGTGTCCGGGCGCCAGCACAACCGGCATCTCGCCGGCTGGAGCCGGACGAGCCCGCACAAGGTTGACGGCTTCACGAGCGGCGTTTGCTCCGATCTCCTCCGGAGTAAGTTGGTTCTGAAAATATTCCATTCCGACACGGCCTCCGCCGCCGGAATAACCCGACTCGCGGACTCCGTCTTTCTCGGCGATAGCCAGGCATATCAAGCGGGTCATGGGGCGGGTGTCGCGGACCTTGAGTCCATCCGAGTTGACGACACAGACGGTTTTCAACTGTTCCGCCAGGGAAGCTTTGACTTTGAGGATCAGGGGATCATGTTTTTGGGAAGCCGAATAAGCCCGGCGGACAAGATCGATCTTTCGCTCCAGAATTTGTGTATGTACGGGAACGAGAACCGGATACAGATCGAGCAGATTGTTCTGAAGACGCGGCGGATTCGCGCTCCGGAGATCGTCTCGGGAAGCGATGGCGGCGGCTGTCAGGGCGGCGCTTTTTATCTTTTCGAAATCGAATTCGTTGGTATATCCGTAGCCCGTCATGTCTCCGGAGAGAACACGGATTCCCATCCCCGTTGAGATGCTCTCCGTGGTTTCTTTAATGATGTCCTCTTCCATGACGATGGATATGAAATGCGTGTATTCCAGATAAATTTCGGAAAAATCCCCGCCTCGTGAAAGGGCGATGTTGAGAATTTTCGATAGATCGTCATCCGATAGGCCGAAGCGGTCTTCGTAGGGGAAAGAATGCTTGGATGTCTGGTTTTTCATGTTGTGACAATTATACGAGTTAAGCAGACAACTTACCAGCCCGACGGATCCGGTTTTTATAAAATCCCTTCTGGTGAGTTCGAATGTCATTCGGGTTCCTTGACGAGGTCCTCAAAATATAGAACGTGCGAATGCAAAAAAGGTTGCCGTGGAAATAAATCAGTAAGATATGCTTTGAAGATGAAACCAGCGGAACGGTATCAAACGAAGATAGACTAAAAGGATCCCGTTACGGCCATGAGGCGGATATCACGGATGGATTTTCCTTTCAACCCCAAGCGTTCCACCGTGCGTCCTTCTTTCCAGAAATCCTTGTTGCGCATGAGCGAAGCCAGGTGGATGATGAAACGGATCGTGGGGGTCTCGATCTTCAGCATCTCTCCGAGGGAAGCCATGGGAACGAGGCTCATGGGAACGTCTTCATCGATGTAACGGTGGTGCAGGCGGTCCGGGGCTTTGATGCCGACATAGCCGGGATTGTCGTGAATGGCTTCATAGAGATTTTTCCCGGTGGCGCTGTAGGCGGTATACAGCCAATTGCGCGCACTCATGACTTTGATTCCGAGGGCGCCGGCAACCTCCAGGCGTTCCCGGTCCAGACGCTCCAGAACCTTGGATACGGATTCGCTTGCTCCCTGGATATAGTATTCAAAATCACCATGGGTTTCTTCGATCCAGGCGGCATTCAATATAGTCAAGGCGGGATGGAAGATCGCGCCGATATTTTCGAAGCTGGTTTTGAATATATTATCCCCGGGAACGAATTGAGGATACGCGCGGTTGATGACCTTAACGACTCCGGGAATCCAATAGGCGGGCAGGGTCGCCAGCGGAACCGTGTGCTTGATGCGAAAAATATGGGCGTTGGCCGGTCCGATGGCCCTCGAAGCGTAAATAAACGTTTGCGCTTCGGCAATGAAAGGGAACACCTTCTGATCTTTTTCCTTGAGAGCTTGATAGAACTCCATTGCGCCGCCGGTGCGTCCGGGGTTGAGAATGACGATCTGATTTTCCTTGAGGTACGGCGCGCAGGTTTCGGCAATGAAACGGTGTCCGTTGGCGGGAACCGCCACCATCAGAATATCGACGTCCTCGAGACACTCCTGGATATTGCTGGAAGCGAGTTTGATCTCTCCGAATCCTTTTACGTCACCTTCGACCATGATTCCCTTTCTATGGGTTACGGGGCGAAGTTTCTTGCCCCCCCGGTTGTACAGCCGGACGTGAAATCCCATCAGCGCCAGATGGCCCGCCATGGCCATGCCGCCGTGTCCGGCGCCGAGCACGCAGAATTTGAGTTCCGAGGGATCTTTAAGTATAAGTTCTCGGATATAACGTTTTCGACGCGTATCGGTTTCGGAAATCATCTTTTTCGTCATGTTTTTACCTTGCATGAGGCCTTTCGCGAAAAATGAAAATATCGGCGGCTCTATATAGATTGTAGTCGCTGATAGAATGAGGATAAAGCGTATTCCTAATTATTTTAAATCAATTAGAAATGAAAAACAACCGGTCATTTCCGTAAAACCGGCTTTCTATTCACATCTTTTTCCATAGAAAGCAAGCCACAGAATGCTGAGTATACCCAAAGAGTATTCGAAGAGATTGGTAATCAGGTGAAGACCGATTCCCGAAAGGACGGCAAGGTCGGCCGTATGTGCTCCGGTGCCGTCGATACCCAACAAGTTGAAGGTCAAGGCCCAGGCCGATTCCCAAGTGCCGAATCCGGCCAATCCTTTGATGGGAAGGGCTCCGGTCAATTCAGCGCCTGTAATGCCCAGGATGGTTTTAAAAAAACTGATATCGGGTCGCATTAATCCGAAACCGCGAAGAAGCGAGAGGAGCAGCAGGTAGAGCGAAACGTATTTTGCCCCTCGGATGGCGCATGAGAGCCAGAGGATCTTGATGTGGATTCTCCGTTTTCGGATATGTTCGAGCTCAGTTATGGTCATGCGGGTTTTCTCCTGCACAACGCGAGCCCATTTATGGGATTGAAGATGAAAACGAGAGATCATATTCCCGATAATCATCAGAAATACCCGCGCGAGGGGGATGACCTTCCAGAGAATCAAAGCGGTCAACAGCAGGAAAAAAGCGGCGGAAAACAGAAGCACGGGCCCTGAAAGTTGAGTGGCACGCAGGCCGACGAGCAAAACGGATAAGATAACGAAGGGGCCAAGGGTTATAAAATCAAAGATAAAACCTACGACAAAGGTGGAAGCCGCGGTTTCGAATGAAAAATTCAAGCGGCGGTTGAGTACGTAAATGTAGGAAAGGGATCCGATGCGTGCCGGGAAAAGGTCGACGAAAAGATTGCGAATGAAGGTGACCAGCAGAATATCTCTATGGCTGATGGTGTTTGGAGGAAGAAGGCAGCGGTAGCGCCAGGCGCGAAGAACGGATGCCGTAAGCGCAGCGCCAAAATAGGCTAATAGTGAGGGGATATGGATTCGTGAGAACAAACGGACCAGATCCTCTATACGGATCCGGGAGAACAGGATGGCCAGTAAACCGGCGGATAGGATTATGGACAGGGACGTGGAGACGACCTTTCTTTTCACGGTGATATCATATGTTTTCCTCCGTTAAAATGTCAATTCCAAGGCTTTGATTGTTTGACTGCCGAAGGGGAAAGACCTATAATCGAACATCATGATAAATCAAGAAATAGACGCCATTGTGACGGCCGCTCTTCAAGAGGATATGCCGGAGGGCGATATAACTTCGGAAAGCATGATCCCGGCGGATTCGACATCGCATGCGGTTATTATCGCTAAAGAGGACGGGATATTAGCTGGGATCGATGTCGCGGAACATGTTTTTCATAAAGTGGACCCGGACATTGTGATGAAGAAAGCCGCTGCCGACGGCAGCCGGTTAAATCGGGGAAATCTTATAGCCGAAGTACGCGGATCATCCATTTCTTTACTCAAGGCGGAACGCACAGCGTTGAATTTCATGCAGAGAATGTCGGGAATCGCCACCTACACCAACCGTTTCGTCAAGGTTTTGGAAGGAACATCCACCAAGGTTCTCGACACCCGGAAAACCACGCCCAATCTACGAATCCTGGAAAAGTATGCGGTCAAACAGGGAGGGGGAACCAATCACCGTTTCAGCCTTTCGGATATGGTTTTGATAAAAGACAATCACCTGGAGCTGGTGGGCAGTATACGATGTGCCGTTCAAGCCGCACACGCCAAAGTAGGATCCGAAATAAAGGTGGAAGTCGAAACGAAAAATCTGGAGGAAGTTAGGGAAGCTCTGGAAAGCGGAGCGGACATCATCATGCTGGATAATATGTCTCCGGATGCTGTGAGGGAAGCTGTAAGATATGTCGGCGGGCGAATTCCGCTGGAGGTGTCAGGCAACGTGGATCTTGATAAAGCCGCCGAACTTGCGCTCCTGGGAGTCGATTACATCTCAGTCGGCGGTCTGACGCATTCCTTCAAATCCCTGGATATCAGCATGCTGTTTCGGAAAGAGGAGGGTTGATGACGGAACAACATATAGAAACCGATGTACTGGTGATCGGATGCGGCATCAGCGGGGCCAGTGCCGCTCTGGAAGCCGCAAAAAGCGGAATGCGGGTTCTTATCGTCACCAAACATGTCGATCCCGAGGAATCCAATACCTATTATGCGCAGGGAGGCATCGTTTCCCTGGGGCTGGACGATCGGCCTGAGATCCTCCAAGAAGATATTCTGGAGAGCGGAGACGATATCAATAATCCGGAAGCTGTGGCTCTCCTGGCACGTGAAGGCAAGGAGCTGGTCGATAAGATTCTCATAAAGGAACTGAAGATACCATTCGCCCGAAGTTCATCCGATGAGTTGGACTACGCGCAGGAAGCGGCGCATTCGCGTCGGCGCATTCTTCACGTAAAGGATACGACCGGAAAAACCATACAGGAAGGTTTTATTGCCGCGTTAAAGAGAAATGAAAACGTCACCATAATGACGGATTATACGGCGGTTGATTTGCTGACGATCCCTCACCATTCCAATAATCCGACTTCATTTTATCGGGAACCCCGATGTATCGGTGCTTATGTGCTGGACAACCAAAGCGGGAAAGTGAAGATCGTGCGTGCGCAATCAACGGTGCTCGCAACCGGGGGATGCGGCGCCGTATTTCTCTTCACGTCGAATCCAGCCGGCGCCATAGGGGACGGGTATGCCATGGCGTATCGCGCGGGGGCCCGAACTGTGAACATGGAGTATATCCAGTTTCACCCCACGATCCTTTTCCACCGGGATGCCGAAGCGTTCCTCATCTCCGAAGCGGTACGGGGTGAGGGAGCGGTCCTCATCACGAAGGACGGTCGGAAATTCATGAGGGATTATAATAAAAAGAAAGAACTTGCGCCGAGAGATGAAGTGACCCGTGCGATCTATGCGGAGATGATCAACAGCAACTCGAATTACGTGATGCTGGACCTCGCTTCCCACGCCACGATCGACATCAAGAAACGATTTCCCAACATCCACCGAACCTGCCTGAATTACGGAATAGATATCACGCGGGAGCCGATCCCGGTGGTGCCCGCGGCGCACTACTGCTGCGGAGGAGTCCTGATCGATCTGAACGGAAGTAGTTCGCTGAAAGGCTTATATGCCGTTGGAGAGGTCTCCTGCACCGGAGTTCACGGAGCCAACCGGCTGGCCTCCACATCGCTGCTGGAAGGATTGGTGTGGGGTACCCGGGCGGCCCGCGATATCGTATCCCGCAATGACGCAGTAAATAATTATGATCCCGCCAATATAAGGCAGTGGTATTACCCAGAGGTCGAGGAGGAGATCGATCCGGCGCTGATCAACCAGGATTGGCTCACCATACGTTCAACCCTGTGGAACTATGCCGGGATCATCAGGACCCCAAAGAGGTTGATGAGGGCACGTGCGGACTTGAATTATCTGAAGCACAGGATCGAAAAGTTTTATAAACAGGCCCGGATGGATCCTCAGGTCGTGGGACTGAAGCACGGGATTCAAGTTGCGCTGATGATCACGAACGCCGCCTTGAACAATCCCGTGAGCCGAGGCGCTCATTACATGAAGAATTGAGCCGCGGATCCCGCGGTGTCCGGTTGACTTTTTCAGGTAGAGAAATAAAATATCTTATTCTATAATAACGAAATAAAAGCACACCTAGGAGTATACCATGGCTGACGGCAGAAAGATCAAAGAGACGCTGAATCTTCCGCAAACATCGTTTTCCATGAAAGCGAAACTGGCGCAAAAAGAGCCGGAAATCATTAAAAAATGGGAAGATATGAATCTTTACGGCGGAATACAGGAAAAGAGAAAAGACGCTCCGGCTTTTATTCTTCATGACGGACCGCCGTATGCGAATGGAAATATCCATCTTGGGACGGCAATGAATAAGGTCCTGAAGGATTTCATTATAAAAACCCAAAACATGATGGGATGCCGTGCTCCCTATGTGCCTGGTTGGGACTGCCACGGCCTTCCCATCGAAATCAAAGTGGATCAACAATTGGGGGCCGCAAAGAAAGATATGTCGATCATAGGTTTTAGAGAGGAATGCAAGAAATATGCGCTGAAATTCGTAGATATCCAGCGGAATCAATTCAAGCGACTGGGCGTGATCGGGGAGTGGAACGATCCCTACCTGACCATGCGGCCTGAATATGAAGCTGAAATCCTGCGCCATCTGGCCGCTTTCTTTGCCGGGGGGAATGTGTACAAAGGGAAAAAACCCGTGCATTGGTGCTGTCAGTGCCAAACCGCCCTGGCCGAGGCGGAAATCGAGTATCACGATCATAAATCCCCTTCGATCTACGTGAAATTTCCGATGGTCTCCGACATCTCGGAAAAATTCCCTGCTCTCAAAGGGAAAAGAGTGTCTGTGTTGATCTGGACGACGACTCCCTGGACGCTCCCAGCGAACCTGGCGATCGCATTCCATCCGGAATATGAATACGCGGCGGTCGAGGTCGGGGATGAAGTTTATATAGCCGCAAAACGTCTGTGGCCGGTGCTGACGGAAGAGCTGAGTTTTCATGAAACCCGGGAATTGGTTGTGTTCAGCGGAAAGGAAATGGAGGGTTACAAGGCGCGTCATCCTTTTATCGATCGCGAATCTCTGTTCGTGCTGGCGGATTACGTCACACTCGATCAGGGCACGGGGTGTGTCCATACGGCTCCCGGGCACGGGCAGGAGGATTTTCTGACCGGAATGAAATACGGGCTCGATGTATACAACCCCGTCGACAGTCGGGGAAATTTCATCCCCACGATTAAAAAATACGCGGGCATGAACGTTTTTGACGCCAACCGAGCCATCACCGAGGATATGTTGAGCGCGGGAACGATGCTGTACGCGGCGGATATCGTCCACTCCTATCCTCACTGCTGGCGGTGCAAGAAGCCCGTCATTTTCAGGGCGACGTCACAATGGTTTATCGACATGGATAAAAACAATCTTCGTTCCAAAGCCGGTAAAGCGCTGCATGAGGTCGATTGGATCCCGCAGTGGGGAGAAGAACGTATCGCCAACATGGTGGAAGCCCGGCCGGACTGGTGTATTTCCAGACAGAGATCCTGGGGAGTGCCGATACCGGCATTCATCTGTAAAAACTGTGGACAGATCCTCGCCAACGAAGAGATCACCCTGAAAGTAGCAGATATATTTGAAAAAGAAGGGGCGAATGCCTGGTTCATCAAAGACGCTTCCGAGCTCCTGCCCGAAAACTCGGTGTGTCCTGAATGCGGGGGCGGTGCATTCAACAAGGAGAATAATATCCTGGATGTCTGGTTCGAATCCGGCGCGTCACATAATGTGCTCAAGCGTCGGCAGGACCATTCATGGCCGGCGGATGTTTACATCGAAGGGCATGATCAATACCGTGGCTGGTTCAACAGCTCCTTGCTGGTGGGCATCGCCGCGGAAGGGTCCTCGCCTTACAAAACATGCATCACTCACGGCTTCGTTCTTGACGAAAAGGGACGCAAGATGTCGAAATCCTTGGGCAATTTCATCGAACCGAGCGAGATCATCGACCGCAACGGGGCGGAGATCCTTCGTTTGTGGGTGGCGATGCTCAATTTCAAAGAAGATGTTCGGTTCGGAAAGGAGACGCTTCAGCGGTTGATCGAAGCGTACCGGAAAATCCGGAATACATGGCGTTTTGTGCTCGGAAACCTCTATGACTTCAAACCGGATACGGAGACCATGGACAAAGAGTCCATGCAGAACTTCGATCGTTGGATCCTCGAGAGGTGCGAGCGGATGGGTAAAAAGATACTTGACGCCTACCGGCAGTACGAGTTCCATACGGTATTTCATGCACTGTACAATTTTTTCACGATCGACTTGAGTTCTTTCTACTTGGATGTGTTGAAGGACCGACTGTATTGTTCGGGCGCGGATTCCGAGCTCAGAAAATCAGCTCAGACAGCGCTGTTTTCCCTGCTGAAGACGACCCTCACGCTGATGGCGCCTATTTTACCTTTTACAACGGAGGAGGCTTGGGATGCGATGCCCGAATTTGCGGGAAAGGAAGCTTCTATCCATCTCGACTCTTTTTCCGGTTTTTCAAACGTTTGGATGGAGCCCGACGCATTCCGGGAATGGGAAAACCTTGTTCCGGTAAGAGAACAGGTCCTCAAGGAATTGGAAACGGCACGAGAAGAGAAAATGATCGGAAACTCGCTTGAAGCCGGAGTGACGCTGAAAGTTCCGAAAGCCATGAGAGATCTTTTCCATGGGATAGAAGATCAGCTGCCGGCGTTGTTCATCGTATCCGAAGTGAATCTTGATAACGGCGAAGGCGATGGTATCGAGATTGAAGTGATGAAAGCGAGAGGAAAGAAATGCGAGCGATGCTGGAATTATTCTCCTTATGTGGGGGAGAGTGACGGACATCCGACGTTTTGCCGAAGATGTGAAGATGTGGTGAAGGAGCTGGAAGGATGAAGCGCAACCTACCTTATCTTGGACTGATCGCTTTGCTGGTAGGCTTGGATCAGCTTTCCAAGTCGTTGATTCATGGAACCATGGCCCTTCACAGCAGCCGGGCCGTGATCCCCGGTTTTTTCAATTTGAGTTACGTGCGCAACCGCGGAGCGATATTCGGTTTTTTTTCACAATCGCAGAACAAATTGGTCTTTGTATTGCTGACCGCGGCTTCTCTGATTGCTTTGAGCATCGTTTTGTATTATTTTCTCAAAGCCCCGTCCTCGGAAAAAATGATGAAATTTTCTTTGGCTTTGATTCTTGCCGGAGCCTTCGGAAATCAAATTGACCGTATCATGCGCGGCTACGTTGTCGATTTTTTGGATTTTCACATCAAGCAGATGCACTGGCCGTTTTTTAACGTAGCGGATTCCTGTATCACCATCGGCGCATTGGTCCTGATTTATATTTTCTTTTTTAAGAAAGGAGCAGCATGTTCCCCATCCTCGTAAAAATCGGTCCCGTCACTATCCATACGTATGGATTCATGATGGCTCTGGGCGTCGGCCTGGGGCTGTGGTTTATTTTTATTCAGGCTAAAAAGCAGGGGATGGAGGCTTCCCGCCTGATCGACATGGCTTTCTATACCATCATCATCGCTCTCATCGGAGCCAAAGCGGTCCTGCTGGTAGGCGATCTGTCTTATTATTTCAAAAATCCTTCCGAACTGTTGAGCTTGGCGCGTTCCGGTGGTGTTTTTCAGGGAGGTCTGGCTTTCGGTTTTATATTCGCCATGTGGTATCTCTATAAGCACCGCATACCGACCTGGAAAGCCGCGGACGTATTCGCTCCCGCGCTGGCTCTCGGGCATGCGTTCGGACGGGTCGGCTGTTTCAGCGCCGGGTGCTGCTACGGGCATGAATGTGCGGTTCCTTGGGGCGTTACATTTCATAGTGAATACGCCCACAGTCTCACGGGGATACCGCTCAATACGCCGCTGCATCCCACCCAGCTTTATGAGGCCGTTTTGAACTTTATCAATTTCGGAATCCTATTCTATATCTTGAAAAAGAAGAAGTTCGACGGACAGGTTTTTTCCTTCTATATCATCAATTATTCCGTATATCGATTTGTCATCGAATTCTTTCGCTTTCATCCCGATAAAGCTTATCTCTTCCAAAATCCTTCCAGCCTGTCTTATTCCCAGGTGTTTTGTATTTTCGGTTTGATCGGAGGGATTGTGCTGTTCATCCTCTTAAAAAAAAGGAAACGTGCCTAAAAGAATACTGCGGGTTAGGGACTTCACAGATGAATCCCCTCGTCTTGACGTCTTCCTGGCAACTAAAATCCCCGAACTCAGCCGTTCACGTTTGCATCGACTGATCAAAGAAGGAAAGGTGAGGGTGGACGGTTCGTCTGCCAAATCGGGCTCGAGGCTGCGTGGGGATGAGATCATCGAGATCGTATGGGCGGATGAGGAAGGAGATCAGATCGTTCCCGAGCCCATCGCGTTGGTATGGATATACCGCGACAATGACATCGCCGTGCTGAATAAAGAATCGGGGATGGTGGTGCACCCGGGGGCGGGGAACCGCAAACACACGCTGGTGCATGCGCTGCTGCATGAATATCCGGATCTCGCAGGCGTGGGGCCGGACGAAAGGCCGGGGATCGTTCACCGCTTGGACAAGGAAACCTCGGGTGTTTTGGTCGTTGCGCTCAATCTGCCCGCTTACGAGGAGCTTCAGCGGCAGTTTCGTTCCCGGGAGATTTCAAAAAGCTATCTGGCGCTGGTTGAGGGGCGTATGCCGCGAAAGGAGGGCGTTATCGATTGGAGCATTGGACGCCATTCCAAGCATGGGGACAAAATGTCCATCAAGACACGCCGCCCGAAAAAGGCCGTCACCCAATGGGAGGTGAAGGAGGAACTGCCGGGATTCAGCCTGCTCACCGTCCGTCCGCTGACGGGGAGGACGCACCAGATCAGGGTTCATCTGGCTGCTTCCGGACGTCCGCTGATCGGAGACGCGCGTTACGGACGTATAAAAACAGATGTTCCCTGTCCGCGGCTTTTTCTCCATGCCAACACGCTTGAACTGACTCACCCGACAAGCGGTGAGCGGTGCGTATTCACGGCTCCCATGCCTCCCGATCTCGAAGAATATCTGAGCCGTCTCCGGGAACCGGACAACCGTGCGAAATCATGAAACCGCTTCGGACGGAGGCCCATCCGTTCTGATGAAATCATCCTCAAAAACCTTTTTATTCTTGAGTATGCATGAATATTTGTTGTATGATACCGGTTGTATTTTTTGTCGTCTTCGGATGGTTTTACCGCGTCAGGAGGATGTATCCGGAATGACCTGAAGATGAATAAATAATCGACAATTGATGGAGGCTTGAAGATGAAAGATTACGCCCTAGACAAAATCAGGAACATCGCCCTTATCGGACATGGGTCTTCGGGCAAGACGACGATGACTTCGGCGTTTTTGTTCGATGCGGGAGCCACGACGAGACTCACAAAGGTGGACGCGGGAAACACGGTGACCGATTACGATCAGGACGAAATCGATCGAAAGATTTCCATCAATTCCGCAATGTGCCTGATTGAATGGAATGACCATAAAATAAACCTGATAGATTGTCCCGGATATACGAACTTTCTTTGGGATACTCGGGCCAGTCTGAGGGCGGTCGACGGCGCCGCCGTCGTCGTTTGCGCTGTGGCCGGGGTGGAAGTCGGAACCGAGAAGGTTTGGAGCATGTTGGACGAGATGTCGCTGCCGCGTTTTTTGGTGGTTAACAAACTGGATCGCGAAAATTCGGATTATGAAAGAACCATCGAATCCATACAGCAGTTCTTCGGTCGTCAAGCCGTTCCGGTGCAGATTCCGATCGGGAAGGAAAAAGACTTTTCCGGTGTCGTCGATCTGTTGGCTCAGAAAGCCTACCTGTTCGAGCGCGATGAGAGCGGGAAATTTAAGGAAACCGACATACCGGATGATCTGAAAGAGACCGCAAAAACCAAATTGGAAGAGCTTACGGAGATGGTGGCGGAAAACGACGAATCACTGATGGAAAAGTATTTCGAAAACGGCGCGCTGTCACATGAAGAACTGTTAAGCGGATTGAAGAAAAGCATCCTCGCTCAGCAGCTTTATCCCGTTTTCGTATCATCCGCGGCTTTGAATATAGGAATGCAGCCAATTTTGGATGGAATATTGAATTTTCTGCCTTCTCCCGAAGAAAGAGGCGAGATCGCGGGCGAAGAAGGAACGGTGATCCCTTCCGTCGACGGTAAATTTTCGGCGTTTGTCTTCAAAACCATATCCGATCCTTACACCGGGCGGATCTCTTTAATGAGAATATTTTCAGGTAAGATCAATCCTGATTCCGCCGTATACAACCAGTCCAAGGAGGGAAACGAAAAGCTGAGCGGATTGTTCTATCTGCAGGGAAAAGAACAGGTGGCCGCCGGTCAGGCCAAAGCCGGAGATCTGGTCGCCACCGCAAAGCTCAAGAACACCTCCACGGGAGATACGCTGACGATCAAAGGGGAAAACATCCTTTTCCCGAGCATCCGCTTTCCGGAACCCTCCATCTCATTCGCCATAGAGCCGAAAACACGAGCGGATGAAGATCGCATCTCGCAGGCCGTACACCGAATCACTGAAGAAGACCCGACTGCGCGCATCGAACGGGATCCCGAGACCAGCGAACTGATCATATCGGGAAATGGGCAGTTGCACGTCGAGATCATTACCGACCGGCTGAAAAAACGATTCAACGTGGATGTCGATCTAAAACCTCCGAAAATATCCTATAAGGAAACCATCAAGGGAAAAGCGGATGTCCAGGGTAAATATAAGAAGCAGACCGGCGGCAGAGGACAATACGGCGACGTTAAGATAAAAATGGAGCCTCTTTCGCGCGGTAAGGACTTCGAATTCGAAGACAAGATTTTCGGGGGCGCCATACCGCGAAATTACATCCCTTCGATCGAGAAGGGAATACAGGAAGCGAGAAAACGCGGCGTGCTCGCGGGATATCCGACAGTCGATTTTAAAGTCATCCTCTACGATGGCTCCTATCATGACGTGGATTCATCCGATATCGCCTTCAAGGTCGCGGCTTCCATGGCGTTCAAGAAGGCCGTAAAAGCCGCCAAACCGACCATCCTGGAACCCATCATGAGCGTTGAGATCTATACGCCCGAAGCCCACATGGGAGATATCATGGGTAATCTGAACGGGCGACGTGGAAAAGTGCAGGGAATGGAACAAAAAGGAAACATGCGCATCATCAAAGCTATGGTCCCGATGTCGGAAATGCTTGATTTCGAGCCGACTCTGACATCGATTACGGGCGGCCGCGGTTCCTATCTCATGGAGAATTCCCACATGGAGGAAGTTCCCGCGCATCTGCACAAGAATATCATCGATGATTCGATTAAAGAGGGGAGGATACGGGCGACCGAAGAAGACGCCTGATATCTGGATCCTCCATAAAGAATGTCGATACGGATTTACAAAAAAAATTCAAATTAATCGACATTCTTTACCAAAGGCGAGCCGATCTCACGGCATCGACTTCGTTGCGGCCCGATCGACGTAGAGAGCTACGCCTCACGAGCTGCTTCCTCATCGCTACCATAACCTCGACTCGTGGAGAATCCAGTTGGCTGAATTAGCCATGGAAATGGCTGATGAATTAGAAAGAAAATCTCGATTGGAATAAAATCATATTTATCATCAGCCCTTTATACCCTTCGGGCGAGCCAACCTCACCACGTCAACGTCGTCGTGATCCGATCGACGTACCTCGGTACGCCTCACGAATCACATCCTTGTCGCCACGGCAATCTTGGCCCGTGGCTAATCCAGCCTGCTTGCCAAGCCCTTTGGTGGTGCCTTTTCCTTAATAGCAGGGTGGGACGGAAGGAGCGGCGGTGTGAGATCGTCGTTTAGACGCGATTTTAAACGCCATGAATATCGGATATTTCTCGGCGCTTCCGTAACTCCCCCCGTTCGTGGGTCAGACATACTCAGCGGCTGCTTCCGCAGCTTCCCTCGTCTAATCCGATATTCAGGCTAAATCGCGTATGGCACTCCTCATCTCACACCGCCTTATCCTGGATTTGGTGCTTAAAGACGTCTTTTCATCGCTTTGTTTTTAACCTGAATACGAGGGAGGGGTGGGTTGGCCCTGGAAATACCTTAATATGAGGGTGGATCCTATGTCTCCGCCAGATATTTGAAGGCGATGCGCACGGTTTTTACCCTAATGTCAGGGTGGGCGGGTTGGCCCGCCTTATCCTGGGCTGGTGCTGAAAGACGACTGTTCATCGCTTTGTTTTAACCTGAATACGAGGGAGGGGTGGGTTAATATACATGAATACTGGGGTGGGCGGGTCGGCGGTGGTCGGGTCGGGAGGAACGGCGGTATGAGATCGTCGCTTAGATGGGATATTTAATGCCGTAAAAGCAGGAGTTGCAACGGGAAAACCGGTGGGAAAGATTCACAGAAGAGTGTTTACGCGGAAAATATGGATAAAAAAAAGGCCCGGTGATTTTGCCGGGCCTTTTTTACTGAGATTCTACCGTAACGTTCCGTTCTTCAGGAAAGAGCCTCCTTGATCTTGATTCCCATTTCAGAGGGGCTCTTGGCAACCAATACTCCGGCATGTTCCAACGCGGCCATCTTCTCCTTGGCGGTCCCTTTGCCTCCGGCTATGATAGCTCCGGCATGGCCCATGCGCCGGCCGGGAGGAGCCGTCTGACCGGCAATAAATGCCACCACCGGCTTGGGGAATTCGGTTTTGATGAATTCGGCGGCCTCTTCTTCGGCGCTGCCCCCGATTTCTCCGATCAGCACGACGGCATCGGTATCCGGATCCGCTTTGAAAAGTTTAAGCAGGTCGATGTATTTGAGGCCGACGATGGGATCTCCTCCGATACCGATCGCGGTCGATTGTCCGTAGCCCTGAAGAGAAACCTGTTGAACGGCTTCATAAGTGAGGGTTCCGGAACGGGAAATGATTCCGATCGAACCGGGAGTGTGGATATGACCGGGCATGATACCTATCTTGCATTTCCCTGGAGAAATAACGCCCGGCGTATTGGGGCCGATAAGGCGGCATGATTTGGAAGAGAGAAACTGTTTCACTTTGATCATATCGAACGTGGGAAGTCCCTCTGTGATGCAGACGACAAGTTCCACTCCGGCTTCGGCTGCTTCCATGATCGCATCGGCGGCGAAAAAAGGCGGAACGAAAACGGCCGCGGCATTAGCGCCTTCCATGCGGACAGCTTCTTCTACGGTGTTGAAAACCGGGATGTTGAGGTGAGACTGGCCTCCTTTGCCGGGAGTAACGCCCGCGACGACATTGGATCCGTATTCCTGCATCTTACCGGTGTGGAAGGTTCCTTCCGATCCCGTGATCCCCTGAACGACGACTCTGGTTTTTCCATCTATAAGAATACTCATGATCTCATCTCCTTATAATTTTGTAAGGGGAACAACTTTCTCAGCCGCTTCCGCCATACCGGCGGCGGGGTAGAACTCCAGCCCGGATTCTTCAAGGATCTGTTTTCCCAGATCGACATTGGTTCCTTCCAGTCGAACCACGATCGGGATCTTCAAATCCAGCTCTTTGGCGGCTTTGACGATCCCGCTGGCGACCATGTCGCAGCGAACGATCCCGCCGAAGATATTAACCAACGCGGCTTTGACGTCGGCGTCGGAAACCAAAATGCGGAATGCATTCTTCACGGCTTCCTCCGAAACACCACCGCCGACATCCAGAAAATTAGCTGGTGTTCCGCCGGAGTATTTGATGATATCCATGGTCGCCATGGCCAGGCCGGCGCCGTTGACCATACATCCGACATCTCCGTCAAGTTTGATGTAGTTGAGGTTGAATTCGGATGCTTCGACTTCCAGCGGGTCCTCCTCATCCAGATCACGCATTTCTTGGATATCGGGATGGCGGGGGAGTGCATTGTCATCAAAATTCATTTTTGCATCCAAGGCCAGAACATCGCCTTGTTTGGTGATAAGAAGAGGATTTATTTCAGCCAGGGAAGCGTCGGAGCTTTGGAAAGCTTTATAGAGAGCGCTGAAGAATTTGACGGCCTGCTTGAAGGTGGTCCCTTCGAGCCCCAGTTTAAAGGCAAGCTGGCGGGCTTGAAAAGATTGAAATCCGACGGCGGGATTGATATATTGTTTAAAAATAAGTTCAGGGGTTTCCGCCGCGACTTTTTCGATTTCGACGCCCCCTTCGGATGACGCCATGAACACAGGCTCTTCACGGGAGCGATCGATTACGATGCCGACATAAAGCTCGCGATCGATGTCGAGTGCTTCTTCAACCAATACTCGTTTTACGCGTTTGCCTTCCGGTCCGGTCTGATGCGTGACAAGGTTCATCCCAATGATCCGTGATGCGAGTGTTTCGGCTTCTTCCGGCGTCTGGGCAAGCTTGACACCGCCTCCTTTTCCCCGGCCGCCGGCATGGATTTGAGCCTTGACGACGACTTTAGGTCCAATCCGCTCCGCAATTTCACGGGCTTTGGCCGGAGTTTCCGCGACTTCCCCCTTCGGCGTTTTAACCCCGAATTTTCTGAGAATTTGCTTGGCTTGAAACTCATGAATTTTCATATTGCCGTTCCTTTGTCGGATTTATCCCCGCAGGAATAGAAAGAACAGACGTCCCAGGCGAAATCCTTTTAAGAAAAAGAAATCCGCCTGATAAGACGATTCAATCTATCCAATACTCAGGATGTTTGAGAAATCGATGAACCGCCCTATCTTTTTCGGTTCCGACTTCTATCTCTGCGTGTGGAATACCCTATTTTTTATACTCTTTTTTTCCCTCTTCGTACAGGTCTCCGCCATGCATGTCGTTGATGACGATGCAGGGGAATTCATTTACATTGATGCGGCGAATGGCTTCCGGTCCCAATTCCGGATAGGCGATCACTTCCGCCCCTTCAATGCTTTTTGATATAAGAGCGCCCGCCCCTCCGACGGCCGCGAGATAAACGCCTTTGTAGGTCTTTAATGATTCCCTGACTTCATCGCTGCGAGATCCCTTGCCGATAGTGCCCTTGAGGCCTAATTTGTACAGTGTTGGAGCGAATGAGTCCATGCGGTAACTGGTGGTGGGACCCGCCGACCCGATGGGTTTGCCGGGACGGGCGGGCGTAGGGCCAACATAATAGATTAGTTGGCCCTTAACGTCTATGGGTAAATCCTTTCCCTCGTTGACGAGCTCGATTAATTTTTTATGGGCAGAATCGCGACCGGTATAGAGGGTCCCCGTGATGAAGACACGGTCTCCGGCCCGCAGTTTCTCGATGGTTTCGTCATTTACCGGTGTCGTGATGTGATGGTCTGCCATGGCGATTTACAGGTCCAGGGTGTCGATAACGCTGCGAACAGCGGCTTCTGACTGTTTGATCTTTTCCTGCTCTTCTTCGTTCATTTCGAATTTGATGACTTCTTCAACACCGTTGGCGCCCAATTTGACAGGGGCTCCGAAGTAGATTCCGTTGACGCCGTATTCGCCTTCCAGATA
This sequence comes from uncultured Eubacteriales bacterium, assembly GCA_964433135.1. Lineage (GTDB taxonomy): Bacteria > Acidobacteriota > Aminicenantia > Aminicenantales > Aminicenantaceae > CAYSQW01. Next base: position 31,737 of record CAYSQW010000037.1, read on the forward strand.
AGCCGCACAAGGAAGAATCTTTCTCTTGTCTTTGAGAATGGATTCAACCATCTCCGTAACCGCTAATGCGGGGGAGTAGTACGCGCTGCCGGTTTTCAGATATTTGACGATTTCGCCGCCGCCCTTTCGGGTTCTCTGCACGATGGCGTCAATGGTATCATCGTCGAGGAAATTGGTGACCGGTATGCCCGAAATCGTGGTGTAACGGACAAAAGGAACCATGGTGTCTCCGTGTCCGCCCAAAACCAGAGCCTGGATGCTTTCGACGGAAACATTGGCGGCTTCTGCCAGGAAGCTTCTGTAGCGGGTTGTGTCCAGAATGCCGGCCATGCCAACCACGCGGTTTTTGGGGAAACCACTGACTTTAAAAGCGGTGTAAACCATGGAATCGAGGGGATTGGAAACGATGATCAGGATCGCGTTCGGGGAATATTTCACGACGTTTTCGGTGACTTCCTTGACGATTCTGAAATTGGTTCCAACCAATTCGTCCCTGCTCATCCCGGGTTTACGGGGAATTCCGGCCGTGATGACGACGATGTCCGAATCAGCGGTATCGGCATAGGAATTGGAACCTTTGATCTTGCAGTCGTATTTACCGACCGGGCCGCCCTCGTTCATGTCGAGACCTTTTCCGATGGGCATGTCTTCGACGATGTCCAGCAGAATGACGTCTGCGAGTTCCTGTTCGGCGATTTTGAATGCGGCGATTTCGCCGACATGCCCCGCACCAATGACTGAAACTTTCTTTCTCATTTATTCCTCCTGTCAAATTGGGCGGCCGGTTTTTGCTGATACGGACGCCCTACAATAAATTTCTCCATCGGATGTAAATGAATTGTAAAAGGCATAGTATAATTTTTTAATCGCAAAATCAACCGGACCAATGATAATTTTCCCCAAAAAATGCATTGTCCGGCACGCTGAGATCGAAGCAGCGGTGCTTGGCGAAAAGATGCGTTGAAAAAAACACACGAAACCAGGGAAAAGAACTCGGAACGGAAACGAGTCATGCATTCAGAAAAGTGTATAAAGAATGGTTTTCCGTCAAGAGCGGATTGAACTTTTTAAGGGGGTATTATATCATATTGCGTCAAAGCTTGTTTCATGCTTGATATATACATCGATGGATTGGGAGAAAAGACCATGTTAGACGATTATTTTAAACATCAGGATGAACGTCAGAGGTCGGGGATCCCCGCGCTGCCGTTAACTCCGCAGCAGACTGAGAAGGTTTGCAGCCTTCTTGAAAATCCTCCTAAGGCAAAAGAAACGGAACTTCTTCACTTGCTGAAGGAACGCGTGGCGCCGGGCGTCGATCCAGCCGCTGAGGTTAAAGCCGCATGGCTGGTCAATGTCGCTAATGGGAAAACCACGTCGCCCGTCCTTCCTCCCGAAGAAGCCGTAAAGCTGTTGGGTACGATGCTGGGAGGATATAATGTGGCTCCTTTGATGGACTTGTTGGAAAACGAGGGGTTGGCTCCCCACGCCGCCGCCGCTTTGAAGGATACCATCTTGGTATATAACGCTTTCGACCGAATCGTGGAGATGTCCGATAAAAACGTCTATGCACGGGAAGTGCTGACGTCCTGGGCGGAAGGTGAATGGTTTTTAAAGAGACCCGAACTGCCCGGGGAAATGCTGCTCAAAGTCTATAAGGTCGACGGTGAAATCAATACCGATGATTTTTCTCCCGCCAAACATGCATGGAGCCGGCCGGATATCCCTTTGCACGCTCTCTCGATGGGAGAAACGGCTTTTCCGGAGGGCATTGAAACCATCCTGGAATTCCGGCGGCAGGGACATCAGGTGGTCTTTGTGGGAGATGTCGTGGGAACCGGATCTTCTCGGAAATCCGCAACGAATTCATTGATGTGGCATATCGGAATGGATATCCCCTGCGTGCCGAACAAACGACGCGAAGGCGTTGTGCTGGGGAGCTTGATCGCCCCCATATTCTTCAATACGGTTGAAGACTCCGGCGGGCTTCCCATCATGTGTGACGTGTCCGCGCTGAAAACCGGGCAGATGATAACGCTCGATACCCGAAAAGGCAACGTGCTCAACGAAAAAGGAGACGTGCTTTCGAATTTTTCGCTCAGTCCCGCCACCATGAAAGATGAATTCCGTGCCGGAGGCAGGCTCTTTCTGATTATCGGACGTTCACTGACTGAAAAAGCGCGAAAGGTGTTGGATATACCCGACGCGGATTTTTTTACTCCGATAGACAATCCCGCTCCGAAATCAGAGCAGGGATATTCTTTGGCACAGAAGATCGTAGGCAAAGCATGTGGATGTGAAGGCGTACTTCCGGGTTCCGCGGTGGAACCGCATATGACCACGGTGGGTTCTCAGGATACAACCGGTCCCATGACCGCAGACGAGTTGAAAGAACTGGCTTGTCTTGAATTTCAATCCGATCTGTTCATGCAGTCTTTTTGCCATACCGCCGCTTATCCGAAGCCCGCGGATGTCGCCATGCATAATACCCTCCCTCAATTTGTCACACAGAGGAAAGGCGTGGCCTTGCGTCCCGGAGACGGAGTTATCCATTCCTGGCTCAACCGCCTGCTGCTGCCGGATACCATGGGGACCGCAGGTGATTCTCACACTCGTTTCCCCATGGGCCTCAGCTTTCCCGCCGGATCGGGACTTGTCGCTTTCGCGGGGGCTCTGGGATTCATGCCGCTCGATATGCCTGAATCCGTACTGGTTAAATTCAAAGGCGATTTTCGGCCGGGCATTACGCTTCGGGATGCGGTGAACGCCATCCCTTACTTTGCCGTACAATCGGGACTGCTGACTGTTGCCAAGGAAGGGAAGAAGAATATATTCAACGGCAGACTGCTCGAGATGGAGGGGTTGCCGGACATCACGGTCGAGCAGGCTTATGAATTGACCGACGCCACAGCCGAGCGTTCCGCGGCGGGAGGAACCATCGCTTTGGGCCTTGAAAAAGTCATAAGCTACCTGAAAAGCAATATCGCGCTGATGGAAAAGATGATCGAGGACGGCATAGAGGATGCGGGCACGATCCGGCGCAGGATCGATGACTGCCGTAAATGGCTGGATAATCCCGAACTGCTGCGGCGCGACGGGAACGCGGAATACAAAGCCGTGCTCGAAATCGATCTGGCGGATATCAAGGAGCCTATCCTGGCATGCCCGAACGATCCGGATGACGTCAAACTGCTTTCGGATGTCGCCGGTAGGGGAATCGATGAGGTATTCATCGGGTCCTGCATGACGAACATCGGGCATTTTCGCGCGGCCGGAAAGGTTTTCAAGGATGCGGGATACCTCGATACACGGGTTTGGCTGACGCCTCCCACCAAGATGGATCGCGCCCAATTGAAGAGGGAAGGATATTACAGCATTTTTTCCGGCGTTGGAGCCCGGACGGAGATTCCCGGTTGTTCGCTTTGCATGGGGAATCAGGCCCGGGTGCGTCCTCAAGCCACCATCATATCCACATCGACACGGAATTTCGACAATCGGATGGGAGACGGTGCACAAGTGTTCCTGGGATCCGCGGAATTGGCGGCGGTTACGGCGCTGTACGGGAAGCTGCCGACTCCCGAGGAATATTTTAAAGTGTTTGAGGAAAAGATCGAGCCCCATAAGGATGAGATCTATCGGTATATGGAGTTTGATAAGATGGGGGGGGCATCCCTCGAATACGAAAAGTGATTGAATGATTCATGAAAATGGCTGATGAGATAATAAGAAATCTATAAAGGAAGAAATTCTTTATATATCATCAGCCCTTTCCACCCTTCAGGCGAAGCAATATCACCACGTCGACTTCGTCGTGGTCCGATCGACGTACCTCGGTACGCCTCACGAGCCGCTTCCTTGTCGTTACCGCAACCTGCGCCGTGAATACCCTAATATTTTCTGCAGGTAAAAACCTCTGAGCTCCTTGATGTTTTCCTTAATATGAGGGAGGGCCCTATGTCTCAGTCGGATATTTGAAGGCTGTGCGTA
>CAYSQW010000038.1:0-25550 GCA_964433135.1 uncultured Eubacteriales bacterium
TCCTTTTGATTTGAAAGGGGAAATAAAGTGTGATTTAATGAGCCTTCTCGATCTGATGAACAAAAAGATCAGTATGGAAAAATCAGGGCCGGAGGCATCTATGTTTTCAAACAGGCATTTCGCCAAATCAATTTTTTTCGTGACCGTCATTCTTCTTCTCATCATGCCGGCATTTTCTCCATTCGCAGCAGCCCAGACGGAGACCCGCTCGTCCATCGATGAGGAGTACACCCGTTTGATCAAGGAGGCGACGACAAAACCGGAGTTCCTGAGTCCTTTAACCGAATATCTTCCCAAGGCGGAGGGGATTCCCACGCCCAAAGATGTTCTTGGTTATATCGCCGGGGCTCCCGATAACCTGACCTATTATAAGGATATCCTCCGCTATATGCGGGCGCTCGCCGCGGCATCACCCTGCGTGCGGGTCGAACCCATGGGAGAAACCATGGAAGGTCGGGAGATGGCCATGGTGGTCGTCACCAGCCCGGCGAACATGGAAGCACTTCCGGCCAACAAGGAAATGATGGCCCGTCTCGCCGATCCCCGGATCGTTAAAACCGAGGAGGAGGCGGCCGCGCTCATATCCCGGATCATCCCGGTATACCTTCTCGCCTGCAACATGCATTCCGGTGAATCCGGCGCCGCGGAGGCTTCGATGGAGATGGCTTACCGACTGGCGGTCGACGACAATCCCGTCATAAAGAAGATCCGAGAAAACATGATCGTGCTCATCGTTCCTTCGGCAGAACCGGACGGTCATGACAAACACACCGATTGGTACTACAAGTACAACCAAAACATCAAAGATTACAAAAAGCTTACCCGGGTTCCGTACTGGGGAAAATACGATATGCACGACAACAACCGGGATATGATCACCATGTCCCAGAAGGAGATGCGGCATATAGCTTCGATCTACTACGAATGGCTTCCGATCGTGTTTCAGGACAACCACGAATCGGTCCCCTACCTGTTTTTCTCCTCGGCCAACGGGCCTTCCAACTTCCCCGTGACCATGGATCTGGAAAGAAACCTGATCGCCTGGTGGGAAGTGACCCAGATGAACGCTTTCGGTATGCCCGGAGTTCACACCCACGATTTCGGCAACACATCCTGGAGCCCGAATTTCATGGCCTCCGTCGCTTCCAACCATAATTCCACCTTTCATTTTTACGAAACCTTCGGCAACGGCGTTCCCACGACCATGGAGAGGGAAGTCGATGAGCGCCGCCGCAAGAAAGCGTGGTTCAGGCCCATCCCCCCCTACGAGAAAGTGATGTGGTCGCTGCGCAACAACCTCAATTATCAGATAACCGGCAACTTGATGGCCGAGTACATCGTCGCTTCCCAGAAGGAATTTTTCCTGAAGAATTTCTGGAAGCGCGGAATGGAATCCTACACCAGAGGCAAATCGGAGCCGCCTTACGCCTATGTTATCCCCTCCGGACAAAAGGACCCGGTCGACACGGCCTTCCTGATCGATGTGCTGCTGCGGCAGAAGATCGAGGTCCACCGGGCCGAATCCCGGATCAAACTCGAAGATAAGGATTTCCCTGCCGGTTCCTATGTCGTCAGGCTCGACCAGCCCTACGGCAACCTGGCGCGGGTTCTCCTCGGCATTCAGGAATACCCTCCCGACGCCGATAACGCCTACGACGACTGCGGCTGGACGCTGGGTTTGAACATGGGGGTGGAGACGGCGGCCGTGGAGGATAAAGAGATCTTCGAGGTTCCGCTTAAGCCGGTCAAGGGACCTTTCTCGGCCGAGGGGCGGATCGTACCGGCGAAAAAGATCCGGGCCTACGTCATCAACCACGGCAGCATCAACACCCTGCTTCCGGCTCGGATCCAACTCAAGGACTATAAAGTTCTGTCCGCGGAATCAGCCTTTCGGATCGGCGACAAGGATTTCGACGCCGGATCATTGATCATCCCCGCCGCCGATGTCCCGGCCGGAATCCATGAAGCCGTTAAAGCGGCTGCATCGGAGTCGGGTCTGACAGCTCTCGCCGGCGCCCGCCTTCCCGAGGTTGCGACCCATGAGCTGGATGTCCCCCGGATCGCCGTGTTTCACACCTGGGCCTCCACCCAGGATGACGGCTGGGTTCGGTTCGCCCTCGACCAGCTGAACATCCCTTTTGCTCAGATCAACAAGGACCACCTGCAGCAGGGAGATCTCAGAAAGAGATTCGATGCCATCGTATTCAGCAACTCCCGCGGCCGTATCGGGGCGGATATCGTTTTCGGCATCGATCCCAAGGATCGGGGTCCGCTGGCCTTTGTCCGCAGCGACGAATTCAAGCATCTGGGGACTCCGGATTCCAGCTCCGACATCACTGGGGGTATGGGTCTTGAGGGCGTTCTGGAGCTCAAGCGATTCGTCGAACAGGGAGGGCTGCTGGTTCTGCTTCAGAACTCGGTGCGGGTGGCCGTGGATTTCGGCTTCGTCCGAGGATTGAGCTATTTCTCACCGTCATCGAAATTTCACAATCCGGGATCGCTGCTGAGAACCGAGGTGGTGGACGCGCGGCATCCCATCGTCTACGGCTATGAAAAGGAACCGGCGGTGCTCCGCCGCCACGGAGGTCCGCTGCTTTCCGTCCCCGAGGACATGGAAAAACACGTGGTCCTGCGTTATGCGAAAGAAGGCAAAGTCTGTCTGAGCGGCATCGTTAAAAGCGAAAAGGAGATAAGCGGGAAGGCCGCCATCCTGGATGTGCCTCTCGGAAAGGGACATGTGGTGCTTTTTACCTTCAACCCTTTCTGGCGGGACACCAACCACGGCGTCTATGCCTTCGTGTTCAATGCGCTGATGAATCACAACCGTCTCGATGACGGAAACCGGGCTGAAGAATAAATCGTATCAGGACAAGAGCCTTATGGTCTTAAGGCAGAAAGAGGATTGTTGACGCAGATCTCCGACCTGCTTTAAGCATTCAGGCTATTTATTCCATTAACCGCGGCATCCACGCCTCTTTCTCTATAAAGAGGCTTCCGCCGCGAGTTCTGGATTCGTTTTGTAAGAATTTCTACGTGGATTAAAAAAATTCAAATAAATGAACATGTTGTGTTGTCTAATCTTATGAAAAATGAAACCTGAAAACATGGTCCGATTAGGAGGCAGCATGAAAAAACAAAATATTTTGGCCGCCATAAGTTTGCTCCTGGTCCTTTTACCGGTAGGAGCAGTTGCTCAAGCGCGCCGACCGCTGATGCCGGATGGTCGCCTGCAGAGGGACATCAGGACACCGCGGATAAGGCTCATGGCAGTGCTTGAAACGAATCAGAAAGAATTGAAGATCACGGATGAGCAGTTGGAGAAAGTCCGAGCGCTTATGGATTCACACAGGGAAAATTTGATCAAGATGGAGGCCGACCTGGAGCTGAAAAGGCTGGAGCTTGGAAAACTAATGCGGCCTGATAAGATAAGAGATTACGCTAAAATCGAATCCCGGTTGGAGGCTGTTTCAGCCGTCCGTCAAAACATGATGATAGAAAGCATGAAAAACAGGGATGCGATCATGGGCGTGTTCACGCCCGAGCAGAATGAAGCCGTGAAAAGATTGTTCAAGCAAAGAAGGGAGCAAAGAGCGTCCATAATGAGAAGAGATCGGCTGACGCAGAGGTTTCCAAGACGGGATTTCAGAGATTTCAGGCGGGATCCTCGGAAACCTCGATTTCCTGAAGATCCGTCGGCTATTTTCTAAGCTTAAAACGCATTTATCAGGGCGCTCCCGAGTACCGGTACCCTGAAGTGCCCTGAATTTTCATCCCTTCTTAATCCGTTTGAAAACGATATCTTTTTTCCCGTATTTGAAAAATCCCCATAAAAATCAATCTTATTTATGCTATAGTCGTATATATATTTCAAGGGGATTTGCGAATCATGATCACAGGAGGATCATATGAAAAAAATCACCAGGCGGTCTTTCATGAAAACATCGGCGCAGGCAGCCGCCGTCACGATAACCGCTCCGGTTATTTTGCCGAAAGGCTGGTTCGGTTTTGCCGACCGGGCGCCGACGGGATATTTCGAAAAGGAATTCGGCGTATCGGACGGCTTGTGCAGGAAGGTCCTTGCCAGGGCGCTGGCCAAGGGGGGGGACTACGCCGACCTGTACTTCGAGCACACCATCAGCAATTACATCATGCTGGAGGATGGAAAGGTCAACCGGGCGTTCAGCGGCGTGGAGTTGGGAGTCGGCATCCGCACCGTTAAAGGGGATCAGGTCGGCTATGGTTTCACACAGGAGATGACGGAATCTTCCATGTTGAACGCCGCCGGGACCGCGGCTACGATCGCCGATGCCGCCGCCGTCAAGCCGGCCGGGACGTTTACGCGGCTCAAAACGAAAAGCTACTATCCCACGGATTTCAACCTTGTTTCGGCCCCGCTGGAGTCCAAGCTTCCCCTCGTCCAATCCGTCAATGACAAATGCTTCGCCCGCTCACCGCTTATCAAGAAAGTCAATGCTCAGTTCCACGATCAGCAGAAAAGGATCATGGTCGTGACATCGGACGGGGTTAAGGCCGAGGACCTCCGGCCCCGGAACTATATCAATGCGTTCGTCGTAGCCGAAAAAGACGGGAAGCGCGAACAAGCCGGGTGGAATTTCGGCGGCCGCAGGGATTTTGCCGCCTACACGGATGCCGCTTTGGATGATGTCGCCGAAAAGTCCGTCGATAGCGCCTTAATCCTGTTTGAAGCGGTGCAGCCACCCGCCGGGGAAATGCCGGTGGTGCTGGGGCCGGGTTTGACCGGAGTGCTGCTTCACGAGGCTATCGGGCACGGGATGGAAGCCGATTTCAACCGCAAGAAAACGTCCACTTTTTCCACCATGATCGGAAAGAAAGTGGCCGAATCCTTCGTGACCATCGTCGATGACGGAACGGTCCCGAACCTGACCGGTTCGATCCATTTCGATGATGAAGGCACACCGGGTCAGAAGACGATCCTGGTTGATAAAGGAATTCTGAAAGGTTATCTCCACGACAAGATTTCCGCCAGATATTATCGGGTGGAATCCACCGGGAACGGCCGCCGGGAAAGCTATCAGCACTATGTCGTGCCGCGGATGCGGAATACCTACATGGAAGCAGGCCCGGAAGCGCCGGAAGATGTCATTAAGGGAGCCGGAAACGGGATCTATGTCGAGGACGTTGCGAATGGTCAGGTGAAAATCGGTGAGGGCGATTTCGCCTTCTACGTTTCCAAGGGACGACTGATCGAGAACGGCAAACTCACGTCTCCCATCAAGGACATCAACATCATGGGGAACGGGCCGAAGATGCTGGCCAATATCACCATGATGGGGAACAACCTCGAGTTCTTCACCGGAGGCGGCGGCGCATGCGGCAAAGCCGGACAAGGAGTTCCGTGCAGTTTCGGGCAACCGACATGTCTGGTGAAATCACTGACCGTCGGTGGAAGGCGATAAAGGAGGAGGGCAGAGATGAACAAGGAAATGCGGGAATTGACGGCTTGGGCGATCAAGACGGCCAAGGCCGCCGGCGCCGACGACTGCAAGGTGAGTATCGGAAGCCAGAGGAATGTCGAGGTCAGCTATCGCAAGCGCAAGCCGGAAACCATCAAGGAAGCGACGACAAAGCAGCTTTACATCCAGGTTTTCGTCAATGGGCGGTATTCCAGTCAGACGACATCAGACCTGAGGAAAGAGGCCCTTGGGAATTTTATCGGAAATGCGGTCGGAGCGACCAAACTGCTTGCGGAAGATCCCTTTCGGACCCTTCCCGATCCTGAATACTACAAGGGGCGAAAGGAACTGAATTTGGGCACCCTTGATCCAGAATATGAAAAGTTTTCTCCTGAAGAAAGGCACACCATGGTGAAGACGATAGAAAACGCCGCGCTGGAGAAAGGCGGCGAAAAGGTGATCTCGGTTTCGGCTAAAGAGAACGACGGTCATGCGGAAGCGGTCACGATGACCAGCAACGGTTTCGAAGGATATGAGGAAGACACGTTTTACGTGGCGACGGCCGAAATGACGGTTCAGGATGAGGGCCATCGCAGACCCAATGGATACTATTATGCGGTGACATTGAACAGAAAGGATCTGCCCCCTCCGGAAGAGATCGGTGCGGAGTGCGCCCGGCGGACCATGAATTTGCTCGGCGCCAAAAAGATCAAAACCGAAACCCTGCCGATCATCATCCAGAACCAGGGAGTCGGACGGGTGTTCGGGGGATTTCTTCAAGCCATGACCGGCCGGAGCGTCCAGCAGAAGCAGTCCTTCCTGGCCGACCAAAAGGGAAAGCGGGTCGGAAGCCCCCATTTTACGATCATCGATGATCCGTTCGTAAAAGGCGGCCTGGGCAGCCGGTTGTTCGACGCCGACGGCTTCGCCGCAAAAAAAAGAGTGATGGTCGACAACGGCGTGCTGAAGGACTATTACGTGGATTGGTATTACAGCCGGAAGCTGGAAAGGGAGCCGACAACGGGCGGGCCGACGAACCTGATCGTGCCTCCCGGAAAAAGATCCGTCGAAGAGATCATGAAGGATCTGGGAAGGGGCATTTACATCACGGGATTCATCGGCGGAAATTCCAATCCCACGACGGGCGATACCTCCATCGGAATCATCGGCCGGCTGTTCGAAGGCGGAAAGCCGGTGCAGGCCGTATCCGAGATGAACATTGCGGACAATCACCTGTCGTTCTGGAACAAGCTGATCGAGGTCGCCGACGATCCGTATCCGTACTCGAGTTTGCGGTTTCCTAGTATGGTGTTCTCGGACATCGTCGTCTCCGGCCTGTAGCCTGAATGAGCCATGAAGTATGTCGAAATGAATTTTTCAAAAGACTTTTAATTATATTTACGACATACTTCACCCTTCGGGCGTGCCAATCTCACCATGTCGACTGCGTCTTGGCCCGATAATACCAACCTGGCTGCAAAGGGGCTATTTTTTAACCAGCTCGTTCAACATTTTGACCGCGTTCTTATTATTCGGATCCAATTCCAGTGATTTCTTGTAATACGTGACGGCAAGTTCTTTATCGCCGGATATCATATAGGCTTCAGCCAGGCTGTCGTATGCGTTGGCATGCTTGGGATAAGCCTTGATGTTCAACTTGAAGATCCGGATGGCGTCCTCGGTGCTTTTCTTCTCCCTGAGCAGATAATATCCCAAACGATTCAATTCCCCCGCTGAAAAATCGTATTCTTCCGGATGATCCTTTTTGAGGGTTTTGTACCGATTGACGGCGGATTCCATGCCTTTTTCCACACATGTCGTGTAGATTGCCTGGGCGACGGACTTTTTGGGCAGATCATAGGGTTTGCCGTAGAGGATCCGAATGATAGAATGACTCATCCTGCCCAGGCTTGCTCCCGGCGTGTTGTTGAGCAGCACGATCAAATGTCTTTCGTCGACCAGCCTCTCGATCCATGTGCTGAATCCATTGATGCCGCCTCCGTGTGAGATACTGGTCAGTTTCTCCTTCATGGTGGGCAGGTTGATCTTTCTTATGTTCCAACCATAACCGTAATTCGTCATGTAGGGCGTGAACATGAGAGTTTTCATCTCAGCGGAAAGCAGTTTTTCCGTGTACAAAGCCTGATCCCAGATATAGAGATCATCGACGGTGGAATAGAGTGAACCGGCTGCGTAAGGGAGGGACATATCCAGATAGGGAGCGTTCACGCAGCCGTCGAAGGTGATGGAATACCCTGAGGCCCGATTTGGGATGATCGGTTCGTGCCGATCGTATCCGGAGTTTTTCATGCCGAGGGGAAGAAATATTTTTTCCATCACTATTTCTTCGTAGGTTTTTCTCGTGATGTTCTCTATGACGGCTCCCAGGAGAAAATAGCCTGAGTTGTTATAGAGAAATTTGGAACCCGGCTCGAACTGAAGATCACCGCTGCAGTACTCTTTGACGAATTTTTCAACCGGATAGGGATTGCGGCTGACCTCGGCGAAGAAGTCGGGCATGCCGGTGTAGCTGGGAATGCCCGAAGTATGGGTCAGAAGATGATGGATAGTCACCTGGGATCCCGTATCCTTTCTGTAATAGGGCAGTATGTCCGACAATTTTCCCTGAAGATCGAGTTTCCCTTGTTCGACCAGCTGGAGGATCAGCATGGATGTGAACTGTTTGGTGATGGAGCCGAGCCTGAATTTCGTGTCCGGCTTGTTCGGGATGTCCCATTCTCTGTTTGCCGGTCCGAATCCTTTTTTATAGATCACCTTTCCGTTTTCAGCGACCAAAACCGTTCCGTTGAATGTTCCGGAGTCGTTGTAGGTTTGTATAAGAGCATCGATTTCGCTGATCTTGTCTTGAGAATAGGCGGGATTTTGAAGAAAGAAAGAGATGAATGCAAGGCTCAGCAAGGAAGAGAATATGATATTGCGCCGTGATTTTTTCATTAAATACCTCCATCCCCTTAATACGAGGGTGCGGCTTGAAAAGTTCGGCGGGAATAAGATGATTTGGAGGATTTTCTCACCCCGCTCGAGGTGAAATGATTAAAGCCGGTTCCAGCGATCCACTCAAAAGAAATACGATCGATCGGTGGATAGAAAATGGAGACATAGTAATAATGATAATGTAGCCGTGATTTACGGAGATGCTTCTCTCTCTTGATTTGACAGACGGTGATAATCCCGGCATAGTAGCTGTGTTATGCGGTTCCGCCTCGCGTACGGGATCAAGGGGATTCTTCTTGCCTTCGTTTTTCTACCGGTCTTAGTGTCCGGAGAGCTTGCAGCCGGGGAACGTCTTCCCATCGGACGCATCACCATTGAAGGTCTCAAGCGCACCCGGATCGCTACGGTCTGCCGGATCCTCAATTTGCAGAAGGGCATTCTCTGGACGCCGGAGGCGCGTGAACTGGCGGAAAGGCGGCTGCGCAATTTCGGCACCTTCACGAATATCTCGATCGAGGAAAGCGTCCGGGAAGAGCATGTCGATCTGCTTATCCATCTGGAGGATCGCTGGACGCTGTTTCCCTTCCCGGTCTTTACGACGGGAAGCGGCTCATCATACGGTTTAGGCATTTTCGAGCGCAACTTCCTGGGCAGGCAAAAAAACGTGGGCGCGATTTTCCTGATCAAACAGAGAAAGCCGCGGCTTTTCGTGCTTTACAACGATCCCCACTTCTTATCCTGGAACTGGGAGTTGATCGTAACGGCCGGTTTCAGCGAGGACAGTATCGTCGATTTTATCAAGGAGCAGACCACGGCATCGGCTTCTCTCCGCTACCGGTTCAGCGATTATTTCTCGCTGCTCGGAGGCTTGCGGACCACACGCTATCGTCATGCCGAGGGAGCCGTCACGCCGATCGATGGAGACAGCTGGCGGGTCCTGTTGGAAGCTGAATACAACCGCCTTCTCATGGATGAGGATTACTTCCAGGGAGCCTCATTCCAGGCCGCGATGGATCATGATCTGGGATTCTCTGACTTTGCCGTAACCCGGTTCCGGGCCAAGACCGCTCTCTATCATCGGGCGTTCGCGGACCACACTCTGGCGGCGAATGCATGGATCTCCCTTAGCGACAAGACGCCCTACGGATTCGGATATGTTCTGGGCGGAAAGGGGGCCCGGGACACGCTTCCCGTCAAGGGTTATCGGGATAACGAGTTCATTGCCGATCAGGTCCTTTCCGGCAATCTCGAGTACCGGATCCCCGTTTTCAAGTCGCGAGGCTTCATTTTATCGGCCGTGGGTTTCACCGACTATGCCTTTTTTGCCGACACGCCTTCCCGGATTTTTTCCGGAGAATCGATGATGGGCCTGGGGATGGCGGTTCGGCTCTACGTCCGCCGGGTGGCGGTTCCCGCTTTTCAACTCTACGGCACGTATCTGCCGAAGCGCGATATATTTGAAATCGGTTTCTCGGTGGGAGCCGGTCCCGGGAGGCGGTAAATCTCTTTCGGATTTTTCCCCCGGGATCATCAAGGCACTGCGGGATGACGGCTTTTCGAACGAACCCGCGGGTTTTCGTGGCGTTCTCCACCCGCGCAAACACCTCAGCCGGAATAATGCATTTTTAATTGAAATTTTTGAACGATACCACATGGGGACCGTATGAATGAATAATATTCTCAGGATTGCAGGGAGAGAGACATGCCGGACAAAAGGACCCGATTTTCCCGTTTGAACAGGCGCGGTTTTATCCGGTCATCCTTTACCGCCGCCGCGGGACTGGGATGGGCGGGAAATACAGGGCTGTTCGGACGAAACCGCCGGGAACTCCCGGAGGAACAATCCGGGATCAAGGAATACAGGACCCTGGGGCGTACGGGATTCAAGGTCTCGGATATCGGATTCGGCGCCGGAAATCTGACCGATCCCGCCCTGTTTTCAGCCGCCCTGGAAGCCGGGGTCAATTATATCGACACGGCCGAACATTATGCCCGGGGAAACTCGGAGCGGACCATCGGTCAAGTCATCAAGGACAGAGATCGAAAATAACTGTTCATCACCGGAAAACTGAATTTCGGCTTTGGAAAGTCCACCAAGGAAGGGCTCAAGGATCGAGCGTTGAAGTGTTTGGAAAGGCTCCAAACCGACTACCTCGACTGCTTGATGATCCACATGACCCCCTCCATCGATCAGATCAAACATGAGGACTATCACGAAGCCGTTCGGGAACTGAAAGCCGAGGGGCGGGTCAGGTTCACCGGGCTCTCCAACCACGGCGTGGAATATCGGATCGCCGGTTTCATCAAGGATCCCATGGATCGAATCATCCTCGCCGCCGCGGAGGACGGCCGCTTCGATGTCGTTCTGTTCACCTACAACTTCATCCAGAGAGAGAAGGGTGAAAGGATTCTTGCCGCATGCCGAGAACACAACATGGGTGCCACTCTGATGAAGACGAATCCGGTGCGGACCTACAACGATATCCGGGATATGTACGCGCGGATGCGGGAAAGGGGAAGAGTCACCGCAGCGGCTGAAAAAATCATTAGCGAATACAAGGCGCGCGCCGATAAGGGCAGGGAGTTTGCCGAAAAATACGGATTGAGCGGTGGCGGGGAGGTTCAGGGTGCTGCGATCAAATTCTGTCTCGGCAATCCCGATGTGCATTCCGTGTGCGCGACCATAAACACGTTTGAAGATCTCGAGTTTTATGTATCCCTTTCAGGGGGGAGGCTTGAGCCGGCCGAGGAGGGGATGCTGACGGATTACGAATCCTTTTCCGGAAACATGTATTGCCGTCACGCCTGCGGCGAGTGCGAACCGGCCTGTTCTCATGAAGTTCCGATCAATACCATCATGCGCTACCAGCATTACTTCATGAGTCAGGGCCGGGAGAAACACGCGCTGCAAAAGTATGCTGCGCTCCCGAATGCCAACGCGGACGCCTGCATGGATTGTTCCGGCGCCTGTGAGACGGCCTGCCGCTTCGGCGTTCCGATCCAGGGGCTTCTCATGGCCGCCCACCAGAATCTTGCACTGGACGCTTGAGCATCGTTGAAGCCTGATATCAAAAAACGTGATGCACGGGTCAACCGATTTTATCAAAAAACGTTATTAAATATATACGGAGAAAAATGATGAAGCTTTTGTCCCGGATAGAGGAACTTATCCTCCTGTCGATTTGGAAACTGGGGGACCAAGCCTACGGCATGGCCATCCGGGAGGAGATCATCGGGATCACCGGTATGAACTGGCTGTTGGGGGCTGTTTACGGCCCTTTAAGCCGTCTGCTCAAAAAGAATTTTGTCGCAACCACCATGGGAGAGCCGACACCGGAAAGAGGGGGGCGGGCCAAAGCCTATTTCAGATTGACGCCGGAGGGGAAAAAAGAGTTGGCCCGGATCCAGGAAGTCAATGCCGTCCTCTGGAGGAATGTCCCAAAAATCAAAATACGATGAAAAAATACGATAAGAATACATGCCGGCCGCCCCGGGCGGCCGAATTCCTGCTCAAACGGATGATCGACGGCCGTATCAGCAACCCGGCTCTGGGAGACCTGGAGGAGCAATTCCGAGCCATGGCTGCCGAAAGGGGCTTGTTCTTTTCCCGGCTCCTATACTGGCTGCAGATCTATCCGGTTTTTATAAACATGATCTTAGAAATATTAATTGGTGGGGGGATTATGTTGAACAGCTATTTCAAATCCGCCGTAAGGTACATTCTGAGGAAAAAGTTTTTTTCCTTTATCAATATTCTGGGACTTGCCGTTGGAATGGCCTGCTTCATCCTGATCTCGATCTGGGTTCAGGATGAATTGAGTTTTGATGAGTTTCATGAGAACAAGGACCGGTTGTATCTGCTCTCTATAACGCATCCGAATGATATCGTTGATAGGAATGTCCCTTACGCCCTCGCGTCCGTACTGGCCGGGGAATTTCCCGAGATCAGCGATTACACCCGGATATATAAGCTGTCCGCTCTGAAGACCTGTTCGTTCAGATATCAACCGGATGACGGCCCGCCGGCCATGTTTTATGAAGACAGCGTCAATCTTGTCGATGCCGGTTTTTTTTCCATGTTTTCTTTTCCTTTTGTTGACGGCAGTCCTGAAACTGCCCTGCGGGATCGAAACGCACTGGTCATAAATGAAAAAATCGCACACAAGTATTTCGGAACGGAAAATCCTCTCGGCAAAAAATTGACCCTCAACAACCGGAGCGACCTGATCGTAACCGGAGTGGTCAGGGTCCCGGAGAATTCCGCCCTCCGGTTCGATTTCATGGCGCTATTGGAGCCCGGATTATCGGATGACTGGAATTGGCGGGATCCTTCTTTTCTGCTCCTCGATGAGAAGGCTTCCGTCGACGGTTTCAGAGCAAAGATATCAGGATCACTCAACGAACACTTTCCACTCCGTCTCCCCGGAGCTTTTAAAGTCGACATCCTGCCCATCACCGAGCTCCACCTCAATTTCGGGCGCAAGATTTATGTGTATCTCTTTTCCTTGATCGCGATTTTCATCCTTTTCATCGCATGCGTCAATTATATGAACCTTGCGACGGCCGGTTCCACAAAACGGGCCAGGGAAGTGGGTCTGCGCAAGGTGGTGGGCGCCGGGAGATCGCAGCTCGCTTTTCAGTTTATGGGTGAATCGATCCTTTTATCCGCCCTGGCTTTTCTGCTTTCACTGCCGGTGGTCAAGTTGTCGCTTCCCGTGCTCAACAATCTGACAGGGAAGCACTTGAGTCTCTTCCCATTCCAAAACGCATATATGGTTCCGCTTTTATTCGGCTTGATCCTCTTTGTGGGGATCGTTTCGGGGAGTTATCCCGCATTGTACTTATCCTCGGGGAAACCCATCGATCGATTAAGGAGCATAACCGGCTATCGGGCCAATCGCTCACTGTTTCGGGTCATTTCAGTCGTCGGTCAGTTCGCCATTTCCGTGCTCCTGATCGCCTGTACGATGGTGGTTTTCAAACAGCTCAACTTCGTCCGCAACAGGCCCCTCGGATTCGATACCGATTATGTGCTGAAAATCCCCATGAATGACGGACTGAGAAGAAGCTATGAAAGCTTTAAGAACCGGCTCCTCCAAAATCCCAATGTATCAGCCGTTTCCGCCAGTCAGGCGATCCCTTATGATGAAGATTACAAAACAAGCGGACTGGAGTGGAATACGAAAGATTCGGGTATGGTCCCCATGGTCAGGTATTCGATCGTCGACTATGACTATATCGAATTGTATGAAATGGAGGTTCTGGACGGCCGCAGCTTTTCCATGCGGTTTTCCGGGGATCGGGAAAATTTTATCATCAATCAAACCGCGGCGGAGTACATGAATATGAAATCCCCGGTTGGGAAGAGGCTGAAATTTTGGGGCAGGGAAGGCCGGATCATCGGGGTGGTCAAAGATTTTCATCATGTATCGCTCCACAATGAAATCATGCCCCATGTCTTTACAATCAATCCCAGGTTTCACCGCGGATTGAAATATATATCGGTCAAAGTCAATTCCACCGGGTTGTCGGATACGATAAAATCCATTCAAGCCGCGGCGTCCACGGCCGCTCCCGACTTTCCTTTTGAATACGCATTCCTTGATCAGGGAATCGGGAACCTCTACCGGGCGGAGCAGGATTTGGGGAAAATATTCAGCTATTTTGCTTTTTTGGCCATTTTCATCTCCTGTTTGGGGATATTCGGCCTGTCGGCCTTTACGGCGCAGCAGCGGATCAAGGAGATCGGGATCCGCAAGGTGCTCGGCTGTTCGGTTTCAGGAATCATCATCATGCTGTCGAAAAAGTTTTCACTCTGGGTGCTTCTTTCCAATCTGATAGCTTGGCCCATCGGCTATTATGTCATGTCGAAATGGCTGCGGAATTTTGCGTACCGGACCGATTTCAAGCTGACTGTTTTCATTCTGGCCGGAGTTTTGTCGTTGATTATCGCCGCCCTTCCGGTTGGGTACCAGGCGCTGAAAGCCGCTGTTGCCGATCCTGTCGAATCATTGCGTTATGAGTAAATTGGTTTTATAAAATGGGCTGTCGGCCCTTTGCGTTGATGATGAAGGTCTTGATTTCCGGAAGCGATATTATATTATTTGAGAAAATCGGCCCGTTTCTCGTACTGATAGGAATAAAGGGTGATATTCTATTTATATTTCCGGCATGTTCTTTTGAGGAGCGGAGTGAGTGGGCTGTTCGAATGTGAACATTTACGGAAGCAAGCGGACATAAAGAGTTGATTATTGGGTGGATAACCCTTAGTGATCCTATTGGCATGTTTTTCGCACAATAAATCAAAAAGGCAATATGAGATAAACAAAATCTTTAAATCAGGTATTTGAAGGAATTCTGATGATGCGAAAAATATCGATCATCTTCTTATGGTTGGTTTTTATCCCCGGTGGATTTGCCCTGCAAATCCCCACCGAGACAACACTCGGCAGGACGATGGATAAATTTGTGAAAGCGGAAGTTGAACATGATCTTTTCTCCGGCGCTGTTCTTGCGGCTGAAGATGGAAAGATAATTTACAGTGGCGCCTTCGGATACGCTGATAAAGAGAGCAGGGCGCCTAACAGGATCAACACGAAATTCAATGTCGGATCTGTCGGCAAAACATTTACGGCGGTCTTGATCATGCAGCTGGTCGAACAGGGGAAAATAAAACTCACCGACACCCTGGATAAATATCTTCCGGATTTTCCTTATGAGGAAAAGAGCAAAATACAGATACGCCATCTGTTGAATCATACATCCGGGCTCGGTAATTATTTCAGTCACAAAGATTATGAATCCAAGATGCCGGTTCTGAGAAAGATTAAGGACGCATTGCCGCTCGTCTATACGCAAAAGCCTTTGTTTGATCCGGGAACGGAATACAAGTATTCAAACTCCGGAATGTTGATACTGGGTGCCATTATCGAGAAGGTTACCGGGACCAGCTACCGGGATTATCTGAAAACTCGGCTGCTCGATCCGATCGGGATGACAGATTCCGGGATCTATTACCCAGAGGAGATTGTTCCCGACCGGTCGATCGGCTACACTAAAAAAAGC
Organism: uncultured Eubacteriales bacterium; assembly: GCA_964433135.1. Lineage (GTDB taxonomy): Bacteria > Acidobacteriota > Aminicenantia > Aminicenantales > Aminicenantaceae > CAYSQW01. The sequence continues at coordinate 15,456 of CAYSQW010000038.1, forward strand.
GACGAGACCTACGAGATTGAGACGGAGAATGAATTTCCGGCTTTTTCAGACGGCGGTTTGTATTCCACCGCCGAAGACATGCTGAAATATGACGTTGCGTTGAGAGAAAACCGCCTTCTTTCGCAAAAAAGCGAAGAGATCATGTTCACGATATTTCCTCCTGCGGAAGGTTACGCGTTCGGTTGGGAAAAAGGTCTATTGTTGGGATCAGAGTATGTGGGGCATGTCGGCGGCTGTCCTGGGTTCGCGGCGGATTTCATGCGGTTTCCTAAAGAGCGGATCGTGGTCATCGTACTGTCCAACTATACGGAGGGGGGCACTTTGCTGGCAGCGAAATTGCATCATCTCGTTCTCGGAGCCGATGAGAACAAAATCCCCCTGGCCACGAAATATGATTATGATTTTAAGAAGGGGAGATATCTCGGCGAGGTGGTGAAAGATTATAAAGCTTCCATTGTTTATCTGGATAAGAATATCAAAGGACCAGAGCCGCATTTGCCTTCGCTTTTCGGCGCCGCCCGCTCGAGAATATTCGGGAATATCGAAGTGGAAGAAGGAATCGAATTGCTGCAGCGATATTTGACGCTCAATCCGCAAGCTTCTCCGCGAACGGAGGCGGCGGTGTGGTGGCTGACTGGAAAGGGATATGAACAGTTGAAAAACACGGAAAAAGCGGAGGAGTGCTATAAAAAAAGTCTTAAGATCGATCCGGATTTTATCCGGGCTAAAGAATCACTCCAGCAGCTCACAGAGGAAAAATGATTATTAAAATATTTAATGGATTCAAGCCCGGTTCCTGGGGGCAAGGACACATCGTCACATTTATATTTCTGGTTGTTTTATCAGTCTTGACAGTCGCATCCGAGATGCCCGCGGAGACGATCTTCACCGCCGCGAAAAACGGTGATCTGGAGGCTGTAAAGGCGATCGCGGCACGGGATCCTTCCCGGGTGAACGCCGTGGATGACGAGAAATACACGCCGCTTCACTGGGCCTGTATCCGGGCGCATTGGGATGTCGCCGAATATCTGATCGAGCAGGGCGCGGAGCTTAACCTGCAGGGAGGCGACGGCGGAAGCCCTCTCAACTGGGCCGCTCATCATGACCATGTGGAAATCATCAAATTGATGATATCGAAGGGAGCGAAGCTCAACATCCCAAACCAATGGGGGATGACGGAGCTGCACACCGCCGTCTGGAGAGGGAATGCCCGTGTGGCCGCATATCTTCTAGACAAGGGCGCGGACCCGAACATCAAGACCAAAGAAGGTTGGACCGCCATGCATTATGCTTTTCGCAGCGGACACGACCATGTCATCGAACTGCTTAAAAGAAAAGGGATTTCCCTTGATTCGCAGGACAATGCGGGGCGTTATCCGCGGCATCTCTATTTTAAAAAGCCGAACCCCGTCACCTTGCCCACCCGGCAATTGGATGAATACATCGGGAAATACTACATCGGGGATTTTCTACTGCTTGAGATCTGGCGGGAAGGGGACCGTTTGAAGGTCATGGAGTTCGGCCCCGACGAAATCTATCCCGTCGCCGCGGATTTCTTCTATTTCAAGCAGGCTCCCTGGACTTTGATTTTTTCCCGGGATAATAACGGAAAGATCCACCACGCCCAGCTTTCTTTTATAAGGAGGTCGTATACGATCTTCAGAAAATAGAGCCGAACGGCGTCCCGCCGCTCAATGGGTTTCAGCGTACACGAGATCGCTTGTGAAGCCGTTGGGGAACACGGACTTTATGGCGTAGCGGTAGGTCCGGTCGCCGCGCACGCCGCGGATCCGATATTCCATCGCATCCCCGTTTTCGTATTCTGTGAGGAAGGTGAGGGCTCCGTCCTCGACCCGATAGATTTCGTATTTTGGAGGGTACGGCCTGGCGGGATTTGTCTCCCAGGAGAGGACATTGATGTACTCCCTCTGCAGCAGGGAATCGTTGCGGCGCCGCTCCACCTTGAAGTTCACCGGGGGGCGGACAAGCGGATATGCCGACCGTACGTTGTCCATGTATACGGTAAAACCGGGAGGATCGTCCAGGGTTCCCACCTGGATCAAACGGACCGGACCGCGATCCCAGGGGCATTGGTTGAGGAAATAATCCGAAAGGCGGGGATACAGCCGCGCTTTGAGGACATCATCGATGAATAGGTCGACCACCATGGTTCGTCCGTCCATAACGAAAAGATCGTAGCGCAGATTGATCCGCGTGTCGTACCGGAATTCCGGTTCCCAGATCGCTCCATGGACGTCCGTCACATGGGGGAGATGGTTGCCGTAGGTGTCGATGTAGTATTCGTAATAAGGCCCTTCTTTTTTATCATGTCCCATGATGTGGAAGATCAGCGTCCACCGCATGTGCTCATCTTCGGGAATATGATAGCGGCCCATCATCCCGATCCCCACGTCCCGCCATCTCAGATCCGTCCGGGGGATGGTGAAATCGGCGCTCAGGCTCCGCGCAAGTCTCAGCATCGAGCGTTCCCCAAGGACATAACCTTCAGGCTGAGCCAGGCGCAGCGAGTTCCAGTAGCCCCGTTCGCCGTCGTATTCGGTGAACATCTTGAGCCGTCCCTCTTCCTGGGTGAGGGCGGCGTAGGTCTGGTCGTGACCGGGCGACCACCAGACCAATCGGCGCAGATCATCCTGTTTGTTGTACCAGCTCCCGTAGCCGGCGTCATAGAATCCGTCGCCGGACCGGTCCTCGAAATCTTCATACATGCCGAAGCCGTATTCGGGAGCGGGCAGGGCCTCGTTTTTCATCACCGTAAAGTCGAGCGTTCCGCTGGAGGTGTTGGGAGGGAAAGCGACGGCGATCTTGCGCATTCCCGGCGGGGCCAGGTCATGCACCAGGGCCAGCGCGGTCAGGGTGGAGGCGTCGATCACCTTGACCTGGACGAAACTGACCCCCCAGGTTTTGCTGTAGGGGATCATCCCCGCTTGGAAGTCGCCGCCTCTGATCGTCACCGGAAAACGAGTTCCCTGTTTTCCCGACGCGGGGGAGATCGAGGAGACGAATGCGGTTTCCATGGAGCGCTCCTGGCCGGTTTCATGGGCGGAGGCCGCGGGGACGGAGCTTTCGGAGACGGCTTCCACCGTTTCCCCGGAGGACGGTTTCATGGGGTTAAGCCGAGGCCGGATCGCGCCGCATAACAAGAAAATACCGGCTGTACATGCGATGAGCATCCTTTTTTGCATGATCCCTCCTCCAACAGATCAAGGGATATTTTTATCAAAGACTCGGGTCCGGGTCAATAAGAAGCGGCGGCGTTTTGTGCGGTATAAAAAAACCGGCCGGCTCATCACGAACCGGCCGGTTTGGAATACCTTGTCTTCAGGAATCCTCAGAAGCGCTCGATCACGTCGCGGACGGTGTGGTCCTTGTCGTAGATGGTGATGCGCAGCGGGGTGTTTCCGGGCAGGGAATGGGTGGCGCAGGCCAGGCAGGGATCATAAGCCCTGAAGGCCATCTCCACCATGTTGAGCAGCCCGTCATTGACCTCGAAGTTCTTGATCACGCCCTTGGCCGCTTTTTCGATGCCCATCGTCATCGCCGGGGCGTTGTGCACGGTGGCCACGAGCAGGTTGGCTTTCTCGATGACCCCTTCTGCGTCGGTGGCGTAGTCGTGGATCAAAACGCCGCGCGGCGCTTCAACGACGCCCGTTCCCTGAGTGGGGATTTCGGTCGGGATCGTGCGGATCTCGTCGCTGAGGATCTCGTCGTCGTTGGACAGTTCCCGCAGCCGTTCGGCCGCATACAGAAGCTCGATGACCCGGGCCCAGTGGAAAGCCAGGGTGTGGTGCACCGGCTTTCCGCCCAGAACCTCATACATATACTCATATTCCTTCTGGGCCAGGGGCGTGGCCAGCCCGTCGGAGGCATTGAGACGTGCCAGCGGAGCGACCCGGTAGACGCCGCTGTCCTTGCCGTCGACGAAGCCTTTCCAACCGATGTTTTTGAGGAATGGGAACTTGATATAGCTCCATTTTTCCACATGCTCATTGATGTGGTCCTTGAAATCTTTCACCTCGAACTTGGCGAACTCCTTCCCGTCCGGATCCACGCAGCGCAGTTTGCCGTCGTAGAAATTGACATGGTTGTTTTCGTCCACCAATCCCATGTAGTAGGTCTTGTGCGTGTAGGGATCGGAGGTGATGATCTTGACGTATTCCTCGTTCTTGAGCACGATGTCCTTGAAAGCCTGGATCGTAAACTCCGCAAAGCCCACCGCTTCGTCGGCGTAGGCCTTGAATTTCTCCTGGTCTTCCGGTGTGACGCCCTTGGAGACGCCGCCCGGCAGCCCGCTCACGGGATGGATCACCCGGCCGCCCAGGGTCGTGATGATTTCCCGGCACTGCTTGCGGTTCTTGATTACGGTCTTGCCGATTTCGAGTCCGACCTTGTCGAGTACCCCAAGGATATTGCGCGAGGCTTTGGGCGCCGTGGGGCCGACGATGAAATCGGGACCTCCCAAAAAGTAGAAATGCAGGGCATGGTCCTCGATCATGAAAGCCGAATACATCAGTTCGCGTATCTTTTTGGCCGCGGGCGGCGGATCGACCTTGTAAAGAGCGTCGAGCGCTTTCTGCGAACACATGTGGTGCGCGGTCGGGCAGACGCCGCAGATCTTGGGCGTGATGCGAGGCATCTCTTCACATCCCCGCCCTTCGGAGAATTTTTCGAATCCGCGCAGTTCAGGCACCTGCATGAAGGCTCGCTCGACGTTGCCGTCGTTGTCGAGAAAGATCTCGATATTGCCGTGTCCTTCCAGGCGGGTTATGGGTCTGATGGATATATGTTTATCAGACATTGGTTTCCTCCCAGTAATGGTATGTCGTTCTCATGGTAAACACGATGGTCCTCATACTCCGGCGGCCTCAATCCATTTTCTTTCGGAACAGGATAGAGCTGGGCAGTCCGTACATGTAGAGCGGGCCGATCTGGTCGGGCAGGGTTTTGAGAACTTTCTCGATTCCTTCTTCGTCGTTGGGTTTGATGATGGACGCCAGTGCGCTCAGCATGCGGAGGCCCTGGTCCTTGACGCCGTCGGGCGGTCCGTAACAACCGCGGCAGGCCATGTTGGCGTTGATGCAGCGCTCTCCGCACCCGCCTCGTGTCGCCGGACCCATGCAGATGATGCCGGCTTCGAGGAAGCAGCGCCCGTCATCGAGCTTGTCGTAGAACTGCGGGCGCCGGAAGGCGTCGATGTCGACCTTGTCCGGCTTGGTTTCCTTTCGCGGGCAGGTGTCGCAGAGCGACTTGCTGGGACTCAGAACGCTGCCTTTATCCGGCAGTTCGTTTTTCAGGATGGCCATGAAGGCGTCCGTGATGGTGTCGGGGGCCGGGGCGCAGCCGGGGATGTAGTAGTCGACGTCGATGATCTGGTCGAGAGGGTACACGGAATCGTAGAACTCAGGCAGCTCCGCTTCGTATTTGCCGTCGACCAGGACCCTGGTTTCGGGGACGGTGTTATCGGGATTGTCGTTGGAGTCTATTTCCTTGTAAACCCGGTTGAAGACGCTCTCGCGGTTCTGAAGGTTGGCCAGACCCGGAACCCCACCCATATGGGAGCAGCTTCCGAAAGCGAAAATGAGCTGGGATTTCTTTCGCAGCAGTTTGACGATCTCTTCCTGCTCGGAAAGGCGGATTCCTCCGTTGATGAACGAGGCCAGCATCTCTCCGTCTTCCATGGCGGCGACGTCCTGGTATTTGAAATCCATGGCGACCGGCCAGAACATGATGTCCACGGCCGCCACGACGTCGAGGATGGTTTCGTTCAGATCCACGATGGCTTCCTCGCAGCCGCCGCAGCTTGAACACCAGTAGATGCCGATTTTGGGTTTTTCACTCATGATAACGCCTCCACGTGCGGCCGCTCGCCCAGGGCCTTCTCCCAGTTCAGGGGACCGAGCTTGGATATGCGGTCGTTCATGCCTTCCACGACGCGCGCGAATTTTTCGCCTTCGGATGCCGAGACCCAGTCGAGCAAGAGCCGGTCCTCCTCGATGTTGAACTGTTTCAGCAGAGGCTTGAGCATGTTGTACCGCTTCAGGGTTTTGTAATTGCCTTCTATGTAATGGCAGTCGCCCGGGTGGCATCCGAGCACCATGACGCCGTCCGCGCCGCCGCGGAAGGCTTCCATGATGAATTCAGGATCGACGCGTCCGGAGCACATCACCCGGATCAATTTGACATTGGCGGTGTAGTTCAGCCTCATGCTGCCTGCAATGTCGGCGCCGCCGTAGGAACACCAGTTGCAGACGAAGGCGACGATTTTGGGTTCAAACCCGGTCTCTGTCATAGCAATCCTCCTATCTCGGCTAAAATTGTATTGTCTTCGTAATGTCGAGCGGTGATAGCGTTCGACGGGCACGCGGCAACGCAGGTTCCACAGCCGCGGCATAGGACCTCATTGATGTGGGAGACGCCTTTCTCTTTGTCGAATCCGATCGCTTTGTAAGGACACAGGACCACGCAGGTCTTGCAGCCCGAGCACTGTTCCTCGTCGATGGTGGAGATCAGGGTTTCTATCTCGATGCTCTTGCCGGGCTGAAGCTCGGATCTGATTTTTCCCGCGGCGGCCGCCCCGTCGATGATGGTATCGGTGATGCTTTCGGGATAACTGGCGCTGCCGACAACGAAAACGCCTTCGATGGGCGTGGCCAGGGCGTCCATCTTCTTGTGGGTCGGCATCACGAAACCATTCTCATCCTTGGAGAGCATCAGCATCTCGAAAAATTTTTCCGCTTTTGAATTAGGCACCATGGCGGTGGCCAGCACCACCATGTCCGCCTGAATGGTTTCATGCGGAAGCGCAACCTGGACGCTGCCGTTGGCGTCGACCAGAGTGATGTCGTTGGTGTTGGACACCTTGATGAAATGGACGTTCTCTTCTTTGAGCTTTTCGTGCATCTCCTCCATCCCGGTCGATCCGATGGTGAGGTCCCGGTAAATATGGGTGATTTGGATCCCTTCCGCCATTTTCTCTTCCAGGATGTGTGCCGTCATTTTTAAGAGCGTCGAGCAGCAGACGTTGGAACAGTAATTTTTGTAGCGTTTGTCCCGGCTTCCCACGCAGTGGACCATGACCAGGGATTTCGGCTTCGAGCCGTCGCGCTTGACCAGTTTTCCCGTGGTGGGGCCGGTGTTGGAGAGCAGGCGCTCGAACTGTAGCGCCGTATAAACCTCGCCGCCGGGCCGGTAGTTGAGATCCGGGATATTGGCGGGATCGTAGGTCTCGAAACCCGTAGCCAGAACGATGGCGCCGATCGGCACTTCAAGCATTTCATCCGTGTCGGTATAGTCGATCGCCTCGAACATGCAGGCGTCGCGGCATTTCGTGCAGTCCTGATCCTTGAAACGCAGACAATTTTGGTCGTCGATCACGGGAATGAAGGGCGTCGCCCCCGTCACCTGAAAATACACGGCGCGGCGCGTGTTCAGAAATTCGTCGTGTTCGTTGGGAACCTCGACCGGACAGACCTCGACGCACGCGTTGCAGCCGATGCATTTGTCCGGGATCACGTATTTGGCTTTCTTTCTGATCGTGGCTTTGAAATTGCCGAAAAATCCCACCACGTCTTCGACGTCGCTGTAATTGAGAAGCTCGATGTTGGGATTTTCCACCACCTCCTGCAGCTTGGGTACGATCATGCAGGAACAGCATTCCAGGTGGGGGTATGAGAATTCGTATTTGGTCGCCTGTCCGCCCAGGCTGGGATTGGTTTCCACCAGATAGACCTTGCGGTCTTCCGAGGCCAGGTTGAGGGCCGCTTCGCAGCCTGCCAGCCCTCCGCCCACGACCAGGACATCCGCATTGGCGTCGATCTCTTTTTTCTCGAACGAGTCGTGGTAATACACGCGGTTGTAAGCGGCTTTGAGCTGGGCCAGGGCTTTTGCCGTGGCCTGCTCTGGATCCGGAGTCACCCATGCGATGTGCTCGCGGATGTTCACCATCTGCATGTAATAGGGATTCAATCCGGCCTCTTCCAGAACCCCCATGAAGGTCTTCTCATGCTGTTTTACCGAGCACGCCCCTATGATGACCTTCGTCAGATCGTTTTTTTTGATGCTTTCAGAAATCTCCTTTTTGCCTTCCTGCGAGCAGTAAAGATTGGTGATCTCCACCGTGGCCATATCCGGCAGCTTGGAAAGCTCGTCCTTGATCTTATGAACGTCGATCGTGCCGGAAATGTTCTTGCTGCATTCGCATAGAAATAGCCCTATGCGCTCCTTCCCATTCATATTTTTCCTCCTGCATCGGTTTTTATTTTTTTGCATAAATGATTGCTGATGTCATCGAGTCGATGATTTAAAACATCGGAGAATGAATCGGAGATAGTCTCATTATCATATACATTGATCCCGAAAATGCGTACGTTTTCGGGCATGCTGCTGTAGAGCTTTTCCCCGATGCCGAAAATGATGGGGATCGTGATCCCGTGGGAATATGAAGGATTTTGCAGATATTCCAGGTCCGCGAGGGAAAACGGTTTCACCTCTCCCACCGGAAGCTCCGGATTCTTGAATGAATCGATGATATAGATGAGGCGCCGTTCCACAACCAGGTCGAGCAGTTCCAGGGAAAGGTGGGTGACGGCGGCGTGTTCGCAGTTCAGCTCCCGGCCGATGCGTTTCACCATATAGGGGCCGATGCCGTCATCCGTGAGAAGATCATTGCCGATCCCGATAAGGATAATGCCTCCCGCATCCATACTTGATTAAAATTGGTTGAAAACTAAGCCCTATTTATATCGCAATCCGTTTGCGTCGAAATCATCATGATTTCGACCTCATAGAATCACCCATTTTCAGGGTGGTTGTCAAGGCGTAAACGGCATTATTTTTGAAAAAAGAACTATGCGCTGTAATGAATATTTATATATAATAAAATCATTATTTTCTTCTATTTAGCCGAAAATGGGTTGCCCGCCCCAAGGCCGGACGCAGAAAACCGCCCGCCGTCCTTGAAAGGGTGTGATTTTCGCTCTGTTTTTTCGCCCGGAATCACGGTGCCGAATGTAAGAAAATTCGGTTCGAATCCATCCACATCTATCGCCGCCGTTGACATCGGCCGATTTTGTGATTATTCTTAAAAAAGGAATAAGCGAGGGGAATCATGTCCGTTCGGCATCAGATGGCTTTCGGGACCATCCAGCGAGTGTCGGATAGTCGCGTTTTATCGCTGATGCGTTCGGCGAACCCCGCTGGATCATGACTCAAAGGTGATATGTCATCCGGTCGTTTGCAGGTATTGGATCGGCCCGAGCCTAACCGGGAAGGAGGGGGAAACATGTTTGCCCGAGTGACACGGACCCATACCAAGGTTGCCGACGTCGATGAATCCGTAAAGATCTTCATCGAGAGCATCGTACCGGCCGCCCGGTCTCAGAAAGGTTTTCAAGGAATTCTGCTGCTGTCCAACCACGAGGACGGCGAAGGGATCGCGATCTCGTTCTGGGAAAGCGAAGCGGACGCCGTGGCCAACGAGGAGAGTCACTACTACCAGGAGCAGCTGGTCAAGCGTCTGCATCTCTATACCAAGCCGCCCATCCGCGAAGGCTATGAAGTCAGCTTCAAGCTCGATAAATAGCGGGATCGAGCCCGTCCCTTTGCATGGCTGATTTTTAGGCTCGACCCCCAAAAAAGAGGATGCGCCATGAAATGTCCGCACTGCAAGACTGAAAATATCGAGGATTCCCGCTTCTGCCGCAACTGCGCCCGTCCGCTTTCCGGGGAAACGGAGCCTCCGGAAGCGGAACCGACCGCCACCATGGAAACGCCGCGCGAGGAGCTGACCACCGGCTCGGTCTTCGCCGGCCGCTACCGTATCGTCGAGGAGCTGGGCCGCGGCGGCATGGGTCGTGTCTACCGCGCCCGGGACACGAAACTCAATGAGGAGGTGGCGCTCAAGCTGCTCAAGCCCGAGATCGCCACCGACAAGAAAGCGCTTCAGCGTTTCTCCAACGAGCTGAAGATCGCCCGCGGCATCGTGCACAAGAACATCGGCCGCATGTACGAGCTCATGGAGGAGAAGGGGACCTCGTTCATCACCATGGAATATGTGCCCGGCCAGGACCTCAAGAGCCT
>CAYSQW010000038.1:25650-33650 GCA_964433135.1 uncultured Eubacteriales bacterium
CCCGAGCAGGTGGACGGCAAGGAAGTGACCGCCCGTTCCGACATCTATGCTCTCGGCGCCATGCTTTACGAGATGCTGACCGCCCGTCCCCCTTTCGAGGGCGATACCGCTTTCACCGTGGGCGTCAAACACAAGAGCGAACCGCCCCAGGATCCGCGGGAGGAAAATCCCCGCATCCCGGAAGACCTGAGCCGCCTGATCATGAAATGTCTCGCAAAGGATCCCGGCGACCGTTATGCCGACACCGCAGAGATCTGCCGGGAGCTGTCGCTCATCGAGCAGGGTCTGCCCACGACCGAGAGGGCTGCCGCACCGCAGCGCACCCCGCTGACGTCCCGGGAGATCACGGTGCAGCTGAGCGTAAAAAAACTCCTGGTGCCCATGTTGGTGTTTGCGGCCGTCATCGCAGCCGGGATCGTTCTCTGGCGGGTCCTTTTGCCCCGTCCCGAAGCGACAATGCTCCCTCCTTCCGGCAAGCCCACGCTGGCGGTCACCTATTTCAGGAACAACACCGGGGATAAGGATCTCGACATCTGGCGCATCGCGCTCTCCGATCTCCTCATCACCGACCTCATGCAGTCGCGCCACATCCGGGTCCTGAGCACGGACCGGCTCTACGGCCTGCACAAAGACCTGGGGCTTCTGGATGCCGGCGGTTATTCTTCCGCTGATCTGAAGCGGATAGCCGCTGACGGCGGCGCCACCCACATCCTGCAGGGAAACTTCTCGCGGGCCGGCGAGTCGCTGCGCGTCAGCACCGTGCTGACCGATGCCGCGACCATGGAGTCGCTCGGATCGCAGACCGTTGAGGGCACGGGGCCGGAGAGCTTCCACCTCCTGGTCGACGAGCTTACCACCCGCATCAAATCCGGGTTCCATCTTACGGAACGCCAGATCGCCTCGGACATCGACCGGGAGATCGGCGCCATCACCACGGCCTCGGCCGAAGCCTACAAGTTTTACACCCAGGGACGGGAATACCACCACCAGCTGGAATACAAGCTCAGCATCCCCGTCATGGAAAAGGCCTTGAAAATCGATCCGGAATTCGCCATGGCGTACCGCTCCCTGGCTCAGTCATACAACAACCTCGGCTCCCGCTACCGGGACAAGTTCCGGGAAAACATGGACAAGGCCCTGGCCCTGACCGACCGGATCTCCGAAAGGGAGCGCTACATGATCGAGGGGACCCACTACGGCAGCGATCCCGAAACCTATGACAAGGCCGTCGAGGCCTACACCCGCCTGCTCGAGATCTATCCCGACGCGTACCCGGGGCGTCACAACCTGGCCGTTATCTTTGGTAATATGGGAGAAGAAGAAAAAGCCGCTGAGCAGTATGAATACATCATCGTCGAGGAAGGAATCGACAACACTCTCACCGTGATGAATTTGATGAGCGTTTATTATTACCTGAGGGAATATGACAAGGCCCGCGGCCTGATCGAACGCTTTATCGCGTCCCATCCCGATAATCCCCGGGGGCATGCCGAATTGAGCCAAGTTTTCATGTACACCGGCGATCTGGAGCGGTCGGCCGACGTGTGGGAAAAAGCCATCGCCCTCGACCCCTCTTATACCTGGAGCGGCTTCCATGCCCTCGAGGGAAAGTGGGAGCTTGCGGAACAGGAGCTGGCCGAATGGGCGGAAAGGGCGGGGACGGAGACGGCGCGCTGTCAATATCTCAGCTGGATGGAAGCCTATCGCCGGGGCCAAGGGCGCTTCGAGGACGGGCTGGATTTTCTTCAGCAGGGACTAAAATATGCCGAAGACGTGGATTATCCCTATTGGACAGCCAGGTTTCACCTCAACCTCGCACGCTGCGCCGCCGCCCGCGGCGATCGGGAAACCGCACGCACGCACATCGCGAAAGCCGAAACCATCGCCGATGAAATTGACAGCGACAACCTCAGGATCGGCGTTTACCTCTGGCGCGTGGAATCTCTGCTCGGCTGCGGGGACCGGACCGGCGCGGAGGCCGCCGCCGAAGAGATGAAATTATTCGTGGACAGCCTCCCGCTGGCGTGGTTGGATCCCTATCTCCATTATGTCCAAGGAAGGATCGAGACGGACAGGGGAAACCATGAGGAGGCCGCAAAGCGCTTCCTTGAGGCCATAACCGAGTTGGGCGGCGAGGACGGCTGGGGATCTCTCCACGCGCTCGTCTTCTATCGGCTGGCCGAGGCGTATTACGCCTCGGGGGCACTCGATAAGGCCCGCGAGGAGCTGGAGGCGATCCACAACCTGACCGCGGGCCGGGCCTGGTGGGAAGACCTCCATGCCCGAAGCTTCCATCTGCGGGGCCTGATCGATCAGGAGCAGGGGAACACGGCGCAGGCCCGCCGTAATTTCGAGAAATTTCTTAAGATGTGGGCCGAAGCCGACGAGGGACTTCCCAAAATCGAGGACGCCCGCCGCCGTCTGGCGGAGCTGGAATAGAGAGAAGGAAATGGAAAGCACATGATACCGGCGGCATACAGGGGATATGACCCGTTTCACCTATCATGAATGCCGTTACAAATCAATGATCATGAGTGTAAAGGAGGTGCCTGAAATGTTTGCGCGGTTGACCAAAGTCAATGTGAAAGCGGATAAGATCGATCAATCCATCGATGTCTTCCAGGAGAGCATCGTGCAGGCGGCTCAAGAGCAGGAAGGCTTTAAGGGGATCCTGCTGCTGACCAACCGGGAGACGGGCGACGGCATCAGCATCTCCTTCTGGGAATCCGAAGAACACGCCGCAGCCAACGAGGCAAGTCATTACTACCAGAATCAGCTGATCAAGCGTCTGCAATACTACACCAAACCGCCCATCCGCGAAGGCTACGAGGTGAGCTTTAAACTCGATAAAAAGACCTGACTCTCTTTACAATATGCCGGATGTATTGTTTACTATCCATATCGGGTTTATTTATGAATAAGCTGATCAGGGGAGATACCAATGAAAACAATAATCGCCGTCATTATGATGGTGGGGTTTGCAATCGTTCTGGGTTTTGGCGCCTCGCTATCGGCCATGAATGAAAGCGCCGCTGGGAATTCGGTGATCATCATTTACGGCTCCCGCTACGGCAGCACCGCCCAGACCGGAAAGTGGATCGCCGAAGGCATGGAGGGCAAGGCCGACGTGGTCTCGGCCGCCGAAGTCGGTGATCTGAGCGGCTACAGCGCCGTCGTCCTCGGCTCCGGCATTTACATGAGCAAGCTGCAGGAGGACATGATCGCGTTTCTGGCCGAGCACAAGGATGCGGTCAAGGACAAAGTCGTAGCGCTCTATGTCGTGTGCGGCGCCCCGCCTCCGGGATCGGACCGCTACCTGACCATGTTCGCCGAACAGTGCGGCGCCGATCCGGAGCTGAAGCAGGCGTTTCAGGGCTGGATGAAGCAGGAGCTGTTCACTCCCGAAGACAAGAAGAACATGGAGGCTTACGCCGAACGCACCGGGCGGCCGCTGAAAGACTACGACCGCACCGATAAAGACAAGTGCACGGCATTCGGCAGGAAGATCCTCGAATCTCTCGGAAGCTGAACCGAACCTTAATCCGACCCGGCTCGTAAATTCCCGGGTATAAGTCCGCTTATCTTATAGAGGGATGCTCCCGTCGTCCCGACGCCGAAAAAAAAAGCCAACTTTTTTCCACGGATTACGTCTAAGTATATGTAAGTTTTATAATGTAAAAGAAATCTCTCTCAGGAAGGTGCTCATGGATTACCCGACGCGAAAAGAAGAGATGATCCTGCTGGCGGTTTTTCACCTGAAGGAAGCGGCCAGCCTGGTATCGATAAGGAAGCATCTCACTGCACTCACGGGCCGCTCCTGGTCTGTGGGCAACATCTATGTCCCTTTGGACCGATTATCCCGCCGGGGCCTGCTGCAGTCCCGGATCGGCGCCCCCCATCCCCAGAGAGGGGGTAAGGCCGTCAAGTACTACGAGCTTTCCTCATTGGGACGCCGCACACTCCGCGAGCTCAAGGAAGTGCACGACACACTCTGGGATTCAGCGGCCGATCTAGCCCTGGATCGCAAGGATGCTTGATATGAAAGGATTTCATCATCCCCCCCGGCTGCCCCGCCTGCTTCTGCGGCGCTGCCTGCCGGAATGGGACCGCCCCTATCTCTCCGGGGATTTCGATGAAATCTACAATTCCATCCGCAGCGAAAAGGGCCGGGCCGCGGCGGACCTCTGGTATTGGGGCCAGCTGGTCCAGTCGCTCCCGTCGATCCTTTTCCATCCCATAACCTGGAGTCTGATCATGTTTAACAACTATCTCAAGATCGCCCTGCGTCAGTTCAAGCGCCACAAGGGCTATTCGTTTATCAATGTCGCCGGCCTGTCGGTGGGCATGGCCTGTTTCATCCTGATCATGCTGTTCGTCAGCTATGAGATGAGCTATGACCGGAATCACGAAAACGCCGAACGCATTTTTCAGATCAATGTCGAGCAGCCCCGCCCCGGCGGTGCTTTCGTCGCATCAAGTTCTCCGGTGCCTCTGGCCCCGGCCCTGCACGAGGAGCTTCCGGGGATCGAACAGTTCACGCGCCTGGTCAACGCCGGTAGGAGTCGTTTCGAGTACGGAAACCGCAAGTTCTATGAAACCGGGATGGTATTGGCCGATCCCGGCATCTTCGAGATGTTCACCTTCCCGCTGCTGGCGGGGAACCGTGAAACCGTGCTCAACGAAAAATACAGCGCGGTGCTGGCCGAAAATATCGCGGTCAAGTATTTCGGAACCGAGTCTCCGATAGGAAAAGTCCTTCTTCTCGATAATCAATACAGTCTCCGGGTGACCGGGGTCATGGAGACCCCCCCGCGAAACTCCACCGTCAGGCCGGAGATCATCGTCTCTTTCAAGACTCTGGAGGAGCTTGCTCCGCCCTCTTATTTCACCAACTGGATAAGCCAGCAGATCGTCTCTTTCATCCTGCTGCGGGAGAATACGACGATTCCGGACATGGAAGCCAAGATCCAGGGCGTGCTGGCCAAGCATTCCCACGAAGGAGATCGCCGCATCCTCAAGCTCGATCAATTGTCCCGCATGCACCTCCATTCTCCTGAAAGCGGTTCAGGCGACATCGGGATCGTCTATGTCTTCCTGGGCATCGGTCTTCTCATCCTGCTTACCGCCTGCATCAACTTCATGAACCTGGCCACGGCCCGCTCCGCCAACCGATCCAAGGAAGTGGGCCTCCGCAAGGTCGTAGGCGCAGCCCGCCGCCAGCTCATCCGCCAGTTTATCGGCGAGAGCATGCTCTATTCAATGCTTTCACTGCTGTTGGCTCTGGTGCTGGTGGCCTTGGCCGTCCCTCTGCTCAACGGCCTGACCGGTCAGGAAGTGCAGTTCGCCCATCTCGGACAAAGCGTCCTGCTCCTGAGCCTGCTGGCCGTGGTTCTCGTATGCGGATTGGTCTCGGGCAGCTACCCCGCGCTGTTTCTCTCCGGTTTCCATCCCGCTTCCGTCCTCAAAGGCGGCAGAAGCGGCGGCTCATCGGGATCTTTATTCCGCAAGATTCTTGTGGTCGCCCAGTTCAGCATCTCCATCCTGCTCATCATCTGCACCTTCGTCCTCAACCGGCAGCTCAATTTCATCCGCCACAAACCGCTGGGATTCAAAAAAGACCGGATCCTGGTCCTCCGCAACGTCAGCGATATCACCGGGGATCAGTTCGAACCCCTCCGGACCGAGCTGCTCCGCAATCCCCGGATCACCGGGGTCACCAGCTCCGCCATGCTCCCCAGCTCCATCGGACGCTACAACAACGTGACCTGGGAAGGGGCCGCCGAAGACGAGAACATCGAGCTGATCCACAATTCGGTCGATTACGATTTCATCGACACCTACGAGATCGAGCTGGTGGAGGGCCGGGGATTCTCGCGGGATTACCCGGGAGATATCCGCGGCAGCGGAGACGATGCCGCCGCCGGAGGCGTCATCCTCAATCAGGAAGCGGTGCGCCGTTTCGGCTGGGATTCAGGGGTGGGCAAGCGGGTGATCCAGACCTATGGGGAGCGCCGCATCAATTTTATGGTCGTCGGCGTGGTCAAGGATTTCCATTTCACGTCGCTCCACAACGTCATCCGGCCCATGAACCTCTTTCTCCATCCCGAAGACAGCCGTTACATCTCGGTCAAGCTGCAGACGCAGGACATCCCCGCCGCGGTCAAGTTCGTCTCGGAGACCTGGGACCGTTTCAACCCTGAATTTCCCTGCGAGTACTTCTTCCTCGACACCGTCTTCGAGCAGCGCTATCAATCCGAAACGAAGCTTCAGCGTCTCTTCGGCTATTTCAGCGGGCTGGCGATCTTTATCGCCTGTTTGGGCCTTCTGGGCCTGGCCTCCTTTGCCGCCGAGCAGCGGACCAAGGAGATCGGCATCCGCAAGATCCTGGGAGCGCCTTCCTCGGGGATCGTTGTGCTGCTGTCCAGGGAGTTCGCCCGCTGGGTGCTGGCCGCCAATATCATCGCCTGGCCGCTGGCTTACCTTGCCATGCGCCGCTGGCTGGAAAACTTCGCCTACAGAATCGACCTCAACGCCGCTCTCTGGCTGTTCCCGCTGGCCGGCATCCTGGCCATGCTCATCTCCTGGCTGACCGTGGGCTACCAGGCGTTCAAGGCCGCCCGCACCGATCCCATCGAATCGCTGCGTTACGAGTAGGGATTAGATCTTTTCGGAACCGTTTTCGAGCCAGGAAACCGCTTCCATAGGCGAGCCCAATACCGGAGCTCCGGTGGGTTCCAGCTTGGCCCGGGGATGATGGCCGCAGGTTAAAAGCACGCACTTTATCCCCAGCGCCCCCGCGACCTCAAAGTCATGCGCCGTGTCTCCGATAAGCAGCGTCTCTTCGGCCCGGCAATCTGTCCGCTCCATGAAGCGCCGCCCGACCTCGATTTTGCCCTCGGCCCAGGGATTGTCGAGACTGACCACGTGTTTGAAGTAATCGCCCAGCCCGAAGTGCCGGACCCCGCCTTCGACCAGAGGGCGGGCCGCCGCCGAAAGGATGGACTGCCGCAGTCCCTGCTCGCGGATGCCGCGCAGGGCCGCTTCCGCCCCCCGCTGCAGTCCGCATTCCGTCCAGCGCATGGTGTAGGCTTCGATGAACTTTCCTCCGACCTCCTCGAAAGGGGTGCGCTCGAAATCGAATCCCAGCTTGAGGTAGTAGTTTCTGACCGGAAAATCGAATATCCGCTTGTAGGCTGTTTCATCTACCGGGGGAAGCTCGTAGTGAGCGAGCAGAGAGTTGATGATATCCAGCGACAGCCAGAGATCGTCGAGCAGAGTGCCGTTCCAGTCCCAGATGATGTGCCTTAAGCGCATGTCCAGCTTCCTTTCCGATGCCTTAAACTTGTGGTTCCTTTCCGGTTACGGGCCGCCGGGATACGTGTGCCCGTTCATAAAAATGAGAAGCTCCTATTTTAGCCGAAAAAGGCGGGATTTTAAAAGGGAAATGAGAAAAAAAGGCTCTGTCCGTGGTCTTTTCTAACTGATGAGGCCGCGATGAGATTTTTTTCCATTTCATGGGACATGGTACGACTAAACCTGAAAGACAGGTTGTACAAAGGCGCTGATAGAAGGCTGGCTGTGGGGGGTAAATAAGCAAAAGGGGATTTAAGGATAGTAAACTCTGCCCAGCCAGCGCAACAGAATTACCGAAAGCCTATCAAAAAAAAATGGGGAATGGAAGGGTGAAATATAAAATATTTTAAATATTTTCGTAAAGTATGCAGATTTTTGGAAATATGAGAAGGAGGGGGGGATGGTTGATCTAATTGATAAGCATATCGGGCTTTTTTGTTTTCTTTTTATAATTTTGTTAGGAGCTCTTTTTACATTAGTACGAGATTTTTTGGTTTATCGAAAAGAAAAAGGGCAAAAAGAACTGGTCATTGAAAAAATATTTATGGCATGTTTAAAAGATTTGCCTTCAGTATTGACGTTTGGAATAGTCAGTACAGTGGTTATTTTAATATTATCAGGCTCTCAGGTCCCTGAGATAATAAAGC
>CAYSQW010000039.1:0-32100 GCA_964433135.1 uncultured Eubacteriales bacterium
AAGTCAAATTTTCATGACGTTAAAAATCCCATCTAAGCGACGATCTTACACCGCCGTTCCTTCCGACCCACCCCGCCGCCAACCCACCCCGCCCTGATATTATGGAAAAAACCATACTCTGAGCCCATACACAGGCCTGGATGAGCCACGACCCACCCGGCCCAACCTGATATTAAGGAAGTGTCAACAAGGAAGCGGCACGTGAGGCGTGCCCTCCCACCCGACCCTTGTATTAAGGAAAAAGCGATTTCCTTGGGGCTTGCAGCCTGGATTATTCACGGGCCGAGATTGCCGCGGCGAGGTTGCAAAGCCCCCCCCCGATCTTTTCGGCTTCCGCCCCGAATCCCACACGGAAATGCCGCTCATCCATCTCGAAGCAGCGGCCCGGCACGACAAATGTCCGATATTCATCTGCCAGCAGCCGGTAAAGTTCTCCGGGGTCCACCTCCACCTCGGGCTTCAGCCGCGGAAAGCCCACCGTCGTCCTCTCGACGAGCGCAGCGCTTTACCTTATCGCCACTCCCATGGTATCGCGATGCATATAGATCAGCGAACGCATGTACGGACCGATAGCGGCCGAATTCTCGAAGCCGGCGGCGCGGGCGGCCTCTTCTCGCTTTTCCTTGCCGAGCTTGTAGCCTTCCGCCCAGTGCTGCAGATCACGGTAGCATCCAAGGGTAAACAGGTCCCAGGAAGCCCCTTGGTCCCGGGTGAAGATCATCGTCGCGGGCCGACCGATTCCGACCTGATATTTATTTTCCATGACCCGTTCCTGATAGAGTTCTTTCTGCTTGCCGGGCAGCGAAACGAAGATTTCGATATGATAATACGCGGCGGCCTTGAACTTTTCCTTGACGACGGCGAGGGAAGGCCCCATGACAAACAGGTCTTCCTTCCAGGCGGCACATTTATTGAAACGCCGCATAAAATCATCCCCGTGCTTATCCGCCCGAGCCCGCCGGGCGATCCGATCCTCCGCATAATATGCGGCATAGCTCTCCATGGGAAATATCATCATCAGGTCCCACTGATCGCCTTGGGTGTGACGCCACCAGAGAGGACGCTCATCTCCCATGGCATCATAAACGCTCATCCGGTTCTTGAACAATTCTAAAAGATCAAGCAGTTTCCCGGGAGCAGCGCGAACAAATGAGATTTTATACAGAGTAGTCGGAGCGGAGCCGTCCGCTTCCAAGGCGGCCGGAGCGGCGGACGAATAAAAAACCAGGGGCAAAAATCCCAAGGCGAACAGAACGGTCTTTTGCAGGGTTTTTTTCATGATATCTCCTTTTTTCTTTGTCATTCCGCTGATTTCAGACCGGCACGCCGCTGTTTCCCGCAGCTCAACCGGTCTCCCATGTGGGCCGGGACAGCGGACTAGACATATCACAGCCCCGTGTCTCAGGTCAATCGGCGAACTCAGCCCCCGCCCTAAAATGGTATCTATTGCGGCGGAACCCGGAAGCGGGTAAACTGAAGGGTTGCCGGCTGCCTGTTTCCGGAGATATTCTATTCATCATGGATCCGTCGCTCTCATCATTCCACCCCTTGATAAGCCGCTGGTTTACCGACTGCGTGGGGAAGCCCACGGACATTCAGCGGAAAGCCTGGCCTCCGATCATTTCAGGGAAACATGTTCTGCTTACCGCTCCAACCGGCTGCGGAAAAACCCTGACCGCCTTTCTCTGGGCCTTGAACCAACTCATCACCGGCGCCTGGGAAACCGGCCGGACCCGCGTCCTCTATATCTCCCCCCTGAAAGCTCTCAATGCGGATGTCCGATACAACCTCCAACTGCCGCTCCGGCAGCTCCGACAATTGTTTTCCTCCCAAGAATGTCCGTTTCCTCCCATCCGGGTGCTGACACGCAGCGGAGACACCCGTTCGACCGACCGCCGCCGCATGATCCATCGTCCTCCGGAAATCCTGATCACCACTCCGGAGAGCTTGAACCTGCTGCTCAGCTCCCGGGGCGGGCGATCCATCCTCACGGATCTGGAAACCGTCATCCTTGATGAGATCCACACCATTGTCGCCGGCAAGCGTGGCACCCATCTCATAACCGCCGTCGACCGTCTGGTCCCTCTCAGTGGAGAATTTCAGCGCATCGCCATCTCGGCTACGGTCAAACCCATGGAAACCATCGCCTCCTTTGTCGGCGGATATGTCCGGAAGGATTCGGATGGAACATCCATCTACACGAAGCGTCCTGTTGTCCGAATCAAATCAGATTCTAAAAAATCATATAACCTCGCCGTCCGGTTTCCCTGCCGGGCACACTCTTCGCAGGACATCTGGCCCGCCCTGGTGGGAGATTTCCGAAAGATCATCGACAAAAACCGCTCCACCCTGTTTTTCGCCCGCAGCCGTCGGCAGGCAGAAAGCGTCTGCTTCAAGATCAACGCGGCGGCCGAAGAGCCCTCCGCCTATGCCCATCACGGCTCTCTCGCCAGGGAACTCCGTCAGGAAGTCGAAAACAAACTCAAATCGGGAGATCTGCGGGCCATCGTGGCCACCAATTCTCTGGAACTGGGGATCGATATCGGAGATCTTGATGAAGTCGTTCTCATCCAGTCGCCGCCCTCGATATCAGGAGCGGTCCAGCGAGTGGGCAGAGCGGGACACCGCGTCGGAGAAGTCAGCCGGGGTTCATTCTACCCTACATTCCCGCTGGATATCCTTGAATCCGCCGTTGTCGCGCGGGCCGCGGCACAAGGAGACATCGAGCCCCTCCACCCGGTCTCGGGGGCACTCGACGTCCTTTCGCAGATCATCATCTCCATGGCGGGAACGGAGATCTGGGATATCGACCGCCTTTACGCCAATATCAGGTGCAGTACTCCCTATCACCGGCTTTCACGACGCCAGTTCGACCTCGTACTCGAAATGCTGGCGGGACGCTACGATGCCGCGCGAGTGAGAGAACTGAAGCCCCGGCTTTCCATCGACAGGTTGGAAAACACGGTCGCCGCCCGGAAAGGAGCCCTCCTCGACCTTTATATGTCGGGAGGCACGATTCCCGACCGGGGATATTTCCAGCTTCGTCTTGAAGGATCGGGATCCATGATCGGCGAATTGGACGAAGAATTCGTATGGGAAGCTTTCAGGGGAAAAACATTCAGTTTCGCCACTCAAAGCTGGACCATCCGCCGCATCACCCACAATGATGTTTTCGTCGCTCCCGCCCCCCCGAAATCCAAAGAGATCCCTTTTTGGAAAGGGGAGGCATTCAATCGCGATTTCCATCTTTCCCGCCGGATCGGCGCGTTTCTCGAAGCGGCCGATGCATCCCCCTTCGATGAATCATGGTTTTCACGTCTTCAAAGCGAATATTTCCTCGACGCGGACGCCGCCTCCTGCCTGACTTCGTTCCTCAAATCACAAAAAGAGGAAACCCGATCGGCTCTTCCCCACCGGTTCCATGTGCTGATCGAAAAAATCCGGTCCGGTCCCGGGGGATCGCCCGGAAACCTGCTGGTTCTGCACACGTTCTGGGGAGGACGCGTGAATCGGCCTTATGCTCTGGCCCTGGACGCCGCCTGGGAAGAACGTTTCGGCCACCGGCTGGAGATTTTCGCCGGAAACAACAGCATCGCCGTTCTGCTGCCTCATGACATCAAAACCGAAGATCTGATGGCTCTGGTAACAACGGACAACCTTGAGACCCTTCTCCGCCGCCGCTTGGAAAGCTCGGGATTTTTCGGGGCCAGGTTCCGGGAAAACGCCGGACGCGCTCTTCTCCTGACCCGAAAAAGCCTGCATCAGCGCCTCCCGCTTTGGATGAATCGGCTGCGCTCCCAAAAGCTGCTGCAAACCGTGATGAAAAAAAGCGATTTCCCCATCCTGCTTGAAACCTGGCGCACCTGCCTGCGGGATGAGTTCGATATGAAGGCCTTGCGCACGGTCTTGAACGATTTGGCATCCGGCAAGATCCGCTGCACTTCCTGCACCACTCATCTTCCCAGTCCCATGGCGCACAATCTGAGTTGGGCCCAGATCAATCAATTCATGTACTCCGGAGACGCTGCTCCCGGGGAATCCGCATCCAATCTGCGCGGCGACCTGCTGCAGGAAGTGGTCTTCAAACCCGGACTGCGTCCTTCGGTTTCACCGAGCCTCATCAGACGCTTCCGGCAGAAACGGCAGCGCACCGCACCAGGATACACGCCTTCCAGCGGTCGCGAGCTTATCGACCTCGTCAAGGAGAGGATCCTTCTGCCGTGGCCGGAATGGGAAGAGCTGAAGGAGGCTCTGCACCGTGACCTCAAGGAGGAGGTGCCGCAAACCGCCCGGGATATGCTGTCCGCCGCCTACGGCAAGCTGGTGAAGCTGCAGGTCCCCGGCGGAAAGATTCCCCTGACGGTTTCTCTGGAACGCCTGCCGGAAATCAAAGCTGCATTCTTTCCCGCTTCCGATGTAAAGGTTTCATCGCTTGAACCGGAATCGCCGCATATCGGGCCTTTCGAGACAGCGCCTCTCCTGTCGGAGGAAGAGGCCGCCGCGCGCTTCACGATTCTTCTTGGTGAGTGGCTGCAGTTTTACGGACCTCTGAACCCGGAATGGATCCTTCGGAATTTGAACCTCGATCGCGGGGCCCTGTTGAGCACGCTGGATAATCTCAAAAGGGAAGACATTCTTATATCCGGAGACCTGATCACAGGCCGGTCCGGATCTTCGATATGCGATGCTGGAAATTTCGAGACTTTGCTCCGGCTGGCACGGATCGAGGCCTCTTCAAAAACGCAGCCTCATGAAATATCCGAACTGCCGCTTTTTCTCGCGGAGATTCAGGGGATTTCACAAAAAGACACCGAAGAAGACGGGGATCTGCATGTTCTGGAAAAGCTGGCGGCTCTTCCTCTTCCCGCACAGATCTGGGAGGCCGATGTCCTCCCCGCCCGGATTCCCGAGTACACCGTATCAAGACTGGATTTTCTGCTGCAGAGAAGCAGCCTGCGTTGGCGGGGGAACAGCGAGAAACACGTCGTTTTCTATTACAGGGAAGATCACGATCTGCTTCCCCCCTCCCCGGCTCGGAAGGATGAGGGAACGGAGTCTTCTCCCGGCATCCCGGATCCCGAAGGACTCTTTATCGATCCGGCCGCCCACTATGACTTTTCCCTGCTGGCCGGCCGCTCCAAACTGGAGGCTCAGGAATTGGAAACCCTTTTATGGGCCGGGGTTTGGGAAGGAAAAATCGCCAACGACACGTTCAGCTCACTGCGAAAAGGGCTCATGAATCGGTTTCACAGCGCTGAAATCCAAAACCGGCGAAGAAACCGACCGGAAACGAGGCTCCGGCGGAACGGGCGGAGACATGAAAATCGGTGGAGAGCATCTTCCGTCTATCCGGGAAATTGGTATCTGCTGCCGCCACGGACGGAGGACGACACCACGGATCTGATGGAACAGGAAGAACGACGCAAAGACCGAGTGCGAATCCTGCTTGACCGCTACGGGATTCTGTTTCGGGAACTGTTGATGCACGAACAGCCGCTGTTCCGCTGGCCGGATGTTTTCCGGGCTCTGAGATTGATGGAGCTTTCCGGCGAGGTCGTGACCGGGTGTTTTTTTAAAGGGATCCCCGGGCTGCAGTTCGCGTCCCCCCGAGCGCTTGCCCTGCTTCGTCGGAGCTTTCCCGGGGACACGTTATTCTGGATCAACGCGGCCGATCCCGCGTCCGTGTGTGGGATTCCCTTGGAATCTCTGAAAGGGCGTCTTCCCAAAAGACTCGGCACCACCCACCTGGTTTATCACGGAAACCGGCTGCTCATGACGTCTTTACGCAAGGGGCGTATTCTGAAGTTCCTGATTTCACCGGAAGACGCACTTCTCGACGGATCTTTTTCGGTGCTTCATCACCTGCTCACCCGTGAATTTCAACCCATGCGCCGGATCGTCGTGGAAACCATCAACGACGGCCCGGCCGGTGAGAGTCCCTATCTCCACGCGCTCACACGGAATTTTCACGTGGTGTCCGATATAAAACACATCTCTCTCTACCAAAAAACGCCGCGCTAGCTCACCGAAGGGGAATTGAGCCGGCCTATTTTCTGACCCGGATTTCCACCCGGCGGTTTTTCTGCCGGCCTTCAGGATTATCCGTCCCGTCCGGATGGGAGTTGGGCGCCGTCGGTTCGCTTTCCCCCCGGCCGTCGGTTGTGATCGTATGGGCATCGACTCCGTCGTTTTCGACCAGCCAATCCCTGACGGACTCGGCCCGGTCGCGCGAAAGCTCGAGGTTATAAGCTTCCGCGCCTTTGGCGTCTGTATGCCCGGTAATGGTTACCGCGTGGTCGAAAGCACGAATCACCTCCCCGACTTTCCGCAGACTTGCTTCGGCGTCACCGCGGATGGAGGCTTTATCGAAATCGAACAGGACATCGCCTTCGAGTTCGATCACATAGTCGGTGTCCGTCTCTTCCGCGCCCAGATCTTTCAGGGCCATCTTGATTTTTTCACTGCGAGCGCTGATCCCACTGATGACGCCTTCGATACCAAGCACCTTCGCCTGCAGCGTCAGCGCGCCGCGCCCGGGACCCAGGACTTTCAGGGCTTCCATTGCTTTCGGATGGGCGTCGGGAGGGATGACGATCTCTTCATTCATCTGAAAACCGATACTCACATCCGAAAGGATCATAAGAAAGATAAGAGCGGACACCGGAATAAAGAATCCGGTTTTCTTTCCCGTCATGGTCCTTTCCGCTCAGTCAAGCTTCACTTCTTCAAAAGGGAAGAAGCCGGGGATTGAGATGCTGATGGATTCGGGATTATCGGCGGGAACCGGAAATTTCATCCAGCAGCCCTTTGATCCCTCGGCGGAAATACGCATTCCGAACCTTCCGCCTTCCCATTCCTTATCCTTGGGACCGCCGATAAACTGTCCTTCGGAATCCTTGAGCGCAAAATACTTTTTCTGATTGGTCTCATCGACGATATAGCAGTCTTTATACATAAAGCTGACATTGTGGGCACTATCGGCGCCATTGCGGAATTTGAAGCGAAGCGTCAGGATGTCATTACTGATACTGATCTTTGTCAGGTCGGCTTCCATCCCATCCCAGGTGTCACTCTCCTGAGTCTGGATAACCTCAGCGGCGAACGGCACCAGCGCTACGGCGAGCAGCAAAGTCAATCCGAGAATGGAATACTTTACGGGTGATTTCATGATTCCTCCTTTTAAAAATCCATAACGTGATGATCCTTTCAAATCCAATCCGCGCATATTATGCAACCGGCGATCGAACCGGACAATCCCCTCTCACGGTGAATCATGGGGTGGTTTTATGGTTGACGAGAGGTGAGAAGACGACCTTCGTCTTGAACGGAATCGCGGTTTTCAGGCTACTCGTATTTGAGGATTCGAGCGGGATTGGCGGATGCCGCCTTCGTCGATTGAAAACCTACCGTCACCAGAGCGATCAAAATCGTCAGCCCCGTCGTGGCGGCAAATCCCACCCAACCGACTCCGACATTATAAGCGAACCGTCTTACCCATCCGGACATAAGCCAATAGGCGATCGGTAAAGCAATGAGATTGGCGATCCCCACCAGCAAGAGGTATTCTCTGACCAGCATCCGAACGACATCGGCGGCCGTCGCCCCAAAGACTTTATGAATTCCGATTTCCTTGGTCCGTTTCGCCGCGGAAAAGGTAGCCAGCCCGAACAAACCCAGACAGCCGATGAACACGGCCAGCCCGGCGAACACGCCGAAGATCCGTCCCACCCTAAGTTCCGAGTCATACATCCGGTTGAATCGTTCATCGAGAAAGGAATATTCGAACGGCTCTCCGGCGGCAAGAGCGGTCCATTCGTTTCTCAACGTCTCGATGGTCCCCGCCACGTCTTCCCTCTGAATCCTCAGACAGAGGCGACTCCGGCTTTTTCCCAGACTCAACACCATGGGCTTGATGGCTTCCCGCAGTGATTCGAAGTGAAAATCTTCGACCACGCCGATCACGGAATACGCGGACTTTTGGAATATACCGTCTTCGGGAGAGGAATCCACGATAAGCAGGCTTTCTCCCAGGGGTTGGTCGAACCCGAAAAAACGGACCGCGGCCTGATTGAGAAGGACCGCGCCGGAATCGGATTCCAATTCCCTGGAAAATTTTCGGCCGGAAGCGATCTTTATTTCAAGCGTGTCGATATAATCATGATCGACAATCCATACACCGATGGGAGGCGCGCTCCTCGGTTCGGGATCCTCCATTCTGGCCACGGGGATTCTCATCCGGGCCGAAGAAGGAATCGGAAGAAAGCCGGAAAGCGACGCATTGACGACTTGAGGATAACGCTGCATCTTTTCTTTCAACACATCCGCTCGATCACCCAAAAGCTGCGTATTTTCAAGGATAAGCACCTGTTCCTTATTGAATCCGACCGACGTATTCTGAATGTAGCGGAGCTGATTGAATACGACAAGTGTCCCGAAGATCATGACGACGGAGACGCAGAATTGAAAAATCACCAACACACGCCGCAAGACCCCTCCCTTGACACCGCGTTTGAGATTCCCGCGCAGGATGGAAGAAGGCTGAAACGCCGATAAAAAAACCGCGGGATACGCGCCGGCCAAGAAACCGATCAACACCACCAATCCGGCGGCCGGAAGCAGGATGTCTGGATGAGCCAGGGATTCCAGCACCATGGATTTTCCGGTCATCCGGTTGAAAAAAGGCAGCACGAACCCAATGATAAAGACCGCGGTTCCGAACGCGATCACGCTCACGATCATGGATTCGAGCAGAAACTGCCCCATAAGATTCCTGCGCAGCGAACCCAAAACCTTGCGAACCCCGACCTCCTTGGCACGACCGGAAGCGCGCGCCGTCGCCAGATTGATGAAATTGATCACAGCCAGGATCAGGATGAAAAGCGATACCGCCGTAAAAAGGCGGATATACTTGATATCGCTGTTCGCTTCGAATTCACCGACACCTGTATGGGAATGAAGATGGATATCCAACAGCGGCTGCAGCCCGAAACTCATCCGCATACCGGATCGGGAGAGAAACTCATCAAGCGAAATCCCCATGAATTTCTTTACTTCCGAAGCCATATGCGCGTCTAAAAGCGACGGGAGCTTGGCTTCCAGTTCCGCCGTCGATGCCCCGTCCCGCATAAGGACATACGTTTGGAAATTAAAAGATATCCAGGATGCCTCCATGGGGTCCTTCTCGATTTCGAGCGAGGGGAGGGAAAGGATCATGTCAAAATGGAAGTGCGAGGTCCGAGGGATATCTTGAAAGACACCCGTCACCGTCCAGTCGGGCTCTCCATCGATCGACAGGTTTTTCCCCAGGACGTCCAGTCCTCCGAAATACTTCTCCGCCGCCAAGCGGCTGATCACTACGGTCCCGGGAGCCGATAAAACATTTTCAGGATTTCCCCGCAGCATGGGAGCGGTAAAAACATTGAAAAACGACGACTCGCTGTAAACGACGTTGCTTTCTCTGAAGCTTTTCTCACCCGCCTTCACCCGGATGCTGTCCGACTGCCGAAACCGAACCGCGTCTTCGACCTCTGAAAATCCTTGAATCAGAGCGGGACCTACGGGATAACCCGCCCCGATGATGTTGATGTCTTGACCGTCCCTGTGCAGCAAAGCTTTGACGCGGCTGATCCTCCGGGCCTTTTCGTTGTAGCGGTCATAGGCCATTTCATCCCGGATATAGAAAACGGCAAGCAAAGAGGCCGCCAAGCCTATGGAAAGCCCCAGGACGTTGATCATGGAAAACATCCGGTGATTCTTAATATTCCTCAGGCTGGTGATAAAATAATTCTTGATCATGATCATACTCCAATAGATGAGATGGAAGATATAGTGAGGAATCAACCTGAATATCTCCCTCCAATACCATAGCCCCGCCCGGAAGGCTCCCTTCTCCCGGATGATGCCGGCATGGATTTCCTCAAGGTCCCCGATAAAGGTGATATGTTCGCTTCTTCCCAGCAGAACGGCAAGAATCCGGTGTCCGCGACGCGACAGCTTCTCCGGATCTGAAGTCATCCGCTTTCTCCGGAAGAACAGGAAGCTTTTCCGAAACCGGCCCACATGATCTCATTGACGCGATTGATATCATGAAGTGCCTCAAAACCCTTTTCCGTCAACTGGTAATAACGCCGGCTCAATCCTTTGCGCTCCTCGGTCGTCGGGCCGGAATAGACACGCAAAAAGCCCTGTTTGACCAGGCGATCCAGAGGGAAATAGACCCCCCCGAGAGATAATTTCTTTCCGGTGACGGACTGGAGGTGGCGGTATATCGTCGTGCCGTAGGCGCCTTCGCCCAGTTTCCAGACCGCCAGCAGGATCAATTCTTCAAGCTTCGTCAGCATATTCATCATATTATCCCGTGAAAACATTCTATATATTAGAATACGGAAACGAGAGGCAAACAGTTTCATATATTTAGAATATTACGGCTTTCCCCTCATTCTCAGTAAACCTATTGCAGGCTGCAGCCGTTTAATAATATTGACATACCTGACAGGAGTGCATCATGAAAAAATCTTATTTCATCTTAATAAGCATGCTGGTGTTGTGGGGATCAGGGGCATATTCCCATCGACCCGGGCTCTCGAAAGATCACGTCACCCTCGATTTCAATATGGTGGATGCCGGCATCGATTGGCTGGAGCTGATTCGATCCGGCGCCGACGAGTTACGGATCAAAGCCTATTTCGAAGAACACATCGTTCCCACCCAGGGCTGTCAGACCATCATCCATCATTGGGCCCGCTTCCGCAAATGGGATGCGGAAGAGCTCTACGCGTTCATCATGACCGCTCTCGATCGAGTCCCCTCCGAAGAGAAGCTTGAGAAAGAAGACGGTTCCCTGACCTTTTTCGGTATGCGCCGTAAACTTTGGCATACGGCGCTCCGGGACACGTCCCGGTTGCGCAACGACCTCAATACACTGAAAAGTTCCGACCTGCTTCGGAGTGTTGCCGTCGTTCGATCCTTTCTTCCCCCGGACGCCGTTCTGGACGTCAAATTCTCTTTCGTCCTGTTCGGGCACTCCAGCGCATTTTCCGTCGGCAGGGAGAATGGATTCGATTTTCTCCAACTCCCCAGAAAAACCGACGACAGCCTCGACATCGATCAAATCGTTCAAATCCTTGCCCATGAACTTCATCATTCCGGTTTCGCTTCCATGGATGAAAAATATCTGAATGATATCAAAGACCGGGATCGTCTCATGCTGCTGGGGATATTGGCCGCCGAAGGCATGCCGACCTATTTTATCGACAAACCTCAAGAACACTTGGCGGCATACCGGGACAGCCGCGATCCCTTGAGACGGATGGTGGCGGCGGATTGGGAGAAACATTCCGCACGGCTCCCGGAACTATACCTGCGGGCCGAAGCCGATCTCAACGCCAATCTGGAGGGCGGCCTAAGTCAGGATGACCTCATGCACATCTGGATGGCCGGAGCCAAAGGACCTGCTTACATCCTGGGGGGAGATATGATCCGAGTGATCGATACCTATCTCGGACGTGAAGCCGCGGTTTCCGTCGCCGCGGATTACAGAAAGCTTTTGCGCATGTACAATCACGCCGCCCGCCAGGCCCACGCTCAAGGGAAAAAACCATATCTATTCTCTGAATCCCTGGCTGACCGCATCGCCGGTTTCGGCGCCCCGGATTGAATCGCATCCAACACGCTGCGGAATCCCGGTAATATAAAAACAACCTTCCTGGATCAGGAAATTCTCCTTGTTATAAAAAATAATGTGAACCATTTCGCCGGTTCTTCGTCTTATATATTGGATTCCAATTAATATGGAGGACCAATGGAACTGCTGACGCGTCTGGAAGAAACCATCCTGATCGTTATACACATGTTGGACGATGAAGCCTACGGAGTACCGATCAATAGGGAAGTATCCCGTATCATCCACAAGCCTTACAGCCTGGGCGGGCTCTATTTCGCTCTCGACCAACTGGTTCGCAAGGAATACCTTATGAAAAGAACCGCCGATCCCACTCCTAAGCGGGGAGGCCGGAGCCGTTCTTATTATCGATTAACCCCTGAAGGCCGGCAGGCCCTGAAAGCCGTTCGCCGCCATCAGCTTCGCTTGTGGAACATCGCGCCTGAATTCTGCCCGGAAATCGGAGGCGGATAACCATGCGAAACGAGAATCCTCCCCGGCTGGCGGCCTGGCTGCTGACTCGAATGACGGATTCCCCGATCGCCGGCGATTATGAAGAGATCTTTCATGAAATCAAACGCGACCGCGGCACGCGTGCCGCACGTTCCTGGTACCGGACACAAGTATTGCGATCAATACCCATGTTCATCGCAAACATCATATTCGGAGGTGCGGCCATGATCAAAAACCATATAAAATTGGCATGGAGAAATATCCTCAGACAAAAAAGATATGCTTTTCTCAACATCACCGGCCTGGCCGTCGGCCTCGCCGTCTGTCTGCTCATGGCCGGATATGTCTTCCATGAACTCAATTTCGAAAACATGCATCCGGATAAAGAACGGGTGTACAGAATCAACGGCCGTATTCCTCTTGGGGGCAGAACCCTGCTCAACGCCTGTGTCGGAGCCCCCCTGGGTCCCGCGGCCCGGGAATCCATTCCAGAGATCGATACGAGCATCCGTCTGCTGAGACGACACAATATTCCTGTTCAAATCGGAGACTTGGAATTCAAGGAAAAGAAGATGTTCATCGCAGAACAAGGAATCCTGCAGGTTTTTGCCATCCCTCTGCACCTGGGAAATCCCGAAACGGCATTGGAAGCGCCTTTCACGGTGGTTATCGATGAAAACCTCTCGCGCAAGTATTTCAGAGGAGGCAATCCCCTGGGAAAGACCATACGGATCATGTTCGATCAGACCTACGATTTCACCATCACCGGCGTCATGCGGAACCTCCCCTCCAATACCGTGCTTCGTACGCCCATGATCGTCTCCTTTGCGACCCTTCTGCAAACCCGTCCCGAGGCGATGACCCAATGGGACAGCTGGGGATCGATCACGACCTTCCTCCGGCTGCACCAAGGCGTCAAGCCTGAAAACGTGAATAAAAAAATCACAAGCCTGGCCCGCTCCTATCTTCCGGATGAGGACCGGGGGGCATCTTATTATCTGCAGCCGCTTGACCGCATTTACCTCGATAATGCGGCCCACGGCATGAACAACGACCTGGATAACTCGGGCAGCCTCTCCCGCCTTTACACTTTTTCCGCCGTGGCCCTGCTGATCCTCATCATCGCCGCCATCAATTTCATCAACCTCTCCACCGCCAAGATCTCCGGGCGCATGAAGGAAGTGGGCATCCGAAAAACCTGCGGAGCCGTCCGGTCTCACCTTATCAAACAATTTCTGATCGAATCGCTGCTGCTCACCACCATCGCCATGGGAACCGGACTGCTGCTGTTTTCCCTGTTCAAACCCCGATTGGACCATTTCCTTGGTAAAACCCTCAATCTGGGGATCCTTGCCACACCGTGGCTCCTGCCTCTGCTTGCCGCCATTGTGCTGCTGGTCGCATTCCTCGCCGGATCTTATCCGGCCGTTTTTCTTTCCCGCTTTCCGGCGGCGGTTATTTTCCGCGCCCGGATCCCACGGGGAGTTTCCAAGTCCGGAATACGCCGGGTATTGGTAGGGATTCAGTTTTTCATCGCCGCCGCCCTTATCATATGCACGCTTATCGTCCTTAAGCAGGTCCGTTTTTCACAGGGCAAGGATCTCGGTTACAACCAAGATAACCTGATCGTACTGCAGAATCCGGAAGCTTCCCACTTGAAAAATGCCGACACCGTCAAACGAAGGCTTCTCAACAATTCGGGCGCCCTCGGCGCGGCCGTCGTAGACAGCTTTCCTTCCGCTCAAAACCGTAATCTCTCCCAGATCCGGATTGAAGGAAAAGCCGAAGATATCCTCGTTCAATCCCTGGAGGTCGATCCCGATTTCGTCCCGGTCATGAAACTGCGGCTGGCGGCGGGAAGAAACTTTGAAACAGACCGGGCCGCCGATGCCGATGCTTTACTGATAAACAAGGCCGCTGTCAGACTTCTGGGATTTGATGAACCGCTGGGAAAGCTTGTCCGGCGCGATAATCAAAATTTTCGCATCATCGGTGTTTTAGAGGATTGGAATACAAATTCCATCCATTCCCCCATCCACCCCACCCTGTTGTTTCCCGCGGACACCTCCGCAACTGAGCTCCTCGTCCGCCTTCCTCAAGAGAATCCCCGTGAATCCATCTCCCGCATCCGGGACATATGGGGGATGCTGCTGCCCGGGCAGATCTTCGACTATGCGTCTATCGAAGATCTTCTTCTCCGTTCCTACGATGAAGAACAAAGACTGGCATCCCTACTGGTATATTTTTGCGGATTGACCATTCTGGTGGCTTGTCTCGGCATTTTCGGGCTGGCCGCACACAACACCGAACAGCGGACCAAGGAGATCGGGATCCGCAAAGTGCTCGGCTCCAGTGTCTCGGGTATCCTCCTGCTGTTGACCCGAAGCTACGGAGGCTGGGTGCTGACGGCCAACCTCATTGCCTGGCCGGCGGCCTATACGATCGCAAACCGATGGCTGCGGGCATTCTCGTACCGGACGGACATCGGCTTCGAACCCTTCTTGCTGGCGGGGTTAACGACCCTGTTGGTAGCCCTGCTGTCAGTCATTTTTCAAACGTTGAAGGCGGCACTTGCCGATCCGGTGCGTTCCCTGCGCTATGAATAACATGGTCCCCGATCATGAATCCCTTGGATTCCCGCTTCGGCCTGGAAAATCACTTGGCGGCACCGGCCTCCTGTTCATTTGCATCATGCTTGAAAAATTCCGGCGTTTTCACGCCCGGTCTTGACACACGGCCGGTTCAAGGGTGTATCATTCCCTCTGGGAGAAACCCATATCACAATAATAGACGAACAGATCAAAGATCATGAAAGCCTGTATCGTATGCAACGGTGAGATCGACGACTATGCATGGGCCGCATCCCGGGTCATGGATTGCGATCTGCTGATCGCGGCGGACGGCGGGGCCGACCATCTGCATAAGATGGGAATCATGCCTCATGTGATTATCGGAGACATGGATTCAATAACTTCGGCGGCAGTGGAAAACGCAAAAGGCGTCGAAAGGATATCATTCTCGAAAGAAAAGGACAAAACCGATGCCGAACTGGCGGTCGCGCTGGCAATCGACCGCGGCGCCGGATCCATCGAGCTCTGGGGAGCCGCGGGAGGTCGATTGGATCATACGCTGGGAAACATCAGCCTGACGGCCAAATACGCCGGAAAAATCAAGATCCGGACAACCGGCACAACTCTTGAAGCCGTCGGTCATCGGCAGAAATGCCGTATCACGGCCCTCCCGGGTTCCGTGGTTTCTTTGATCCCCTTTCCGACCGCACGGGGCGTGACGACCGAGGGACTAAAATATTCGCTGAAAAAAGAAGATTTATCCTCCGGAACGAGAGGAATCAGCAACCTGCTTTGCCTGTCGGATGCGACCATCAGTGTCGGCGGCGGCCTTTTGCTGGTAATCATTGAACACAGGATGGACTAGATGCCTGACAAACCAGAGCAACCGAGCCGGTTCGACTTCGATCCTTTCGCCGTCACCTATGACTCCTGGTATGAGACCGCGGAAGGAACGCTTTTCGATCACCTGGAAAAACGGGCGCTGCGGCGAATACTGGAAGGCGTTCCCAATAAAGGTTCCCTGCTGGAGATCGGAGCGGGAACCGGCTGGTGGAGCCGTTTTTTCAGCGACGCGGGCTTCGCCGTCACCGGCATCGACATCTCTCCCCGAATGGTCGATATCGCGCGATCCAAAAAGATCCCCAACGCCACGTTCAAACTTGCCGATGCTCATGAACTTCCTTACGCCGACGAATCGTTTTCGTGCGCGGCCGCCGTCACTTCCATCGAGTTCACCAGAAATCCCGAAAAGGTTCTGAGTGAAATGATCCGGTGTACAAGTACCGAAGGGACGCTTTTCTTCGGCGTCCTCAATGCATGGTCTCCCTTCAACGCCATGAGACGAAAGCAGCCCGACGGCCCTTTCGCCTCCGCACGCCTTTTCGATCCGAAAGCCTTGCATGACTGGCTCTCCCCTTATGGAGAAGTAACGACGACACTGTGCGCATTCCCCTTTTCATTGAAAATGCCCATCCCATTGTCCGGCGCCGCCGACGATTTTTCGGCATTTATGGGAAATCGATCCGGCGCTTTCATCGCCGGGAAGGTAGTACGATGAAAATTCAGGCCGAATTAAGTCTTTATCCGTTGAGAATCCGTTCTTATGAAAAAACGATCGAGGCGTTCATCGAGGATCTCTCTCAATCCGGGATAACCGTTATCCCGGGTGCCATGAGCACCATGATCGCGGGGGAGGAGGATGCGGTATTTCAGTGCATATCGGAGTGCTATCACCGGGCGGCATGTTCCGGAGACGTCGTTCTGAAGGCAACATTTTCAAACGCCTGCCCTGTTTTGAAAGATCATAAGAATACGGATTAAACCCATTATCGGGCGACGGGAAAAGCGATCATGGATCGAATCCCCCTTCCCCTTCAGCCGCCTCTCCCAACCCGGGACGAACTTTCAGGACGATCTCCTTGCGGATCTGAACCGTACCCGGCTTCGCGCCTCTCGGTTTGGCTACGTAACGACCGCGTGTACACGAAACGGGAACGATTCCTCCTTCCCGGGCCTTGCTGTAATACGCGGCAACGGCTGCCGCCCTTTTGAGCGTTCCCCGATCCGGGTCGCGGCCGGGCGGGACCCGCAGGACGACGTGGCTTCCGGGCATCCCACGGACATGGAACCAATAATCGTTGGCCTTGGCCAGCTTCATGCTGAGCCAATCGTTGCCGCTGTCGGTGCGGCCCACATAAATCTTCCAATCACCGGGAAGCGCGTATTCGATCCATCGTACGGCTTGCTTATGTGAAGAAGCTCTTCCCTTATTCACCAGACCTCACCTCATTATGAATTTTTCATCGATACACATTACATCTGCTTTATCGCCAATACCTGAAGGACAAGGATGATCGTGAAGGCAACCAGCTGAAAGGCTACAATGGAAAAGAGTTCCCGGTGCTTGATGCCGGCAACCAACAGGAACGTCAGCAGGTTGAGACAAATGATCCCGACGGGGAAATAGACGGCGATGCCCGTCAGGGAGATGATATCCATAAAGCTCAACAGATGAATCGCGCCCACGGCAAAAAGCAATACGCCTCCCTGCAGCGACATCACCCTCACAGAACCGACAAGGATGGAATCATCCGTCGATCGGCTTAATGCCTTTATCGGTTGTTTTTCCCCAAAAAAGACGTGGAGAAAGCTAATCACGATAACAAGAATCCCCGCCGCTAATTCCATATCCTCCTCCTCAGAAAAAGTCACGGCCATCCGGTCCCGAGCCGCTCGCGGCCGCTCATCCCTAAACGTCACAAAAAAATGATGCCCCTACGAAGATGCGGCACAAGCAACCCGATCCGGCACGAAATCCTCCCCTACATTCAATGATTCCGATGTTGATCCCCGCTGTCTTCAGTTCTGAAACTAACAGGATAACAAGGGCCTGTCAATTCCCCGGGATCAACCGGAGGAATCCGGTCGGATAAAGCACGTTCTTTCCCTTGCTTTTTTCCTGAAAAACTGGATAATGGGTCTTCAGTCCGGCGTTCAATCGATTCATAAGGCACACCCCGGGAATCCCCTCCGCGCATTCATGAATCACCGACACCGAAAGAAGCGGATCTCCCCGGCTCCTGATATGGGACCGCAGCAATCATTCAATCCGGCGGCATCGGCCTGTATAAAAAGATAAAGACGGAAAAATGAAACAGAACAAGCTGAGAAACGTAGCGATCATCGCCCATGTCGATCATGGAAAGACCACCCTTGTCGACCAGTTGTTTCGGTCCAGCGGGATGTTCCACGAAAACCAGGCCGTGGTTGAAAGACTCATGGACAACATCGATCTCGAGCGGGAGAGGGGCATCACCATCACCTCAAAAAACGGGTCCTTCAAGTACCGGGATTTCACGATCAACATCATCGACACTCCGGGTCACGCCGATTTCGGGGGACAGGTGGAGCGGGTTCTTAAAATGGCCGACGGCGCCCTTTTATTGGTAGACGCCCAGGAAGGCCCCATGCCTCAGACTTACTTTGTTTTGAAAAAGGCGCTGGCCCTGCACCTCCCGGTCATTGTGGTGATCAACAAAATCGACAAACCCGCCGCCCGGCCCGACTGGACGGTTGATCAGGTATTCGACCTTTTCGTCAAACTGAACGCGCCTGATGATCTGCTGGATTTCCCGGTAGTCTACGCATCCGCCCGCGACGG
Organism: uncultured Eubacteriales bacterium; assembly: GCA_964433135.1. GTDB lineage: Bacteria > Acidobacteriota > Aminicenantia > Aminicenantales > Aminicenantaceae > CAYSQW01. The sequence continues at coordinate 18,344 of CAYSQW010000039.1, forward strand.
CTATGCGGTGAAAGACCTCAACGACAGCCCTGCTTCCATGGAACCGCTGTGCCGGGAAATCGTCACACGGATACCTCAACCGGAAGGGGATCCGGGTGCTTCCCTGCAGCTGCTGGTCAGTTCCATCGACTACTCCCCCTACCTGGGGCGAATGGGTATCGGAAAAATCACCGCCGGCACGCTGAGGATCCATGACGATATCGCCGTGGCCCGGCTTGACGGGTCGCTCACGGCCGCACGCATCACAAAGATCTACCGTTTCGAAGGAAACCGCAAAAGCGCCGTCGACGCCGCCGGAACCGGGGAAATCGTGGCCGTGGCCGGAATGGATGATATCACCGTGGGCGTCACCTATACCGACCCCGAAAATCCCACTCCACTGCCTCCGTTGGAAATCGATCCCCCCACCATCTCCATGGATTTTATTCCCAACGACTCTCCCTTTTCCGGAAAAGAAGGCCGTTTTGTCACTTCGCGGCATCTGGGGGAAAGGCTGCACCGGGAAACTCTCGCCGACGTCGCCCTGGGAGTTGAAGAATTGGGGGGACGTACCGGATTCAAGGTTTTGGGAAGAGGTGAGCTTCACCTTTCAATACTGATCGAGCGGATGCGGCGCGAGGGCTATGAGTTCCAGGTGACCCGGCCCAGGGTCATCATGCGGCGTGAAGGCAATGCTCTTCTGGAACCTTATGAAGAGCTCACCATAGATGTCGAGGAACGGCATATGGGAGCGGTGATCAAACGGCTGGGCGCCCGGAAAGGCATCATGTGCGAAATGCACCAGGCCGACGGCCTCGGCATGGCACGCCTGGTCTTCAAGATCCCGACCCGCGGTCTATTGGGCTTTCGGCCAGAGTTTATGACCCTCACCAAAGGCATGGGGATCATGAACTACGTGTTCCGTGAATACGGACCGCATGCCGGCGATATTCGCAACCGGAAAAACGGCGTGCTGGTCGTCAAGCAGAACTGCGCCACGATCGCATATGCCTTATTCAATCTCCAGGAGCGCGGCCGGCTGTTCTTCGGACCGGGCGTTCCCGTATATGCCGGTCAGATCTTGGGAGAGCACTGCCGTGAAAACGACCTGGTCGTCAATCCGTCCAAAGGGAAAAAGCTGACGAACATGCGCGCGGCCGGCTCGGACGAAACCGTGATTCTCAACAGCCCGCTGGAGATGCGCCTGGAAGAATGCATGTCCTACATCAATGATGACGAGCTGGTGGAAATCACCCCCCAGGCGATACGCTTGAGAAAAGCACCGGATCTTCACCGTTCTCATGCCCAGCCGGCATGAAGCTCATCCTGGAAATTTCATACAAACCGCTCTCCCACGTTTTGTGATTTAGCTTTCCTGACAGAATTCCTGGTTCAGCCGCAATAAACACAGTTCGTCAATAGGATTCCCTTCCGACTGGCCTTATCCGTCAGGTGCCGGGACTTACTCAACCGTTCGCGTATGCCCCGGAAAAAAGTCAGCCGCTGTTCTGAATTATCCTGGTTTTTTACGGCACTCCCCCGGACCCAGATTATTCTTCCCGGATATTCTCAGCAAACCGCCGTCGGAACACCATGACTCGCATCCGGACATCAGCTGTCCCGAAACAGACAGGATGACGGTTGAAAACAACCATTTTCCCATAGATCGTATGGGCATAATAATTGCTCTATTATTCGTTGGGAGACCAAATACATGATCAGACACTATATCCTTTCCACTTTTAGAATCATCAAAAGGAACAAGGGATACTCGTTTATCAACATTGCGGGTTTGGTCTTGGGACTCACCTTTTTTTCCTGATCTCTCTCTATATTCGGTTCGAATTGAGTTTTGACAGGTATCACGAAAATGCGCAACGGATTTTCAGAATCGCCCGCAAACTCCCCGAAGGACACACCCATGGAGGAAAAACCGAAGCCGCCAGCATGATCCCCGCGGTGGGCCCGGCGCTGGTCGAGGACTATCCGGAAGTCGTTTCCCAGGTTCGGTTGGTGAGGAGACGCGACCTCCTTCTCAAACAAGGCCGGAACGGTTATCTGGAACCTGAAGTGTTTTTCGTCGAACCCGACATCTTCAAGGTATTCACGCTGCCGCTGGTACAGGGAAACTGGCGGGATGCTCTGTCGGATCCGGACTCCATCATCCTATCCCAAAGCGCGGTGGTCAAATATTTCGGAGAAGAGAATCCTTTGGGAAAAACCATCCGGTTCGATCAGTCCCGCGATTTGAAGGTGACGGGCATTCTTCGGGACATGCCGCAGAATTCCCACTTCATCATGGATGTCATCATTCCTTTTGAAACCCTGATCGCTTCCACGCAGTGGGACCTCACCTCGTGGAGCTCGAACTTTTGCAGCACATACATCCTGCTGGGAGAAGGCGTGGATCCCAAGGAATTGGGAAAAAAGCTCCCCGCACTTTATCAAAAACATGCCGAAACCGAAGCCAAACCGGGCGGCTACCTCTACTGTCAGCCCTTTCTCCAAGCGCTTGTGGACATCCATCTGCACTCTGATCTGGATGGAGAATTCTCTCCGAATAATTCCGTCTCCAATATCTATATATTCTCCAGTATAGCCTTCCTGATCCTGCTGCTGGCCTGCATCAATTACACGAGTCTGGCAACGGCCCGGTTCACACTGCGGGGAAAAGAGGTGGGAATCCGAAAGACCGCGGGGGCTCAGCGGTCGCAGCTCATCACGCAATTTTTGGGAGAGTCCCTTTTAATCACCGTGATCGCATGCCTGCTCTCCATGGCTTTCGTTCAACTGTTCCTTCCGGTATTCAACGACCTGGTGGATGCTCTGGGCTGGGAAGCTCCCCTGGGAAGAGAATTCACCTACTGGAGAGGCGAAACAGGCCGAGTCACCGGTGTCGTCAAGGATTTCAACCTGCACTCCCTGCATAAAAACATCGAACCCATGTATCTTTATTATCACCGGAACCCATGGTCGACCAACTACCTTTCAGTGAAAATCCGGGGAGGGAACATTCCCGAAACCCTGGCTTTTCTGAGAAGCCGCATGAAAATATTCTCTCCCGAGTATCCGCTCGATTACAGTTTTTTCGACGACATATTCGATCAGAGCTACCGGTCGGAGCAGCGGTTAAGCAAAATGTTCCACATCTTTGGGCTCCTGGCCGTCGGCATCGCCTGTCTGGGTCTCTTCGGGCTGGCCGCTTTTTCGACCGAACAGCGTTCCAAGGAAGTTGGGATCAGGAAGGTATTGGGCGCTTCCACAGGAAGTATCTTTATCCTGCTGTCCAAAAGTTTCTTCAAATGGGTGTTTCTGTCCAACTTGATCGCATGGCCCATCGGTTATCTGGCCATGCGCACCTGGCTTCTCAATTTTGCCTACCGGACACCCATGTCGCTCTGGATCTTTTTCCTGACCGCCGCGGCCGCTCTTGTCGTCGCCCTGTTCACGGTTATGTTTCAGACAATGAAAGCCTCGATGACCGATCCCATCGAATCCCTTGGCTTCGAATGATCCGAATCCGGCCGCCTCAGGTAGATCACTAGCACCGGAGAGCGTCGACAGGGTTGGCCAAGGCCGCCCGCAGGGTCTGACTCCCGACGGTGAGAAAAGCGATGATTAAAGCCGAAAAAGAGGCCAGGCTCAGAAGCCCCAGACAGGCGATAATAACAGCCAGGCCGGAAAACAAACCAAAAATGTCGATCAGGGAAAACCACCGATTTTTGATCATATTACGGAGGGCGATAACGACATAATTTCTGAACATGGATAAATTCCAGTACATTCTATTCATAAGAAAACCGGGGAGGGAACGAAAGACCTGAGCCCAATACCAAAGACGGGACGCTTTCGGTCCGTTTTCTTCGAAAACGACGCGGTACACCTCTTCGAAGTCTCCAAGGTGTGTGAACCGGTCTCCGTCCGTATGCATGATTTCCAGCAGCTTCTCCGCCGCACGGGGAGGATCGGGTACTTTCACATCGCGAATCATCCTTCGGAAATTCCGGTTCATGTCTTTTCTCCTTCCATCTCAAGAGAAGGCGCCGTGGCCCACATGGTCTGCTGGATCTGACGCATCTCCAACAGCGCCTGTTTGCCGCGGTGCGTCAATCGATAGATCCGTTTGCTGCGGCCCCCGCGGACGCTAACGGGATCCGTCAGGAAAGAGGAAAGCAGTCCCTTGCGCTCCAATCGTTCCAACGGATCGTAGATCGATCCGAAAGACCATTTTTTCCCGGTGACGACCATGAGTTCCTTTCGGATGGGAACACAGTAAGCTTCTTCCTGCAGCTTCCATACAGCCAGCAAGACCATTTCTTCCGAACGTGAGAGAAGTTTCATGTCGCCCCCTTCATCGCAGCAATTGCGATCCATGAAAATCGTGAAATTACTTTCATATATTGGAACATATTGTCAGCCCTGTCAAACGATTTGTTTCGAAAGTTGAAAATTATCGATCGAAACGGCTTCACCCTGCATTTTCACACAGGCTGCATGAGATACGCCCTCTCCGGATTCCAAATCGAATTTTCAACCGTTCGACAGGGATCCACGGATCAGGCAATCAACAATTCGATTGAAAAAATGCTTTATATATAATAAATACAATGTCGACGCAACCAACCGAGGAGAGAACATGCCAAAACGTCCGGACGCCACTCTCGTCAAGGAAATCACCAAATTTCATGAATTCGAATTTCACATCATGCGGGGGAGGAATGAATCCTCCATCCACTTCGATCTGGAGATCGATCTGCGCAACACCTTGGCCTATCTGGATAAAGTGAACACCGGCACGGAGAAGAAAAAGCTCACCCTCTTCCATATCATCCTGTGCACCTGTGTTCGCACCATAGCCCTGCGCCCCAAATTGAACCGGTTCGTCAGCAACCGGCGCCTCTGGCAGCGGAATCAGATCATCCTCTCCTTCGTGGTGAAAAAACAATTGGACGAAAATGCCGAATCCACGAATGCCATGATTTCTTTTTCACCTTACGAAACCCTGGAGACCATATCGAAAAAGATCGACGACCATCTCCTACGGGCCAGGGAATCCTCCAACGAAGGGGATAAACAGATCGAGTTTTTTTCCAGACTGCCGCGTTTTATCATTCGTTTCGTGTTTTGGTTTGTGCGCTGGGCGGATGAACACAATATCGTACTGCATTCGATCACCAAGGATATGCCGATGTGGTCGACGGCGTTCCTTGCCAACCTTGGAAGCATCGGGCTCCCTTCCGTCTATCATCACTTGTTCGAATTAGGAAATATCGGTTTCTTCCTCGCGATCGGGAAAATTGAAAAGAAACTTTTTGTAGACCAAGAAACCGGCGATATTTCTCCCGGGGAAGGCGTCAACATCGGGATCAACCTAGATGACCGCATCTCGGAGGGCATCTATCTCTCGAAAACCGTCAAATATCTGAAAAGATTCATAGAAAACCCTCAACTGCTCGAGATCCCGCCCGAACTCACCAAAGAACAACTGGCCACGCTCAATCTTAAAACCCTGAATCCATAGATCGCCCGCCCGTGCGTTCCGGATAATCATCGAGATTTTTTTCGGAGGCGGGATATCATGTTTTCACCCGAGGAAGCCAGGGAGAGAAGGCCTTAAGGATTGCGGCCGATCATAGGCACCGGCCTCCGTCAAATACGGAAGATGAACTCCATGAAAAGGAGAACGGGTTATGTTTTTCAATTTTAAGACAAGCGCTCTATTTATGATCATAATCGCCTTTCTAAGCCTTAATCTGTTCTTCCCGCCGGCGGCCGCCTCCGATAAAACCGGAAAGGGACGGGACTTTCAGGTCCGATCCGGCCCCGAAGCCATCGATCCGCTTGAAAAAGGGATTTATGATTTCCTGGACACCGATCTCGAGCCCTTCGAAAACCGGGCGGCTCAGGCCTACAAAGCGGGGCGCTTTCGGGAAGCCGCGCAATGTTATCTCTATCTTCTCGGTTTTGATTACGCCGATGCACGAGCCATGTTCAACCTGGCATGCTGCTATGGGAAGATGGGTGAAGCCCGATCCGCAGCGGACATGCTGCGGAAAGCCGTCCATACCGGATTCACGGATATCGACCGTATAACCAACCATCAGGCTTTCAGGAATCTTAACGACGACCCCGTTTTTGCCGATTTCCTCAACCACCTGAAGGATTACGGAACCCATCTCGGCGAAACCATATATATTCCCGGCCCTAAACTTTTTGCCTGCCGTGTTCATCTTCCCCATAGGTATAAAAAAAGCAAACGATATCCGCTGGTCATCGGGCTGCACGGTCATGGCTCCAATGCGGAGAACATGGCGTCTCTCAGCAAATACATGGGAAAAACGGATTTTATCTACGCATCCCCCGACGGGCCCTATCCCTTCAGGATGCGGTACAGAACCCGGGGGAAAATGCGTTCCTGGGATATCGGAATAAAGGATGAAAAACTGTGGGCGACAGCGGATCCGCTCTCCGTTGAATACATCAGGCAAGCCGCCCTGCATCTTTCCGGACTTTACCCCATCGATTCGATCTACCTGATGGGACACAGCCAGGGAGCGGCCTACGCCTACATCACGGGGATTAAAAACCCCGAACTTTTCCGCGGCATCATCTGCTTCGGCGGACGCATCCCGCCCATAGGTGCATCCTATTCCCAGCTGAAACCGGCTGACCTCGAGGCAGCGAACCGCCTGCGGGTGTTTATCTCCCATGGGAATAAAGATCCGCTTCTGAATATACGACACGCCCGGCAAAGCAAAGCTCTTTTGGAACAGTATGGTTATAAGCCGGAATATCTCGAATTCGAGGGGGGACATGAGATTTCACCCCGGGCCCTCAAGCAAGCCGCCGCCTGGCTGTCCGAACAGCCGGAAGCGACACCCGGGAAATAAATCCGCGGCAACGCCGTCGTCGACGAGCCCGTCGGTTCCATCTCCGGGGGAAGCTCCATCAAGAGCTCCGATCATGAACCAGCGGATCGGATTTCATAACTCGACCGGGAGGATCTACTGCGGCATAAGCCGGACCGTTCCGGATGGCTGGCGGCTTTCGGCCCTGAGGATGAAGATAGAATCCACGGGAAGGCTCCGATCGATCCGCACGATTTTGAAACCGGATTCCCCAGCGGCTTTTTCGATCCGCTCCTGGATGGTAAGCCTTTTAGGATCAAGTTTTCCCGTCATCTGTTTGATCTCCGCATCGATCTCATCATCCGGCGGATCGAGGATAACCAGGGTCGCTCCCGGTTTCAAGCTGGAGAGCACGCTTTTCATCATGGGGAGAGGCTTGTCCAGCATATGAAACACCCATACCATCACGACCATATCCAGTGAATTTTCCGGAAAAAGAGTCTTTTCTTCTTCACCCAGGATCAATTCGATATTCCGGATGTCGTTTCTCCGACAGCGATTCCGCAGATAGTTCAGCGCTCCCGCATCGATATCATTGGCGTAGACTCTGCCGGTGTTTCCGACTCTGCGGGCCAGATGGACGGTATAACGCCCCCGCCCCGCGCCCACCTCGCCGACAATCATGCCCGGTTTGAGACCGATGACATCCATCACCTGTTCGGGAGGTTGACGCTCCCGGTTGATCTTTTCTTCCCAACCCTTGATCCGCTTGATCGTTTTCTCATCGATCTCTTGAACCTGCGAAAAGGCCGTGACGGATGAAAACAGAATAAGCACGGACAGCATAATCAAGGTTTTTCTTTTCATGGTAAATTCCTCTTTTTTATTCACGATCGAATTGTTTTTGAGGGATCATGCAAAATCCTTCCTTCTTATCCTTTATACTCTTAAGACCGGGAAAAGTTGCAGCGGAACACGCTAATTCTACTCATATTTGAGACTTTCCACCGGGTTGGAAATCCCGGCCCGCACGGACTGATATCCTACCGTCAACAGCGACAGCAACCAAGCCAATCCACCGGAAAGGCAGAAGATCCATAACGAAAGCTCCGTTCGAAAGGCGAAGTTTTCCAGCCACCGCCGCAGCAAGAAAAAGGCAACTGGCCATGCAATCAGGTTGGCGGCACCGACCAGTATGGAAAATTCCTTCAGCAGCAGGCCGATGATGCTGAAAAAAGAGGCGCCCAAAACTTTGCGGACACCGATCTCCTTTCGCCGCCGCTCCGCCATAAACGACGCGAGCCCCAGAAGACCCAGGCAAGCGATGAGAACGGACAATCCTGTAAAATACCGCAGCAGCACCCCCATCAGACGCTCATCCCCATAGAGTCCGGCGAGTCGCTCATCAACGAAACCGCATGAGAAAGGAATATCCGGCGCCTCTTCCTTCCATAGGCTTTCGATATATCCTAGGGTTTCCGGTCTGTTCAACGCATCGGGAACCAGCCGGATCACCATGTTCGAAAATCGATCGGGATCATGGATCAACACCATAGGTTCTATTTCATAATGCAGGGAGCGGAAATTGAAATCCTTCACAACTCCGATAATCGTCCCCCCTTCTTCCGTTATCGAAGCCCTGGTCCCAATGGGAGACTCCAGCCCCATGGCCCGAACAGCGGCCTGATTGATCACATACTCCATTCGCTCAGGATTGCGCCTGTTCGAAAAAAAACGTCCCTGGTCCATTTTCATGCGAAACGTCTCCAGATAATCGGCATCCACCCAAAATATCTTGAGGTGGATGCTCCCCTTTACCGATTTTCCTTCCCAATCCTCAACCAGAGTTCCCCCCACCAACCGGCCGGGCAGATTGGCCGTGGCCGCGGCCGCGGTGATGTCGGAATTCCGAAGCAGGCGCTGCTTCAGCGCCTCGGTTCGTGAGGACATCTCTCCCCTGAGAGGTACGGCCACCAGGTTGGTTTTGTCGAAACCCAGATCCATGCGCTGCATAAAGCGCATCTGCCGCCCCACGGCCAGCACCGCGATGATGACCCCGATGGTCAGGGCGAATTGAAAAACGATCAAAATCCTGCGCAGGGACGACCTTTCGGAACGCACATCGGGAGCACCCTTCAGCACCATGGAGGGCCTGAAAGCCGAAAGATAGATCGCCGGATAGAAACCGGATGCCAACCCGGTAAACAGCACGATTCCGGCTAGACCGGCCAAGGGGCCTCCCCGGATCAGAAGAGAAAGGGAGATCCGCTTTCCGGCCAGGGTATTGAAAACCGGAAGCAGAGAGGCCACCGCACCCAACGCCAGCAGGGAAGCGGTCATGGTAACCGCCAAGGATTCACTCATGAACTGCCGGACAAGTGTGCCCCGTCCCGCTCCGACGACCTTTCGAAGTCCCACTTCCATTGATCGACGTCCGGAACGCGCGGTCGCGAGATTGACAAAATTAAAAACCGCCATCAACAACAAGGCCGCCGCGATCAAAGAGAATGCCATCACGTTCCGGCGGCTGCCGTGCCGCACCGGATCGAACATGTAAGCGGGATCAAGATATATGCGAAAAAGCGGCTGCAAAAAATATTGAGCCTCCAGCTCGGGATAGTGCGCTTGGGAACAGGCCGTGATTTTTCGGGCCGCCGTCTGCGGATCGGCTCCTTCCCGCAGTTCGACATAGGTATAGAAGGAGATGTTTCCCCAGTTGTCAAGATCCCTGCCGTTCCGCCCCAAAACCTGAAAATTCAGCAGGTAATCAAAATCAAGGTGCGACTGCCGGGGGATGTCGTGGAGCACGCCGGTAACGGTGTATTCGTGGCCGCCGCCGGATCTGATAACCTGCTCCATGGGATTCATCCCCCGAAAGAGCTTGCGCGCCGTCTCCTCGGTAATCACAATCGAATGCGGAGAAGAAAGCGCCGATTCGGGGTCACCCTCAAGAAGCTTGAAAGAGAACATCCGGAGAAAATCCGGACTTACCAGTAATCCCTGCTGGTCGAAACCCCGATCCCCGGAGAGCATCCTCATGGAAGAGCCGCTCATCCGGACCGAGGAAAGGATTTCCGGGACGTCTTGAACGAGAGCAGGCGCCATCGCCAACGGAGTGACGGCGATTTTCTTCCCGGCTCCGACATTATCATCCGAAAGCCCAACGCGGGCGATATTCGCCGCCCGTTCATGGAACCTGTCATAGCTCCACTCATCGCGCACCCACAGCAGGATGAATATGCAGCAGGCCAGGCCGACGGCCATGCCCGTGATATTGATCAAGCTGTAAACTTTCTGCTTTTTCAAGTTCCGAAAAGCGACTTTTAAATAATTTGCCATCATGACAACACTCCATATACCGGAACTCCAGATCTCGGCGGCAAAGGTGATCAGCACCTGTCTCCAAAACCAGAGCCACGCTGCTGGATAGCCCCGCTCGATAATCCTGTCTCTAAAAAGTTCTTCAAAATCTCCCAACAGGGCGACACGCTCATTTTCAGGCAGGACGGCGCACAGGATTCTCTCACCTGTCCGCGGGGGGGAAGCGCCGATTCCTTTCATGGCCTCTTCATCCGGTCGATCCGAGGTCCGGAAAACGGTCCCAGAGCGAATCGTTGATTTTTTTGTATGCGGCAAGCAGCGCATATCCCTCGATCGTGATCGAATAAATCTTTTTGGCGCGCCCTCCTCTCTTGGCGGTGGCCTCCCCCCAATGGGACTCGATCAATCCTTGAGTCTCGAGATGGCGCAACGGACGATGAATGGCCCCTACATTCCAATCTCTCCCGAGTATACCTGACAGGTGCTTCTTGATGGCGACCAGGTAGGCCTCTTCCCGAAGCTTCCATATCGCAAGCAGAATCTGTTCCTCACGTTGCGTCAAATGAACCATGTCTCCCCTCATGTGTACGACTTTGATTGATTTTATTCACAAATAGAAAACATATCATTCATAGGTATATACGGGCTAAAGAAAAAAAGGTTGCTTTCGGGCTTGGCTTTTCCCATCTCTTCACCACATGATCTCGGCTCGGAAAGCGGAACGTCCCCCCCCCCCGGCATCGATGCCGACCCGCGGCGCAGCCCCCACCCTCAACGGATTCAATGACGGCCGCAGTCTTGAGCGGAGGCTCTTCCGCTCACCCCAAAACATCCGTCTTGGATGTCCGGATACGAACAGGTGCGTCACGCCATGAAACACTGCCGGGACGGAAGGGTGGGGGAAACAGAACTCCCTCCCGAGATAATTTGCTGGCACGATCCTTGCAAATCTTAACATCCGGATGATTGTGCAACATCACCCGATTCCGGATACATCCCAAATCAGGAGAAGGCCGTTCATGCTGACGAGTTATTTCAAGACAACGCTTCGAAGTTTTCGCAAGCACAAGGTTTACGCCGTCATCAACTTCGCCGGATTAACGGTGGGTCTGGCCTGTTGTCTTCTGATATGGCTTTATGTCGCTCACGAATTGAGCTTCGACCGCCATCACCCGGAAGCCGAGCGCAGCTGTCGCCTGTTTGGGGCTTTTCGGCCTGGCGGCTTTTGCCGCTGCACGGCACCGCAAGGAAATCGGGATCCGAAAAGTGATGGGAGCTTCCGTCCTCGGTATCGTGGTCTTGTTCTCACGAGATTTCGCCCGACCAGTGTTGATCGCCAATGCGTTCGCCTGGCCCGCGGCCTGGTTGGCCGCCAGACATTGGCTGCAGGGATTCGCATACCATATCCCCCTGAGCGGGGCGATCTTTGTGATGGCGTTGGCCGCCTCTCTGTTTATCGCTCTGCTGGCCGTGGGATGGCATTCCCTCCGCAGCGCTTTCTCCTTACCAGTAGAGGAAATCCGTTATGAATGAGAGCGGATCCTTTCTACAGAAGTTTTTCCGCCCCCGAATAGATCTCTTCCACGACCAACGCGGCCGCGGCGTGACCTGGATTCTTTTTCGGATTCCATTTTTTCATATCTTCATAGATGCGGCCTTCTTTGTGGTATTCAATCCTCCCCTTCAATTGGAAGGAATCTCCTTCTTTGGTTATGAAAAGGATGGATCCTTTGCTGCCGGCAAGGATGTTTTCCAACGTTTTTGAAAAATAATTATTGGCAACCACGATCATATCGTCCTTGAATCTTGACACACAGGTTGCATATATCGCATTCGGAAGCCCGTCAAGATTTACGGTAGATAAAATGACGGGGCCTTCCCGGTCATCCCATGCTTTTCTTACATTATCCGGCAATACAGCCATGAAAGGACTCCTTTTCGGCGCAGCGGATGAAAGAGCCTTGCCGATATTCCATGAATTTTCCATTACTTTGAAATATTGAAGCGGCTTTGTCAATGAGGCGCTTATCACTTTGTCTTGTCTATCAAGGGAAAATCCCCGGGATCCCTCCCGACAGAGAACCGAAAAAAGTCGTTCAGCAACAGCGTATTTCCCCAAACCGCAAAAATGGATGTGTCTTGCTCAATTCGGTTTAACGGTGCTTAAAGGAAAACAAAGGATTTCTCGGGGGAATGATGGTGGAGCTGAGGAGACTCGAACTCCCGACCTCTTGACTGCCAGCCACCAAGCCCAATTTACTTTGTTCATTTTAATTCATTGAAATTAAACTAGTTATAGGGTATTTTTTAGCACTTCCATCTTTTACGAGACAAAAACGGGACAGTTCTTCAGAAGAACTACCCCTGTTCTCGTGACTCCCAGAAATTGATTCCACAGCTTTCTTCATACTCTCCCAGCTTGCATGGAGATAAGTCTTAGTGGTTTTTAATCTGGAATGCCCTAACACGTTTTTCACAGCAATAGGACTAGCGCCTTTTTCAAGAGCTCTTGAAGCAAAAGAATGTCTGAAGTCATGAAAACTCTTTCCTCTGATCTCTGCTTTTTCACATGCTCTTAGAAAAGCTTTCTTAAACTCTTTGATCTCCCTGTATCTCTTCAGACTGCGGTCGTAATACATAAACACATATTCACAGAGACCTCTATTACGTGCTTTCAACCTTCTGAGCTCATCGAGCAAAGCTTCATTAACAGGGAATTCCTCGCTTTTCCGTTCTTACTATTTTCTGCCCTGATACCAAGATTGTGTCGGTTCAGCGAAGTTCGGACAAAGGCTGAATTTTCCAAAGCTACGGTTTGAAATAAGAAAACCAAGCCAGGAGAATCATGAATGGTCCGAATTCAGCTGAAACGGCACACTTTTAAGGTAAGTGTTGCGATAGGGCGATTCCAAGACATTTTTTTATTTACGACTTGTCATACCCCAATATTCTACATATATATAATTTGATATTAAATATTATATTGATTTACATTTCATGCATTAAGTGTATAATATATTTATTCCAATTTTTTAGAGAACAGGAATTTTATCTCCATGAAAGATACGATTTATGAAAACTACACCAAGGATATCGTCAACGCCCTGAGACAGATATCAAGCCTTTTATATCACAATTCTCGGGAGATGAAACAAAGATACGGGATCACCAGTCCTCAACTTCTCGTGCTTAAAACCCTCGTATCCTCGCAGGAAACCCTCTCCGCAATAGGCATCAGCCGCATCCTGAGTGTGTCCCCTTCAAATATCACCGCCATGTTGGACCGACTGGAAAAAAATGGTTTTATACAGCGCCACCGCAAGGAAAACGACAGGCGGACTATCGAGATTATTCCCACACAATTGGGAAAAAATCTCGCTCAAAAAACGGCACATCTCATCGAAGAAAAACTGATTAGAGGTCTGAAGGACCTCACTGATATCGAAATCTCAAGCATCTATCTCTCTCTGAAAAAAGTCATTGAGATCGCAGGGAAAGAACAGTTGGAAGCCGTTCCCTTTGACCAGTTCACATAAAAGGGCAAAGCCGTAAGGAGGATCCAGTGGAATGTCATATGATTGAAAATATCCCTTACACCATACCTGAAAA
>CAYSQW010000040.1:0-22243 GCA_964433135.1 uncultured Eubacteriales bacterium
CATCGTATAATGAAAGGATAGAAGAGGCTTTGCGTTCATTTTCCGTAGCTTGAACAGAAATTCCCGTCAAGAAAAATTCACACCACCCCTCCCAGTCACCATCCTTGGATACGGCTCGGAGTCTTTCATGATATTCTTCGTGGTTGGCTTCGAGATAGCTACTCATATAAAAATCTGGGCCTGAAAGCAGTTTTCGGTTGGCAAGGTAAAGTGGGATTAGCATTCTTCCTAGGCGTCCATTCCCATCTTTAAACGGGTGTAGAGCTTCGAATTCGACATGCAAAATGGCAAGTTGGACAAGTTTGTCGAGTTCGGAATTGCTATTAAGGTAACCTTCCCATGCATCCATGCCAGATTGTACATGTTCTGGAGCAATAGGTATAAAACTTGCTTCTTCTATTTTACATCCTTTGGAGCCAATCCAGTTTTGATCATTTCGATACTGGCCGGGAGATTTATCTCGCCCCCGAACTCCCTCCATAAGCATACTGTGGGCACTCCTCAAGATCTGCTGAGAAAGCGGATGACGCTCCATTTCGTTAACACAGGCTCGAACTGCTTTTCGATAGTTGAGGACCTCTTCTGCATCATCACGTTTCGGTTGAGGCATAGATTCAGGTGCACCCCCAGCTTCTATTTCAAGTACCTCGCCAATAGAGACTACTGTGCCCTCTATTCTTGATGAGAGCACGGCTTCCTGCGTTGTGAGGGGCGATAGAAGAACACTAGCATTTGGGATTGCTCTCAGTAAACCGTCATATCTTGCAAGTCCAGCATTAGCAGGGCCTATCATAGGAACTAAACGAGACCAATCAAGTTCTTTAGGAGGAAATTGTTGCATATGATATCGAACTGGTTCAATTTTCATATTTTCATCCAAATATATTATCGCTTGTTGTTTGGAAGGATGCAAACATATAGCCAATTGAATTAATTGGAATAGTTCAATGTCGGTCTAGAGTCTTTTTCTCGTTATTGAAATAGCCCCCAATTCAACCGGACACCTTTGATCCTCTGAATAAGATATAGTCATAGTGTTATGCCTATAATCTAAGAAAAAAAATATCATGAGCAGAGAAAAAGTCATCACCTCCGTACAGCAGAGGCGGCGGTGGTCGGTAGAAAATAAACGGGAATCGGCTCAAGGAAGACATTCTTCCGGAATCATCAAGAAACGCGACATTCTGTCTGAAGAATTCAGCTTAAAATCGCCAGAGGTAGCTGGCTTTAAAGAAAAAGCTTCGCCTCATGCTTTGAAGGCTTCCATATCCCGGAATCCACTGTTCGTCCTTCCAATCCTGTTTCTCGTAAAGACCTCCATACCCGAGATGAATAACCGTGCCGGGGATAAAGGTGAAAGAGGCTAGAATATCGGACAGCAAATTCTTTTTGTAGCAGTCGTATTGAATGATGGCACGGAAAAACAGGTATTTGTTGAATTGGTAGGTGGATCGGGAATAGATGATGTCGACATTGTAGATTTCCTCGGTTTCCCTTTTGAGTGAGCTGTGATGTAAGTTCAAGGTCAAGCTGAGCTTGGAATTGGGCTGGAGGGTGAACCCGAATCCGGCACCGAGAAAATCGCCTTTGAAAGGGGATTCGGCAGGATAATAAATCTGTTCCCCAACCGTGAATCCTCCTTCCATCCGGAACCATTTGGTGAGTTGGATCCCGCCTTGCGTGTCGAATGTGGAGAGAGGGAACGTCTCTCCTTTCCAACTCTCCTTTTCATGGATGTATGTGGTAGAAAGGCGTCCTTGTTTGGTGAAACTGAAGTTCACAGCCGCTCTTAAAAAGGAATCATCCATCCCCGTAAAAAGATCGTGGATGGATTGTAAAGTGAGGTGGGGGTCGATTCTTTTGAGCCACGCCCATTTCTCAGGATCGGGATAAAAGCTGGGGCCTATCCATATCCATCCCTCATTGATACCTGTGCGCTGCACGAATCCGGAATCCATCTGGAAGTTTTTTCCGATATGTTCATAGCCGGCCATGATCCCTAAAGGTTTGGTGAAACAAGAATACAAAAAATGGTACGTAGGGCTGTCCAGCGTGTCGTCTACTCCGGGCTGCCTGGAAAAACTATGCATGTAGGATGACTGAACCTGGTGATTGGTGAGAAACCTGAAGCTGAGATCCAGTCCTCCCACCCGGTTGACTCCCCCGGCAAATTCCCTGCCGCTGTAGATCGCTCCTATGTAATTATCCCCCCCAAGGCTTTGTTTTCCTCGGGCGATTGTGAAATAGGCTTTTTCCCCTTCATAGGGATTAGTCCTGGAATCCCATCCGAGGCCCGGCCAATCATCCCCAGCTGCAAGTATCCCCAGCGCTGTTTTGCCTACAGTTCCTGTGAGCTTAGCTCCCCAAGAGGGATCGATAATCTTTCGGGTATGGACGGTTTTCTGGATATAACCATAGGGGAGCGTAAAAAAATTGAAAATGTCCGTTCCCTCCATAAAAAACGGACGTTTTTCACTGTAAAAAAGGGGATAGCGGCGGTTGACTTCTACTTGGAAGGCATCGCTTTCCACCTGGCTGAAATCGGGATTTAGGGTGATATCGGCTGTGATCGAGGACGTAATGCCGTATTTGAACCCGGCCCCTATCTCTTGAAAGATATCGCTTTTCCCCCATTGTTGGGGAGTCATCCGCCTGCTGTCGTTGCCCCATGTGAAACTGGGGAGGATCTCCAGGTTGAGCGGACTTTTGAGATTTTCATAAATAATGGTTTGGTGCATATTGAAAACACCCTGACCCGGTTCGAGATCGGGCCACGAGCCGCTCATGCCCAACCGGCTGATCCGCCGCCAAAACAGGACTCCCATCCGCACATGTTTGCCGCTTTTAAAGCGGATGGAACGAAGCGGGATGCTTATTTCTACCTGGTAGCCTTCCGGTGTCAACCTTCCGGCACTTGTCCAGACAAAATCCCAAGAGGTGTCTTCGCTTCCGAGAGCCGATCGTAATATATCCGCTTGAATCCCATTGGGATTGCAGAAGAGATCATAAGCTGTTTGTTTGTTGCCCATGGCATCGAGGGACAAGCCTACCCAATCATCGGAAAATATGTTATCCCGCCTGGTGATGGAGGTTTTTATTTTATCCGGATCACTATCGTAACATTTGAAGGCAAAATACAGATTCTGTTTATCATAGGCCATCCAGACCTCTGTTTTTTGCGGGAGAACTTCACCGTACGCTGGATCGTATGAGATGAAATTATCATGCAGTGGTGGATTCCGCCAGATTTCATCTTCCAGACTTCCGTCTATCGTGGGCGATGTTCCGGCGAAGGGAGGATTCAAGAGCCCGGAATTATTCCTGCGTGATGTCGCTCTACCGGGAAGGCTTATACAGATCATTCCAATGAGTATACATACGGCTGTTCTTGAAAAACATCTTCCCGTTTTCATTGCATTCCAATTACAGTTGTTCTATTAATAAGACGTGGTAAAGACTTTGATGGTTCATTTATTAGAGCGATTTGAAATATTCTCCTCGGCTGCCATCAGGATAAATCCCGGCAAAATAGAGTCATTAAGCATTGCGAGATGGTCCCAAGCTATTTCTGAGACCTCTCAGGATTATGTTGAAGTCTATATAGCCATTCTGATATTAACGAAATATACAAGATAAGTTGCTGAACCTTGATTTTTTGACACGTTATTGGATATCAGGGCTCTATTGGAGCGCTTGTGATAGGAATAGAACTGCAATCAATCGTATAGTTCTCTGAGTTATAGACCACCGGCACCAAAGACGTTTTTGACCGAAAAAGTCTCTTATGGAGTGGTACATTGATGGGAGGCGGGTCAAGAGGTTGATTTATACTTTATATTATATATGATAGTAATGGTGTGGTAATAATATCGAGAAAGGGATGATTTCCTTTTCGGGTTAGAAAATAAAAAAAAGAGGTTAGAATGAAAAAAAACAGATTGTTTATTGCGGCGGTGCTGCCCCTGATGCTGGCCGTTTTCCTGTGCGCTACGGACTTCACGACCGCAGCGGGAAAGGCTGAAGGAAAACCTGTAACAACCAACAAGGACAAGCTGCTGACCATTGCGGTCCAGGGCCAAATCGCTCCGGCTCAGCCCTCCCGGTCGTACGCCGTCACATGGGACGGAACACCTAAGGTGCTGATCGGAAACGGAGGGATCAACTATAACCTGAAAATCGGCGATCCGATTTTCGGATGGGCCAGCGGGGACAGGGCGACCATGGGTGTTGCGGTCGCAGGTTCCGGCCCCGATGCCAGGGCTCGGGGAGCCTGGGTTCCTCAGGTGTGCATCGGGAATGAGGTGAAGCTTCTGTCCGGTGCGGCCAAAGGGGAAAAAGGGGTGATCACGGGCAAGATGCGCGGCTTCGCCCTCGTTCATTTCGAGGACTCCGTGCTGAACAAGCTGTCTATCGGCGATTCCATGCTGGCCAAGTCTTTGGGGGTCGGGCTGAAGATCGACGGATTTGATGATGTTTTTGTTCAAAATCTAACACCCGAAGTTCTGGAAAGCCTCGTCTCTCAGACACCGGACGGCCGGCTTGAGGTTCCTGTCGTCAAGGAGATTCCGGGTGATATCATCGGCCGGGGGTCTATTCAGACCTGCTATCCTCCCGATATTGAAGAATACGGGCTGAAGGATCTCCGCTTCGGAGACATCGTCTACCTCGAGGATGTGCAGAGCGTTTACGGAAATGGTTATTTCAAAGGGGGCGCGGTCATCGGTGTTATCTCTTCGGGGCCGAGCGACATGTCCGGTCAGGGAATCGCCTTCACTCCGATCCTTTCTTCGCGGGAGGGAAAACTTAGCGTTCGGATCGACCACGATGCCAATATCGGGAAATACCTGGGCATCGAGATGAAAACGAAAGCGTCCCGAAAGAGCCCCGACGCCGCGCAGGGCGTGCTGAAGACCAACAAAGACAAACTGATCACTACCGCCGTCGAGTCCGTGGTCATTCCCGCACGCGGCGCAAGCCATGAAGTCACGTATGACGGAGCACCGAGGATCGGCATCGGCATGCATTCGATCAACTACACGGTATCCATCGGGGACCCCGCCTACGGCTGGGCGAGCTCCGATCATGTGGAACCCGATGTCTCCACTTACGGCCGCGACGCCGCCAGTTCCGCTGAATGCGCCATCGCCATCCTTTCCGGGATCGGCAATCCCGCCAAGGTCCTCACCGGCGAAGCCAAGGGCGCTGAGGGATTCTACATCGGCCGTCACTCGCCCGCACGCGACATACTCTGGTTCCCCAAGGACGTACTGGATAAACTCTCCCTGGACGACCGGTTTCAGGTCAGGGCCAAGTCGGTCGGCCTGAAAATCGAGAGCTTCGAGGATGTCCGGGTGAACATGATCTCTCCGGAGCTTTTAGAAAAGCTGGGCATCTCCATCCAGGATGATCAGCTGATTGTTCCCGTGGCGATGGAGATTCCGGGCCGTATCATGGGGTCGGGACTGGGAGCCTCGTTTGTCGAGACCTCGGATTACGACATCCAGACGACCTGTCCGGATACCGTCGAACGCTATAATTTGAAGAAGCTCAGGATTGGGGATGTGGTGGCTATCCGCGACCATTATAACTCCTTCGGCACCGGCCGGCATAAAGGGGCGGTGACAATCGGTATCGTATGCCACGGCTGGAGCTATCTGGCGGGACACGGCCCGGGAGTCAACACGGTGTTGAGCGCTTTGCCGGGCCGTATCAAACCTCGGATCGATCCTCATGCCAACGCGGCCTATTATCTCGGAATCCGGGAGAAACCGGACCAGGCGTCTTCCGGGCGCTAGTGCATCTCAAGACCGCGATGTCATCCTGAGTCCTGCGGAGCAGGCCTTAAGAAGAGAAAAACAAAGCATTGCATGTTGACTTGACTAAAATGATGGTGATGAATTGACTAGCAGAGGCGGGATCTGAGGAAATCAAATGAATACAAACGTGTTAAATAGAAAGCTCCAGACTTAACACTGCCTTTAAATCTGCTGGTCAATCTCGTATATAGCGACCAAGTCCAAGAAATCGTCTGGAATCAACTTTAAACTTCCTCGTTGCATGATAGATTACCTGCGACCATCTGGCCAGGCTTGAAACCTGGTTGTCGCTGAACATCTCCCCATTAAGGAAGGCGTATCCCTGAAGATCTTAATTCATCATACTGTTCAGGATGGCGTTTCCTGTTTTGGTCTTGAACATCTTTTTTTGTCTTTCGATGATGCGGTCTTTTCCGGCCCGGCCTTCATACATGTTCACCAGGAAGTCGGCTTCAAATAGAATTTGAAAATCGGTTTTGTCCACTTTTTCGTAAGTGTGGTGATGACCGATCATGAAGCACACCCGTTCCACCATTTTTTTATCGAGGTCAAGGTCCTTGAGCAGTTCACGGGCGATCGGAGGGCCTTCCTTCTCCTGGTATCCGGCCGCCGAGGAGTTGTACTTCCGCTCGCTTTCGGGTATGCCGATGTCATGGAGAACGGCCGCGATCTCGAGCGTCAATTGTTCCTCGCTGCTCAATCCCTCCAGTTTGGCGATCGTTCTGGCGAAATTGTGCACTTTCAGTGCATGATGCGTGCGCTTCAAATCGTTCCCGTAATAGGCGATCATCTTCATGATCACCTTCTCGACAACCAATTCATTTTCTTTCATTTCATGGATCGTATTTGCATGCGTGTTATATTTCATGGACAGGGATGTCGCAGCTCCCAAAACCGTGGTCATCCCCACCACCAACAGTAAGCTCAGGACCGTATTTCGCTTCGTCAATGTTGTTCTCCTCTTTTGGTGTTCGTATCGATGTTTGCTGCCGTCTGGTAAAATGACACATTGAGAACAGTGTATTTATCCTTAGGAACTAAATCAATCATTTAGTAACAGGAACCCTACCTTCTTATGCGTTGAGGGAAATTCCATATCACAGATTCCTGCTTGACGAAATCCCGCAAAAGGCGAATTCTTATAGAGTGGGAAAGATGAAACAGAATCATGGGGAGGATTCTATGAAGAAAATCAATCTGTTCGTTATTTTTTTGATCTTATGCTCGATCAATCTACCCGGGCAAAAAATAGACATCTATAAGCGGTCCTTACAGCTTGAAAGAAGCCATGATTTCGATGCGCTGCATTATAGGCTGACGCTTAATTTTGATCTGGACAAGAAAGAATTTTGGGGTGAGAACAAAGTGACGTTGAAACCCTTGAAAGACGAATTCAAGGAGTGTGTTCTCGATGCGAAAGAGCTCGTGGTTACAGAGGTTGTAAATCACAACCAAGCGTCCCTCAAGTTCGATCAGACTGATGAAAAACTTGTGGTGAGCCTTTCCCGGATTTACAACTATGGGGAGGAGCTTACTTTTACCATTAAATATTTTGCGAAAGACCCGAAGAAGGGATTCTTCTTCAGCGATGAAACTCCCCGGAATCCCAAAATGGTTTCAACCGATTCCTTTCCGGATGAGGCAAGGCATTGGTTCCCTTGCTACGATTATCCGCATGACAAAGTGACTATGGAGTTGATCGCAACCGTTCAAAAACCGAATAAGGTTCTTTCGAACGGAAGACTAGTCGACATAATTGAAAATGACGGGGACAATTCGGTCACGTATCACTGGCATCAAGACAAACCCCATTCCACCTACCTTTCCATGGTGGCTATTGCGCCTTTCGCGGTTATTGAGGATTCTCTCGGTTCTCTGCCGATCCATTATTGGGTTTACGAAAAAGACGTGGAAGATGCCCGCCGTATATTCAAGAAAACTCCCTATATGATCGATTTCTTCAACAAGCTCTACGGCTATGAATATCCTTGGGCAAAATACGATCAGGTGGAGACGCCGACCCAGGGCGGTGGTGCGGAAGCGACTTCAGCGACGATCCTCGGCCAGAATGTGATTTATGACGAGAAAGCCGACAAGGATTTTTCCTGGGAGACAACCATCGCGCATGAGATTGCACATCAGTGGTGGGGCGACCTTATTACTCTGAGAACCTGGTCTGAAACCTGGCTGAATGAGAGTTTTGGGACCTATTCGGATTATCTTTATACCCGTTTTGATAAAGGTGAGGATGAAGGGGCCCTGGCTCTCTTAGGCAAAAAGGATTCCTATCTGCGAGAGGCGCATGAAAAATATATCCGCCCTATAGTGTTCAACCGTTACGAGAACCCCGGCCAGAATTTTGATAGGCATACCTACCCTAAAGGCGCCTGTGTTCTTCATATGCTGCGCTTCATTCTGGGTGACAAACCTTTTTTCCGGACTCTTCGATATTTTTTGCATAAGCATGAGTTTCAACCGGTGGATACGCATGATTTGATGATATCGGTCAAAGAATCGACGGGTCAAAACCTGGATTGGTTCTTTGAGCAGTTCGTCTATAAACCGGGACATCCGGAATTCGAAGTCAGTTATGAATGGGATAAACGAACCCAAAAGGTCCGCTTAGAAGTTTCCCAGGTCCAGGATCTTTCTTTGGGGATTCCCGTCTATAAGATCCCCGTAATCATCGGGATCACCACATCGAAAGGAAAAAAGCTCCTAAAGGTGTGGATAAAAAGAGAGGAAGAAGTTTTTGAATTCACGGCGGATGAGAAACCTCTGATGCTGCGCTTTGATGAGGGAAATTTCCTGTTGAAAGAATGGACTTTTGAAAAAGGAATGGATGAACTTCTCTATCAACTCAAAAATGATGATGTCATCGGTAGGATGTGGGCGACTACGGAGCTGGCGAAGCTTGAGGGAAATCATCCGGTTGCGGCGGAATTGAAGGAGAGGGTTCTGAATGATTCCTTCTGGGCCGTAAGAAGAAGTGCTCTCGAAGCTCTGAACAAAGTTGCGAAGAATATGGAGCTTGGCCTATTAAAAAAAGCTTGTGAGGATAAAAACTCGAAGGTCAGAACAACGGCGTTAAGAATTCTTGGAGATAGGAAAGATCCTATGTCGGTATCATTCATAAAAGAACGGTTTAAAAGGGATGACAGTTATCTGGCACAGGCGGAAGCTCTTCGTTCCCTAGGGAAATGTGGGGACGAGGCACAGATATCTTTCCTTAAGAATGCGGCGGAAATGGAATCTCCCAGAAACGTCATAAAAAGAGCCGCGGAGTGGGCCTTGAAAAAGATTGAACCGTCCCTCTCCTATTAAACTAGGGTATGAGCTTATTGCCGCCGGATAGCATCCACCCCCCATTATTCATGTTTGAGGGTGTGGGCTGGATTGGTGAGGGCCGCCCGGATGGTTTGGCGGCCGATGCTGAGTACCGCAACCATCAAAATGACGGCGATCGAGAAAGCGAAAAGTCCTATATTCAAGCCGATGCGGTAAACGAATCCCTGGAGCCATTCATGGGAAAGATAATACGCGGCAGGCAGCGAAATCATCACCGCCAATGCAATGGGCACGAAGAATTGCTTCAGGATCAGGCCGGTTACCGAAAAAACCGACGCCCCCAGGACTTTTCTGATCCCGATCTCCTTGTTTTTTTTCCTGACCACGAATGAAATCAGTCCGTACAGTCCGATGGCGGCGATGATCATGGTCAAGATGGAAAAACTCAGGATGATCCTTCCCAGATCTTCCTCTCTTTTGTAAAGGTTGACATAGAGATCATCCATGAGCGCGTAGTCGAAGGTGAAATTCGGCGTAAAGCGGCGGAATGTGGAATCGATATATTCCAAGGTCCGCCGCATGTTGTCGCCGTCGATCTTGACCAGGAAAACATGGCTCCTTTCCGGTATGTACTGAAACATCATTGGTTTGATCTCATTCCTGAAGGAGGTGAAGTGGAAATCATCGACCACGCCGATGATACGCATGTTTTGTCCCCACTTGTTGATTCTTTTGCCGACGGGCTCTTTGAGTCCGGCTGTACGGGCCGCGGTCTCATTGAGGATCACTTGGTTCTCGATATCGGCGGTCAGATCGAGCGAGAAATTTCTCCCCGCCTTGATCTTCATATCAAACAGGTCTACATAATCCTCATCGATAAAATAGGTGGTGACCATCGGCAGTTCCATCATTTCTCCGGTCTCTGTTTCCACCTGGATATTGTTGGCTTCCGTTAATCTAAGCGGAGTCGTGTTGGCAACCGCGGCAGCGGAGATACTGGGATTTTTGAGCAGTTCCCGTTTGATCGTTTGATAATTTTCCCGGCTCTCATCATTCCAGATGCGTATTGTCACGACATTGTCCCGGTTATAGCCGATATCCTGGTTTTTAATAAAAAGGAGCTGCTTTTGAATCGTAACGGCGGCCACCAGCAGGACGACCGTCACGCCGAATTGAAAGATCAGCAGGAGATTGCGGAACCTCGGTCGGCCGCTCGAGCGGCTTTGCCCGGCTGCATTTTTCAGGACATTCAAGGGTTTGAGACTTGACAGGTAGAAGGCGGGGTAGGCCCCGGCGAGGAGTCCCACGACCAGAAACAAGACCATAAGCCCGGCGGCATTCGTCCAACTCAGGAATACGGACATGGGGATCATGCTCCCCGCAATGTGGCTGAAAACAGGGAATAGGAGGCATGCGGTTCCGAGAGACACCAGGATGCTGAAAAAGGTCAGCACGAACGATTCGCCCAGGAACTGCTTCCTGAGCTGCCGTTCCGTAGCCCCGACGGTTTTACGGATGCCCACCTCTTTGTTCCTGGCGCCGGCCCGTGCCGTGGCCAGGTTGACGTAATTGATACAGGATATGATGAGGATCAAGAAAGCGATCGATATCAGCAGGAAAATACTCTTTTTGTCGATGATATCCGCCATGGAAAAATTGACGTGGGTTTCAAAGTGGATATGTTGAAGCGGGATCAGAAAATACCGGCGGTTGTTCGAATTCCGATCGTGATATTTCGATACGATGGCCGACAGCTTCTGTTCGAAATCCCGGTAGGAGACCTTATCCTTCAGCTGAATGTAGCTGTTGTAATTCAAAATCCCCCAGGAGCTATCGATATCATCGCGGAGGGAATACATCGTCAGAAAGGAAATCAAGTAATCGAATTTGAGATGGGTGTTCCCGGGAATATCCTCGACGATTCCGGTGACTTTCAGCACGCGTCCGTTTTGGTAGGTGAGGATCTTCCCGATGGGATCTTCACCGCTGAACAATTTATCCGAAAGAGTCTGTGAAAGAACGATGGAGAACGGATCTTTCAAGACGGTGTCGCGGTCCCCGTTTTTTAAGGGGAACGTGAATACGTTGAGAAAATCCCGGTCCGCGTACAGCCCTCTTCCCAAGACACTCTTTTCCTGATGGATGAGAGGGGATTCGACTTCTTTCGTCCGAACCGCATAAGCGACATCCGGAAATTCCTCTTTTAATGTCGGAGCGACTATTCCCGATGTGGAGGCGAAATGATCGGAGCCTCCATGTTCCCAGTCCGGGAGGTGCTGCCCGAGCAGGAATATCCGGTCGCTGCGCTTGAAGAATGAATCGTAGCTAAGTTCATACCGTGCATAAAGTATCAAGAGCATAAAACAGGTTATGCCGACCACCAGGCTGAAAAGACTGATCACGGCCCAGCTTTTCTGTTTGATCAGATTTCTGATCGCGATTTTGAAATAGTTTTTGAACATGTCATGAGTTAAGACGACGATGACACTCAAACGGTTGCCGAGGCACAAAATTTTAAGATAATGTGTGGAAAGATCAATAAGATAGAATTATAGCGCCCGTGTTTTGTAAACAATCAAAGAAAAGGAGGATCAGGAGCAGCGTAAAAGTCATCACCTCCATACAGCGGAGGCGGTGGTGGTCAGCCCGGCTGAAATGGAGAGTTCACGACTGATCAATGTTCTCAAGTCAAATATCGGCAGCCGTTTTATGAATGAGAAGCGGGCCGCCGTCAAGGGGAAATATCAGCTGAAACAGCTTTTAATTTCTTTACTTTACGGCAGCCAAGGCATAAAATAATGATAAAGCTCAGCAAGTTTATAAAAGAAAGAAGAGTAGGGGATGGGAAGCAAAAAATCGCTTATTACAGTGATCCGTTGGTTTGCCCGAGTGTTGGGCATCCTTTCAGGGCTGAGTGTTCTTTATTTTTGAGGATTGGAT
Organism: uncultured Eubacteriales bacterium; assembly: GCA_964433135.1. Classification (GTDB taxonomy): domain Bacteria; phylum Acidobacteriota; class Aminicenantia; order Aminicenantales; family Aminicenantaceae; genus CAYSQW01. The sequence continues at coordinate 12,045 of CAYSQW010000040.1, forward strand.
CGTATTCTGGAGATTTCATGGCATCTACAGAGAGAAAGTCCCTTGAAATATATTGCTTTATTATTGCTTTTGATAATGATCCTTTCGGGAATCGTAATCTCCTGGTATCGTGAGGCAGCCGGCGGCTTGATGATCTTAATCGGTTACTTCTTTTCTTTAGCCTTAAAGGACATGGAGGGATCGGTGTTTTATACCCTCCCCCTGGCTGGTATTCTCTTTTTATTCTGTTGGTGGCAATCCGGGAAAATGACGTTGCAGATCCCTCATTGAAATAATCCTTTACAATAAATCTGCTTTTAATTGTCACTCGAATGGGGTTTCGAAATTTCTGTTCGGTTCCAGGTACAGTTTGTTGTTGAAATAGTCGAATACGACATTGAATTTAATAAACAGGGGCAGTCCGATGACACCGAGATTATCGGGATGAATTCTAGAGGTTTTCTCATCACCGAAAAACACCGTCGGATTATCGAATCGATAGTTTCCGATCGCCATGCTTTGAATCTTGCCGCTGTATTCCGAGGCCTTTCCTTGCGTACCGTAGCTGAATGTTTTTTTGAGGTCGGAAGATAATGGGATTTGATGTTTATTATTCAACGCGATTTTCAGAGGATATATTCCGCCCAGATCAATATCCACCCTGTCGGTGTATGTTTTTCCATCGGGCAGAGTAAATGTGAAAGGGACTGAATATGTGCCGGATTCATTCGCCTGCATATCCAATACGCTTCCTGTTTGTTTATATTGAAAACTTTTCGGATCATGCAAAATGATTTCGCTGTGAATGAAATCGAATTCCACGATAAAATGCTTGAAGAATGTATTGCAGAGCTGCCCGTCGGCTCCAGGGAACATTTGTGCGAACCCGGCGGCCGGAGGAGAAACTAATATCGGCTGTTCATAAAAAACGATGTTTTCGAATTTTAATGTCAGATTCTCCGAAGTATAGGCCTGTGTCGGATCGCCTTCGCCGGCGCCGCCGATGGTTGACTCCTCTATGGGCTTTAATTGAAGTTCCTCTATGAGAGGAGAACCGAACAGCCAAACCTGATCCCATAAAATTCCATTATCGATCATCATGGCGGCCTTTTGACCATTGATCTCCAATTCCATCAGCGGTTTTCCAAAGTGCATTTTGAAAGGGATTTTGATCGGATCGTCTGTGCCGCTTAAGATTTTGTAGGTCCCGGGTCCCGTCGTTTGCATGGTGTCAGGATTTTCCATGACTTGAGCATTAAGGTTCATTCCTGCAAGCAGTGTTATCACGCATAGGAAAAATGTGATTTTTTTCATTTGATTCGCTCTCTCCGTTTTATTCCCATAACCTATGCTATGCATGTTTCGTTTCAGCGAAATTCGGGCTGGGTATGAAATTTCCTTAAATGAAAATTCTCAGGGTGGATTGACGGTCTTTCCCCTGTAAATCCCTGAAGGATCTATTCCCGGATCATCCGGTAGACGACGAGCTCTTTATATCCGCTTTCTTTCTGCCTGAGGCAGTAGACGCGGTCTCCTTTGAATTTTATCTGGTTGCCCTCGAGTTCAATCCTGCCCGAAAATTCCCCCTCTGCGCTGAAGATGTCGTACAAATAACATCCCTCATTCGATTTTTCATAGGTTTGAACGAACAGCCGTTCGTCACCTAGGGAAACGATATCTTTAAACGGAGGGAAAACATCAGGGATGAAAAATTTTTCCTTTATCTCGGGAGGATATCTCTGCAGCTGCTGTTCATATTCCTCTTTATCTTTTGCGGACAGGGAAACAGCTGCGTCTTCTTTTTTTATGCGTCTTAGCAGATTACCGTCAAAGTCGAACACCCGGATTTCGTATTCATCCGTGTTCCCCGTATAGATATGATTGTCCGACGTCTCGAAATACACGAGCGTGGGAATGCTATTGACTTTGGCTGCTTTTTGAAAACTCTTGATCTTTGAGCTGTCCAGGATTTTCAGCTCTTCCATGCCGGATGAACACAGAATCACCTGGAACGACTGGGACAGGTCTTCATTCAGCTTGACGGAGATGGCCATAAAGCGGTCTTTGTTCAAGGGAATGATTTTGTGATACTCATTGTCGATGCGAAAATCACGAATATGTTTTCCCGTGTTGTCGAAAACAGAGACTTTTCCCGTGTCCGTAATGAAAATCTCATCCTGATTCGAGACGGCAAGCTCCTTGGGAGTCTGGAGTTCTCCCGGTCCCTGTCCATTGGGGCCGAAAGCGGAAATCAGGCCGCCGTTTTCATTCAAGATGAAGATATGATTCTCCTTGGCTTTCAGGTTGGCGATGAATATTTTTCCTTCCGAGTCGATATCGAAGTGCATGATATCGGTCAGCCCCGTTTCCGCGGTTTCATCGTTTTCCGTATCGATCGTCAGAATTTTTTCAAGGGAAAAGAATTTCGCTTTCACTTCACCTTGTTTCGAACCGCAGCAGATAAGAAAACAAATAACGAATAAAATGCACGCGGATTTAAAACTCCCCTTCATTCTCATCAATATAATCTCCATTGACGACGGAAGCCGTCCTATCACGCCTGTTTGGAGATATTATACAGGAGTGGTGATCCTCAGCCAAACCTTCTTTATCTGCGGATTTCGACCCATGCCGCGCCGGAATGAAGAAGAATCGTGTGACGAGATTTGGAAGATTACCTTTCCTTTGAAGAAGGAGCTCTTGCGCGGATCTTCGTAGTTGAATAAAATATAGAAGTCAGCGTTTCTGCATTTCATTCAATGGAGGTCGTTATGCCTAACACAGGGGAAAAACCCGGGATGGGCACTTACGAATGCACGAACTGCGGAACTTTGGTTAAAATCAACGATTCCGACGAGGCCCTTCCTATTTGTCCGGCATGCGGGAACACGGAATTCGAAGAAGCTTCCTAGAAAGAATCATGACGGTTTTTAATTTCCAGCCTCTGTTTTGCTTATAACCTGTCCACGTGGAAATGTAAGATCCAAGAAAAATTGAATTTGGAATTAAACTCCTTCGGGTGTCGAAGGAATTCGTTCACTTTTTATCATACTGAAAAACCTATGTCGGGATTTATCGGGCCGAAACCGGTGTGCCGTGTAAGCGTCTCTTGTTTGTATACGGGGATAAGAAAATTTCATTCTTCTGTTTTTATTTACTGTTGGATACGAAGCCTGTATCCGGGTTATTCTCGCCGAATTGTTCTTTCAGTTTTTTCAATATATCTTTGCGAGCCAGTCCCTTACTTTCCGATTTTTTTATGAACTGATAAGCCGAAAAGAGGGGGGATTGCGCGATCTCCGAGGAAAAATGTCCCACTCCTTGATTCCACACGAAAAGAGAAAACAACTCATCCAACTGCGCTGTGGTGATGCCGAGAGAGTAGGCTTTTATCAATTCCCTGGTTGCCTGCCTGAATCGGTTTGCGCCGACCGCATTGGCAAGCGACAGCAGGAATTATATTTTCAGTTCGATGGCGGGGTTTTGTCTGTTCCAGATAAACTGCCAGTAATTTACAGTCAGATCGGCGAGTGTCGTGTCTATGGCCGCATAGCTGGTCATAACAATAGGCTTCAAAGGCAGATCGCTCATATCGCCTGTTCTTTCCTCAAGGCGGTAGAAGAAGGCCGCATGTTCTCCTTCATCCCGTTTTTCCGTTTCATGGTCGAATCCCATTTTCTCTAAAGTTGAATACAAGGGAATCGGTTCAAAGCTCTGGATGATTTTAATCCCTTCGCCTTTTTTCAGCGTTCCCGCTTTCTTGAGGATTGCAGGAAGAAAGTTGCCCTTGAGGCCCCTCACGTCCATTTCGATGAAATTAGATTTGTGTTTTGCCCATTTTTTATTCAAAGCCCACTCCCGTCAGGTTTCTGTCGATTTTTTTCGTCTCCATTTCCGGTCATCATGTCTCAATAAATACACAATGCTGTGCTACCTCATTTTAACTTATTTTTTGCGGGAATCGATAATTATTTGCAAAAACAGGAGAAGATGGATATCGATTACAATATATTCAGAACGAGAACGATCAAATAGATGACAATGACGATAAGGGTGATCCGAACGAATGTCACGATTTTGTCGAAATGCTTCTGCTCATAATCAGCCAGCCAACTCCATTGTAACATCCGGAGAACCTTGATATGAAACCTTGTCATCTGCGGAACCAGCAGAATGAAAATAATCGTGACTGCCGCAAGGCCGAGAAATAATATTTTCTCTTGCATGGGAGCCTCCAATTTATCCTTATAAAAGCATACTGCTTATCTTCGCGAAATATTCATGGAAAAGCGGAGAAAATCCGTGCGGCCGGTTTTGAATGAATCGGATCGATGCTCATGATTGCATGGAATCTTCTTATGAAAGATTTCTATGATTTATATGTGCCGAGGTTTGACACACAGTGTCGCTTGCCCATATTCTTATTATTGTCGGGTGGCTCCAGCCTCGGGTTCCCGCGGCTATTCGCTGTATTCCGATCTTAAAAGTGAGCGGAGGATCCGGAATTTGCCGCCCGGTCCTGGCGGCAGATCATCCATCAACTGTAAATCGAACTGAACTTCCGAACCAAGAAATCGTTCCATACAGCGGATCAATGCCTTGCACTCTCCCGGTTCAGGTTTTCTCGAGGGGATGATCCGCAGCACCACTCTATCCTCTTTTTCTTGAACGACTTGATACTGCGTCATCCAGGAGGAATGGTCCTGGATGGTGATATCCAGTGTGGAGGCATAGATCTCCCTCCCATGGGGGAGGCTTAAAAAATCAGGTTTACGGCCGTCGATACGGCGAAGAGTCGACACCGGAAACCCACAGGGACAGGAGTCCGGTCCTTTCGTTACCCTGTCGTTCAGGCGGTAGCGAATAAAAGGCATTGTTCTGTTCCTGAGCGTTGTCACGAGAACATCACCGGTCTCTCCGTCCTCAGCCGGCAGGTTGCCGCTGACGACTTCCAGAATCACATTGTCCTCACAGATATGATAGAGCCCGGTTTCCGGGCATTCCCAAGCCAGAGGTCCTGACTCCATGCTTTCATAGTTGTCATAAACGGGAAGGGCGAATTCGCTGCTGATGGTGCGGCGCATTACGGGAGTCAGGGTTTCCGAGCCGGTAACCACGAATTTCATCTGGGGGAAAGAAACTCCTCTTTTGTTCACCAAACGGGCTATCCGGCATACGGCGCTCGAATAGCCGGTGAGGATGTCGGGTGACTCTCTGAGAAAGGCGTCCAGCATGCTTTCCGAATTCTCATCCGGTTTAAGCTGCTTTTGACGGAAGATTCCGGCCTTTTGAAGCAGCACCCAGGAGAAAGGAAGCCTTTTATGCATCCGGGGCCCGACTTTGATCATTTTATCTCGAATCCGCAGCCCGTATTGCGCCATGATCCGGAATCTCCGATAATGATAGAAGAATTCCTCGTTCCGCGACCTTAGGATTTTCAGCGGAATTCCCGTGGATCCCGTGGTGTTGAAGGTTCGAAGTGATTTACCGGCTTGCTTGCGGGATGTTCTTGCGGCAAGATCGTAGTGGATCAAATCCTCCCTCCGTGTTTCGGGAACCGCCGTCAGGTCTGAAAAACTCCGGATATCCCGGGGATCAAATCCGTGCTTATCAAAATGCTGTTTGTAGTAGGGAACGTCGTGATAAGCTTCTTCGATGCAGCGGAATAACCGCTTCAGACGTTTATCTCCGGATAAGCCTTTCCTTTTATTATTCTTCATGGATTTGATCGTTTTACTCATCACCATTATATCGCGTCTTCCCATTAAAGGGCAGGAGGATTTAAAAAAGGATAAGCAAAGGAAGAAAAAATCTGATCGAGATGATCTAAAGGAGTGAAACAGAACCGATTTGAAATTATTTGTTGACAATTAGTAATAAATATTATTTAATAATCATATGCAAAACAAGGCGCGGGATGAAGAGCTGGGCTGTTTCTTTGATTGCTGTCATCGTCACGGTCTCAAAATTACTCCCCAACGAATCGCGATCTACCGAGAGTTGGTCAAGACTCGAAATCACCCCTCTGCCGAAGAGATGTATCGAACGGTTCGCCGTCTCCATCCGAATATCTCTTATGATACCGTCAATCGTACCCTGCAGACCTTTGCGTCCGTCGGTTTAATTGATGTGGTTGAGGGAATCGGAGGTGTTCGACGTTTCGATTCGGACCGAAATCCTCATCATCACTTTCACTGCCGGATTTGCGGGAGGATCATTGACTTTCATTCACGGCAATTCGACGCTATGGAGATTCCGGATCACATCAGGAAAATTGCCTCTGTGGATTCCAAGCATATTGTCCTCAGCGGCGTATGCCGTCGATGCCAAAGCAAGCAACCGGCCTTGTCTTGTGAAAAAAAGATCATTATAAAGGAGAAGCATCATGGGAAAAACCGAAGACAACATTAAGGCTGCATTCGCGGGAGAATCACAGGCTCGCAACAAGTACACCTATTTCGCCGAAGCCGCCCGCAAGGAAGGGTATCATTACATCGCAAGAATTTTTGAAGAAACGGCTGAGAATGAAAAGCAGCATGCACGAAATCATTTTGAGCTTCTCAACGGGATCGGGGATACCGCAGCCAACCTCAAAGCCGCCATCGGTGGAGAAGATTACGAGACCATGGAAATGTACCCCACGTTCGCGAAAGAAGCGGAAGCTGAAGGCCAGATGAAAGCGGCGGTTCTCTTCAAGCAGATCGGAAAGATCGAAGCCCATCACAGGGAACGTTATCAGAAGCTCTTGGAGATGGTCGAGAACGGGACCGTTTTCAAACGGGATGAGCCGATAGAGTGGAAGTGCAGCGTATGCGGGTACACACACAAGGGAACCGAGCCTCCGGTCAAATGTCCCGGATGTGCACATCCCCGCGAATACTACGAACCCGCAAATATGAGCTTCTGAAAGGTCCGGCATGGGAATTTATAAATGTTCAGTCTGCGATACCCTTTACGATGAAGATCGGGAGGGCCGAAAATGGGAAAATGTTGAGGCTGACTGGATTTGTCCCGTGTGTGAATCGGGGAAAGATCTTTTTGAAAAAACAAATGAGCAAATTTCCAATATAGATGAGCCCTCCTCTGAACCGGAGGGCTCATCTCCCGATTCCGATCAGTTCCGGCGGCTTTCCGACAAGACGGAGTCCTATATGGACGATATTCACGCCATCGCCGAAACGGGAAAATCCATTATCGAACCGATGCGCACCCGCATGCATACGGTATCCTGGGATGAAATCCTGATCAAGGGAGCACAGTTCGCCAAACTCCCCTTGAATGAAGTGGAACCGGTTTCAACCCGGACGGTGATCGGGCCCGGGGCCGCTGTCCCTCTGGTTATGGAAACGCCGATCTTTGTCACCCACATGTCTTTCGGCGCTCTCTCGAAAGAAGCGAAGCTCGCTCTCTCTCGCGGCAGTGCGGCAGCAAAAACCGCCATGTGCTCGGGTGAAGGAGGGATCCTTCCTGAGTCTTGCGAGAGCGCCTACCGTTACATATTCGAGTATGTCCCCAATAAATACAGTGTCACGGAGGAAATTTTAAAATCCGTCGATGCCGTCGAGATAAAATTCGGGCAATCGGTCAAACCGGGGATGGGAGGACATCTTCCCGGCTCCAAAGTCACGGCGGAGATTGCCGCGATCCGGGGATTCGATGAAGGAGATGATATTATCAGTCCCGCCCGCTTCGACGACATCGGGACAACCGAGGATCTAAAGAAAACGATCGATTGGTTGCGGGAAGCAACCGGCGGAAAACCTGTAGGAGTAAAATTTGCGGCAGGCAATATCGAAGCGGACCTGGGGGCGTCGATTCAGGCAAAACCGGATTTCATAACCATAGACGGACGGGCCGGAGCTACGGGCGCGGCTCTGAAATTCGTTAAATCCGCGGCGTCCGTCCCAAGTTTGTTTGCGCTCTATCGAGCCCGGCGCTTTCTCCGGAAGAACGACATTCGTAATGTAAGTCTGATCATCACCGGCGGACTGCGGATCTCACCGGATTTTGCCAAAGCCCTGGCTCTCGGAGCGGATGCCGTCGCTGTGGGAAGCGCGGCGTTGATGGCTGTCGGCTGCCGGCAGTACCGTATCTGTGATACCGGAAAGTGCCCTATGGGGATTACGACTCAGGATCCGAGACTTCGGGCAAGATTTAACATCGAAGATTCCGCGCGGCGGCTGGAAAATTTCCTGAAGGTTTCGACCGAGGAGCTGCGGCATTTTGCCCGGATGACCGGAAACGATGACATTCATGGATTGTCGGTTCAGGATCTTTGTACCGCCAATTCGGAGATCTCCGGTCATACCGATATCGAGCACGTTTGATCCGGGAAGTTGCGCTCGAATCTCTTGATCCGTCATATCGGATCCGTTATCTTCCTTGGTTTTTTTGCAGCGGGGGAGCTTCACCAATAAGATCTACGCCTTATTGGTGTTTTCTCGGGCCATGCTTTCTGTGTTTGTTTTCGAATTTGTATCCTTCGCTTGAATCGGTCTCGTAAAGTTCGAAATCAGCCGCGAGAGCGGGAATCTTCATGCCGATATAGGATTCGATCGCATCGAGGTGACCGGCGGTGCCTTCACTGGCCAGGGAAATGGCTTTTCCGGAATTTCCAGCCCGGGCCGTCCTTCCGATCCGGTGCACGTAATTTTCGCAATCCTGGGGAAGATCGTAGTTGATGACCATTTCCAGGTCGTCGATCTGGAGCCCGCGTGCGGCGACATCGGTCGCAACTAGGATCGTGAACTTTTTTTCCTTGAAATGATCGATGATTCTCAGTCTCTGTTTCTGGGGAAGATCTCCGGTCAGATGCCGACTGTGGAAGCCGTTGAGTTGGAGCCTTTTGGACAGTTGGAACGCCGCATGCCGCATATTCGTAAAAATCAAGGCATTCTGAGGGGCTTGCTCTTTCAGAATGCCCAGCATGAGGTTCATTTTAATGTGGCTTTTCACATGGTAGATTTCTTGACTGATATTTTCCACGGTCAACTTGTCCGGAGTGACTTCAACCGTTAGAGGATCATTCAAATATTCGTCGGCGATTCTTCGTGAGACCCGGTTCAAGGTGGCGCTGAAAAGCATAGTCTGACGTTTATTACGGGGAGGCATGCTGTGTAGCAGTTTCTGGATGTCCGGCAGGAATCCCATGTCGAACAAACGGTCGGCTTCATCGATAACCAAGTTATTTATGTTCCTCAGCTTCAAGTAACCGCGTTTGTTTAAATCCATCAGCCTTCCCGGGGTGCCGATAACGATGTCCAATCCTTTTTTTAATAATGCCAGCTGCTTCGCATAACCCACGCCTCCAAAGAAACTGCCGATGCTGAGTCCCAAACGGCGGCTCAGGAGCTGCGCCTCCTCTTCTATCTGGACAGCCAGTTCACGCGTGGGAACAATGATCAGGGCTTTTTTCCTTTGGGATGCTTCGCTTTTGTGCATCCGGTCGAAAAGAGTGATCAGAAACGCCGCGGTTTTACCGGTTCCGGTTTGTGATTGGACCGTCACGTCTTTTCCCTTCAGCGTGATCGCCAGGGCCTGTTCCTGGACGGCCGTCATTTTCGTATAGCCTCTATCCGCGATCGCCCGCAGAAGGCGGGGATCGAGATTTAATTCATTGAAATTCATTGAGTACCTTTTAGTTGTTTTAAAATATGAGTGGTTGAACGCCAGAGGATATTATCATTCGGGTGGGAAAAACAATTCGCTTTGACTATTTTATTTTCCTGATTTTAAAAATCATTATAACTTATATAAGAATATAGTGCAAGAAGGCGGTATGGGCCATCAAAATCCAACAGGGTGAGAGTCAATTCAACAAAGTTCCAACCCAAAGCAGGATTTTTTCGTATTAGAGGACAGGAGAAAGCGCGATGATGAATACGATTCGGTTTTTCCCTGGGCGGCAGTATTATCGGAAGCACGGATTAAGGAATACGATTTTCTCTTATATCCTGAGTGCGGGTGAAATGTTAGGCGATATCTATTGATAGGAGGAAAGGCTGATGTTATTTCCTGAAAGGAATCCATGTATTCCGTCCGGGCGATCTTCGGCGATCAGCCGACATCATGTCATGAGGATATGTGTGGCTTTTAGCATCGGTCTGTTTTTCCTTTCGGGGGCTGAAGGATTCGGACGGATAGCTGAAGCCGGGAGATCGAATTTACCTCGTATCCTCCTTTTCGCTGACGATCTTTGGGGAGCCAATTGGAACATCAAA
>CAYSQW010000040.1:22253-31183 GCA_964433135.1 uncultured Eubacteriales bacterium
ACCGAATATCAAAGAAAAGTTCCTGTCCTATGGATGGAAATTGGATCTGGTTTCCGTCAAAAACGAAGTCATCCCATGCGGATTTGCCCGAAAAGCGACCGGATTGGAGATCCTCAAAATGGATCGGCTTGTATCCGACATAGTCTCGGTTGAAGAATACGATGCGGTTGTGGTTCTTCCCGGACAGTCTCACCGGAATCTTATCAACGATCAGAAAACGCTGGAAATTATCCGGAATGCCGATCGGGAAGGAATCGTTCTGGCGGGCTTCTGCCGGGGGGTACGGCTTCTTTCCGCAGCGGGAGTCGTACGGGACCGGAGGATCACCGGGCACCCGGATTATGCCGAGGAGTATGAAAAGGCGGGCGCTGAGTTCATCGGCTTCAAGGATCTCGAAGGAAAATCGGATGCCCCTCCTCCCATTGTCGATGGAAATCTGATCACGACCGTAAGAAGCAAATTCTACCGCGAGGAGGTCTGTGAAGCCATCCGAACCGCCGTCGAGGGCATGTACCGGAAACGGGAGGGAAATAACGTGTAGAGCTTCCGGATGATGAATACGGGTCGCAATGTGGCGGCTGTTCAATAATCGCCTTGCACGTAATTATTCTAGCGAACTTGAAGGATTTGATTTTTTCCGGGAAACCTGGAGAATCCGTCCGTACAGGTTCTGAGGGGATAGACCGTTATGCCGGGCGATATCCTGGAGGGATAATCCGGGGGAGGGGATATCCAGCCCCTGCTTAAAAAGAGTTCCAACCAATGTATCGATTGAGATCCCCATAAAAGCGGCTACCTCCGTCAACGGTTTTTTCTCGAAATCGGCTTCAGGGAGGGCTGTTTGCACAAGCCTGCTTCCATTTTTGATTGTCGCACGCCATTCCATCACTTTCGACAACGGGGGGATTCGGAGAACAGCCGTTAGCACCATCGCGCTCACCAGAATGAGCGCGGCCGACAGCTCACGGCTCAGGCGCAAGCGTTTGACCGCTTTCCTCCTAATATAGCGAAGAAGTGCTTTTATGTTCAAAAACAGATGGATCACCGCCGTCACCGTGAATGCGATGCAGAAAAGCGTGTGAAATCCTTCCCAGCCGCTCTTGTCAAGACCCATCAGGCGCCACCCGACCCAGCGGGCGACACTCCCCTCGGGCCGAAGATAGAGAGCCAGCCCCGAGAAAGCCAGCAGGATAAAAGCAAAGAATAGGGTTAGTGAAAGGAATGCTCTCCATCGGAAACGATGATCGTTTTGCGTTGTCATGGTCTCGAGCGATCCGTCCGAAAAATGATTTCGGCTGATGTAAGGAGAATCCTATGGTAATCCCAAGCTCCGGTCTTTTCAACCCCTTGCCTGAATCAAGGACTTTGTTGAGCTTTACCGCAAGGCGGGCGAAGCGCTGTATTAAACGACCCTTTCTTCTAGGATAAATATTTTCGTAGGATATCGGCTGAAAATGGTTTCCCGTGTCCGGGATATATCTTTTCCGCCCCCTGATCCAACAGTTTCTTCCAGCTTGCTTGTAATTTGTTTTTATCCTCTCCAAAAATCGGTTCTCCCGGTCTAAACCGAAACGGAAGATTATTGTGTGCAAGACAGCCTACAAAAGCATCACCGGTTTCCAGCAATACGCTGACGGATCCAAGCGTATGTCCCGGGGTGTGAACCACATGTCCCGGAATCCCGTATTCGGCCAGGGCGAAATCTTTTCCCTCTATGATGACGTCCGCATGCGTTTCAGGAAAACGGAGTATCGGTTTTATCGGTTTCATGATGATTCTGGCGATATGTCCCCAAGTGGTAAAAGCGGAAGGCCATAGCGGGATGCTCTTTTCAAGATATTCTCTGTCTTGTTCGTGGATTGCGATTTGAGCCCCCGTGAAGTCTCTGACCTCCCGTGCTGCGCCGACATGGTCGCCATGCGCATGGGTTAAAAGGATTAATCTAATCTCATCAGGATCAAGGGGGATGGTTTTAATCCAATTTCGGATTGCTTTGGCACTTCGAACCGGGCCGGTGTCAATCATGATACAACCCTCGGATTTAAGGATATAGCTGCGATTGATCCCAAGACGTTTTATATATATGTCTACATTCATTTCGAAACTCCTTTTCGTGTTGGGCCCTTTCCCGCTGTCAAGGCATTTACCTTGATTCAATGATCCCTTTTCATAAATATTATGTTTTATCGTATTGGTGTGCAAGCGCTTATGGGATTCGATGAGATGGGGTGAAAGAATGGAGCTATCTAAATTCAGCCGATGAGGAAGCGGACCGCCACGAACAGGAGGAAAAGTCCGTAAAGCATCTTGACGGTTTTGGTGGGCAGTTTGAGGGTGAAGCGGGCGCCGAATACCGCGCCCAGGAAAAGTCCGGCCGCAACCGGAACCGCTGTCAGAAGGTCCAGGGTGCCGGCTTGATAATAATAGAGCACCCCGGGAAGCCCGATCGGCGGAAGCAGGGCACCTAAGGATGTGGCGATGGCGCGTTTGGCCGGGTAGCCCAGGAATGTGGTCAGCAACGGAACGATGATATTGCCGCCGCCGATGCCGAACAGCCCGGACAACACGCCGGCGATCAATCCGACTCCCAGAAGAATGGGAACGGATGGACGCGGCGGGGCCGTTGGATCAGGTTTGGAGACAGCCTGGATTCCCCGCATTCGGGAGATGAAATCGAGAGGGTTGATAAACCTCCAGCTCACATACAGCAGGAAGGCCCCGTATAGGCGTTTCATGAAGTCGGCGGGCAGGGTATTGGCCATCCAGGCGCCCACCGCCACCGTGCTCATCAATCCGACGGCGATCAGGAGGGAAGCACGGAGGTCTATAATACCGGCTTTTCTGTATACCAGAACGCCGAGGATGCCCACAGGAAGCAGAATCGCGGCCAGGGAAGTGCCCGTCGCCTGGACCAGCGAAAATCCGGCGACCAGGATCAATCCCGGCACGATCAGGACGCCGCCGCCGATGCCGAACAATCCGGACAGCACGCCCGCGGCCAATCCTATAACCAGAAGCCAGATTATTTCCATGTGTTTCTTCGAAATCCAAAGGTTCGCTTCCTGCCTTTCGGCAAAAGGAGAACGCCATCATAGCCGAATTCGCAAAGGAGTGCAAAGATGACGGGTTTTCCAGGGAAAAAGCTTCCTGAGCGGTTCATCGGGTCCTTTACCGATATCGGTTCAGCGCCCCGACTTGAGCGCTGCGGAGATCAGAGCATTCCACACCGGGGCGTAGGGCGGGGAGTATGCGGAGTCGAACCAGCCCAAATCGTGTACGGTCATTCCGGTGAAAACGGCGATCCCGGCGGGATCGATGAACTGAGCGGCGTTCCCCCGGCCCGCGACGGCGGCGCCTACAATGCGTCCTCCGGTTTCTTCGTATACGATCCGGACCCGGACCGGTTCTGATCCTGCGAAATATCCGGCTTTGTCGGTCCGATTGGCGGCTGTGGATTTAACCCGCATGCCTTCTTTCTCGGCTTCTTCGACGCTCAATCCGGTTTTAGCCAGTGACAGCTCGAAAAACTTGAATATCTGCGTGCCGACGATACCGGGAAACTCTATATCGCTTCCGGCCATGTTCATGCCGGCGATCCTTCCCATTTTGTTGGCGGTGGAACCGAGAGGGAAATAGACCTGACGATCGAGGAGCCTATGGTAAACGGTGGCGCAGTCGCCGGCTGCATAGATGTCGGGATGGGAAGTCCGGCCGCATCGATCGGCCAGCAAGGCTCCGTTTTGAATCTTTTCGATCCCGTTCCCACAGAATCGAGTCGCCGGCCGCGTCCCCACCACCGAGAACAATATTTCAGTTTCGTAATTTGCCTCGGCTGTCTCGATCCTCATTCCCGTATCTGTCGACGTCACCGCTTTGACCGCGGTTCCGCCGTGAAAACGGATGTCCTTTTCTTCGATCATTTTCCTGACGGCACGGCGGATTTCCGGAGGCCAGGGGCCGGCGGGATCCGGAAGAACCTCGAATATCCGTACTCCCAATCCCCTTAGCACCAGCGCCTCGGCCAGCTCCAGCCCGATATTGCCGGCTCCGATGATCGCGGCCCGGCGGGGTTTTTCAGCTTCGAGATAGGAGAGGATCTGGTTGAGGTCCTCGATATTGTGCAGGTTGAAAATTCCGGGAGCGGAGTAATCGATGAAGGGGAGCTTGACGGGTTCGGCCCCGGTTGCGATCAGAAGTTTTTTGAAAGAGGCATGTTCGATACTGCCGGAGGGGATATCAATGATGTCGACGATCCGTTTCTTTAGGTCGAGTCCGACGGCTTCTTTCCCTGTTTCCACGGGGATGCCGCGCAGTTTGGCGAAGGATTCGGGAGTGAAGTGGATAAGGCTGTCGGGAGAGGAAACGTCTCCGGAAATCACATAGGGGATCCCACAGGCTCCATAGGATATGATCGATCCTTTATTCACGACCCGTATGTCGGCTTCTGGCTGCAGTCGTTTGATCTGAACGGCTGCGGATAGTCCCGCCGCATCCGCCCCTATTATCAAGTAATCGTTCATCATGTTCTCCTTGGTTTGTGTTTCCGGAATCAAAAATCCGTGGCTCTAATGTAGGACACTCCATGGAGGATTGCAAATATTGGATTCGGATGGGTTGGCTTTCTCCGAAGGATTTCAAAAAAACGTTTTTCCCCTTCTTGCAAACGGTCGAATTTTGTGGATTTTATTTTTTGTTTGAAATATATTGATGCTGAAATAAAAAGGGAGGGATGAAAAATGAAATATTTTATGGGACGTTTATACAAAGAGGTTCCGTTTTTATTTCTATCTCCATTCCATTCATCCCGCTCTGTGCTGTCGTTGGAGTCCAAGGTAATGACCGTGGGAAATGCTTCCAGCTTGGGGATCGGTTTCCATCCCCGGGAAAAATAGATTAGCCCGCCGTTGACCCACGTCCTCCGCGGTAGCGGCGGAGAGATTTTAAGGAGATATATTTTGGGAATCGACACACCGAAAACAAAGATCGTCGCGACCATAGGGCCGGCCAGTGAAGCGCCCGAAATCATTCGTGAATTGATTGCGAACGGCATGAATGTAGCCAGGTTGAATTTTTCTCATGGGACACACAGCGACCACGAGAAAAAAATTCATGCCGTCAGGAAAATCGCCGAAGATCTGGGAAAACCGGTTGCTGTATTACAGGATCTCGGCGGGCCGAAAATACGAGTGGGTTATATCCCTGATCCCGGGATCCGAATAGAACCGGGGCGGAAGATCACCCTTACCACTGAAACGGTTGAAGGATCTGTGCAGCGCATATCGGTTTCCTATCCGTTTTTATGCGAAGATGTGAAGGCGGGAGATCGGATATTGCTCGCGGATGGTTTTTTGGAGTTCCGTGTCAGCTCGCTATGCGGGTCTGAGATCCATTGCGAGGTCATTACCGGCGGTGTATTGACATCTCATAAAGGGATTAATCTGCCGAGCGGTTCACTTCGTATCCCTTCCATGACGGAGAAGGATCGTGAGGACTTGTCATTTGGACTAAGTCATGATGTGGATTATATCGGGTTGTCTTTCGTCAGAAGTGCGGAGGATATTCGAAAGATCAAGGAGATCATACGGCAGAAAAAAAAGAACACGCCGGTTGTCGCCAAAATAGAAACTCATGAGGCGATTGATCATTATGAAGACATCCTGGATGCCGCTGATGCCATCATGGTGGCTCGGGGGGACCTGGGGGTGGAGATCCCTTTGGATCGAGTGCCCATCATCCAAAAACAATTGATCCAAAAAGCGAATGCTTCGGGAAAACCGGTGATCACCGCCACCCAGATGCTTCGATCCATGGTGGATGCTCCTCGTCCGACCAGAGCCGAGGCTTCGGATGTCGCGAACGCCGTTTTGGACGGGACGGATGCAGTGATGCTTTCGGAAGAAACCGCGACCGGACATTTCCCGATTCAAGCCGTTCAGTTTATGAGCCGCATCGTTGCCGAAGCGGAAAAAACATACCCCCATAATCGTTATCTACAGATGATGCCGGAAAAGGAAATATCCGATTCCGTCATGTATGCGGTTTGTGTACTGGCCGATCATCTTGATGCGGCCGCGATCTTAGCCCCTACGCGGTCCGGATGGACAGCCATGCGTTTATCTCGGTTTCGGCCCAAGCAGCCGATCATTGCATTTTCTCTCGATCAAACCATCATGAGGCGACTCTCCCTGTTTCGCGGGATTTATCCCCGCTTGATCCCGGGATCCGAGGATAAACATGATATTGTCGAGATCATATCGAAGCGGACCGTCGATGCAGGGGATGTGTCGGAGGGAAATTTGGTGGTCATCACCTCCCGGCATCCCGTTACGAATCCCGGAGCAATGAATATGATTCAGGTCAAGCGGCTGATTTCATAGCGTCTGCATATACAGCAGGTCAGAGGGTGGTGGAAGCGCTCCTCGAAATTTCCCTGAACGGACTCACATGAGACATCCATTCTATTCCGCTGAAAAAAACACAGTCCTTCATTCGGGGAAGGGAATGAAAGAGTTACTGATACCGTAAGGAATCCACCGGATTAGACCGAGCGGATTTGATCGATTGGTAGCTGACCGTAAGATAAGCGATCAATAACGCCATGCCTCCGGATAGTAAATAGGCCGTGATTCCGATGTGTATGCGATATGCGAAATTTTGCAGCCAGCGATTCATGGCGAAATAAGCAACAGGCCAGGCGATGAGGTTTGCCGTCAGAACCCATCTTATGAATTCCTTTGAAAGTTGAAGGAAAATATTGGATTCCGAGGCGCCCAGAACTTTCCGGATCCCCATTTCCTTGGTCCGCTGTTCAGCGGCGAACGTTGTCAGGCCGAAAAGACCCAAACACGCGATAAAGACGGCCAGGATGGAGAACGCGCTGAAAATGCGGCCCATTCTTTGTTCCGCAAAATAGGCTCGTTCGAATATTTCATCAAAAAAGGAGTAGGAAAAAGGATAGCTTGGGGAAAAACGTTTCAATACGTCCTCGATATACGCGATGGATGCGGAAATGTTGGCTGAGTTTAATTTTATGGAGATGTTGGAAAAATTTCGGGGATTTAAAAAGACATACAGCGGTGCGATCGGACGATGGAGAGAATGCAGATGAAAATCCTTTATGATCCCGACGATTCTTCCCGTTTCTCCACTCCAGTGCGTGAATTCTCGTCCGACAGGGGATTCCCATTCAGCAACCTTGACGGCGGTTTCATTGACGAGGAATACGCCCTTCTCATCGGAAGGAAAATCTCTGGAAAAATTTCTGCCTTGAACGATTTGCAGGTCATAGAGATCGATGAAATCGTAATCCGCCGTATTGTAATATATGGGAACGGGTTCATCCGGATTCCTGCCGGTCCAATCTCTCGATGTAAAGGTGTCGATATTGTTCGGCAAACAGCCTGATGTTGAAACCGCGATAATATCCGAATGCTGCAGCAATTCCGTTTTTATCGGTCCGATATTTCGGTGAATGGAACCTTCTTGAACCGGAATCGTGATGATCTGTTCTTTTGCATAACCTAAGTTCATGGTTTTGATGAATTGCAGCTGCTTCCGCACCGCCGTGGTGCAAATGATAAGGATAATCGTGATGGCGAACTGGATCATGACCAGAACATTTCGCAGCGATAAACCTTTGGGGCTTCTCGTAAATGATTTGCTCAGGACTGAGGTCGGCCTGAAACCGGACATCTTCAGAGCCGGATAGCTGCCGGCAAATAATCCGGTAAACAGAGTGATGAAGACTAGCCCTAAAAAGAGCCTTGGATTATGGGTGGGATCGAATTCCAGCTGCCTTTCCACCAAGCTGCTGAAAACCGGCAGCGTGATGACAATGATCATTATCGAAAGGATCAAAGAAAGAAAGGCCATGGTTACGGATTCTCCCAAAAACTGCCCGATCAACTGTTTTTTCTGAGCACCCACGACCTTCCGCATGCCGACTTCCTTGCTTCGCCGGAGGGAACGGGCGGTTGCCAGATTCATGTAGTTGATGCAGGCGATAAACAGAATCAGAAAAGCGATCGCTGAAAAAAGAATGATGGTTTTTATATCGTTGTTCACTCCCATTTCCTGCATCCGGTGAGAATGAAGATGTATTTCCGTCATGGGTTGAATGGAATAGATCTCAGGGTAAGGTTTTTGAAGTCCGGCCGCTTCGAACAAGGGTATCTCTATGACCGGGTGGATCTTATCCTGGATTTTTTGGGGATCGGCGCCCTCGCTCAATAAAAAATAAGTGTAGGAAAAATTGGCCATCCAACTGGTGATGTCGTTATCCGAGATCCGAAAATACGTTGTATAGGGGACCATGAAATCCATGATGAAGTGAGAATTGGCCGGCA
This sequence comes from uncultured Eubacteriales bacterium, assembly GCA_964433135.1. GTDB lineage: Bacteria > Acidobacteriota > Aminicenantia > Aminicenantales > Aminicenantaceae > CAYSQW01. The sequence continues at coordinate 30,599 of CAYSQW010000040.1, forward strand.
TATCGTCGATAACACCGGTTACTTTAAACTCTCTGCTCTCATTCACGGTCAAGGTCTTCCCCACCGGATCCGCATTTCCAAAATATTTCCGAGCCGTTCGATGAGAAAGGATGATGGCGTAAGGATCTTTTAAGGCCGTTTCAGGATCACCGCTGATAAGCGGGAGGGAAAAAATATCCATGGCCTCAGGATCGATCCAGTAGAATTCTTTCTCGAGAAAATGATGCTGCCGGTAAGAAACAAGGGTATTTCCGCTGCGCAGAATCCGCGCCACCGAAGCGACTTCGGGAATTTTATCTTTCAATGCCGGCCCCAGGGGTGCGGGAGTGAACGCCCGGTCTTCCCTTACCGCCCTGTATATCCTTTCGGAATTTTCATGATATTTATCAAAACTCAATTCATATTGAACATATAAGGCGATTAAAACGAAGGCGGCCATTCCCACGGCAAGTCCCATGATATTGAGCCATGAATAGGTGCTGTTTTTCTTCAGATTTCTTACAGTGACCAAAATATAGTTTTTTAACATTTGAATCCTCCAGTACAATTCATCGATCACATAGCAGGGAACAGCCTTGATGCACT
>CAYSQW010000041.1:0-31099 GCA_964433135.1 uncultured Eubacteriales bacterium
ACCTGGGACCTGCCGGTTATGAGCCGGTGGCTCTACCGCTGAGCTATAGGCCCTGCTTCCTGTTTATAGCAAATCTACCGTTTCAAGTCAATTGCAACCGAGGGATATCCAGGGGAATTGCGGTGGCGGTAAAAAGAAAGCAGATGCTACTCGCCGTTTGTAAATGATTTTAGTTTACGGCTGCGGCTGGGGTGTTTGAGTTTTCGCAGGGCTTTGGCTTCGATCTGACGAATACGCTCTCGAGTAACCTTGAACTGCTGTCCAACTTCCTCCAGCGTATGTTCGTTTCCATCGCCCAAGCCGAATCTCATCTTCAGTACTTTCGCCTCGCGTTCTGTCAGCGTTTTGAGAGCTTCTTCGATTTGTTCACGCAGATTGATGTGGATGATGGTATCGGGGGGGGAGGGGATGATCTTGTCTTCGATGAAATCACCGAGATGACTGTCTTCTTCTTCGCCGATAGGTGTTTCCAGAGAGATGGGCTCCTGAGCGATCTTGATGATCTTGCGGACTTTATGGATCGGCATATCCATTTTTTCAGCGATCTCTTCACACGTCGGTTCCCTTCCTATCTCCTGGACCAGGCTTCTGGATACGCGGATGAGTTTGTTGATTGTTTCGATCATGTGGACGGGAATACGGATGGTCCTTGCTTGATCCGCAATCGCTCGTGTAATCGCTTGTCTGATCCACCAAGTGGCGTATGTAGAAAATTTGTAGCCCCGGCGGTATTCGAACTTATCCACGGCCTTCATCAAACCCATGTTGCCTTCCTGGATAAGATCGAGGAACTGAAGCCCTCGGTTGCTGTATTTTTTTGCGATGGAGACGACTAAACGCAGATTAGCGGCGACCAGCTCTTTCTTGGCCTGGTCGCTGATCTTTTTCCCGGTTGAAATGGTTCGCAGCGTCCTGCGAAGGCCCTGTGAATCCAGGGCCAGCTCTTTATGAAGCCGACGGAGGTTCTTATTAATCTCCTGAATCTGGAGTTGGAATTCGGCTTCCCGTTTTTTGCTCCGTGTCTGCTTGCAGGCGATTTTCAGCTCTTCCCTCTGATCTTCCCATTCATTGAGGGATTTCAGATCGTTCCTGAGGTCTTCGATAATTCGTTCCCGTTGTGAGGGGCGGATATTGAGATCCTGGATGATCTTGCTCATTTGCACGATGATGCGGGCTCGAGCCCGAGCGAATTTTTTGTTGTCGGGCATTTGCCCCAGATCGTCAGCTAATTTTCTGATTTTCCGGATCTGTCTGAGGAGAGATTTTCTTTTGGCCTCGATCTTTCCTTCCGCGATATCATCTTCACTGAGATCGAACATCTCCACAAAGACGCCTTCCTCTTCATCCATGCGTGTTTCGAGGGAAAGAACCTCATTGAGTACGAGGCGGGTCTTGGAAAGAGCTTTTATGATCGACCGTTCACCACGCTCGATCTCTTTGGCGATGGCGATCTCGCCTTCCCTTGTCAGCAGAGAGATGTTTCCCATTTCCCGGAGATAGAGCTTGACCGGATCCGTCGTGCGCTCGAGTCCTTCCAGAGAAACGATATCCGTTTTTTTCCGCCGGGGAGTGGCTTCGCGGTGTTTGTCCAAAATTTTGATGCCGTAATCATCCATGGAGCCGAGAAATTTCTCGAATGCACCTTCCTTATCGCTTTCGTCCTCAAAGGTTTTATCGATTTCATCGAAGAGCAGATAACCTTGCTTCCGTCCTTTTGAGATGAGTTCGTGTATATCTTTCTTCTGTTGTTTGCCGTCTGCAGTCAATATTTACTCCTATCGTTTTCAAAGCGTAACTTCTATTTTAGCTTAAATCAGGAAAATTGTGTTGAGATAGCGTGGATAATTCGGCTTTAATCTCCTGAATCTGCCTGATAAGGGGAAGAACCTGCTCATTTTTGTGCTGTCGCTCCAATTGGGCGATCTTTATTTTAAGAGCGCGGGATCTTTTTTCAAGCGCGAACAGTCTGAGCGCGGATATGCATTCCGCCGCTTCTGCCTTTGAGGAAGGATCGCTTTCCTCCTGAAGAGCGGCGATGAACTGTCCGAAGAGATCCGCGCTGATTTTTTGCTTGAGATCATGGATGTCGGGTGTTTTCTTTTCCGAGAAATATGCGGAGAGTGCCTGGAATATAGGTGCGCTCTGCAGGTCCTTGTAATCATCCGTGATCATATTTGTGAAAATGAAGGCGGCGAGCCCTCCTTCAAACATAACCTGCAGCAGCCTTTTTTCCGCCGCAAGAAACGGAACCGATTCGGATTTAGGCCCGGATTCGGTTTTTTGTTTGAGCATGGACCGCAGGGTTCTTTCTTCGATGGATAAATATTCCGCCGTCTGTCTGATATATTCACTCAGAATGATGGGATCGGATATTTTTACGATCTCAGTCAGGACCTTGCGTGCGGCCGCCGCCTTCTGTTCGGGAGTGGCGGAAGGCGCGTTCTTTAGAAAAGCATCGATAATGAACTCGAGTCCGGGAGTGCCCTGTTCGATCTTTTCGAGAAGAGATGCGGCTCCGTGGTCTTTTATGAAACTGTCCGGATCATGATCCGGAGGGAGCGTTACGATCTTGATCGACACATTCTGTTCGAACGCGAGCGAAACCGCGCGGACGGCGGCCTTGATGCCCGCGTTGTCGCGATCATAGGCGATCGCGATGGAAGGGACGAAGCGTTTGGCCAATGAAACCTGGGGGGAAGTCAGGCTCGTCCCCAAAGAGGCCGCGACATTCTTGATGCCGGCCTGATAAAGAGACAGGAAATCGGTATACCCTTCGACCAGGATGATCTCTCCCTTTTCGCGGATGTGCGGCTTGCATACGTTGAGTCCGTAGAGAAGGTTTCCCTTGGAATAAATGGCTGTGTCCGGCGAATTGAGATACTTCGGCTGCTCGTCGAATATGGTGCGTCCGCCGAAGCCCACGACGCGTCCGCTGAGATCGAAAATGGGAAAAATGATCCTCCCCCGAAAGCGATCATAATATCCCTCTTTCTTCTGACGGGGCATCACCAGACCCGCCTTCTCCAGAGTGGCCGGAGTTACTTTTTTTTCCCTGAAAAAGGACAGCAAACCGTCCCAGGATTGGAGCGCATATCCGATTTTCAACTCCTGGACGGTGGTTTCGGATATCTTGCGTTTGTTCAGGTATGCCAGGGCTTTTTTTCCTTCAGCTGTCGTAAACAGGTTTTTTTTAAAGTAGGCCATGGCCGCTTCACTGATCTTAAAGAGGTTCTCCTTGAGGTCCCGCGCCTGAGGATATCGCGTTTTATTTTCCGGAAGGGGAATATTATATCGTTCCGCCAGGTAATTAAGGGTTTCGGGGAAGGTGAGGCCTTCTTTCTCCATGATGAGAGTAAAGATATCTCCTCCGGCCCCGCAGCCGAAGCAGTGGAACAGTTGTTTTTCTTCATCGACCGTAAAGGAAGGTGTTTTTTCGGAATGAAACGGGCAGAGTCCGACATGTTTGCTGCCGCGCTTGCGCAGCGTCGTGTATTGAGAAGCGATGTCTACAATACTGGCTGTCTGCCTTATCTGTTCTGAAAATTCCATATTATGGGGTATACGACTGAATTATCTATAAAATATAGATTCAGTCCCAAGAATTGTCAAGATTCTAAGTCATTTAAAATTAATTTATTATATTGATGGAAATCATCCGTTCTTTTCGTATCGTATTTGTGGCGGAGACCCGGACGCCCCTCATGAATAACCCGATAAAGGAATCACCGGAACGGATTTTTCTATTTCAAGTGATTGATCAAACTGGCCATGTAGGCGGCGCCGAAACCATTGTCGATATTGACGACAGCCAATCCCGCGGGACATGAATTGAGCATGGCCAGAAGGGGTGTAAGACCCTGAAAATGGGCGCCGTAACCGATGCTGGTGGGGACGGCGATGACGGGGCTGTCCGTAATCCCGGCGATCACGCTGGGAAGGGCGCCCTCCATCCCCGCCACCGTGATGATCACGCGGGCCTGGTTTATCTTGTCGTATTCACCGAAAAGGCGATGGATCCCGGCGACTCCGACGTCATAAATTTTTTCGATTGAATTCCCCAAAAGATCGGCGGTGACGGCCGCTTCTTCCGCGACGGGAATATCCGAAGTGCCCGCGGTCACGATGGCGATGATCCCTTTTCCCGGCGGGGGGGTGTTTTGCTTGAGGAAGATCGTACGGGCCTGCGCGTTGTAGCAAGCCGATGGAACATGGATCTTAATCTCGTTGTATACTTCGGGCTCTACCCTGGTTACAAGAAGGCTGCTGCCTTTTTCCAAGATCTCTTTGGCGATACGAATAATTTGTTCGGTGGTTTTGCCCTGACCGAATATGATCTCAGGGAAGCCGCGCCGGATTTCGCGGTGATGGTCGATTTTTGCAAACTCCAGGTCGCGATAGGGGTAGTCCTTGAGAGACGCCAGCGCTTCATCCGGGGTGATCTCTCCCTTCTGAACCCGAATCAGGATTTGTTCCAATTGGGATTTCATAAAACAATTCTATCATAGAATCCAAGGGCATAGCCAGAACAGTCGGCGGATTTCGATTGCCGGAGCGGGTTCTTGTCGAACCCGGCGTCTGCAAGCGGATGAGTTGCATTGAGTGCCGGGTTCCGCTTAGAATAAAAAGGCATATGCGAAAAAAACATACCATATCCGATAACCTGTATTTTTCCGGCGTTGGGATTCATTCAGGCGAAGTCGTAGACTGCACCCTGAAACCATCGGATGCGGGATGCGTGATCTTTCACAGAAACGATCTGAACCACCGGGAATTTCGTTTGGATCCGGGAAGGGTCGAGACCCGGAACAGCACGACGCTGCTCGTCGGGCGACACCGGATCCAAACCGTAGAACATCTTTTGGCCGCATTGAGCGCGATGGAAATCGACAGCGTTGTCGTCGAGCTCTCCGGTGGAGAGGTGCCCGTTATGGACGGCAGCGCGCTTCCTTTCATCGAAGCGCTGCGGAATGCCGGACTGACGTCTTTAGAACAAGCGCGGCCGCACCTTAGGATACGGGAAGCCTTTACGCTCCATGAAGACGAGGCTTCCATACGAATGATGCCGGCTTCTCGTCTGGAAATATTTTATCGCATTCAGTTCGATCACCCTCTCATCGGCATCCAGGAAAAAGAGCTTTTCATGGATAAGGAGACGTTTATGCGAGAAGTCGCTCCGGCTCGAACATTCGGTTTTGTCCGTGAGCTCAAGGCGCTGCATGAACGGAATCTGGCTCGGGGCGCGGGGCTGCAAAACGTAATCGGCCTCGATGACGAGGGGGTCGTCAATGGTTCGCTGCGTTTTCCGGATGAATTCGTCAGGCATAAGATCCTCGATCTTATAGGAGATTTATCTCTGCTGGGATATCCTTTGGTCGGACGGGTGGAGGCTGACAAGGCGGGACATGCGCTTCATCATAAAGCCGTCCTGCATCTGGCTGCTCACCCCGATATATTCGAGCTGACCATGGATGAATCCCCGCAGCTTCAATAGGGAAGAGGGGGGGGAGTTTTCACTTGTCAAACCTTAGGTTCTGCGATAAAATTGCGAAATAGTGGTTTTGTCTGGATTATTCACGGATCAAGGCTGCGGCAGCGGTAATCAGGTTGATGTCGTGAGATCGATTCGCCTGGAAGTGAAAAAGGGCCGACTGTTTTGAATATGTATGAGATATAATCTGCATAACGGCCGTTTTATGAATAATTCAAGATAATTAATTTTAGGGAGATATAAAGTGGCGGAAGAAAAAACAAAAAAAACCGATTATGAGAAGGCTCTTGAAGCTTACTCCCAGGCGATGAAAGTCTTCAGTAAGAAGGATTACGAAAAGGCTGAAGAACTGTTGAAGCAGTTTCTCGAAAAGTTTCCCAAGGAAAAGGAACTCATCGATCGCGTCCATCTCTATGTGAAGCTGTGCGAAAACAGCAGAACCGAAAAACCAGTCCGTTTGAAATCCTTCGACGATTATTACCAATACAGTGTGATCAAGATCAACTTGGGCGAATATGAAGAAGCCTTGAAATTATTGTCCAAGGCCGGGGAGTTGGATCCGAAATCGGGAAAAATCGATTATATGATGGCGAACACCTATTGTTTGATGGGAAATGAAGAGGACTGTCTGGGGCGCCTCGTCGAAGCGATTGAAAAAGATCCCTATTTCAAGGTTCTGGCTCAGAATGAAGAGGATTTTGAGACAATCCGCGAAAACGACGGTTTCAAGGAAATCATGGGCCGGGAATGACGTCAAATCTGATCACCCTCCTTCTGGCGGCTGGAAAAGGGACGCGTTTCAAATCCGAGCGCATCAAGGTTTTGCATCCCCTCCTCGGAAAGTCGATGATCGGTGTCGTGATCGATTCTCTTACTCGTCTTCAGCCCGAGCGCGTGCTGGTCGTTGTCGGATATCAAAGGGAAGAGGTCATGCGGGGCGTCGCCTCGCCTTTGATCGACTTCGTCCATCAGGAGGAGCAGCTGGGAACCGCGCATGCGGTGATGGCGGCGCGGTCGGCTTTAGAACGGCATAAGGAAAAAACGCTTCTGGTTATCAACGGAGATCTCCCCCTGATCCGCCCGGCAACGCTGCGGCCGCTTCTCAAGCGCCATAAGAAACAGGGGAATGCCTTGACTTTTATGAGCGCCGAGTTGGATGATCCCACGGATTTCGGGCGCATCCTGATCGAAGACGGTTGCATCCGGGTCGTGGAAGAAAAAGAAGCGACGCCGGAGCAGCGCCGGCTTAAAGAAATCAATGTCGGGATCTATGTGTTCGAGGTCGAACCGCTTCTGAAAGCGCTGCCGCTCATTTCAAATCAGAACTCCAAAAGAGAATATTATCTTACGGATATCATGGAAATCATGTCTCGGAGGGGAGAGAAAGTCGGTTTTTTCCGAACTCCCCACAGCGATGAAGTCGTCGGTGTCAACGACCGCTTCGAACTCGCCCGGGCTGTTCAGGTGCTGAGAGAAAGAAAGATACAGGCCCTTTCCCGAAAGGGCGTTTCCTTCTACGACCCCTGGTCGACATGGATCGATCTCGATGTCCGTATCGGGAAGGATACGACGGTTTATCCTTTCGTGTGCGTGGAAGGGGGTTCCGTGGTGGGGCGCGACTGTGTGATTTATCCGGCCGTTCACATTCGGGATTCAAGGATAGGGCCGCGGGTAAAGATTCTTACGGCGACAACGATCGAAGAGAGCATTATCCAACGCGATGCGAGCGTAGGACCTTCCGCGCATCTGAGACCCGGGACCGTGATCCGCGAGCGAGCGCACATCGGCAACTTCGTGGAGATGAAAAACACGGAGTTCGGGCGGGGATCGAAAGCGGGACACCTTTCCTACGTGGGAGATTCACAGGTAGGGACGGGGGTTAATATCGGTGCGGGGACCATCACCTGCAACTACGACGGCCGACGAAAAAATCGTACCGTTATCGAAGACGGTGTTTTTATCGGATCGGGATCAGAACTTGTGGCTCCGGTTACTATCGGAAAAAACGCCTATGTCGGCGCCGGATCGACGATCACCAAAGATGTCTCTCCCGAATCGCTGGCGGTTTCACGAAGTCGTCAGGTCGAAAAAGCCGGCTGGGCGCGAAGAAAAAGGAAATAACAGTGTGCGGCATCATCGGTTATATCGGCCGCCGCAAAGTGATTCCCGTACTTCTGGACGGCCTGAAAAAATTAGAATATCGCGGATATGATTCCGCCGGGATCGCCGTTATGAATGCCGACGGCCTGCAGCTGCGCCGGGTTCAGGGCAAGATCAGCCAGTTGGAGGATCACCTTAAACAGGATCCGATCGAAGGAGCTTACGGCATCGGCCATACCCGATGGGCGACCCATGGACGTCCTTCCGAGGAAAATGCGCATCCTCATCAGGACTGCTCGGGAACCCTGGTCGTGGTGCACAACGGCATCATCGAAAACTATCTAATTCTCAAACAGAACCTGCAGCGGGAAGGCCATACGTTTATCACCGAGACCGATACCGAAGTCATAGCTCATCTGATTGAAAAGCACGATCAAGGCGACCTGGAATCGGCGGTCCGCCGGGCTTTATCAGAGATGGAGGGTGCGTTTGCACTCGCTGTCGTTTCCAGCCGGGACCGGGATAAGATCGTGGTCGCAAAACTTGGACCTCCGGTTGTCATCGGGCTGGGAAACAACGAGAACTATGTTTCGTCGGATATCAATCCTCTTTTATGCCATACCCGGGACATCGTGTTCCTGAAAGATGGCGAGATGGCGGTTCTGGAGAGGAAGAGGGTCCGTTTCTCCGATTTCGAGGGCCGTGCACTGGACAAGCCGTCGGAGCGGATAGCTTGGAATCCCCTGATGGTCGAAAAACGGGGATTCAAGCATTTTATGCTCAAGGAAATCTTTGAGCAGCCCGATGTGATGCGCGATACGCTCAAGGGCCGCCTTTCCCTGGATTCCGGCGAAGTGAGGCTGGAAGAAATCGGAATACCCCGTGATGATTTACGGGGGATCCGCCGGCTCGTGATCATTGCCTGCGGAACTTCCTATAACGCCGGATTGGTCGGCAAGTATTTCATCGAGCGTCTTGCCGGGATTCCCGTTGATGTCGAGTATGCTTCGGAATACCGCTACCGGGATTTCATCCTGGACAAACGGTCGCTGGTCGTGGTGGTTTCGCAGTCGGGAGAAACCGCCGATACCCTGGCCGCGCTGCGCGCGGTCCGAGAGCATGGCCCTCTCACCCTGGCCGTCTGCAATGTTATCAATTCCTCGATCGAGCGCGAGGCCGGGGGCTTTCTGCGGACTCATGCCGGTCCCGAGATCGGCGTCGCCGCCACCAAGACCTTCTGCTCGCAGATGGCGGCCATGAGCTTGCTCGCGCTTTATCTCGCCCAGATCAAGGGAACGCTGGATAGGGATGTCGGTCTGCCTTTTTTACACGCCCTGCAGCAGCTGCCTCACAAAATGGAAATCATCCTCGGGCGTGCCGGATCCATTGAAAACGCCGCTTCCCGGTACATGTCATACAATCACTTTCTTTTTTTGGGCCGCTGGGTGAATTATCCCATCGCGCTGGAAGGGGCTCTTAAACTGAAGGAGATCTCTTACATCCATGCGGAGGGTTACCCCGGCGGAGAAATGAAACACGGACCTATCGCTCTCATCGATGACGGCATGCCCACGATGGCCCTAATTCCGCGGGATCATGTTTACGAAAAAATCCTGAGCAATATTTCGGAGATCAAAGCCCGAAGCGGGCGGGTCTGCGCCGTGGCGTTCGATGGAAACGATTCGATAAAGGACCAAGTCGAGGACGTCCTGTCCATCCCCGAAACCATTCCGCTTTTCACCCCGTTTCTGACTTCCATCCCGCTGCAGCTCTTCGCGTACCATGTGGCGGCCAAAAGGGGTGCCGACGTGGACCAGCCCCGGAACCTGGCAAAATCAGTCACGGTGGAATAGCGCCGTTTCCGATTCACATCCCCGATCCATTCGGATCCCTCGTTTCTAAAACTTGATTTTAACCGAGATCCTGGCCTGCCGGGGCTGCTGTCGTCCCCAAATCTGTCCGAAGATGGGGATGTCTTCCTTGACATAGGAGATGGGACGCTGGCTGTTGGCGATGTTGAGGATTTCAAGCCTGAAGCTCAAAAGGGTCGGATCCCCGGAGAACAGCGAAGGAAGCCGGAATTCTTTTTCCATCCCCAGATCGATATAGAGCAGGGGAGGGGTTTCCCGGCCCCCTCGCCCTTCCGGAAAAGAGTAATAACCTCCGAAATAGGGGACATAACCCAATTTTTCCCAATGATATCCCGACATCCATTCCAGGGATGTTGAAAAAGCCAATCCGTAAGGACCGATCAGGATTCCGTTGAGCTTGAAATCGTGATCGACCGAGTAGGGGAGCTTGCCGTACCAGCCTTCATCTCCGATCCCCCTGCCGCCCAGTCCTCCAAGCGACTCATCGACATAGGCCTTCAATTCGGAAAACTCCGGCCGGTCGGGGATGTAGATGTGGTTGCCGAACAGCCCCAGATGATTCGTGCTGCCTTCTTCCTGGGACCAGGAGCCCGTCTCTCCCTGCCCGGGATTGGTTCCTTCGGCCGTGGAATGACAGTATGAGGCATTGAGAAAGAGCCGGCTGCCGATCTTTCCGTTGACTTCGATTTCGAGCCCACGGTATTGACGGCGTTTATATTCGAAATTGTCATAGAGGAACTTGTAATCGGTTTCAGGGTCGAAGACGGCCAGAACCTCAAGCAGGTCTTTGGCGGATGTGCGGACGTAGCGGATTTTAACCGCCCAGTCGTCTCCCAATTTGCGATCATATTCGATAAGCGAACGGTTGAGAAAGTTCGGCTTCAAACCTTCGGCGATTTCGAACGGTTGGGTGCCCTGCTGAGTTTCAAAGCTCCAGTTCGCCGGATCGTGCAGATCAGCGGTTTCGGGTCGGATCGGTCCTTCCCATCGGTATGTGCGGAAGGTAAGTCCCGAGCCGGGATTGAGCAGTCCGAGAGGCATGGTGGTAAGCGGGTCGGAAAATCTTCCCCATCCCAGCTTGATGATATTTCGGCCGTCGGCTGTGAGGTCGAGAGCCATGGAAAGGCGGGGTGAGAGGAAATCGTTAAGATTCCATGCCCATAACTCATCCTGATCGTTGTCCCGGCACTGCTGGGTTTGGGAGCGGAGTCCGGCCATTACGGTGACCCTTCCCCATGTGATCTTATCCTTGAAGAACAGGCCGATGCCCCGTGCGGAGTTGACGAAATCGAAGGGGCCGTATTCGTAGAAAACGGTCGGAGTTCCCCTGCCGCCGCTTCGGCTGTCGAAATAATATTTCGTTCCGCTGTCGAAGCCGTTGTTCGGGAAGAGGTCTTCGTCCCTGCCCGTGAAATCCACCGCGAAATTGGAGGAAAAAGCATAATATTCCATGCCGATGCTAAATTCATGATGCCCGAAGGTTTCCGTATCCATATATTTGATAAGCTTGCAGCTGAAATCCAGCCGCTGCTGGTCGTCGGTTACGTTTCCGTATGAATTGTTGATGCTGCGGCCCAGATCTTCGATGTAATACTGGGCGGGTCCCAAGTTTCCGCTGAGAGGTTCGATCAAAGAATTCCGGACGACGCTTCCGAAACCGGCCTCTATGTAAGTCGTCGGGCTCAGGATCCCCTTGTAATTCGTGCGAAGGATGAAGTCGGAGAAGCTCTTGCGATCATACAGCTCCGGGATGCCGATGCCGCCTTTCTGGCTGAAGGAGCCGTCGAAGATGGTGGTCAGGGAAAGGTGATGGTTGGGATGGATCGCAAAACTCAGCTTACCGAAAAGATTGTTGTTGCGCGTCTTTCGCTCTCCTCCGGGGATCTCGAGATAATCGAAGCGGTTGTCCCGAGTCTCTTCCCGGATGCTGTAGAGATTGTTGGAGAGGAAAAACCACAAGCGGTCCTTGATTATAGGGCCGCCCAGGTTGAACACCCAATTGGCATTGGTGAAAGCATCCGCTTCGCTCACGACCGCAAGCTGATCTTTTCGGGCGGACTGGAGGTGCTTGTCCATGAAGACCAGCGAGAACTGGCCGGAGAAATCATTGCTCCCGCTTCTGGTCACCATATTGATAATCCCTCCCAGAGCGGAACCGAACTCGGGGCTGAACGGATCGGAAATGATCTGGATTTCTTCGATGGAATCATAATTCAGCTTGAGGCCAGAGTTTTTGAGTCGAACTCCGCTGATCGAAAGGCCGTCGACGATCCAGTTGTTGCCTTCTTCCCCTTCTCCGCGAAAACTGGGCTGGCCCTGGAGAGCGATCCCACGCCGCGTGTTCGTGCGAACCCCCGTGACCCCGGGAGTGAACTTGACGACATCGACAACGGTCCGGCTCTGCACCGGCATCTTGTCCAGTTCATCCCGGCTCAGAAGGAAGCTCGTGTCGGTGGAAGTCCTGTCGATCAGAGGAGCCGGAGCCGTGACCACGATTTCTTTTTCGAGCTCGCTCATTTCCAGGGACGCCGTAACCGTGGTGGCTCGTCCCAGGCGAACTTTGACATTCTGAATGACCAGGGAATTAAAACCTTCAAGGTCGAAGGTCAAGATGTAATCGCCGACCGGGAGCAGCGGAAAATGGAAGTGCCCTTCGGTCCTCGATAGGATGGTGCGCGATCCTTGAAGCCGGGGACCGGCGGCCGTTATCCGGACGCCCGGCAGCCCTTCCCCGCCTTTTTCGATCACGCGTCCCTGAATCCGCCCGGTTTCGATCGCGAACCCGGAGAGCAGGGTGATATGTGCGATAACGGATATCACCAGAAGCTTTTGAATCTGTTTCATCGCCTTTTTCCCTGAATGTTGATTGCAGAAACACATTAACGTTACGGGGAAAATCAGCGCTTGTCAAGATACCGGAAAGAGCGGGAGAACGTATGCGTTCCTTCGGTTTTGCGAAGTGTTCACGACCCTGAAATCCGGCCGGGGCGGCATCCTCAAGCTGCCGGGGAGGATGGAAAAAGCCGTTGCATTATCGCACTGAATTGGCCAGAATAGATAGCTTCTCATAAAATAATGCGATTACAGAGGAAAGTTGCGAAACGTGGATTACGGTCCGGCCGGCTTTTGCTGTGCGCCGCCGTGATCATAGGGCTTTCTGTATCGGTGCACGCAGCAGCCGGTCTTTCGGATGGAGACGTGTTCAGGGATGCCGCAGCCGCTCAATTCTATAGAGAGGGCGAAGACTATCAGTCTCAAGGCGATTTTGGAGAAGCGGTTCGCTGCTTCCGCTTCTGCCGAGAATATTCCCGTGACGGCCGGAATCATGCGGGGGAGTGTTTGAGCCTTCTGAAAATGGGATTGATGTATTGGAATGAGGATGATATCCCGGCCAGCCGGCGCTCCTATGTCGAGGCATTGAATCTGGCCCGGCAATGGGATTTGGATGACCCGCTCCGTGAGAGTCAGATCGCCCTGGGGATTCTCAGCTGGTATTCGGAAAGCATCAAAATGGTCGGGCAGGGGGATTATCTGCAGGCCAAGGAGGCTTTGGAAAGAAGTCTCAGAATGGCGGTCGAGATGCAGAGCGGGCCTCACGAACTCAAATGCCTCCGCCGCTTGAGCCTAGTCCATCGGGATGTCGATAATCTCGAGCGGTTCGGGGCACTGAACGAAGCGGCATTGAAGATCGCACGGAACCTGAATCACCGCAAGGAAACCGAACGTTGTCTCCTGAACCTGGCATCCTACCATGAGGGAAACGATCATTTCTCCAAATCCCTCCACCTGTATACCCAGGTGATGGAGCTGGCGGAGCGGGGAAATAACATGGGAAATGTTTCTCTTTGCCTTCAGAGCATGGGAGCGATCTACCGGCGTCTGGGTCGTTACGAAAAGGCCCTGGATTTTTTCAACCGGGCACTCGAGACCGTAAAGCGAAAAGAGAATCCGGACATGGTATCTGCTCTGCTCAACGATCTTGGATTGACCCATCGGCTCGAGGCCAGAAACGATTCCGGACCGGATGAACTGCGGAAAGCTTTGGATTATTTCAAGGAATCTTTGACGATTGCCGAATCAAACGGGAATGATCCGACCGCAATCCGTGTTATGGGGCATATCGGATCGCTTTATACCGAGCTTGAAGATGAGGCCGCGGCATTGGGATTTCTTCGGGAAGGATTGCGCCGGGCTCAAGCGGTTTCGGACCGGGAAGCCGAAGCCATGATCTTGATCGAAACCGGAAGACTTTTGGTTTGTCGTGACCGCTTGAAGGGAGCACAGGAATGTTTCGAGCGGGCGATGGTCCGGGCCTCCGAGATCGGAGCGGGGAGATTGCTCTGGGAGAGCGGGTATGAATGCGCCCGGGTACTTGAAAAACGGAATAAACCCCTGGAAGCGCTCCGAAAATATGAACAGGCCATCGATATCATCGAGAACATCCGATCCTGGATCAATCTGGATGAGCTTAAGGTCAGCTATTTCGGATCGCACATCAGAATGGATGTCTATCACCATTTCATAAGTCTTCTGGCCTCACTCCATGCGCGGGAGCCTTTAAAGGGATACGACCGAACGGCTTTTAGGTGTCTCGAGAAAGCCAAGGCTCGGTCTTTTTTGGATGAATTGGAGATGGCGCGTGTCGAATCGATTCGCGGCGTCGATTTCAAACTGAGAAATCGCGAAAAACGACTTCTCAAGGACATATCCGGAATCAATACACGATTGCTGTCGTCTGCCATCTCGGTCGGAGAGCGTACCCGCAGCCTTGAAAAATTGGAAAACATGGAATCGGAACTCGAAGAAGTCAAGCGCGAGATGCGGACGAAAAGTCTGCCTTCCGCAAGCTTTACATACCAAGACAGCCTCAGTCTCAAACAGGTCCAGAGGCGGCTGTGTGACCGCAGAACGGCGTTCCTCATCTATATGGTCGGTGATGATCGTTCCTATGCGTTCGTTATTTCCAAACGGACATTCCACGTTATTCCGATCCTTCCGAGAGAAGCCCTGAACGATCGTGTCGCCGAATACATGCGAACCGTCAATGACAAGGACAGCCGGGATTTCACTTCCGGTTATCTGTTGTATCGGCAGTTGATTTTGCCCGTCCGCCGGGTGCTGGACGACAAAGTGGAAAACCTTATTATCATCCCGGATGACAGCCTCCACCACCTTCCGTTCGAGTCTCTGGTCACGGAAACCTCCCCGCTCCGCTGGATGATCGAAGATTTCAATATCTCCTATGCCTCTTCCGTGACCGCGTATCATGAGATGTCGGATAGAAAACCGAAGCGGGGTTCGCGCCGAACCCGCGATCTTCTAGCTTTTGGAGATCCCTCTTTCGGGCTGTTTCAGCAAAGCCCTTCCTGGATTTCCTTTGAGGATCCGTGGGAACCCGAAGGGAAATCCGGTTTCGAGAGATTGGTTCACAGCGGTTGGGAGTTGAGGCGGATCGGAGCCCTGTTCAAGCCTCGAAGGCTGGAGATCCGGACTCGAGGGGAAGCCTCGGAAGAGCGTCTCAAAAGGGAGCCGCTGGCTGATTTTAAGATCCTGCATTTCGCCACCCACAGCGTGATCGACAATGAAACTCCGGCCCGTTCGGCGGTCGTATTGACCTTGGACGAAGATCCGGCCGAAGACGGCTTTCTCCAGATGCGCGAGATTTTCGGTCTTAAACTGAGAGCGGATCTGGTCACCCTTTCTTCGTGCAGCTCCGGATTGGGAAAATTCATCCGGGGTGAGGGCGTTGCCGGATTGACCCGTGCGTTCTTCGCCGCGGGAGCCTCGGCCGTGATGATGAGTCTCTGGGAGGTCAACGATCAGGCAACGTCTCAGCTCATGGAACGCTTCTACACCCACCTTCATTCTTCCCTTTCCATCTCGGAGGCGCTGAGGCGGGCGCAGTTGGAAATGGCCGCTTCGGATGCCGCTTGGCATCCCTATTACTGGGCCGGATTCGTGGTTTCCGGAAAAGCCGATCGAAAGGTTCTTCGGAAGAAGCCGGGCCTGGAGTGGTTGATCCCTGGAATTTTGATCTTGATGCTGGCCGTGGGCATGGGGGGAAGGGCGTTCTTGCGTATTCGGCGGCCCCCCGGTTTAACCTAGAGATATGAAAGAATATACGAAAGCGCTCCGGACTGCGGCCGAAGCCCATGAAGGTCAGAAAGACCGATTCGGGCAACCGTTCGTGCTGCACCCCATCCGGGTGATGCTCCGTATGAACCCTTCAAGCGAAGAGGAACTGACGGCGGCTCTGCTGCATGATGTTGTGGAGAAAAGCTCTTGGTCGCTTGATGATCTCGAGAAAGCCGGCTTTTCTAAAGTGATCCTGGATGCCGTGGAGCTTTTAACCAAAAGACATGAGGAACCCTACCTGGAATACATCCGGCGCCTTCGTGGAAACGCGCTGGCAGCTGCCGTAAAACGGGCGGACCTGGAAGACCATCTTGAAACGCTTAAAGAAAGAGGCCTTTTGGAAGGGGACACGGAAAGAAAAGCCCGCTATGCGAAGGCGTTCCGTGTGCTGCGCGGGATAGTCCCCGGGAACGAATAGGGAACAAGGCGCCGACCGCAGTTTGAGAGAAATGCGGCCGGCGCTGTTATCATCGTATTTGTAATTTGGTAATGTTACTCGAGACCTTTGATGCGCTGCCAGATCAATGTGAACGTCCCGTTCGTGACGCTACCGACGGCGTAGATGAAGTATCCGTTTTTTGCCAGCAGAGGGGGGAGGAGTTTTTTGAATACGACTAAATCCAATCTCCAGGGTGCAAAATAGACTCTCCACGATTTTGGGAAGATTTCTATGGCGACCTTATCTCCCGGGATGAAATTTTCAACCCTCCAGGAAATGTCAAGCAGTCCCATGGTGGCTCGCGTCATCCAGAGGTCGACGGCGGGTGCATTGGCCGTATGGTGAAGAACGACGCGTGCTTTCTGATTTGCGATGCCTGAGACATCATTGACGAACTTGCTTGCGGTGGGGGCTCCAGCCGTGTTTAGGTGCGCGATGATGGTTGCGCACTCGCCCGCCATGATGGGAACATCGGCTTCGATGACGGGATCGTTGCTGCAGGGATCATCGGGATCGGCGACGGATATCTTGATGTTGTAGGTTCCGGCTTCAAGACGAAGCGGGCCCACGATTTCGCCGAATTTGAATCCTTTAAGCGCACAGGCGTCGTTGACGGCGACATCCACGGGAAGATCGGACGGTAATCCAAGGTCCCCTCCGGGGATACCGTGAGCTACATATACCTGGGCATGTTGAGCCGACGCCGTGACCGGAAGCATGGCGAACACAAAAAGTGTCGCTGTAATAATTAAAAATACCTTCTTCATAACCAAACCTCCTCCTTTTTTTTGATCTAAATGATCGGCATACGCCGTTTGTGCTTATTCATAAAGGATAGCGGTCTTGATGAACCGAAAATCCTTTGTGAACCTGAAAAAGCCGTCCATAATTCATATGTAACATATAAACAATGTAAAACAAATAGAATTACTAGATTTTATTGAGAGCAATAAATAACCCTTTAAGTTATGTGTGAATATCCCCCGAAAATCACCTCATTTAATTACATTATAAAACGGCGCAGAATTTGTTGTCAACAGTAAATCCGTTGCTTTCGGCCTTGATTCGGGGTGGAGCATTACATGCTTTTTCCCCTCTCAAGATCAAATGAAAGTGTTCCCATTAAAGGTTTGTTGGAGGATATGGGGTGTGCTATAATCACCTCGCGGCACATCTTGAGGTCCTTAATATCTAATGCGGTATGGCGATGCGTTCTTCGTTTTCAGCAAGACATGGAAATCCGGATGGGTGCTGATACCGCGCGATAGCCGTACGGCATATCAGAGAACAGGGTGCTTGAACATGTGCGAGTGCCTCCCTGAAGTCGATGAATCGAGTGGTGCCGGGGTGGCGGAATTGGTAGACGCAAGGGACTTAAAATCCCTCGTAGGTTTCCTACGTGCGGGTTCGATTCCCGCCCTCGGCACTCTTTTTATTTTCTGATCCCTTTGTATTGAATCGACTGCCATAGCCTTGGCAAAGCAGGCCCAAAACAGGCCAAAATAAGAAAAATTGGTCTGTTTTTGCATGTTTTGGTCCCCATGTGGTCCCCGGAATTCAATGGAGTCCATTAATATTGAGATTGACCCAACGTTTGACAATAGATTTTTCAAAATGGCATAAATATATTGTATACAGTAATATGGGGAGAAAGAGGATGTCCTGCCTAACCGCCAGTATTTGGATGTTCAAGGCGTTTAGGAGCTTCGATTCGGAACTACCCAGACGGCAGATATTCTTTACGGGCCGACTCTTGCGCGGATAATAACAGAGGGCTATTCGGATGCCGCAAAGAGCCTCCATGGCCCAATCCAACGACATGTCCATTTTTTGTTCTTTGAGCTTTTTCCGGATAAGCAACAGGTCGAAGCGCTCCGTCACCCGCTTGGCCACGGCATCGCTGTTGTCCTCGATCTCCTGTTCTCCGACTTTCTCCATATGATCCCAAAACTTGGCCGAATCCAGTTTCGAGTAGTCCACCTCCAGGTATTCCGAGATCGCGGTGGTCTTCAACCACTCGCCCAAGGCCGCTTTGCTCTTGGGTTCGATGGCGCGGTTGAGCACGATGAGATAGAGAGACTGGCCGGAACTCATGCCCTGGCTGCGTTTACTGAAGATTTCGTCCACGACCTCCCGTAGATCGCCTCCACGGCCGCGATGGAATCTCACTCGAGAGCAGCGATTTCCGGCATCGCCTCGACTTCGCCGGAGAAGAGCATGTCTTTGATTTTGTCGGCCGTGCCGAGGATTTTTTGCCAGACGATACGAGGCTTGCCGTTGACGCGCTGATTTTCGGCCAGGTAATAATAGGTACGACCCTTTATCCTTTTCTTGAGGATGTACGCCATTATATGGTATTAGGCGATCCTTTTTGATGTTCGTGTATTACAGAAGACCATTGACTTGTATTGGTGAAGACGTCTATTGGTGAAAGCTGGGATTGAGAAAAAAATTAATTGGATGAATTTATTGACAAAAAGGCTGCTAAGGAGTATGTCCTTAATTTGTGTCCAATTAATTTGGTCCGGCACAAGGCAGGTGAAGCTCCCTGCGGGGGATTCTGCAAAGGTTTCGTTAAACATTGACGTAATTTTAGGAGGAAAACTAATATGAGTAAAATTGTTAAAGTAGCAAGTGCGTTATTCATTCTAACTTGTTTTACACTGATCCTTGCAGGTTGCGGCGGTGGTACAGAGAAAAAAACTGAAGGCGAACCTTCTGTGCAGCAATCTTCTGCACAAGACTCTGAAAATAGGCAGTCAAAGACGGTTACTGACAGCACGAGCATTCCAAAAGACTATCCGAAGGAGTTCTGTCCGATTTATGAGCCCTCAACTATCGTTGGTGTAAAGCAGATTGATGTAAAGGATAAGGTTAACTACATCATTGAGTTTGTAAGTAAAGATGAAATGAATACAATCGAAGCCTTTTATTTAGAACTCGACTATATGAATGATAAATTGCGTATGGGAAATGTGATGAGCCAAATACATTTAGAAAACAAGAGTGAAAAAACTTTTGGATTCATCAATCTCGAACCTGTAGGAGAATCAGACTTTGCTTCTTATGCGGACGAGGGATATATGATATATGGTAAAATTACGGTAGATGTTGGCTGGTAATTGTTTTACTGAACTGATAGTTATTATGATAAAAGCATAAAGAACTTTGGTTGGTAATAATCCGAGACATTGTTCAAAGTTGTGTAGGATCTGTGCTACTTCCCAAAAACCGAACAACTCAATGAGGTGATATTTGACCTGCCATAATCTCGGTAGGGGTATGGGATGAAGCGGTCTTGAATTTCAGACCACTTCAATTCTCTGGCGCTCCACGATCAACATGGCGCTACGCTACGCGCACCTGGCTCCCGATTTCATGGCGAGCGAGATCGAGGCTCCGGATTTTGAAAACCGGTCTGTCATTAACATGTTTTGATGACGGAACGGCCCTCTATTTGAGGATTCCTGCTTATGAATTCTTCCATGTGTAAACGGCACACGGAAGAATGGATGAAGGAATGATAAGAGGCAAGCCCTGCTTAAAAGGAGAAAATCATGCATTTTTTCATCTGTAAAGCAGGGTCTTGACAGTGTTTGTGGAGGAGGGGGCCGGTCGAATGTTTTCAGTCGGAAAATCCTTTGTTTTATTCACTTCCCTAATTTGACTTGATTCTTCTTGTAGGAGTAAAATATATGACTCTCCGGCGCGGGGTTTTCGCCTTGGCGGAAGCCGAAAAACCGGGGGAAATGCACTTATATATTTAATACATTTATCGGCTTTATAGGAGAATATCAAATGCCTAAACCCTTCAATGCGTTCGAGATGGCTCAAAAGCAGTTCGACGCGGCTGCGGAGAAGCTCGGCCTCGACCAGGCCAGCCGTGATCTGCTCCGAAATCCCCTACGCGAGCATCACTTCCTGATCCCCGTCCGGATGGACGATGGGAGCTATCAGGTGTTTCGTGGATTCAGAGTTCAGCACAACGATTCCCGAGGTCCCTGCAAGGGCGGTATCCGGTTCCATCCCCATGAAACCATCGATACCGTTCGAGCCCTGGCCATGTGGATGACCTGGAAGACGGCGGTCGTCGACATTCCCCTCGGCGGCGGAAAAGGCGGTGTCATTTGCGACCCGCACAACCTCAGTGACAGGGAACAGGAAGGCATCTGCCGCGGCTGGGTCGACCAGGTCGCCGTCAATGTCGGCCATGAGCAGGATGTGCCCGCTCCCGACGTCATGACCACCGGTCAGCACATGCTCTGGATGATGGATGAGTTCGAGAAGATCCAGGGCGCCAAGCGTCCCGGCTTCATCACCGGTAAACCTGTCGGAATGGGCGGTTCGCTCGGCCGGACGGAAGCGACCGGCTTCGGCGCGATCTACACCGTCCGGGAAGCGATGAAGGAGATCGGCATCGATATCAAAAAGTCGGTCGGCGCTTTCCAGGGATTCGGCAATGTCTCCCAGTACGCTGTCAAGCTCTACAAGGAATACGGCGGAAAGCCGATCTGCGTTTCCTGCTGGGACCAAACCGACCAGACCTCTTACACTTTCAGGCGGGAATCCGGCATCGATCCCGAGGAACTGGTTTCGATCACCGACAAATTCGGAACCATTGATAAGGACAAGGCCCGCAAAGCCGGTTACGAGATCCTGTCGGGCGACGCCTGGATCGAGCAGGAAGCCGATCTCTTGGTGCCCTCCGCACTGGAAAACCAGATCAGCGATGCCAACGTGGGCAAGATCCACAAGTCCGTCAAGATCATTGCCGAGGGTGCCAACGGTCCGACTACACCCGAAGCCGACGACGAGATCCTAAAGAGGGGTATTTTCATGATCCCTGACTTTCTCTGCAACGCCGGTGGTGTGACCTGCTCCTACTTCGAACAGGTCCAGTGCAATATGAACTACTTCTGGTCCAAAGACGAAGTCCTCACAAAGCTCGACGAAAAGATGACGGCCGGTTTCAAGGCCGTTGCCGAGCTGGCACGGAAGAAGAACATCTACATGCGCGACGCAGCCTACTTGATCGCAGTCACACGGGTGGCCGAAGCCAGTCACAAACGCGGCTGGGTTTGATCTCCCGATAAGTCAGTCAACCGAATGCGGCCCCGCTTCCTAAAAGGCGGGGCCGCTTTTTTTCGGGGAGGAAAGATCATGTCTTTACAGAAAAAAAATTTTCCGAAGGGACCCCTTCGGGAGCGGGTGAAGGAATTCGAGTGCATTCAGTCCGTCGTCTCGATTATCGAAACGCCGGACATCTCCTCGGATGAAATGTTCCGGAGGATCGTTGATGTCCTTCCGTCCGGCTGGCAGCATCCCGAACGCTGCCGTGCCCGGCTCAAAATTCACAAGCAGGTTTTCCAGACGCCTGGATTTACCGAAACGACGTGGATGCAGCGGGTCCCGCTCCGGGCCGCCGGGAAGGAAGTCGGGTCCCTGGAGATCTGCTATACCGATGACGTGTCTCCTACCTACGATGCCGTATTTCTCCTCGAGGAAAAAAAACTCATCGAATTGATCGGAAACCTGATCGGTCGGCTTATCGAAGACCGACAAAGCGTGGGGGGATCTTACAGTGTCGCTCCGGCTGCAAAGGCCGCCGGGAAAAACAAGGCCGAATGGCGGGTCATCATGGACCTGCTCAGGGAAACGGATCCGCTGCACTACAAACGGATTCTTCGCCGGCTGATGAACCACCTGTACTGGCAGGGACTTCCCGGTGTCCAGAGTCTTTTCTATCACCTGACGCCCGAGTTCCAGACCGACAACGAGTCCGACCTGAGTGAAAACCAGCCTCAGCCCATCCAGGATATCGAGCGGTTGAGTAAGGTTTTCAATGAAGCCCTTTGGATCGCCTCCCTGGTGTTTTCCGATGCCGAGCTTTCGGCCCTTATCAAAAAATGCATGAAGCAGGATAAGCTCGGTTTTCTCATGGTCGCCGCCGAGAAACGGGAGATTTCGGTGGTTGAAATCAAAGAGATCATTAACCGCATAACCAGTTCTATCCGCGAAGACGAACAGGCCCTGGATCCGGCCGACGATCTCCAGGCACGGATCGCTCTGGTCCGCCGTTTCTTGAGCGATCGGCTGCCCTTCATCCGGATCGCCCGGGATTATATGACCATCAGTGACTTCGGCCGGCTGCTTCCCCGGGTATACGGTCCGTCAAGAGGGACGGGAAAGCTGGGCGGAAAATCAGCGGGAATGATCCTGGCCGAGCACATCCTGCGCCGGAAAGCTGAGACCAATCCCATCCTGGGTACGGTCAAGATCCCCGAATCCTGGTTCATCACTTCCGACGGGGTAATGGAATTCATTCACAATAACTTCCTGGAGAATTTCCAGAGTTTCAAGTTCCGGTCGATCGAGGAGATCAGGCAGAACTATCCCTATCTTGTCCAGGTCTGCAAGCAGTCGTTCTTCTCGCCGGATATGCTTTCCCAGCTCAAAATTATCCTCGATGAGGCCGGGGAGAATCCCCTCGTTGTTCGCTCCTCGAGCTTGCTCGAGGACAGCTGCGGCTCGGCCTTTTCCGGAAAATACCGGAGCCTGTTTCTGGCCAACAACGGGACCAGGGAAGAACGCTTGGCCGCCCTTACAGATGCCGTGGCCGAGGTCTATGCGTCCCTCTTTAATCCCGACGCCATCGAATACCGGGCCGAGCGGGGTCTGCTCGAATATTACGAAGAGATGGGCGTTCTGATTCAGAAGGTGGTGGGGACGCGGATCGGTAAGTATTTTTTTCCGGCCTTCGCCGGAGTGGCCTTCAACAACAACGAATTCCGCTGGTCTCCCCGAATCAAGCGCGAGGACGGGGTGCTGCGGATGGTCGCCGGGCTGGGAACGCGCGCGGTCGACCGGGTCAGCAATGACTATCCGATTCTTCTCAGCCCAGGCCAGCCGGATATTCGGGTGAATGTCATGCCCGAGCAGATCATTCGTTATTCTCAGAAATCGATCGATGTCATCAACCTGGAAACCCGGCGTTTCGAGACCCATCCGATTGAAGAGGTCATTAAGGAAGTCGAGCTGGATTTTCCGCTTTGGGACCGGCTGCTGTCGTTCTGGGATGGTCAGAGCATCCGCAGGGCGAGTGCCGCGATGGATCTGCCCCAGAATGAACCGGTCGTCGTGACCTTTGAAAACCTGCTCCGCCAAACGTCGTTCCTCCGCCAGATAAAGGAAATTATGTCCGTGCTCAAGGACACCTTCGGCATGCCGATGGACGTCGAGTTCGCCCATGACGGCAAGGACTTCTACATCCTCCAGTGCCGCCCCCAGAGCAGCCTGGACGACGAGGAGGCGATCGCCATTCCGACCGGAATTCCGGACGAGCACAAACTGTTTTCGGCGCGGCGCTACATCACCAACGCCGATGTTCGGGGAGTGAAGACGATCATCTATGTCGACCCCAAGGAGTACGGAAAGATATCTTCTCTTTCGGACATGGGAGCGGTGGGCGCCGCCGTGTCCCGACTCAATTCCATCTTGCCCCGGAAAAGCTTTATCCTGATGGGGCCAGGCCGCTGGGGGAGCCGGGGCGACATCAAGCTGGGCGTTCGGGTGTCGTATTCCGACATCAACAATGCGGCCATGCTGATCGAGATCGCCCGCAAGGTCGGCGATTATGTGCCCGACCTGTCCTTCGGTACGCATTTTTTTCAGGACCTGGTCGAATCCAGGATCCGCTACCTGGCGCTCTATCCCGATGACCGCAACGTTCTCTTCGACCATGATTTTTTTCGCAAATCGGTCAACTCCCTGGCCGGGCATTTGCCCGAGTACGCCTACTTGGCCTCTGTCCTTCGGGTTATCGACGTTCCCGAAATAACAGGGGGGCTCGAAGTCCGGGTTGTCATGGACGGCGATCGGGAATCCGCTCTGGCTTTCCTGCAGGATCCCAAAAACAGCCGGGCGGAGGATACAGCCGACGAAGGCCGGAGCTGAGCCGACGAATCCGGCTCCAGATCGAAATCCAGACGCCGTTTCCTGATATCGCTCAAGACCCATCTCGCTCTTCTCGGGGCGCTCCGCCGGGGGCCGTCACCGCAGTCCGGAGGTCCTCCCCGTCAGCCGCCGATGTGGAGTTTGTGCCCGGTTTTATCGGACACCTCGGTCTGACCTTCGCCGCCGGGAGAAAATCGTCCCCCTAAAGCGGTTGACTCTTGCGCCGATTTCTTTTATCTTAATTTCTTTGAAATATAAGGGAAATCGGTACGATATTATCTGAGGATAATACGTTTAAAAATCAAAAAGGATTAAAAATGAAAACAGCAAAGATTACCTGGACTGACACGGACGAAGCCCCGGCATTGGCCACCAAGGCGTTTCTTCCCATCCTGAAAGCCTATACGAAAGGATCAGGAGTGGATATCGACTTGGCGGATATCTCACTGGCGGGCAGGATCATTGCCAATTTTCCGGAGAATCTCACCGAGGATCAAAAAAAGCCTGATTGGCTGAAAATCCTCGGCGATCTTTCCCTGACGCCCGAGGCGAATATCATCAAGCTTCCCAATATCAGCGCATCGATTCCCCAGCTCCAGGCCGCCATCAAGGAACTGCGAGATAAGGGATATGATATCCCTGAATATCCTGAAGAACCCAAGAATGACGCGGAAAAGGCTCTCCAGAAAAAGTTTTCCGCGGTCCTCGGCTCCGCGGTCAACCCGGTTTTGCGTGAAGGCAATTCCGATCGTCGGCCGGCGGCATCCGTCAAGAAGTTCGCCCAAAAGAATCCCCACAAGATGATGAAAGATTGGCCAGAGTCGGGATCCAAGGCCCGTGTCGCTCACATGACGGAAAAAGATTTTTACGAGAGCGAGAAATCGACTACGATCGACAAGGCCTGCGATGTGAAAATCGAGTTCGTGGATCGTGACGGAAAAGCATCCACCCTGAAGGAGAATCTGCATCTTATTGATGGGGAAGTCATCGATACGGCCGTGATGAACGTGGCGGCCCTGAGAAAATTCTACGCTGAGCAGATCGGGGAGGCCAAAAAGGACGGAGTGCTCCTGTCTCTGCACCTCAAAGCGACCATGATGAAGATCTCCGATCCTATCATGTTCGGTCACTGCGTTTCGGTCTACTACAAGGAAGCTCTCGATAAACATGCGGATACCCTCAAGGAGATCGGCGCCAATGTCAATAACGGCTTGGCTGATGTCCTGGATAAGCTTAAAAAACTTCCCGCCGAAAAAAAAGCCGAAATCGAGGCCGATATCGAAGCCGTCTATAAATACCAGCCTGCCTTGGCCATGGTCGATTCGAGACGTGGGATTACGAATCTCCACGTTCCCAACAACATCATCGTTGACGCCTCTATGCCCAATGTCGTGCGAGACGGCGGCAAAATGTGGAACAATGACGATGAGCTTCAGGACTGCATCGCGATGATTCCCGATAGAAGCTATGCGCTGATGTACAAAGAGATCCTGGAGAATGCGAAAAAGCTCGGACAGTTCGATCCCTCCACAATGGGGAATGTTTCCAATGTGGGTTTGATGGCGCAGAAAGCCGAGGAGTACGGCTCGCATGACAAGACGTTCGAGGCTTCCGGCGAAGGAACCATCCGGGTCATGGATGATGCGGGCAAGGTTCTTTTGGAGCAGGCCGTGGAAACGGGTGATATATTCAGGATGTGTCAGGCGAAAGACATCCCCATCAGGGATTGGGTCAAACTGGCCGTGAAACGCGCCAGATCTTCCGGCTCTCCGGCAATCTTCTGGCTGGATGAAAACCGGGGACACGATGCGGAGATCATCAGGAAAGTGAACAAGTATCTGCCCGAGCATGACACCTCCGGTCTGGATATCCGGATCATGACGACGCAGGATGCCATGAGATTCACCCTGGAGAGAACGCGAAGGGGAGAGGATACGATCTCCGTTACGGGCAATGTGCTCAGAGATTATCTCACGGACCTTTTCCCGATCCTCGAGTTGGGCACCAGCGCGAGGGTGCTGTCCATCGTTCCGCTTCTGAAAGGTGGAGGATTGTTCGAGACGGGTGCGGGAGGATCCGCGCCCAAACACGTCCAACAGCTTTTAAAAGAAGGTCACACACGGTGGGATTCCCTGGGAGAGTATTGCGCGCTTGTTCCCTCCCTGGATTTGATCGTCGAGAATACGGGTAACGAAAAAGCGGCCGTCCTGGCGGAAACCCTCGACGTCGCTATCGCCAAGTATCTGGAAAACGGCAGGCTTCCTTCCCGGAAGGTCAACGAGATCGACAACCGCGGGAGCACGTTTTATCTGGCACTGTACTGGGCTCAGGCTCTGGCCGCCCAGGATAAAGATGAAGCGATACGTGAACGTTTGTTGCCGGTGGCCAAGGCTCTGGAAGAGAATGAAAACAAGATCACCGAAGAACTGCTGGCGGCCCAGGGAAAACCGGCGGATATCGGCGGCTATTACATCCCCGATGAAGAGAAGGCCGTAAAGACCATGCGTCCCAGCCCGACGTTCAACGCCATTATCGACGGGATGTAACAATACGGAATCGGTTAGATTTTCTAAGGGCCTCTTCTGAGAAGAGGCCCTTTTTTTTTATTAAGGATAATATGATTTGGTCAATATTTCCATTTTAAAGTGTCCGCGCCGTCGGGAGCGGTTTTCGTAATGTATTCTTCGAATATTTCATACAGTTCCGAACCCCGGGGCCCCCAGACATGGCGTTCTCCGTCTCCGTAAACCACTTCCCCGTCATAATAAGGATTCGTGGTGTTTTCAAGAAACTCCTCCATAAGAACCACGGCGAGATTTAAATAGTAATTGTCCATGTCTCCTACGTAGATATGGATTTTCCCCTTGAGTTTCGGCCCGAGCCGGGACCAGTTGTTCTCCAAATAAAAACGAAGATCGTATTTTTTCCAGTGTTCGGCTGTTTCATGGTCGATTTCTCCGGTCACCCAATCCATGAGCGGTTGGGGATAACCATCGCTTCCTATGGGACTGAAGACGGCTTCCCAGATAGCGCGCTGCGCTCCGGAGCGGTGTTTGGGTCCGATGATCCTTTCATAACGATAGGTGTCCGGAATGGTCCGAAGGATCCGGCCGTTGGTGTCTCTCATACCGGGGCGGGGCACTTTCAGCCACTCATATTCCGTATAGAAAGCGTTCTCGTCTTCGTAAATATTGAAAATTTCATACCATCTGAAATCCACGGGATCCGGCGCCAGCGGCCAAGTGCCCCCGAAAAATTCCGGGTGAAACACCTGCAGGGCCAGGGCGATCCAACCACCGGTGGATCCGCCCGAAAGCACTCTTGCATAGGGCTTGCGGATGATCCGGAAATTTTCTTCCAGATAGGGGATGAGCTCCTGCATGATGGCATCGCCGTAAGGGCCGGTGTTGGGGGAGTTGACCCCGTAAGAATCGTCGTAATAAGGACAGGGATGCTGGAATGTCACCGCCAGCATCCTCGGACAATCGTCCGAATTCCAGTAGTCGTAGAAATCCGTGTCCGGGCGAAATCCGTGCGGCGCCCGCAAGGAGAAGTGACCCTGCTGATAGTGAACCGGATAATAAATGTCGGGATGTGCCGCATATCCCTTGGGAAGCAGGATCGTCGCGCCCAGGTAAATGGGCTGCCCCCAGAATTCGGATAGGATATCGCTCTTGAATTTGATGCGCTTGACCCATTCCGTGTCTTGGGGGATTTGAACGGGCGGAATGACGTTTTTGCAGCTCAAGCGAATGGTTTGAGGTTTTTCTGGATCGATGGATATTTTTTGCACATCGCTGTAGAGATTGCCGGGCGACCGGTTCCATCTCTGTCCTTCCCATTGGTCATTGTGCAGCCAAAGCGTATGACCGTCGGATCGTTTGAATTCCGTGTACTTGTTTATGAATCCCTGTATATAATAGGTGCCGGAGGGAATGTCCTCAATGCTCTTCAAGATATAGCCGGGAACATCCCCGTCGATGGTTATGGGAACTTCCGGTTTCAAGTCGAAGATATCTTGACCCCAAATGGGAATCCCCGTGTAGCCTACCTTTAAGCGAGGCTCGTGGTCATCGGTTTTAGAAATCATGACAAATGCGCGCCCCGTGATATTTTGGGCGTGGGCATCCGAGGGAAATGTTATTTCGAATTTCAATTTCGAGGATTTATTTTCGGTTTCGGGAATAACGAAGGGGCAGCAAAAAATGATGAGAAAAAACATCAGAAGAACCGGTTTTTTCATTTTAAGCGTTTGCATGGATGAAACCTCCTTTAGACAAACTGTTTCCGTCCGTAGAAATGCGGCGTGGGAAGTGAGCTAAATGAGGGGTGGGGAGATGGGAGCTGAGGGATGAATGCAAATTTAACCCGTCTCCATAAATCCTGCCCTTTTCTTTCCCTGACGCCGGCGCGCCCGTTGAAGCGTTTCTTCTAAATTATACTCTCCACTATACGCATTGTGAAGGCGATTTGTCTTCGTCTTCCCGTTGGATTCATCTCAATAAAGCCTTTTTCCTTTGACATCGCCGTCAGAACCGATATCCTTGGTGGGTTATTTTTGAGGCGGGAGGTTCCCTTTCATTAACCCGACTGAAAAAATCATGTATAATACATCACCTTTGAGCGATCAAGAAATATTTCCCAATCAATTTTAGGTGGAGGTGTTGTATGTTGAAAAAAATATTCATCACCACGACGGTGATTATGCTGTGTGGTCTGGGGGCCTATTCCACTCAGGAAGCGGTAAGCCAAGCGGACGAGAAAGGGGGCGACAAGCCCGTTCGGGCCGAGGAAAAGTTTTCGCGGACATCTCACCGGGCCCGCATCGGAGGAGTAGACCTTCATTACACGGCGACCGCGGGGCAGCTCGTTCTGCGCCATCCCGACGGTAGGGCGCGGGCCAATCAATTTTTCGTCGCTTACACCCGTGACGACCAAAAAGATGTCGGCAGCCGCCCCATCACTTTCGCGTATAACGGAGGACCCGGCGCGGCCACGATCTGGCTCCACATGGGAGTCTTGGGTCCCAAGCGCGTGCAGATGGCGGAAGAAGGATTCCAGCCTTCTCCTCCCTATACTCTGGTTGATAATCCCTTTTCGCTGCTCGATGTGACGGATATCGTCGCCGTCGATGCGATGTCGACAGGATTCAGCCGTCCGGTCGAGGGGGAAGATCCTCAACAGTTTCACGGGGTACAACCGGACCTCGAAGCGTTTGCGGAGTTCATCCGGCTCTATCTCACCAAATTCAACCGTTGGTCCTCGCCGAAATATCTGCTGGGTGAAAGCTACGGCACCGTTAGGTCGGCCGGACTATCCGCGGAACTGCAGCGCCGGCATGGGATCGAGCTTAACGGCATTGTGCTCGTGTCCTCGGTGATCGATTTCCGAACCCTGTATGATACTCCCGGAAATGATCTGCACTATATCGTGTTTCTTCCCACGTATACGGCGACTGCCTGGTATCACAAGAAACTGCCTTCGGATCTTCAGGGGGATCTTGAAGATGTCCTCAAAGAGGCCCGGGAATTCGCTTTTGGGGAGTATCTGCTTGCGCTGACCAAGGGAAACCGGCTGTCGGAAGAAGAAAATCGCTCGGTGACTGAGAAGGCGGCCCGCTATACCGGTTTATCTGTGGATTTCATACGGCAGTCCAATCTACGGGTGACTCCCTCCCGTTTCCGCAAGGAGCTGCTGCGGGACCGGCGCTTGATGACCGGTCGGCTCGACAGCCGATTCACCGGGATCGATGCCGATGCCGCGGGGGAGCGGCAGGAATTCGATCCGTCGAATACGGCGCTTCAGGGAGCTTATACGGCTCTTTTCCATGACTACGTCCGCAATGATCTCGGGTGGGAATCCGATCTCCACTACTACACCAGCGGGCCTGTGCGGCCCTGGGATTACGGGACGCAGTACCAGGCGCATTACCTGAATCTGATCGATTCGCTCCGCAGCACGATGGCGCGCAATCCCGCGCTCAAGGTTTTTGTGGCCAACGGTTACTACGATATGGCGACGCCTTTTGCGGGAACGGAATGGACGTTCGATCATCTCGGATTCGATGCGACATATCGTGAGCGCGTGAGCATGGGGTATTATCAGGCCGGCCATATGATGTACATCCGGCCGGAGATGCTGAAGAAGTTCAAGCAGGATGTCGCGAGCTTCATCGAATCCACCCGAAGGTCGCTTCAGGAGAAGTGAGCGAAACTCCGAGAGCATACAGGTTTTGTCCGAAGAGAGGGAAGGTGGCGGGGTTCGGTCTGGGATAAGACCGCCGCGTGTTTTGAACTTGCCAATATCGTTTGTCAGAAGGTATGATGGAATGAACAAGCATGATATGTGATCTCCATTTGGCGTCCCCCCCCGGAGCGTGAATCGAGATGGACGACATCTGGGAAGGGATTCCGCCATGAAAAAGAAAAGGATTGTCTTCATCCTGGGTTCGGCCTTGCTTTTGAGTCTTTTCAGCTGCAAGAGCAGCACGGTGCCGGATACGTCCGGTACGCTTGCGACATATTCGGGAGAGCTTCAGGTGACGGGAGTATACGACAGTGGTGCCGGCACCATGACGTTTGCGTTCACCTACGAGCTGAACAACACCAATAATATCGGAAGTGATGTGAACAGCGTCGTTCACACCTTGTACTATCAAAGCACCGCGGTAGGGCAACAAACTTACTACCCGGCGACATCGGTCCGGATTCCCGCCGGTGGAAAGTATTCCTGGGAGATTACGGAGGAATATGATTATAACAATTATTTCCCCGATAACGGAATGGTGGCAATCACGCTGACGGATGACAACGGAAACGAGCAGACGTTTAGTACGGGGACGGTGTCAATCCTCTGGACAATGATTTAGCCTGGATTGTTCATGGAAATGGCTGATGAGATAGACAAAAATCCTCTATTGGAATTAATGAATTTTTTGTCATCAGTCCTTTCCTCCCTTCGGGCGAAGCAATCTCACGGCATCGACGGCACTGAAATCAGTTCGACGTACTATAGTATGCCTCACTGATATTCAGCTTGTTGCCCTTTCCTTAATGTAAGGGCGGGTCGGAAGGAACGGCGGTGTGAGATCGTCGTTTAGACGCGATTTTAAAC
>CAYSQW010000042.1:0-29989 GCA_964433135.1 uncultured Eubacteriales bacterium
CGGGAATACGATTTCAGGCATCTTTTCCTTCGGCGTCGATTGATACTGGGAGATGCCGAATATGACCAGCAGGATCGTGAAAATATAGATGGTGGTTCTGTTCTCCACCGCCAGATCCGTCAGTTTGAATCCTTTTTCCTTCATGATTGACCTTCTTTATATATGCAGCATCCTCTCAAGGCAGCGGATACCGAACTTCACCTGTTTTCGATAGGAGAAATCTTTTGCCCATCGGCGACATTCTGATAACCGAACGTGATCACATGTTCGCCGCTCCCCAGGCCGCTGAGCACTTCGATCCGATCCCTGTCGTTTTTCCCGGTCACGATCATCCTTCTCGAGGCCGTCCAGCCGGATTCCTCATCGGATGCCACAAAGACAAACTGAGCGTCTCCCGTTTTCTGAACGATTTCTTTCGGAACGCTCAGCGCTTCCGGATTGGTGTAATCATTGATGGTCAAAACCGCCAGCATATTGGGTTTGATGTCTTTTTCCCGCATCGGCAGCTTGATTTCCACCTGGAAGGTCCGGTGATCGGGATCGATGACCTGTGAAACGGCATCGATCTTCTTTTCGAATTCCCTCCCCAATACGGGAATGGAAATGCCGACGAGGTCATTTCGTTTCACGCTCGATATGTGATTTTCGGACAATTCCGCGGTGATCTTCAATGAGGACAGCTGAACGATGCGAAAGGCCCCGAATCCCGCGGCGGCCATTTCCCCCTCCTTGATCAAGACGGCATCGACCGTCCCGGAGATCGGCGCATCGATCTTGGTCATATTGTACTGCTCCCGCAGGGTGGCCAGTTTTCTTTCAAGGCTTTCCTTGCTATTCCGAGCCTGTAGGTATTCGATTTCGCTGCCGATGTTCTTATTCCACAACCGCTCCTGACGTTCATATATCGTTGTGGCCAGCTGAAGACCGTTTTCCACTTCGGCAATTCCGCTTTCCAGGATCGCTCCGTCCAACTCGGCCAACAGTTCTCCCTTGGATACGACATCACCGACATCCGCGTGCACCTTTTTCACTAATCCGGGCGATTGGGGGGAAACCAGGATATTGTTGTCGGACTCGATCGTCCCCTGCACTTGGATGGTATGTTTGAATTCCGAGGGCTGCAGCCGCATGATCCGTACCGGAACCGCCCTGCCCGCCGGTTTTCCGGAACCGTTTTCCGGCGCCATTTCCGCTTTCAGCTTTTCGATCCGCTCCGTCATGGCATCCCGCTGACGCTCCAATTTTTCCAACTTGGACTGCCCTCCCGGAGGAGCACAGGATATCAGAATGAGTATAATAAACAGCCAGGCTGAAACGATGATTTTTTTCATGATCTTCTCCATGTGATTCCGTTCAATATGTATTGCTGATCCGATCCAGCGAGTTCTTCGCGTTCAATAGACCCAATACCGCCTGAATATAATCGGATTGACCGGCTAAATATTTGTCATTAGCCTGGGTCAAGTCCATACTGGAGGCAACGCCTTCTTTATATTTTATCAATGTGACTTCATAGACTTTTTGGGATAACGCCATGTTTTTCTCGGCATTGACGTAGCTTTCATGAGCGGATAAGAAATCGCTCCTGGCCTGCGCCGCCTGCAGCTTCAATCCCTGATCCGCCTGTCGTTTGGCATTTTTTGCCTTCTCCAAATTGATGGCGGCCTGAGCGACCTTGGCTTTACGCCGGCCGCTGGCGAAAACCGGTAAATTTATCGTCACTCCAAGAATCTGAAGGGGGAACCAATCGCCCTCGGGACTGAAAAAATTGAAGGAATCACGCATCGCCATCTGCTGATATGTGAAAAAAGCGCTTATCGTCGGAAGATATGCGGATTTTTCATTTTTCAAGGCCATCTCACTCAGCTTTTCCTGGGTATTCAGGATTTGGTATTCGATGTTTTGCTCAAGATCAAAAGCCTGTGCGGCATCTTTATCGACATCCATCCTCCGCAAAACCATCTCCAGGGTATCGGTCAGCGTGATCGGCGTCTCCAGCGACAGTCCCAACTGGTAGTTCAACAGTTTAAAAGCGACATTCCTCTGCCTCAAAACGGTTTGAAGCGTGGATTTCAGTGTTCCGACTGAAATCTGAACAAGGTCGGCGTCGGTTTCAGCGATAAAACCTTCTTTGTAACGTTCGCGGATTTCATAGAGGGTTTTTTCCAGGTTCTCCAAACTGGAATTGACGATCCGGGCGCTTTCTTCCGCCACCAGAATCGTCTGGTACGTGCTGGTTACGGTTTCCTTGATATCGAGCTGGGTCAATTGATGACTCTGCTCAGCCAGGCGCGTATAGATTTTGGAGGTTTGAAGTCCTACGAAATAGCTCCCATTGAAAAGAAGCTGCTGTATCGACACGTTGAAGGTCGCATTGTGCTGGGTACCGAACCGCACGGCGATTTTTTCTTCGGGTTTCCCCTCGAAAAAATTAGGTATCAGGCTGGTCGCCAGCTTCAGATTATCATTGTAGGACAAAGCGGCGCTTACCTGCGGCAGGCCTCCGGCCACCGTCTCTTTCAGCTTCTTCCTTGCCGAAGCCATATCCAAAAGAGAATTTTTTACATCATAACTGTGCTGAAGCGCATATTCCTGAGCGGATTTCAGGCTGAACTCCATCCCGGAGCGGGTCGGTTTCTCTCTCTCCTGCCCGGAGAGAAATCCGGCAAACATCACTACACTCACAGCCCATAAAATCCCCTGCATCTTGTGCGCCATGGTTTTCTTTGCATTCAACATATTCATTCCTTATTCATGTGGTTATCAAATAACATGAAATGTGCTTCAAGATAATCCAATCCTTTTTCATTGGCAAGACCGCGAATAAAACTCATAAAAATAGCGGATAATATTTCTGAGGCTGAATACCCGTCCGGGTCGCAATGGCCCTCGACGAAATATCCCCTCATGATGAAGAGAAACAGCAGCGCTTCCAGTTCCGCGTCGACATCCTTCCGAAACAGCCCTTCTTCGATCCCGGTACAAATAATGTTCTTTATAACCCGAATAACATGATGGCTTCTTTGTCTCGTCAATTCCTCAAACAGACCGGGATAATACTTCTCGATGTCGAAATAGAAAGCGGGGTGTTTCTTTTGAAGATTCCTCCCTACCGTTTTGACGATGAGATCCAATTTATCTATGGAGCTGACTTCTTTTGCTTCAATCCGGGCAAGAGCCTTTTCTTCCCGGCCGAAAATGCTTTCGAGCAGCGCTTTGACCAGAGATCTTTTGTTCTCCACGTGTTCATAAAGCGTTTTTTTCGATATCCGCATCTCCCGGCAGACTTCATCCATCGTGATACTTCGAATACCATATCGGTTAAAAAGGGATTCGGCTGTTTTTATAATCCGCTTTTCCATCGGTACCATTTCATTTATCGCGCTGTTTATAAAATTTTACCTACTATACCCGATTTCGATCTTATCGATCGTCCCGACCGACAAGGAAAGACAAACCGGCAGTGATTTCTAACTTCACGCCGACAAGGAAAGACTACTATATGGTTGATAAAAAGCTATTTATATATAAACAAGAAAACTCTCATGTTTTTTTCGTTTCCCGCCTCGAGGATCCGGCGCCGGAGAAAGAGGGCGCTCATTCTTCGGCAACGAGGACCTTTATCAGACGTCGATTCCGATCCGGCGCATAAGAAGCAGCGCATTGAAGCTTTCACATTTGCCCGGGTGCAGCCTGTAATCGAAAATGAGACGGTCACCCTCCACACGGCCGTCGAAATGATAATTAGCCACCTCCTCCGGATATTCCGATTCAAGATCCGTCAGCAGCAGATCATGAGTCGCGACGAGGCCGTTCGCCCGGCGCTTGACCAGCTGATGGAGCAGGGCGATGGATCCTTTCTGACGATCGATCGCATTGGTTCCCTTCAACATCTCATCGATCAGGAAGAACACCTTATGTCCCTGGGCAATGGGATCGAGAAGATTTTTTAAGCGTAACAGCTCGGCGTAAAACAGCGAAAGCCCCTTATCCAGGGAGTCAACGACTTTCATGCTGGTATAGAGCCGCATGGGAGTCACCCGCATATCGTCGGCACACACGGGGGATCCGGTTTGGGCCAGAATGAGGTTGACGCCCACGGCTTTCAGGAACGTGCTTTTTCCGGCCATATTGGGTCCGGTGATCACAGCGATACGACCCCTGCCGTTCATCCGGAAATCGTTGTCGATCCGTTCGGATTCCGGAAGCAGCGGCATGCCCAATGCCGCGGCCTCGAACACGAAACCGTCTTCAACGATCGAGGGGAAATTCCAATCCGGGTGATTGAACATGTTGTTGGCCAGGCTGCATAAAGCCTCACACTCACCGATCACATGGAGCCAGCTGGGAATGACTTGCGCCACCCGCGTTTTCCAGGCTTCTATCCGCAGCACGCAGTGAAGGTCCCAAAAGAAGACCGTATTGATGATAAAGTGGATAAAATTGCTTGTCCGCATTTCAAATAATCCGAGCAGACCGGAGAGCTTTCTTAAGTGGAGGGAAGCCGGGCGCCCCGCCCATTCCAGCCCCTGCCTCAGACCGCGGAGTCGGACGGCCTGAAACGACGCTTTCTCGATTTCATCGATCATCCGGGCATAGATGCGAAGCCCGGCATGCTTTTTCGAGGCCTGCCTGTAAACCCGGGAACTGATCCTCTCCGTCAGCATGACCACCAGTAAATGAAGGGAAAGCATCCCGAGCGGGATCAATACGGAAAGGCCGAAAAAAGCGCCTGCCGCCGCCGCCGATGTCAGCAGCGGAAGACCGTAGATGAGAGCAATGAGCCGCTTCTTTCCGTAAACGGAACACGGCTCCGCAAACAGCGCGTTCAGTTCCGCTATTCCCCGGGAGGAATCATGGAGATCCCAACCATGAAATCGGATCTTTTGCCGGAAATCCAGTTTTTCGGCCAGTTCCGCAACGGCCTGCTGACCGGCCCTTATATCAACGCCGGGAGGTGGAATTTTCCGGCCGAGCCAGGACGCCAATGTTTCCCGCCCCATGGCCGTTGAGGTTCGGTTCAGGTATTGGAAGAGACTCCTCGATCCGAATAGCTCCAGGTCACCTGAAAAATTATGATCCGGATCGACAAAATCGGATCCGTCATCGACGTCTAAAAAGACATGGCTCAGAGCCTGAAGCTCATTCCGGTTCATGGTTTCAAAGATTTCCTCCCGGCGTCTGTGCCGCAGGACCGTTTCATGGATGACGGCGGTACCTATGAAGAGCAGCAAAAACACCGCCAGGAAGATCATCGCGCCTCGTGATTGGACGGCTGCCACCCGATACATGGAGATGATCCCGCCCAGGGTCCACAGCACTTTCACCGCTCCCAGCACCGTATGCCGACGGTTCAACCGGGAGGAATTCCGCTCCGCCGATTCGATGCGCTTTCGATAAGCTTCTTCGGGAGACGGATTCATTTTCTTTCACTTAAGATCAAAGATAAAACGGATATCATACTCTATCGCCCCGGACTCCACAAGTGAGCCGGAAATTAATGCGCATGACGATGATGACGGCTTGAGAGCCCTCGAAAATAAGGGCACGGCGACGGTGAAAAGCGGAAAAACCGCGGTTCCCAATCTTGATCCTATCGACGCTCCGTTTCAGTACTCGTCCAGATGATTGAATTCGGCATCCTCGATCCAGGAGTTCGGTCGATTCACCATCTCGATAATGTTTTCCAGCACGATTGTCTGCCGGTTTTCCTCGTCGATGATATTTTTCAGAAGCATTCGGTCATCGGAAGACTCAAGTCTATCCATGGCTTGAGCATAGAATTCCTGTTTTTTTACCAGAAGGTCCCGGGCCTGCTCATACATTTTAAGCTGATCCAGATCACAGCTGAACGTATCCCGCTTATTCTGCATGTCTTCAAAAAGAGCCCGTGCGTGTTTGAACACTTTAGCCGGCTCCGCCATGGGCGCTTTCCGTTCTTTGAGTCTGGAGAAGATCTCATGATGCTTTTCCTGATCTGCGGCCAGCATCAACAGCATATTGCGGACGCCTTCATGGGTGGAGCATCGTTCGGCCAGATCTTTATAATTCCGAATCATTTTTGTTTCCAGGTCGATCGCCGTTTCAAAAAAATCCATATTCCCTCCTCGACATCGCCGGGTCGATTTGAATGTCCCCCGATATTCGGGATCCTTTTTATTGTAGGGTAGATGCCGCGATCCTGTCAATCAGAGGCCCGCCGAACCGGAATCCCCCGGCCGGCGCATCATAAATATTTCCGGGAACTTTTTTTACCTTTCTAACGTCTTAATATATAAGTTCGAAATATTCGAAGTCATAATTAAACAAAGACTTCGAATTTTTAAAACTCCAGGAAGGAGAAGAGACATGCGCACATTCACGAAAAAGGAAGAGCAGATTCTGGCAGCCGTATTCTGCCTGGAAAACAGCGCGTATTTGATATCAATCCGGGAACAGATCAAATGCTTCACCGGGCGATATTACTCCGTCGGCACGATCTACGCTCCTTTGAACCGGCTGCATGTCTACGGGTATCTCAAAACGGAAAAACGCCCTTCGGACCAAGAGATGGGAGGAAAAGCCATTCAGTACTACAGATTGACTCATCGAGGACTGGAAGCCTTGACCGAGCTGAAAAAACAGGCCGAGGCCATGTGGAGCCGCTGCCTGCTGCCGGCATTGGAAAAATGAAAATCGCATGAAATCCGAAAACGCAAAAAACCCCCGCTTCGCCCTCCGGGTTCTCGATTTCATTCTGCCGAAAGAGGATGCATATCTGCTGAAAGACAGCTTCATCGACCTTTATCTCGGCATGCTAAAAAACCGGGGCCCGGCGGCGGCGCAAATCTGGATCTGGATGGAAATCATCAAATCCCTGCCGGGAATCATCACCGCCGGCCTGTATTGGAGGTTCTGGATGCTCAGGAATTATATTTTGGTCGCCGTCAGAAATCTAAAAAGACATCGGGTCCATTCATTTATCAATATCACAGGGCTGTCCCTGGGAATGGCATTCAGCCTGCTGATTTTTCTTTGGATCCATGATGAGATCGGATTTGACCGGTTTCACCTTCAAAAACACAATATTGCTCAGGTTTTTTCGGTTCTCCAAAACGACCGAGGGCAAAGCCAGACCTGGATGGGATCGTATTATCCTCTGGCCAAAGCATTGAAGACAGAATGTCCTGAAATCATTGAGGCCGCCCGGATCACCAGCACCACCGGAATCCCCATCCGACAAGGCGAAACGACATTCACGAATGACATGATCGCTTTGGCGGATCCGGAATTCTTCAACATCTTCTCATTTCCACTGCTGAGGGGAGACCGCGAACGCGTCCTCTCGGACCTTCCATCCATCGTCATTACGCGCAGGATGGCACAAAAATATTTCGGAAACCTCGATCCCTTAGGTGAAACGCTGAACCTGAACGGGGCCACCGATCTGCGCGTGACGGGCGTGCTGGAAAACGTCCCCGCCCAATCTTCACTTCGTTTTGACTGCATCATCCCGTTTCTATGGAATTTCGACGATCATAAAGAACCGGAACACTGGGGCGGAAATCCCCTCGAGACCTATGTTCTGCTGCATGAAAACACCGATTTCGACAAGGTCGCCCGTAAGATCACGGCCATTGTGGACAAACATCACCCCCGCAAAACCTTCACGGAAAATTTTTATCTCCACCCGTTAATCCGGAAACACCTGTATTCTCCCCAGGGAAACAGCCTCATAAACAGCATCTTTATCTATTCGGTTGTCGCTTTTCTCGTACTGATCATCGCCTGCATCAATTTCATGAACCTGAGCACGGCCCGGGCCGCCACACGCAGCCGGGAAATCGGAATGCGGAAAGTGCTGGGAGGGATCCGCGGCGATCTTATCCGGCAGTTCATGGGAGAATCTCTATTGATCGCTTTCATCTCTCTTGCGGGAGCCATCCTCCTCATCATTCCATCGCTTGCTTTATTCAACCGTCTGCTCAATAAAAGTTTCGTTCCCGGAGACCTGCTGCAGGCCGAGGTATTGATGGCCTTCATCGGCACGGCGTTGATAACCGGCATTCTGGCCGGCACCTATCCGGCCCTCTATTTATCCCGGATGAAGCCGGTTTCCATGCTGGGGAAACGAACGGGCATCGGCATCCCCGGCTCGTCGTTACGGAAGATCCTTGTCGTCTCTCAGTTTTCCGCGTCCATGATCCTGATCATCTGCCTGCTGGTTTTTTCCCGCCAGATGCGCTACATGCAGCACAAGGACCTGGGATTCGATCGCGACAGCCTGCTCACGCTTCGAATCTTTCCGGAAGTGGGACAGCATTATGATACGCTCAAGACAGAACTTATGAAAAAACCCTCGATCGCCGGCGTCACGAGAAGTCTTCAGCACCCGATGAACATCGCATCTACCGTCGGCGCACTCGATTGGGAGGGAAAAGACCCCGAGGAAAGCATCTCCATGAACTGGGATTATATCGGATTCGATTATTTCCAGACATTGGGTTTGGAATTTCTCGACGGCCGCGGTTTTTCCATCGAACACCCTTCCGATCTCGACGGCGCTTACGTGATCAACGAACAGGCGCTCAAGCTTATGGGTGGGGGAACCGTCGTGGGCCGGCGCATGTCCGTTTTCCGCAAGGAAGGCCGGATCATCGGCGTCGTGAAAGATTTCCACTTTCGTCCCCTCTTTCAAAAGATCGAGCCGTTCGTGTTCCTTCTCGATCCTAATCTCGGCAGCAATATCTTTCTGCGCCTCCCCTTCGGCGCATCCGCTTCGCTGCTTCGCGACATCGAGGAGACTTGCAAAACGATCATCCCGGGAGCGACGGTCGCGACCGATTCTTTCAACGATCTGCTCTTGACGCATATCTATGCGACCGAACAACGGATGGAGAAGCTTATCGGTTATTTCGCGGCTGTGGCGGTTTTAATATCCTGCCTGGGGCTTTTCGGCCTGGCGGCCTTTATGGCTGAGCGAAAAACCAAGGAGATCGGAATGCGAAAGGTTCTGGGAGCATCCGTCAGCCAAATGATTTTCATGCTGTCGAGGGATTTTACGAAATGGGTGTTGATAGCCAATGTGATCGCCTGGCCGATCGCATATTTTATGAGTCGGAAGATGCTTGCCCGTTTCGCCTACCGAATCCCGATCGGAGTGGATGTTTTTTTGTTTTCAGGTTTTTTCGTTCTTCTCATCGCCGTCGTCACCGTGAGCTTTCAGGCCGCGGCGGCCGCCCGTGCCAATCCCATAGACTCCCTGCGCTATGAGTAATGACAGCAGATCATCCGAAAAACCTGAATGACTACAAACGGATGAAAAAGCCGATCCTCACCTGAAAACCGGAGAGGTCGAGTTTGAATTGTTTGAGTTCGAGATCGGAGTCACTCCAATAGTTGGTCGGATAGAGCTGACGGTATACACCCCACTCCCGCTCGGCGTATATCTCCTCCATACCCCAATATCCATTCCAGGAATTCTGCAGTTCATAGGTCTCTTCGGAATTCTGATCGCGGTAGATGTATTCCACCTGTCCGGCTCCGTAAGGTTCCTTTATGGTCAGGAGCGTATAGCCTCCCTCAAGAAACACACCCATGTTTTTCAGCATTTCGATATTCAGCTTCACCCCGAAATCTCCGATGAAGCGCTCCCCTTCACCATCCATGCTGTAACGGGTTTCTCTTTCCTCCCAGTAACCTAAATAATCCGAATACCCGATCACGAGCGTACGGTCGAATTTCAGGGTTCCGCTCCAGTATCCGACCGAGGCGAACGCTTCCACGGAAAACCGGGAGCTCAACGGAAAGGCATAGTGGAGTCCCAGCATCGGAGCCCAGCCTTCCACAGAAAGCTCGTGAGGAAAATAGGTCAGCTCGCGGGAAAAATCTTCGACCATGTCGACGGCATCCGGCAGCAGCGCTTGAACCCGGTACGAATCCGTCACTTCCGAATCCGCTCGTGCGGCCATGTATTTGGCTCCCAGAGAAACCGACAGCCTCGGCGTCAGATGATACTTCACGCGGAAGCCGAAGGGGAACGCATGGGAGATCTTATTGAAATCACCTTCGGACGCGGCGCTCAAATCGTATGAAGTACCGAAGATCCGTTGAAAAAAAGCATATTGCTCCCCATAAAAAAAATGGTAATAGCTTTCGGAGTAATCGGAAAGCAGATTGAAATCGGCGGGATTCAGAGCGGCATATCCTCCATAGAGTTCGACGGAAAAACGCCTGAAAAAGACATCCGGCAGCACCTCGCCCGCCTGGAACGAGTTCCATTCCAAGCCCCGTTTATGACGGCCCTGCTCGCTGCCGACGGCGGGAAGCGCTCCGATCAGAAGGCAGCAAGCCAAACCGTAAATCAGGCTCATCCCGGCCGGCGGCTTTTTGCGCGGAAGGGATTCCCTGTTGAGGCGGTTCATCGCAAACCTCCCTGCTTCCGTAAATAGCGACGCCGGATACTTTCCGGCGGATTCAGGTCCGGCGGCGTCAAGTACGGAGCCGGCTCCTCCATCCGCGACAATTCCATCATGAGGGAAGGGGATGTGGAGTCAAACAACCATCGGACAAATCTGGATTCCATGTTCACGCCTGAATAATCGCGGAGATAATTCAGAAATTCAAACGTATCGAAAGGCGCAAAGCTGTAATTGTGATGCAGGTATCTCAAAAAAGCGATCATCTGGCCGCGTCCCCCCAGTTCATGGGCAACGGCCTGCATGATATGAGCTCCCTGATCATATGCGCGGCGGTCGAATCCGACGGCGATCGGAGAACGGGCGCCTACCCAGTTGGACCGGTAGGAGGGATACATGGCATAAAACCAGGGATCCACGGAATGCTCATACCACTCATTGATCGCCTCATCCAGCCATGAATCTCTGAAGGTTTTTTGAACCGTTGAGCACCCGAAATACATGTGGAACACCTCATGCTGAAGAGCCCACAGCGAGGTGATGGTTCCTCCGTAATATTCCATCCCCCCGCCCTTGGAAACCAGGAGCACGCTCAATCCGCCGGGCATGGGAAAAGGACCGAAATTCATGGCCAGTTCGGGCAGCCACCACTCCAAAAGCGCATATGCGTCCGGAATCGAAGCGGCTCCCCTGAAAGCCAGGATCCGCACATCCACTCCAGCGATATTACGCTCGGCCAAGATGGTATCATCCTGAGGAAGAAGCGCAAACATCACCGTATAGGAAGCCACCGGCCTTTCGGTCCGCAGCACCCATTCCTGGAGGCCGGCCGTATGACGGGATTCCACCAAACCCGACCCGATACAGTGGAACAATCGATCCCCGTGAACCCGGAATGTCAGTGTGTGGGGAGCCAATTCCTCCGGGGAATTGATGGTGGGAAAAATTTCTTCGTTTCCTCTTCCATACAGATCATGGACTTGGGTGGAAAAACGAGGATAACCTTGGGGAAGATTCAGTCGGTATTTCATCTCAAGAACATGCACCGTTCCCGCCGTGAGACGGCGCTGGAACACCAAAGCCTGCTGCGTCGTCTCCGGGAAGCTTATGATCCGAACGTCCGCTTCGTTTCCGTAGGATAAGAGCTCTCCATCCAGCCGGATCTCATTGAGAGCATGACCGCGCAGAACGGGATCGAAATGGATCAAGGGGATGACCTGTCCCGGGCGCATGGAGAAGGTGACCACCGCATGCGCATCAACCACGGACAGTTGAGGATAGTAATCAAAAACGACCGAAAAGTTGCTGATATCGATTCGAAACGTCTCATCCAGAAGACGATCCACATCCTGACTGTAGTCCCCCGAGGCCGCCGAACCCGCGAAAAGCAGACACCCAATCAATCCCGAGAGCAGTAAAATTCCGAGGCGGCTCGTGGGCCCTTTTTTCGAACACGAATCTTTCATGCCGGTATATCCTCATAGTGGGGTTGAAACAGAAGCGTGTTCTTCATGACAATCCCTCCCTATCGAATCCGGATTTTCCTTTAAGACCTTCACATTGATAGTATTTACAGCAAACTCCATGCCAAACCGCATAGAAAAGAAAAGACCATCCCGCCCGAGGAAAAACGCCGTATTTACGGCTCCGCCGGCGGACCGCTCCGTCGCTTCCGCACGGCCGATGCAAAATTAATTTACACGCGACTCTTTACGCGAGCCGTCCCGCTCCCTACCCCATCAACGCTGAACGACGAACGTTTTTGTCCACTCCGGCGGATCCGGACGGCTGCGGTCGTTGCCCATCTGCTGCCACTTCTCATCGGTCAACCGGTCGTCCATCGGATGTTTGAATTCATAGGTGGAAAAAACCGCACCGCCGCACAATCGCTGCCCTTCCCGATCTTCAACCATGACGTAGATTTCGAAGGGAGAGCCCACGCCTTCTTCGAGAACCTGTTTCGAGTTGATGTCGGTATGCACATCGGCGATAACATCCATGCGGTCGTCGGCATCGGATGTCACGCGGCGCATGAGTTCCGGCGGGAATCGTTTCAGTGAGGAGAGCACGGCTCCGATGCTCCAGATCAGATCGTATTCCCTACGGCTCAGCGTTTCACCCGCGATCTCTTTCCCGGCCGCCGTTTCCAGAACCGATAGGATCTCTTCAAATTGAGCGATCTTTGCCGGCACCCCGGGAAGTTGCAGATCGAGTTCCGTCAGGTTTTCCCGCAGATCCCGCATCATCTCCCCGAGCCGGGAATAGACTTCGGGACAGGGCTCCACATACCCTAGAGTCGGGACCGGTCGCGGGGGGAGCGAGGTGCGTGTCGCCATGGTATAACTCTGCTTGGCATAAAGGATGGTATCGTGCCGAAGCTCGGCCCATGATCCCAGGGCGGTATAAAGCCGCTTGTCCTCCCAGGCCCGGTTCCGCATGAATAGCGGCAGTGAATCCAAAGGCCGGGAAAAGAGAAGCGGGCGCAGACTGTGAAGCCACCGCCAGTAGAGATTTTGCGTCCATTCCTCATGCGCCAGGGAGGAAAATTCATCTCTCAGATTATCAAGCTGCTCGTCATACCCGGTATATTCGGTATCCCCCTCCTTTTCCAGAATCTGTCGGGCCCG
Organism: uncultured Eubacteriales bacterium; assembly: GCA_964433135.1. Classification (GTDB taxonomy): domain Bacteria; phylum Acidobacteriota; class Aminicenantia; order Aminicenantales; family Aminicenantaceae; genus CAYSQW01. The sequence goes on from CAYSQW010000042.1 coordinate 13,025, forward strand.
CCCGGATCCGAGGACCGCCATGACATCAAGCCCCCGGGGGAACGCCCGCACGGGGCCCACGACGGGGATGATCTCCATGGTGAAGGGTTTCCCGGTTCCCGTGTATTTGAGCAAAGGGCGATCGTTTTTCCGATGAAAAACCAGCTCCTGAAAAATATAGGAATCGGGAATAAACCGCTGCCCTATGAAACGAAACCCCTGGTTCGTATCTCCGAAAACTCCATCCTCGGCGAATGCCGCCCCGGATAAGATCCCGGGCTTGCGCAGCCGTAGGGCCCGGGTTATGAAGGCATCGAGCTTATCCCGATCGGCGAAAGCCGCGGTTTTCGCCGAAGGACCGTAGATATCATCGATCAGCCGGATGTAATCTTCCACATTGAGATCATCCATCCTTCCCACAAAATAAGCGGTAGGCCGGTAAAGCCGGGACCACAGCTCGCGGGCTCGAGCGTCTTTTCGTAGTGCCTCCGCAATAAGGATCGCCTGCAGCGTCATCTTTCTGCCGTGTGAGACGCCTTCGTCCGTTTCCATCGGCTTGAGCTTGAAATCGATCCTCCCGTACCACATCATGGCCTTGAAGTACCGCTTGAAAGCGTCGTTTCTCGTGTAGTGCCCCCTGGGGACATACTGGCTATAATCCTCGTAGGCATAGGGTGTTTTATGCAGACTCGGATTTTTCACATATTCAAGCAGCGGGCGGAATCCCATTCCCGCATGCGCTTCGATATTTTGAATTTCCCGTTCGACAAGCTCCTTGAGAGCCGCATCGGTTTCATAATCAGGGTTCAATATCTTCCGGGCCACCGAAAAAAATCCGGTATTCAACCGGGCGGCCCGGCCGACATCGCGGCCGTTCGCTTCATCCGCCTGGGCTCGGGACAGCTCGATCATCCGCTCCGTCAATTCTTCCATCAACGGATAGAGCCGTTCCAGTTCCAGGATCCGCAGCAGGGTGTCGAAAAAAAAATGCGAGGCATGCAGGACCGCGTCCGTCGTCACGAAAACGGGGATATTCTCCTCTTTATACCGGGAGTAGACCTGGGCGATGTCTTCAGCCGAACCGGGTATGACGACAAAGCCGTTCCGCTCCAGCAAACGACGTGCCGGAATCGACAACCGTTGTCCCGCTGGACTTGAATATCCCGCCTGCGGCGGTATGCTCTCCCCATGGGCGGCCATCTCACCCGCCAATACCAGCATAAAAATCAACCCGATTCCGAACAAGATTTTTTTCATGATCCCTCTCCCCGGGAAGCGCCCGCACTTTGAGCGGCATCCCTCTTTGCAGAATCCGGAGGCCGAAGAAAAAGGAGGCTTCCCTTCATCCTTGGTCAATCGGAGTATCATCCCCGAGGATTGACATTAAAAATAACCTCATCAATCATCCAGGGGTTGCATGTCCTTCATCATTAGCAATCCCGGAGGCGGCTGTCAGTCAACCATGCAAACGGCATGATCTATCCTCTCACCAGGAGGGATTTGGCATAGCGCCCATGGAGAGAGCCGATCGCTTTGGCGGCATGCAGGATCAGGCACAGCAGAACGACCCCGCCGAAAGCGATCAACGGCGCCGCCCAACCCGGGACATCCAAAACAAATCGCGGAAGGTCCAGCAGCGGGTGGTGAAGAGACCATTTGAGATACGGAAACAGGATGCACTTCAGCGCGGCCGAGGAAAAAGCCAACAGCAGCAAAAAATAGAGAGATCCCAGCGGAAGCTGTAGAAGCATGTACCCAAAACACTTCCAGGTATGCGACTCGGTCACCAGGGCTTTCAATTTACCCCTCCAGCTCAGGCTTTTTTGGACGAACAGGGGTTTGCGCGGCATGCGGATCCCCAGCAGGGCTTCGACGATTCTTCCCTCCAGAAGCGCGGCTCCCCGCAGCGAAAAAAGATAAAGTCCGGTCAGCGGAAGGCCGATGATAAAGACCAGGCTGACCAACGAAACGGCAAATCCCATTCCCGCCCAGAGACCGTAAGCCAACCCGGTCAATCCGGAAAGAAGCATATAAAAAAAAGCCCCCCAGGCCCGAGCCCTTCCCAGAATCCCAAAAAATCGACGAAAAAATGACCTTCCTCTCGTCGGCCCATGAAGCGACAGACCCGGCGACAGACGCGACTCGATCTCCCTGTAAGCCGATGCGGTCTCGGCGGGGCTTCCGTATCGTTCCATCAGGGGGGGCAGCGCCTTGGCTTCAGGCACTCCCGGCGTCTCTTCCATGATTTTATCGATCGCAGTGGAGAGATGTTCTTCGGCATCGGACAGCGCATCCTGAATCAAAGCCCGGTCGCATCCCTTGAGCTCCGTTTCGAGCCGCCGGAGATATTCTCTTATGCTTTCAATCATGATCTTCCTCCAGAACGGCATCCACAAACGATTTGGTTCGATTCCAGATCGCCGTCCAGCTTTCCAGGGTTTCACGACCTCCGGCGGTGATGTGATAATATCGTCTGGGAGGTCCCGAAACCGATGGATCGACGCGGCTGGCCAGGAGCCCGCTGTTTTCCATGGAACGGAGAACCGGGTACAACGCTCCCTGTTTCATCATGGGCAGCCGGCCGCTTTCGGCCTCCAGTTGTTTGGCGATCTGATATCCGTACATCGGTTCCTTCGCACGTGCGAGAAGAGACAGCAGAACCAGAGCCGAAGTCCCTGAATTGAGCTCCTTCTGGAACTTTTTATTGGCATCGATTTCATATCCCATGTGATCCTCCGTCTATTTCCTCACCAGCATCGCCTTTGCATAACGACCGTGTATCTTTCCGACCCACCTGGCGGCATGCAGGATGAGCGGCAGCATGAATATCCCGGCTAAGCAAACCACGGGCAGAAGCCATACCGGAGTGAATGTATCCATTCCGAACAACTCCAGCGGAAGCTCGAAAACCAGCTCCAAAAGCGGCGCCGCGATAAAGCTCAAGGACAGGGACAGCGCCAAGACGATAAACAGGGAGTAGGCAAACCCGAGAGGAAGCTGCAGCAGTGAGTAAATCAAGGCCTTCCAGGATTGCGATTCCGAGAATAGAAGCTTGATTTTCATCCCCCAGCCGATCCCGCTTTGAATAAAAACCGGTCTCCAGGGCATTCGCACGCCCAGAAGCGCCTGCACCAAACGTCCTTCCAGAAGAGCAAGACCACGAATGGAAAACATGAAAAGACCGGCCACCGGTATTCCGAAGATGAATATCGAACACAGAAGGGCTCCGGCGCTTCCGATCAAACTCCAGAAGCCGTAAACACCTCCCGTCAGGAATGCAAACAGCATATAGAGAAAAGCTCCCCAAGCTCGCGGCTCTCCTAAGATTCCGAAGAATCTTCCCACCGCCGACCGAGGACGGGATTCCGACGGCCAGATCGGAGACAGACGGGCTTCGATATCTCGATATGCCTGAGCCGTCTCCATCGGGGATCCATACCGTTCCACTATCTTTCGGAAAGCTTCCGCTTCATCGAGATTCCCGCTATCTTCACGAACGCCTTCCAGCGCCGTTCTCAAATGGTCCTCGGCATCGAACAGCGCATCCTGCAGCAAAGCCGGGTCACAGCCCTTGAGTTCCGCACGCAGCCGATCGAGGTAAGCTTGAATATGTTCCATGGTCCCCCCCGCAGCATCCTCCCGATTCATTTTATCATCCTTCCGACCGGAAAAGCGGCGGCATTCAAAAGAGCCGTTTCACCGATCGCCTTTAAAACCTATTTAATAATACTGATAACTTATTAGTATGTCAAGAAAAAATTCCCCGCATATCCGATCATATAAAGAACTGTAATCAAGCCGTCTGCGCACGGCGCCATGAATTCCGGCCTGGAAAAATCCGGGGACCTTCCGATGAATTTTCAGGGGGCCAGCTTCTCGGCCATCTCACCCCTCACCCGGAAATAGGATCCTCCGGCTTCGGCGACAATGGTTCCGTCTTTTCGTGAGACCTTTCCGGACGTCATGATCAGCCGTTTCTTCATCTGGGTGATCCGACCTTCCAGAAACAGCTCTTCCCCTATCGCGGCCGGCAGTCTGTACCGAACATCCATGCGTGACGTGACGGCCGGGATGCCTTCCGCCAACACCGCCTTGACCATGACCTCATCCAAGACAGCGGCGAGAATCCCGCCGTGAAGGATATTGCGGTATCCTTCATATTCAGCCGCCGGCGTAAAACGCGCTTTGGCCTTCCCCTCTTCATAATGGAAATCGATCTTCAAACCTTTCCGGTTTTTATCGCCGCAAACGAAGCAATACCGATATTTTTCGAGATCATCTCCCGTCATATTCCTTCCTTCCATCCCGTCCGATCATTCGAATCGTGAAATAATATTGCAGTTCTGGCGGTTGCAGATATCCGACGCCTCGGGTGTAAATAGATATTCGATCCGGTTTTGGTAATATTCCGTGATCTTCCCGCGCACCATTTTCATGGTGGAATTGAGAAAGTGATTTTCTTCCGTAAACCCCTGACCCAGGACCGCCACCGCCGCAGGCAGCCAGCGCGGTGGAAACATCCCTTCATATATTCCGCCCTTCCGGAAATTTCCCAGTTCTCCATCCAAAAGCTTCAAAACCGCTTTTTGTCCCTCCGGCGTTTTCGTAGAAAGCCCCTTTTCTTTCAACCATTCCCGGATCGCTTCTTTATTCGGAACCAGCAGGGCGGCCGTATAGGGAGACTGGTTATTGTAAAGCATCATCTGATCGATAAACCGCGAATTATCCGTTACGGCCTCTTCGATCAGTTCCGGGCTGTATTTCTCCCCGTCGTTGGCGATGAGAAGACTTTTCATCCTCCCCATCACATAAAGATAACCATCCTCATCCAGATACCCGATATCCCCCGTGTAAAGCCACCCATCCCGCAGAGCATCCAGGGTGGCTTTCTCGTTTTTCCAGTAACCGGCCATGACGTTTTCACCCTTGACCACGATCTCACCTTGTTCCCCGGGAGGGCGCACCTCTCCGTTTTCCCCGCATATCTTGATCTCGAGATTATCGGCGATCCATCCGGAAGAACCGAGCTTATGCCGACGGAAGGAATTGGACGAGATGACGGGAGCGGCTTCCGTCAGTCCATAGCCTTGAAACATCGGGATCCCGATGGCATAAAAAAATCGCTGCAGCTCGATATCGAGCAGGGCCCCCCCCCCGATGAAACATTCCAGTCGGCCCCCGAAATTTTCGCGGATCTTTTGAAACAAGATCTTATCGTACATCGCCAACAGGGGTTTTTTCAGCGCTTTCAATCCTCTGCCTTTATTCCATCCCTCTTGGTTGTAATCATACGCCAGCTTGAGAGCACGTTTGAAAAGGGCTTCGACTTTAGGACCTTTGTCCCGCACTCCCTTCTCGATGTTCCGTCGGAAATTTTTTGCCAGGGCCGGGACGCTCAGCAGAATGGTGGGACGGATCTCCTTTATGTTTTCAGGGATGTTTTTCAAGGTTTGCATAGGGGTTTTCCCCAGTTGTATGGCGGCCAGGGCGGCGCCGTTCTTCATCATGGCATAGATCCCGCACGTGTGCGCAAACGCATGATCCCAAGGTAAGATCAGCAATGTCACATACGTTTCCGGGCAGGGCACCAGGGAGCTTCCCTGCTCTACATTCGCCGTGTAATTCCGATGAGTCAGAATGATCCCTTTGGGATCGGCGGTCGTGCCCGAAGTGTAGCAGATATTGGCGGGATCGTTTTCTTTTATCGCCTTCCAGATCGCGGTGAATTCTTCCCGGTGCGCGGCCAGATAGTCTTCCCCCTCCGACAGAACATCCCCCGCATAAATCTCATCCGGTTCGTAGTCATCCAGGGGATCGAGAACCAAGGTCTTTTCCAAATCCGGCAGGTCGCCCTTTATCTGCCGGATCTTTTGGACCTGGGATCGAGAAACGATGACCATCCGGCAGCCGGAATGAGCCAGACGAAAAGTCAGGTCCGAGAGCTCGGCGACCTTGACCGAAATGGGGACATTGATCGCCCCGGCAAACAGGATGCCCAGCTCACTCACCACCCAGTCGTTCCGTCCTTCCGAGATGAGCGCGATCCGATTCCCCGCCTTGAGGCCCTGGGAGATAAGACCCGCGGAAAACCGATGAACCCTTTCACGGACGGCGGCATACGTCAAACCCTCGTAATGATCGGATAACTTCTGCCACAGCAGGGTATTGCCGCTGAATTTTTTGACACTGTCTTCAAAAAGCTGAGGAATGGTTCTCTGTTTCATGTTTCTCCTTCACATGATCGACTTTTTTAAAAGCTACTTCAGACACTGCAAAAAGTCAAAGCCTGCACCCATGACGATACGGAAGGTTACGATACCGCGCCCAGAAATTCGACACGGGGATGAGCGATACCGCAGGAGCAGGGAGAGACGGCCGTAACCCTGATGAGGCGGCCGGTTCGGTAGCGAATCAGGGGAAGCGCTTCCCCGAACGTCGTCAGGACCAATTCTCCCTCCATCCCGACATCCGCCTGGTCCAGAAACACAGGATCCGAGAATCGCGCGCCGTCCTTGTCGCCGGTTCCTCTTTTTTCGCAAGGGATCAACTCGGGAATACAGGTATCCATCCACACATGGCATCCGTCATGCACCCGACATTCGGCGAACAGGCCGGGGAATTCGACCGGGAGGAAGCAGGTGTAAATCTGCAGGCCGTACGCTTCCTCCAGCTCCCGCCGGCACGCTTGGGAAATCGGCCCGAGGATGACGCCTCGCTTCAGATCGGGAAGGATATCCCTGGGCACAGCGGAATCGGTTTTCTCATAATATTTCAAAAGAGCCATCGCTTCTTCTCGCCCTGCCAACAGAACCGTCGGCTTCCTGCGCAGCGCAAACTCCGGCCAATCACTTCTGTCGAGCATATATATCGACCCCGTAATAAACTCCAGGTTTAACCGGGATGAAGCCATGTCGGCATACATCCATAGGTAAGGCAGCGCATTGGCGATCCGGGGAGCCATGGGAAGGACCGACAACACCCTGTCTCCAAATTCGAGTTCACAAACGCTTGACACCCGGTTGACGAGTCCCATAATCCGAAGGATGTCCTCTCTTCCATAAGGCACCCAGATCCATTCCCCCTTCTTCGTAGAGGACGCGAACCACATCCAAACCGGAGCGCAAGCCAAAGAACGCAGCGCTCGTCCCCTCTGAGATTCGATGAGATGCCGGCGCTCGGTGAAGGGGAGTTCCCGCAGGACTTCACGCGGCCCGGACTTAAGGCGTCCGATATCGATCCTTCTCCATCGGCGGCGGTACAGCGAGGAACGCAGGGCTCTTGACATGATATCTCTTTCCACCAGATTTTTCTCACCCAATCGCACCAACGCCTCGAGGGCCAATCCTTCCGCTCCAGCGGGTTTCAACTTAAAATCGGGATGAATATCTTCAATCCTCATGAAAATACGCCTTTTCGTATACCGCCAACCGGATTTTACCGGAGGCGGTTCTTTCTTCCTCCAGCCGTTTCACCAGACGGACCTCCGCCGGTGCGATCAAACCGTTGGCAACGGCCTGAGTCACGCCTTCGATCTCATCAAAGATATGCGTCACCTCCCGGATGAGATTTTCCCGATCGACTCCCGCTCCGGGAAGCACCAGAAACAAGGCTTTCGGTTTCACGCGATCCCGGGTGATTCTCAGCTGCCAACCGACAATATTTCCCGACCGGGCGAGTCGATCCATTTTTTCTTTGATCCCGTAGATTGAAAACCGTATCAACCCCAGATTGATAAGGTCGTCGCTGCGGTGAAGCACTGTAAACCGCGGAGTCGTCCGCCCGCAGGCGCAGGGCTCCACGCTCACGATGCGCACCAGATCCGAAGTACGGTAGCGGACCAACGGTAGAGCATTGTTGAACGTGGTCAGCACCAGCTCTCCCAAAGCACCGGATTCCGCTCTCCAAACGGGAACAGCACATGGGACATATGACGGATCCGCTTCCGACTTCGCCAACTCCTCCTCGGGGATGATCTCCGCCAGACCGAAATCCATATCGAGGTGAAGCCCACGATGTCTTTCACACTCCAGACCGATCCTCGCGGCAACTTCAGTCATGGTATACGCCGCAAAGGGCTCCATTCCGAATTCCCGGCGAATCGCCCGGCGGTAAGGCTCCAGGGGCTCTCCCGCGAATATGCCCCATTTGAACCTGAATACATGTTTGGCCCTTACCTTGAAAACTTTGGTGGCCGCCATTGCCAACGCGCTGAGCGGTCCGGGCCGCGCTCTGAATTTTTTCAGCGCCTCTTCCGGCGCACGTCGCGACAGACCTTCCGCCACAACCATCGCCAAGCTGGGAAAAGCCGCCAGGCCGCTGATCTTCGCCCTCCGGGCGAAGTCGAGGGCCCCTCCCGATTCGGGCAGGGCGGCGGCGATCATCTCCACCCGCTTCCCCACCGAGAGACGGCTGAAAAGAAAATTATATACGGCAGGCTCTGAGATAAACGGCGCGGGCCCGATCAAGGCCAGATAGGATCTTGCTTCCGGCCCTACCGGGACGGAAGCGAAAAAACCCTCCGGTTTCTTTTGCACGCTGAGAACGGCGTTTTCATCCAGGGGTATCCATTTCGGCGACCCCGTAGTGCCCGATGTACTGATCCAGAGCCTGACGTCTCTCCCGCACATAAGATCCTCGAAGGGGTATTTCCGCTGCGCCATCCGCAGATCCGAACCGGAAGTGAAAGGGAAACGGGATAAATCCTCCCATCGTTCAACAGCGGTCGATTCAAGTCCCGCTTCCTCCCACTTTGTCCGATACAAGGGAGAAAGACCCGCTTTCGGGATCACGCGGGATTCCCGCAGTCTTTGCTCACATAATTCTCCAAGTCGGTCCAGAGGAAAACAGTCGCCGGCGGTTTTTATCACCAGCTCCCCGGGGGATTTTCGCCGGAAGAGACTCACCGCCCTCCTCCGCGTTTCTTATGTCTCAAGTCCACGATCTTACGGATCTTGATCGGATTTTCGTCTGCCAGCGCGCCCGGCTTCAAGAATTCGATTTCCGGGACGTCAACCGTACGCGATAAATGGACGTCATGCTCCAGGGTTGGGATGGCACGGTACAGCTCTTCCCTGACGGCGGCGGCAAGACCTTCGGAAGCGGACCCCGTCTCGATCCGCAGGCGGAGCGTATCCAGATAGCCCGATCGTCCCACGATCAACTGCCAGCCCGAGATCACCGGAAAAGCGACCACGGCCCGGTCCAGCAGCGCGGGGTAAAAATTCTCTCCCGTTCCCAGAAACAACATATCATCCTTCCTTCCGGATATGTGATCCATTCTCCGGGTCGGCAGCAATCCGCAGGGGCAGCATTCATCCGGAAGCAGCCGGCCGATATCTCCCGTACGATAACGGATCAGCGGGGTGGCTTCCCGGTTCAAGGAAGTAAACACCAGCTCGCCCCATTCCCCGGGAGAAACCGGCTCACCCGAATCTGGAGCGACGACCTCGGCCAGGATGGATAGATCCAGATGCAGCCCGTTATGCGCCGGGCACTCTCCGGCGACGGCGGCACCGAATTCATTCATCCCATAGCCGTCGAAGACCTCCGCGCCCCAGGATTCCCGGAGGAATGCGCGGAATTCCCGGGAATTCGGTTCGGCAAACACGTAGATACGCTCGACCTCGAGACCGCTCAAATCCATGAGGCGGTTCCCTTCTACGGTCAAACGATGCAGGGCGCCGGCGGTGCCGAACAGGTATGTGGTGCCGCGGCTTTTCGCCAGAGCCAGCTGCTCTTCGGGATCAAGCGTGTTTCCTCCGGCTAGGATCCGGCAGCCCCGTTTCTCCAATCCGGCCTGAAGAAGCGTGCCTCCCATCCAACCGGGTGTGCCCGTACACACCAGCAGCTGAGCCACGTCTCTTTTCCCCAGTCCAATAAGAACGAATCCGATCTCGAGCTTTCGGACCAGGGAATCCCAGTCTCGCGCGGAATAATAAGTCATTTTGGGCGTACCCGTGCTGCCGGCGGTCGCCATAACGTGCAGAATCTCGCTTTCTGGAACCGCCAGAAAAGCTTCCGGATCGTTTTGAAGCTCGGATGCCGTTGTGAAAAAGCCCAACGCGGGAAGGTCTTCAACACGGCGTATCGTGTGAACATCCAAGCCGGTCTCATCGAACCGGCGGCGGTAAAACGGGGATCGGCTCCGGGCATATTTCAGGGTATTCCGGAGCCAATGATCCTGAATCTTTTTCTGCATCCGGAGGCCCGGCCGGCGGCCCAAAGCCTGCGAGGCCGTTTTGATGACACGGGCTCCCATCATCGCCTTTTCTCCTCATCCGCGGAGTTTTTTCGAATCATGAGGGGATTTCCCTTGAAGGAACACGGGGATTCGTAGACACATTCCGGAGAAAAAATGTCGATTCTGCAGGCCGGCCCCACATCCTTTCGCGCATACGATATCACCCTGCTTTTTTTATAGAAAACCAATAGGGATGTCAACTCATGATGAGGAAACAATATTCCCAAGGATTTTCAGCTGTATCCACGTTGACATGTCTGATCATATTGTATATATAATAAAAAAAAATGAGGGGATAATATGAAACGAAAAAAAAATTTTCCCGTCTTTCTCATCACATTCATTATTTGTCTGGCTTTTCCGCGGCTCGCTTCCCCACAGGAGATGAAAGCTCGGGTGATCCTTACCGGCACGCAGATGCACCTGGCTCCCGATGCACAGAGTCAGGTCATTCGATCCGTTCCGGTCGGCGCCGTGCTCAATATTTCCGGGCAGCAGGGAGATTGGTTCAAAGTGGACCTTCCCGCTGATGACAGGGGATTCGTCGTATCCGGATACATCCACTCCAGCGCCCTTGAAATGATATCAGGTCCCCCGCCGGCACAGCGCCCAACACCCGTCCCGGTCGAACCCTACCGCACGCCGCAGCGGCAGGCGCCCCCTCCGACTTACCGCCAGCCCCCCGCCCGTGGAGGGATGCCGCTGGCATTCAAGGTCATGGCAGGGATGGCGCTTTCCACGCTGGCCACATCCGAGATCGAAGGCGAAGGCGAAGATCTGGACGACTGGAAACAGAACCTTTGGGGCCCCGTCCTGGGCATCGGAATTGAAGTACAGAAAAGTCTGGGCTTTGAAATCGATGCCCTCTATATCCGAAAGGGGATGAAACTTGCCGACTCGGGAACGATCGAGGGCACGGACTATGATCTTTCCGTCAGCGTGATCGTCAATCAGCTCAGCATCCCCATCCTGGTCAAGCTCAATCTGATGCAAGGCGGTCCTCCCTATCTTCTTGCCGGAGGGGAGGTCGGACTCGTCCTGTCCGCCAAAGCCGCCTACGATATCCAAGCAACGGGCTACAGTGATTCCGGCTCTGAAGATATCAAGGAAAATTTCAAATCCATGGACTTCGGCCTGGTCGCGGGTGTAGGCCATGAGTTGAATTTTCTGGGATATAATATATTTTTGGAAGCCAGGTACCATCTCGGGATGCAGGATCTCAATGCCGACTCGGAATTTGCCGAGGCCGACGACTGGGTGAAATCCAGATCTTTCGTTTTCGTAGCGGGAGTAAAGTTCTAAAGAATCACCCATAAAACCAAGATCGCCCGTCACACAAGATCTCTGCGCCGTCGTTTCACGGAAGCTGAATAAAATGCGGCAGAAGGTGTTTGTTCCTCGTATCGATAAACGAAACGCCTTCCGGTACGTATAAGATAAAAGCGACGCCGCACGGAGGAGACAGTGAAACAATCCATTGGCCGCACCATCATCTTCATTCTTCTCGTTTTTCTCATCATCCCCCCCCCCCATGCCGGAAGCTGCACCACCTTTTGTCTCAATGAAGGGGGCCGTATCGTGTTCGGACGCAATTACGACTGGTCGGTAGGCATCTGCTTTCTCATGACAAATAAACGAGGCCTTGAAAAAACCGCATTTCTGGAAGCCTCGGAAAATCCCGCCTCATGGGTGTCGCTATACGGCAGCCTCACGTTCAACCAATACGGACGTGAATTCCCGATGGGCGGCATCAACGAAGCCGGGCTGGTGGTCGAGCTGATGATGCTGACCGATACCCGTTTCCCCGCTCCCGATGAGCGACCCGCCGTCCCCGAGCTCTCATGGATTCAGTATCAACTGGATAATCATAAAACCGTCTCCGAGGTGATCGCGGGAAACGCCCACATCCGCATCCATCAGGACGGCGTCCCCATACATTTCTTGGTGTGCGACCGAACCGGACAATCGGCGGCCATCGAATTTCTGGAAGGGGAAATGGTCTGTCATACCAAGGAATCGCTGCCGGTGCCGGCTCTTACAAACAGCACGTACGCGGAAAGCCTCGATTTCCTCAAGCGGCACAGGGGCTGGGGCGGTGATCGGGATCTCACACACTCGCACGGCTCTCTCGACCGTTTCGTTCAGGTTGCGAATATGACCCGCCGTTACGGGGAGACGGAAAAACCTCCCCTGATCGATTATGCCTTCGGCATGCTGGATTCCGTCAATGTCAAGGATCACACGCAGTGGAGCATCGTTTACGATATACCCACACTGACGGTATATTTCAAGACGCTGTCTTCCCCCGTCCTCAAACGGGTGAAGCTCAATGATTTTGATCTGGATTGCGATACGCCGGTGATGTGGCTCGATGCCGACACGGATCACACCGAGGATGTCGGAAGGTTCTTCACCCCCTATTGCACGCGGATCAACCGCAATCTGATTTATAAGGCTTACCGGCAAACGGAGTTTCTTAAAAAAACTCCGGTTGAAGCCGTGGACCAAGCCGCCCGGTATCCTGAAAGCTTGATTTGCCGAAAAAAACGGCTTTAGATATCCTGAAATAAAGTATTTTGTCTGCCGGATAAAACGGCGGCGGCTTTGATCATGGGAGGCATCGAGAGATGAGTCGAAAACACCACGTATACGCATGTGTCTTGTTTCTCCTTCCGCTCACGATGACGGCCGCCGCTCAGGTCGAACGGAACGTCCTGACCCCGGAAACTTTCAACGAGGCCCGGCTCAACCGCCTTCAGCCGCCCGACCGGGTCATGGACGCGATCGGCGTTAAATCGGGGATGACCGTCGCCGAGATCGGGGCGGGGCGCGGTCGCTACGTGGTCCAACTGGCGGTGAGGGTCGGGAGCGAAGGAAAGGTCTACGCGGAAGACATCAACGCAGCTTCGCTCAATCATCTGGAACAGCGATGCCGGCGCTGGAGCCTGGAAAACGTCTCAACCATCCTCGGTGAAGTGACGGATCCGAAACTGCCGGAAGGGGAGCTGGATCTGATTTTCATTATTTCATCCTATCATCACTTCGCCGATCCGATCACCCTGCTGAAAAAGGCCCGGGCGGCGCTCAAACCCGAAGGCATCCTGGCGATCGGGGAATGGCTTCCCACCGGGGAGAATCGTTCCGAGGCCAAAACCCCGGAGCAGATGGAAAACGAGATGAAAGCCGCGGGTTACCGGCTCGAGCGCATCGAGACTTTTCTCAAGGATAACAACATGTATCTTTATATCTTTCGCCCCTCCGACGGAAGCGAAGATTGAACATCTATTCGTGAGGAACCTTGTAGATCCGGTCGATTTCGAATCCCAGTTCCCGCGCCTTCTCCAGCAGCCGCTGATATATTTCCTCATCCAGCCGGGGAGTGCGCGCCAGGATCCAGAGGTATTTGGTGTTTCCGCCGACAACCAGAGCATAGCCGTAATCCGCTTTGTCCAGTTCGACGATGATGTAATCCCCATAGAAAGGCCCGAAAAAAGAAACCCGTAGGTGTCCGACATCGCGGCTTCCGGCAAACTTGGCTTTCCCTTGAGCCGTTTTCTTTTTCCCTTCAGGCTTGAATCCCTGGTTCAGCACCGAAATCATCCCGTTTTTCTTTAAACCGTAGGTCGCCGTAACCTTGACCAGGTCCTTTTCAAAGGAGTTCGGCATGCGGGCGATCTCATACCAGAGCCCTAAATATTTATCCGCATCGAATCCCCGAACAGGTTTGAAGCGATCGACCGGATCCGATGCCGGGACCATGCCGGCAGCTACAAGAAACATCACAAAAAAAATAAAATGTCGCATGCTCTCTCTCCCCCCAGATTAAGTTTCTTTCTCATGACGTCTCAAGCTATCCTGACATCGCCTGAAAAACTTTTCAAGCGGAATCCTTGCCTTTTCATAAAGAGACAGGACAGAGAATGTCTTTTGGTTCCAGGGATGGCTTAGAGCGAAAAGCCGTAGGAGATCCCTATACGCAGGAAAGCGCCCGAAAGATCGAGGACAAAATCCCGAACCCGGGGATCCTCTTTCTCCCACTCGTTGGATGGAAGAGGCGCCAGTGGGAAGGCTTCTTTGATCCCCCAGTACCCCTTTCCATTCGAGCCGGTCGGAAAGCCGCCTGGAGGTGGTGCCGGTGTATCGGTAGTAATCAAGTCGGCCTTGGCCGTTGAGATCCTCCGCTTTCTGAAAAGCATAACCGCCTTCTAGGAACAACCGGAGACCACGATCGTTTCTTGTGAAGGTATATTCCCACGGCTTCCGGATCCGGCGCCGAAAATCAAGCCCATCACAGCCCCGATGTAAATGATTTTTTTCATATTTTCCTCTAATACCCCTTTCTTATTGATACGGAAAATGGAGGAATTCGTTCCAAACACATAAAAGATCGGTGCTTAAATTCGGATTGTCAAATAGGATGGAGGGATTGGAATTCAGGACAGGAAGGGCAGAATCAGAAACACCAGCAGGTCCCACAAAGTGTGGCTGACGACCAGGATCACAACGGATCGGTATCTTAGGTACAGCGCGCCCCAGAAAAGCCCGCAGACGCCGGCGGCCAGGATCATCATCAGGTTTCCGCCGGCCGAATGGATCAACGTGTAAAGCAGGACGGAAGCGGCGAATCCGGGAATCCGCCCGAAACGTGACTGCCAAAAACGCTGCAGATACCCTCGCCAGAAAAGCTCTTCTCCCGGCCCGATGATCAGTCCCATCAACAGCGCGATCCGCAGCACGGATGCTCCCTGTTTGAATCCATAGACCTGAGCGATACCAGATTCTGCAAAGGGGAGCAGCATCCGGGAAACCGTATTTCCGGCAAAGAAGATCCCGTACAGCAGCAGAGCGGATAAGATTCCCAGAAGAATTTTCTTTCCCGCGGCTGACCGAAGGTCATCCCGAAAAATCCGACCGTACGACCTGTCGCTCAGGAAACCGAAGGCAACGGCCAGAATGATGTTCCCTCCCATCCACCACCAGAAATCGAGAGGGCCGATACGGCGGAAAGCGAACAGCGGCACGAAAAGAATCAGAGCGAGGAACGCCGGCAGTAGCGGAAGGACCGGCCCGGTTCGTTCGGTTTGCGCACCCATCAGAAGCGAAAGATATGATAAAACCAGACGGCCGCCGTACACAGGAGGCCGAAGACGAGGTTGTGCTGGGAGGTGGCGCCGTCAAGGACGGCAAAATCCATGGGCTTTCGCGGATCGTTCCTGCGAACCGCCCGCCCCCAGAGTTTCAGCGCATTCGGAAGGGCCAGCAGGCTGATGAGAAACGTCAGCGGCATGGGAATGATCCGCACGGAAAAGAACCGGGGAACGAAAACAAGCAGCAGGATGAATACGATGGAACCGAACAGCAGGAAACCGTAATAGAGCAGAGAACCTCGGTCTCCCAGGATGCCGGCCACCGTAAAAACCCTCTTTTCCCTGTCCGTCAACCTGTCCCGCCAATTGTTGGCATGCAGGATGGCGCTGACCAGCATGGCCATGGAAACGGTCCAGATCACCGGAAGCCAGGAAAACGTCCGGGTTTGTACGACCCAGGCGCCCAGGGATCCCAAGATCCCGAAATTGAGAAAAACAGCCAGGTCCCCCAGAACATGGTATTTCAAGAAGGTATACATCACGCCGATGATCACCCCGATCCCGCCGATGATAAGCAGCACGCGCCCGGTCATCAGGACAAGCACGATCCCGATGAGGCAGCCCGCCGAAAAAAGCACGGCCGAGCCCGCGAACGCCTGGCGCGTTGTCATCCAACCGCGGACAAGCGCCCCGCTGACGGGAGTGACGGTGGTATCGAGCCCCCGCCTGAAATCATAGATGTCGCTTAAAATATTGGCGGCGGAATGCAGAAGGATCATGGCCAGCAGCGCCAGCAGAAACTTGACTAAATCCAGGGACACGTATCCGAATACGACCCCCAGTGAAGTCCCGAAGATGACGGGCATGGTCGAGGCCGGCAGCGCCCAGGGCCGCATGGCGATCCCCCATTTTTTGACAAACGGAACCCTTGCTCTTGCTTCTGAATCTGACATAATTTGGTTATATCACAAGGATCGGGAAATCGTCAACGAAGGAAGCCGGCGTAATCCCGGCCTTTGCTTTTATGGAGAAAAAGAGCCGGTAAAGAAGGAACCGACCGATCCGAATCCGTAGAAACGATTTCCAAAAGGTAAAAAAAAGGTGCGGCGGAAAAATGATTCCACCGCACCTTGGGGGTCAATTGAGGGATATTTGCAGGGGTGTGGGATTGGCGAGGTTATCGCTGACCGGGCACCGTTCCTCGACTCTTTTCGCCCACTCATCGAGGACGGCAGGTTCCGCGTCACATTCCGGACGAAGCGTCACTTTGATGTTTTTGTAGCCGACGCGGTCCTCGGTCTCATTTCCGAAAAGCCCGTCGGGATTCAGCTCTCCCACGACATCGATCTTGAGACCCGTTAAATCCATTCCCATTTCCTTGGCGATGAGATGTCCCATTACATTGAGGCATCCCGAAAGCGCCGCGATGACATACTCAACCGGATTGGCGCCGGCATCCGTCCCTCCAAGATCAGGGGGCTCGTCGATAACCAAATGAAAATTACGGGTCTTGACCGAAGTTTTAGTGGGGTTTTCCGCCTGTGCGCGAACTCTGAATCTTAAATCCGACATTATTATCTCCTATTCCGATATGATATGTAGTGTTATGCCAGAAAATCACAATAATTGCGCTTTTTTTCACAATAATTATATGTCATT
>CAYSQW010000043.1:0-29895 GCA_964433135.1 uncultured Eubacteriales bacterium
ATCCATCGGGGATTGAGAGCGCAACCGCGGCGTGACTTCCGACTTTGTATTCTTCCGGCTCGATCAACCACAGCTCGCCGGAAATCGCATCCCAATTATAGCGGTCTTCGTCATATTTCTGTTTGACGATCTGGACATTTTCCATTCCGAACTCTTCGGCCCAATCAGCGATCATCCGCGCCACGGCCATGTATCCCTTGGATCCCGTGGCCCGATGATAATGCGACATCCATCGGATATATTCGAATCCCCTGTCTCCCGAAAGCTCATTGTTCAGCATGCGGGCGGTTTTTTCAGGAACGAAGGGAGATTCCTGAGCCGCGGCCGCAGCTCTGAATCCAAAAATGACAATCAATGATGTGGCGATAAAAAGCACGCTTTTTCTCTGCATTCACGATCCTCCTTAAGATTGTCTGATAATATCGCTCTCATCTTATAAAAAAGTGCAAGGGAAATAAAGAAAGACAAGCGGTCTCGCGCGCGGCGGTCCGTTAACCTGCTTACTTATTTTTCCGGCTGCGGTTTCAATTTGTTGTATTCAACCAGTTCCCGCAGGTACCATTCCGGATATTCCAGCGGCAGACGTTTGCGATTCTCGATATCGTAATTCCACAGATGGTTGTATTTGACGAGCTGCATGTCTCCCAATTTCCACCATGCCTTGATAACCGCATCAGCATGGCTGTTGCAGTAATCGGTCAGGAATTGATGCGCCGAAGCGGGATCTTTTTTGTAGAGTTCGGCCGCCAGCTTATCGATGATCGGAGTGCGGTCCACCGTGGACTTTTCCCAGTGCTTCTGCGCCATACGGACATCCTTGATCGCGTACGAGTAAAGAACCTGGGAGTGAAAATCGACATAGTCGAAAGCCCAGCGCGCCGATTCCCGGTTGAAAACCCAATGGTCCCCGATCTCGAAAGAACGCGGAATCTTCGTCACACCGGCGTAGAAGGGCATGAAGCACGCCGTATCCTGGGCGCCGAACGCCAACCAGACCAGACCGCCGACCGGATCCGGCAGCCAATCCCGGCACTGGATGACCGTCACATATTCCGCACGATTAACACCGATCACCCGGGCTGTGCCGTAAGTCTTTCCGTCCAGCTTGAATCCGTACGGCAGATGATTCGGATTAGCGAAAGGGCCTCCCTGAAGACCGCGGGCCGGATCATAAGGCGTTCCCTCATATTTATCCCGGGTCATCATCATGACGTCATGGACGGAGAGTTTCTTTTCCGGTTTTACAGAGAACGGAAAATCCATGTTCGGCATTTCAGGGCTGAAATTACGGGACGGCGCGACCAGATCGAAGAAACGCCACAACCTCGCCCTTGCCCCCGCGCTGGCGGCGGCGCTGGCTTCGGAAGGCGAATAGGCTTTTTTCCAGTTGAAGGGTTCACCGCTTTCGGGATCATAAAACCCATGTTCGACGGCATACGAGATCACATTGGAAGACGCCATGAAATAACCCGTATTCTTGAGATCAATCTCCCCTATGCGCGATTCATTCGGGCATACGCTGACATGATCATCCGGAACCCTTTGGGCACACCAGATCGCGCCCGATTTTTTACTTTCGGGAGTCCACAGAGGACCGACCGGCATGATTTCGAATACCCACATTTCATTAGGATCCGACATCGCCAGCATCTCCCCCGTATCCGTAAATCCGTAACCGTATTTCTCAGCCAACTCTCCCATGATCTTGCAGGCTTCGCGCGCCGTCCGCGACCTCTCCATGGCGATCAACGTCAGCATAGTGATATCGAACTTAGCGGCCGGAGTGGGATTCTCCATCTTCTTTCGGCAGCCGATGGTCGATTCCCCGATCGCCACCTGCATATCGTTCATATAGCCGAAGGCCCCATGGGTATAGGAATAGGTATGGGCCACCTCCGGAATGTCCAATCCCGTGTAGTCCTCCTTATACATTTCCCACTTCAAGCCTTTATCGGGAGGCCAGGTGCGAAACTGGTTGATATGATAGATCTTGCGTTTGGAACCCGGTTCGTGATCGGCTGCGGGGACATATCGCCAGGTCCAGTCGCACAATCCGCAATCACAGGTATGGGTGGATATCACGGAGCCGTCGGTGGAGGCTTTTTTTCCCACCATGATCACCGTGCACCCGTCCAAGGGCCTCACGCCGCCGCAGGGAGTACAGGACTCCCGGTTGATATTTTGAGTCCCCCCGGCGGTCAGAATAATCGCGGTCGATAAAACCAAAACAAAATGAATCAAAATCTTTGTGGCTTTCACATTGCCCTCCTTCTTATTATCGGAACCCCTTATTTTCAGTTCCGATTGATCCCTTTTTATGTGCATCCCGAGTCCCGGAAGCTCAGCGGATTTCCTTCCCCATATACGCTATTTATACAAAGTTGATTATCCCCTGTCAATTTTTACTCGGGAATGCCAAGCCGATATTCTCCTTTTCCAGCCTGAGCAGCGCGAAATCGATCTGTTTCGAAAATATGCGGATTATTACGGCGATGTCTTCACCCTTCTGAGGGAATCCGCTTCGCAGACGAAATATTTCTGTTATTCCCGCAAAACATATTTGAATCTTCTCCCCCGCCGATGCTAAAATAATGGTGCTGAAAGAGGGCTGATCATCGATTCATCAAATGCGTCCATGCAATCATCAAAAACAGATCTATCTATCGAAAGAGAGACTATCGGCCGATTCTTTTTGATCGTTCCACTCCAAGCTTTTTGAAGCGCGTTGATCATCTCCATGAAAGATTCAAGGAAGGAGAGGGAGGATGATTGAACTGCCCGAAGCCGTCTCCATCTCAATGGATCTGAATGAAACCATCCGCGGGAAGCGAATGATCGCAGCCGGGACCGGAGAAGGAGCACATAAATGGGTGACCTACCAGCCGTCCCGGGAAGAGCTCACGGCCTGGCTGGTGGGAAAGACGGTCGGCGAAGTCTCCTCGAAAGGAAGAAGCATTCACATCGGAATGGAATCGGGACAAGCGCTTGTCATCGATGAATTCGGAGGAAAGGTTCTGTATTCCGATCCGGAAAGCGAAGCACCGAAGAAGCATCACCTGCTTACCGTATTCGATGACGAATCATGCCTGACGATCTCCATCCAGGGATGGGGTTTCCTATCCACGTTGACGGAATGGAAGCACAGCAAATGGACCCGGCTGCGCGCCCGGGCACTATCCCCGAACGGATCGGATTTCACCCTGGAAAATTTTTTCCGCGCGGTCGAAACATACCCGGATAAGGAAAAGGACAGCATCAAGACCTTTTTCACCAATGGGAAAAGCGTTGCCGGCATAGGAAACGGCTATCTACAGGATATCCTGTTCCAGGCGGAAATCAGCCCGAAGCGAAAGGTCTCAGAAATCCGATCAGACGAAGTACCGCATCTCTACGCCTCGGTCAAGCAGGTCATCGAACAGGCGATCCATGCATGCGGGCGCTGCTGCGAAAAGGATATTTTCGGCAATCCCGGCGGCTACGTTCCTCTTATGGATCGGAAAACCCAGGGACAGCCGTGTCCGCGCTGTGGAGAGCCCATCCAAAAGATCAGCTATCTGGGAGGATCCTGCTATATCTGCCCTACCTGCCAAACTTGATCCCGAAGCCCTTTCTTTTCATATCGGCGAATGTTTCTCAGGGAGAAGGATCTAATTGATTCCGGTCACCTATTCAAAAATGAATCCGCCGCCGGAATCCCATTGAAACCTGCAAGTATTATCTATACAATGGATAATTTCCAGAGCCGGAAAACCGGTTCCACACATTAACCCATGAAACAGGAGACGCGCATGCAGCCGAAAGTCGGATTTATCGGTTTGGGAGAAATGGGAGCCGGCATGGCCGCCAATCTTATCCGTTCAGGATGCCGGGTGTTCATCTGCGACTGTCGGGATGACCGCAAAAGCCCGCTTATCGATCTGGGCGCCTCCTCCGTCGAAACCCCTCGGGACATGGCTCGGGAAGCGGACAGAATCTTCCTCAGTCTGCCGGGAACGGAAGAAGTCAAATCCGTCCTTTTCGGCGTCGACGGAATCACGGCCTGCGAGCGGCGGGACCTTTTGATCGTCGATCTTGGAACCACGCATCCTTTGGACACCCGCGGGATCGCGGCCTCGCTGCGTGAAAAAGGCATTCTGTTTCTGGATGCTCCCGTATCCGGCATGAAATCGCGGGCCGAAGCCGGTACTCTCACCATTATGGTCGGAGGACCGGAGGAAGCCTTTCTCAAGGTAAGGGATCAGCTCTCCGTTATCGGCAATAAGGTTCTTTATATGGGTGGAAGCGGCAGCGGACAGCTCACGAAGCTGGTCAATCAACTGCTTTTCAACATCAGCGCCGCGGCCATGGCGGAAATCCTTCCCATGGCCGTAAAGATGGGACTCGATCCCGAAAAAGTATGTGACGTGGTGACGACGGGAACCGGAAGGAGCTTTGCCCTGGAATTTTTCACCCCGCTCATTTTAAAGGACGATTTCGGTCCCGGTTATGCCTTGAACAGCGCTTATAAGGATATGGTCAGCGCCGCGGAAATTTCCAGCCGGAACCGCATTCCGCTTCCGGTTACGGCGGCGGCGACTCAGACCTACCAGCTGGCGCTGTCCCGGGGATTGGGCGCCGAGAACAAAGGCGCCATGATCAAAGTCTGGGAGGAGGTCCTGGGTGTGCGTGTGCGAGCCGGGGATTCCCAAGCCCCCGTTCCCTCGCCCCAGCCGATATCAAGGAACCACGAACAGGAGAAAAAGAGAACATGAAACAACCCATAAGAGGAAAACCGGAGGATATCACCGAAGCCTATTACCGCGGCTTGATGCAGTCGGTAGGCTATCGTGTCAAGGACCTGAGAAAACCCGCGATCGCCGTGTGTAATTCCTGGACCGAAGCGAACCCCGGACACCTGCCGCTGGACCGGCTGTCCAGGGCGGTCAAGGAAGGGATCTGGGCGGGGGGGGGAACCCCGGTTGAATTCAATCTTCCGGCTCCTTGCGACGGCATGGCCCAGGGCCCGGGAATGCATTACGTTCTTCCTCAGCGTGATTTGATCGCCGCTTCCATGGAAGCGATGGTCAAAGCGCACGGCTTTCAAGGCATGGTCGTCCTGGCTTCCTGCGACAAGATCATTCCCGGTATGGTCATGGGGGCCGCCCGCTGCAATCTGCCCACACTGTTTCTTACCGCCGGCGCCATGCTTCCCTGGAGCGTGGGCGGACGGGACATGGTGACCTGCGATCTCAAGGAAGCCATAGGAAAACGTATCAGCGGCGAGATCGACGACGAAACGCTTCTGGAATGGGAAGCGAACATCTGTGCCTCTGAAGGGACCTGCAATATGATGGGCACGGCCAATACCATGGGGACATTTCTTGAGGCGATCGGCGCCGCTCCCCTGGGCTCGACAACCCTGCTCACCGCCGCCGCCGCCAAAATTCGCCAGGCACGCGATGTCGGAGAACGCATCGTACAGCTCGTGCACAGCGAAACCGACTTCTCGGCGTTCATGAATGAAGCCGGTCTCTCCAATGCAGCCAAGGTGATCATGGCGACGGGAGGATCGACCAACGCCGCTCTGCACCTCCCGGCCATCGCGTCGGCCGCCGGCTTGAAGCTCAGTTTGAGGGATATAGACCGTTTATCCCGCTCGGTTCCGCTGGTGGCGAAATTCAAGCCCGCGTCTTCCCTCAATCTGGTTGACTATCACCGGGCGGGAGGGGTGGCGGCGGCCATGAAAGCCATCCGTGATCAACTCGACGTTTCCGTAGCCCGGGGATTCGAACCTTCATGGTCCGAGGTCCTCGAGGCCGCGCCCGACCCCGACGGCGAAGTGATCCATTCCCCCCTGAAACCTCTAGCCGCCGAAGGCTGTCTGGCCGTACTGAGCGGGAATCTCGCCCCAGATGGAGCCGTAGTCAAACAGAGTGGAGTGGAAAGCGGGATGCAACGCCACTCCGGGCCCGCAGTGGTCTGCGATTCCGAAGAACAGGTCCGCCGGATTCTGCTGGACAAGGATATCCGGCCGGGTTCGATCCTGGTCGTTCGCTATGAAGGCCCCAAAGGCGGACCGGGTATGCGCGAGCTTTCGATCCCTGCCGCCATGCTGGTGGGAAGAGGACTTCAGAACTCGGTCGCCATGATCACCGACGGCCGGTTTTCCGGCGCCACGAGAGGTCCCTGCGTGGGGCACGTTTGTCCCGAGGCATGGATGGGAGGTCCCATCGCCGCGCTTCAAGACGGAGATATCATCGATATCGACATTCCGGAGCGCAAGCTTGACGTGCACCTCACGCCGGATCAGATAAAACAACGCCTCGAAGAACAAATCGTCCCCGAGCGCCCGATCGAAGGCATGCTCAAGGCATACCGGGAATTGGTTTCCGGAGCGGATCAGGGAGCCGTTTGGATATAAAACATGCGATAGATCGAATGGAAACGCCCCGGCTCCGCTCGAGTCCGGGGGAACGGAAAAGGAGCAGCAGAATGGCCGAAACCGATCACGTCTTTTACCGCAGCCAACGAAAAAAATTGCCGCTTATCGATCACGGTGAAGGGATCTATCTCTTCGACTCCTCAGGGAACCGGTATATCGATGCCTCCTCCGGCGCTCTGGTGTCGAATATCGGGCACTGCATCCCGGAGATCATCGCCGCCATGACGCAGCAGGCGAAAACCGTAGAATACGTTCACGGGACCCAGTTCAAACATGAGCCCGGCATCACCCTGGCTCAACGCCTGTCGGCAATGGCTCCGGGAGATCTTAATCGCGTTTATTTCGTCTCCGGAGGTTCGGAAGCCAATGAAACGGCCGTTAAAATGGCGCGCGCTTACCACACGGCGCGCGGAGAAGTCCAAAAGCACCTTGTCATCTCCCGCTGGAACAGCTATCACGGCGCCACTCTGGGCGCACTTTCCATGGGCGGCCGGACCATGAGCCGAAAAATGTACCAACCCTATCTGCTTGATTTTCCTCACATCCCGCCCACCTACTGCTACCGATGCCCTTACCGACAAACACCGGAGTCCTGTGACTTTCTATGCGCCCGGGAACTGGAATCGTTGATCAACCGTCTGGGACCGGAATACATATCCGCCTTCATCGCCGAACCTGTGGTCGGCGCGGCGCTGACGGTCGTCCCGCCTCCTCCCGGGTATTTCAGGGTTATCCGGAAGATTTGCGACAAATACGACATCCTCTTCATCGCCGATGAAGTAATGACCGCGCTGGGCAGGACCGGCAAAAATTTCGGCATCGATCACGATGGGGTGGTCCCCGACATCATCACCGGCGCCAAAGGACTGGGAGCAGGCTATTTCCCGATCGGCGTGGTCATCTGCAGGGAACAAATCTACCGTGAATTTCAGGACAAGCTCGGCAAATTCATTCACGGTTTCACCTATCAGGGAAATCCGTTGGCCGCGGCGGTCGGATTGGGCATATTGGACTATATGCGGGATAACGATCTCATCGAGCGGGTGGCCCGGACCGGCTCCGCTTTTCTTGAAAAGATATCATCTCTGGATAGATTCGATTTCGTCGGCGACGTCCGCGGCATCGGATACATGGCCGGCATCGAATTCGTCCGGGACAAGCAGACCCGCCAACCTCTCCCTCTCCAAATCGGATTCACGCGGCGGATCGCCGAGGCGGCTTGGGAGCGGGGCCTGATCCTGTATCCCTCCGGATCCACGGGCCAAGTCGACGGTATCTCCGGAGACGGAATCATGATCGCTCCTCCCCTGATCACGACCGAAGATCAAATCGACGCCATCATCGACCGGCTTGCGGATACGCTGGAATCCGTGTGTCGGGAAGTCAAAACCGAGGTGTGAAGGTTGTTCAGTCGCGGAACACGCGATTGACGTCAAACTCACCCAGGGGAAACGGTGTTTTTCCGGAGGTGATGAGCTCCGCCTGCATCTTGCCGAGAAAAGGCCCCAGGGTGAATCCTCCCTTGGTGCAGCAGGCGGAATAAAAACCGGGGTGGCTTTTCAGGCTGCCGAGCAGGGGGAAAAAATCCGGCGTCCTCCCTTCCAAACCCGACCAGCAGCGGATGATATTCAGCTGCCTAAGCAGCGGTATGATCCGTCCGGCGGCCTGCAGATTCCCATGCATGCTTTCGTAATCGACCAATTTGATGTTTTTTCGAGCATCTCCGATGCCTCTCCACCCGCCGCCGATCACGACGTTTCCGCTGTCGACATGCTTCAGGGTAAGATGTCCCTCGACATGCGTGATGATATGGGGAAACGGTTTGGGCACAGGCTCCGAGACCTGAACCTGCATGGTATCCAAAGTGATCGGCGCATCCAGTCCGAGCATCGTGAAAATGTCCCGCGCCCAAACGCCCGCGCAATTGAGAACGGCTCGGCAGGAATACTCTCCACGCTCGGTGCGGACGATAAAACGCCGCCTTCCTTCAATGCCGATCGCGGTGACCGCCTCATTTTCCAGAACCCGGGCGCCGCGGGCGGCCGCGGCGGCCGCCAAGGCCCGCGATGCTTTCAGGGGATTGGCCTTGGCATCACGGGCACAGAAAGAAGCCGCCCTTACGGAATCCCCGAGATAGGGAGCGACACGCTTCAATTCTTCTTTCCCCAGGATTTCAACCTCCACTCCCAAAGCCCGCTGACTTTCGACATCACGTTTCAGCTTGGCTTCCTGGGCGGAAGATTCCGCCACCCGCAATCCACCGGGCTGACGATATTCGATATCCGTATCTAATTCCCTTTGCAAAGACCGCCAAACCGACTGGCTTTCCATGACCAACGGGATCAGCTTCAGTTTCTTGTTCTGGTAAGACATGGTGCCGGCCGTCGAACCCGAGGCCTCACGGCCGATTTCAGCTTTATCCAGAAGGATCAGGTCGGTAGCCTTCTTCGCCAGAAAATAAGCGGCGGAGGATCCGATGATGCCTCCTCCAATGACCACGACATCCGTATGTTCCAAAACAATCTCCTCAAATCGTACGGATTCGGATCTCGACGCGTCATGATGCGGCTTTTAAAGCGAATCCGTCTTTCTTTTTTATTCGATTTTTCTGTATGAAATAAACAGTACCCAGGACCACCGCCCCCATTGTCGATAAAACCATACTGATTCCCAAATTCGGGTGGAACATGGCCGCTCCCGACAGCAGCAGAGACGAACCGGTCAGCAACCATTCCCCCACCCGCAGCCGCAAGAGAAAGAAGGCTTCGGTTATCACGGCGATCACAATCAACAAAGGGAGGCTCTGCAGCAGAACCTGTATGGGACCGACGATACGAGCGTCCAGCAGCGGTGTGAATAAAAAGAACAGGGGAATGACATAAAGGAATTTTGCGATGCTGAAGGTGGAAAGCCCCACTCTCATGAAATGCTTGTCACCGGCGATTTCAGCGGCCACGAACGCGGTCATGCAAACCGGGGGGGTGATGGTCGAATTCTGGCTGAACCAAAAAAGCGCGAGATGAGCGGCCAGCAAGGAAACCCCCAAGTGGGTCAGGGCGGGCGCCCCCAAAGTAGAGATCAGGATATAGGAAAGCGTCACCGGCATGCCCATACCGATAATCAACGAGACAACGGCCAACAAAAACAGCGCAAACAGGATAACGCCCCCGGAGGCGACGATGATGATCGAGGTGACTTTCATGATCAGTCCGGTAAGTGTGATAACACCCATAATCAGAGCGGCACACGCACAGACCGATGTAATGGTCATCATGTTTTTTGCGCTTTCCCGAAGTCCTTCCACGATTTTGGCGGGCGTCATGCGTGAATCCCGACGCAGCCAACTCATCACGACGATCAGCAGCGTGGAGAGCGTGCTGGCGACAAAAGGCGTGCGGCCCATGGCAAGCAGCGCCACCAGGATGATCAGCGGCAGAAAGAGATGCCCTCCCTTGATAACCGCCTCTTTAAGACTGGGCAGTTGGGCTTTGGGAAGCCCTTGAAGCCCATATTTCCGCGACTTGATCTCGATAATCGCGTAGATGGACGCGAAATAGATGACCGCCGGGACGATGGAGTACACGATGATCTTTAAAAGCGGAATTCCGGTTATCGCCGACATGACAAAGACCCCGGCCCCCATGATCGGCGGAGTGATCGCTCCTCCTGTGGACGCCGCCGTCGTAATCGCCGCCGATTCCCTTGCCTTGAAACCGCTTTTTTTCATCAGAGGAATGGTCAAACTGCCTGTCGTCACCACGTTTGACATCGTGCTGCCTGTCAATGTCCCCATCAGGGCCGCACTCAGAACCGCGACTTTAGCGGATCCGCCCCTGGAACGCCCGGCAAAAGCCATACACAGATCAATATAATATTTATCCGCGCGGGATACGCGAAGGAAAGTGCCGAACGCCACAAAGGAAAAAAGATATGTCGCGGCGAGCCCGGTCATGATATTGAACATCCCTTCCGGAACCAGGTAGAACTGCTCCAAACAAATCCGAAAAGGAAACGCCCGGAAACCAAGCATCCCGGCCAGATACGGCCCCAGAAAAGTATAGGCGATGAAAACGGATGTTATCACGACCAGGATCCAGCCCAGCGTACGGCGGGTCGCCTCAAGAATAAGCAGGACGGCGAGGATCCCCAGAATCGTATCGAGGGTGGTGACCGGACTCACATATGCGATCCGGAAAGCGATCCGCTGGTAATCGAAGAGAATCCAGCCGAAAGAAATCACGGAAAGAAGAGCCAGCAGGATATCGGCCACGGGGATCCGGGACCGCGAGGCTTTTGAAGAGCCGGGAAACGTGAGAAACACCATCGGGATCATGAGCATCAGAAAACCCGCCCGCTGGATGAGCGGAGGGAACGCCCCGTTGAATGCGGTGAAAAACACCAGCAGGCTGATGACCACGCCCAGGAATGTAACAACCCATGCCGATAAACCTTTAAGCGCTCTCTGTTCCATAACCCTTTCCCGTTACATCCATCCCTGTTCCTTATAATAGCGCAGCGCCCCCGGGTGTATCTCGAAATCGAGGTTTCGTATCATGTCTTCCGCGCTCCAGTTCTTGAAGCTCCCGTAAGCCCGGCGCAGCCGTTCTTCACTCTCGGCTACGGCCCGGGTCAGAATGTAGACGAACTCCTCGGAAACCTCGCTGTGAGCAAAAAGAACCATGGCCAGCCGAACGGTCGGAACGGGATCATGCTGTCCGGGGTATGTCCGGGGAGGGATCTCATCCTCGATAAACCCGTATTTTCGGGCCAGCGCATCACGAACCGATTCGGAGAGCCCCAGCAATTTACCTTCGCGCGTGGCCATGGCTTCCGTAACCGAAGAGGCGGGATACTGAATCAAACTGTGCATGGCGTTGATGTGCCGATCCTTCCAGAGATCGACCTTGCCCGTTGTTCCGATTCGCTGCAGGGAGCCGCCCCAGAGCTTGATGTCGCTTTCCTCCATCCCCAATTCCCCGAATATGAGATTCAGCAGGATATAATTGGCTTCTCCCGGAAATCCGGTGCACAACTTGATACCGATTTTTTTTCGGGCGACGTCGAGGAGGGTCCCGGCTGCAACTCCCTTCTCCACGAGAAAATGATGGTAGTTGGAGGAGAGCGAGCAAATCACACGAAGGTTGGAATATTTCTCCTCATAGGGCGCTTGCCCCTCGCGCGCCATGAGAAGGAACGGAGTGAAGGTCACTCCGATATCGGACTCCCGGCGGGCTATCCGGATAGGATTTCCGAAGCCTCCCGAACCCGGGATGGCGGTCAGCGGATACCCGGCCACGCGGGCGTTGAATTCATCGGCGATGGTGGTGCAGATGGAATACCAGCTTCCTCCCACGCTCCCCGTGCTTATCGTGCTCCGGGGCGGCTTCATCCTCTGCTGCCCGGGAAATAAAAGCGCTGTCGCCAGCAGGATCCCCGTTAGGATCACTGTTCCTTTCAATCGGGGTTCTCTCCCGGCCTTTACATCAGCCGTCGTTTCACAAAACCGTTTGCGACCGGAAAGAAACCCGCACTTAAAATTCATATTCAATATCCTTTTTTGAAATCGACAACTCCTTTAAGGCGTTTCTTCATCTCGAATCGCTTCAGGTTTTCAAGAAAGATCTTCACGACATCTTCCGGAAGGCTCGGGCCGGATATATGAGGCGTTATATAGACGTTTTCCATGTTCCACAGTTCGTGATCCTTGGGAAGAGGCTCTTTCTCGAAAACATCCAGGACGGCGCCGGCTATGTCGCCCGTCCGCAGCGCATGGACAAGCGCCTCTTCATGGATAAGAGGGCCCCGGGAGATGTTGAATAGATAGGCTCCGGTCTTCATGGCCTTTAACTCTTCTCCGCCTATGATGGCTTTGGTGCGGGGAGAAAGCGGAAGCGCCATCACGACGAAATCGGGCAGAGAAAGAAAATGCATCAAATCTCCGGGAAGAAAGACTTCCCTTAAAAAAGGCAGATGTTTCGTCTGTTCGTCGAATCCGATGACTTTTAGCCCAGCCTGATGAAGCCTGAATGCGATCACCGAGCCTACCGAGCCCAAGCCCATCACCCCGGCGGTTTTTCCCCTGACCGTACCCGGCTCATAATACGGCCATTCCCGGATCTTCTGGTTGTCCAAACCGGCCCGAATCTTCAACGTGATCGCCAGCATATACCCCAGAACATAATCCGCGATAATGGGTCCGTGCACACCGGTGACTTTCGTCAGCGTTGCATGCGAAGGAACGGCTCCGGAAAGCACATAATTTTCCACTCCGGCGCTGATGGATTGGATCCATTTGAGATTCGACGCCCGGGAGAGGAGTTCGACCGGGAACGTGTGTCCCGAAAGGATGACGTCGGTCCGGTTGATGTGCGAGGCGATCTCCCGCTTGTCATGACAAATCATGAAATTCACATCCGGCCGCGCATCACGCAGCAATTTTTCATAACGGTCCAAATACGCCGGGATATGATTATATACCAGAACATTGATATGCGAATCCACGGTATTCCTCCGTTCAGATCAAACCCAGCCGCCGGACGACATCTTCGATGACGGCCTTCTGCTCCTCCGTGGGAGCCAGGATCGGTTCGCGCGTGAATCCTCCCGGACGCCCGCACAAGTTCATGGCGTATTTGAGCGAGGCCGGGAAGGTTCCCACATTTTTCCCCTTCATGGCTTCTTCGGCGGCGATACAACGATACTGTATTCGGCGCGCTTCGTCTATCCTGCCGGCTTTCAGCAGCCGGTACATGGAAATGGCATCCTTGCCCAAAAGCTGGGTGTCGAGGCTTCCCACCCATCCATCCGCACCCATTACGATCGCGGAAACCCCCTGCATGGATGAATGCCCCGCAAATACCTTGATCCTGCCGCCGACCCGCCGGATGATCTCCGCAACCCGACCGAAGTCCTTGGAGCTTTCCTTGATGGCCGCGACCTGATCCAGATCCGCCAGACGATCCACCAGCCCCGGAGTCAGATCGACGCCCTGACGACGCGGATTGTTGTAAATCAATACCGGAATGTCCACACCGTCGGATATTTTCGTGTAGTAATGGAGGATCTCTCTCTCCCCGGGCAGCGCCAGCTGAGGAGGCAGCACCATGATTCCATCCAGACCGACTTCCCGGGCATGCCGCCCCATTTCAATGGTAGCCCGCGCGGAGATCTGCCCGGTTCCGCCCAGCATGATGATGCGGTTTCGCGCCGTCTCGGCACCGATCCGAAACAATTCCTTTCGTTCCTCATCCGTCAGCACCCAGCTTTCTCCGGTGCACCCGCATACGATCAGCCCGTCCACTCCCTCTCCGATCAAAAGTTCAATGTTTTGATTGAAGGCATCGATATCCAGATCTCCGTTTTCCTTGAACGGCGTTACGACCGCCGTATAACACCCATGCCAGTCTACTTTGTATGCCATGATTTTCTCATTCCTTTCGTTGATATATTATATATAGAGTATAAATTTTCCCCGGTCGAACTCAAGCTCTTTTTCCAACATCAAGATATAAAAAGATTTCGAAAATGATTTCCGTCGGATGGTTCCCGCCATTGACGAATATCACCCCCTTGTGGTATTTTCACAAGTTATATTTTGAATTGACGGCCTCCTCCGGAAACCGCCGACGGACAGAATACATCGAAGCAGACTTCGATACCGCCTGCTTCCGTTAAATAATACACTGACAAACTGGAGCCAGACGTGAACAACCATCGGCATTACTCAGAAAAATCTTTTCCGGCGATTTTTCGCAATCGCGTCGAAAAAAATCACCAAGGCTGCTTTCTGCGATCCTGTCGCTCAGGACAATGGATCGACTTCTCCTGGGACGACGTCAAGAGGACAACGGATGCCGCGGCTTCTTATCTGATCAACTCCGGTCTGCAAGCCGGCGACAAAGTCGCCATCTATTCGGAGAACCGTCCGGAATGGATTTTCGCGGATCTGGCGGTCCTTTCCGCCGCCGGATGCGACGTCACGATCTTTGCCACGAACTCCGCCGCGGAAGCCGCGTTCATCGTCAACGACTCCGATTCGAGATTCTGTTTCTGCGGCGGAAAGCTCCAGGTTGAGAACCTCCTGCCAGTCAAGGATAAAATGCCGAAACTCGAAAAGATCATCGTTTTTGACGACATCAAAAACGAAGATCCGATCGTGGTTCGCTTCCGGGACATCATCGCGGACGGGCGGGATAATTTGCGGGAAATCGATATCGACCGTCGGATTCGAGGCATCGATCCCGAAGAGGTCATGACGCTTATGTATACTTCCGGAACCACGGGAGCCCCCAAGGGAGTCATGCTTTCTCACAGCAACATCGTGGCCCAGGTCATCAATTTCGTCCGCCATCAGCCCCATCCGGACAGGGAAACGGCTCTATCCATCCTGCCGCTCGCACACGCCCTGGAAAGAAGCATCATCTACTATCATCTGCTCTACATAGAAGGCATCATCTGTTTTTCCCGGGGACCTGAATACATCCTGAAAGAACTCCAGCAGATCCAGCCGACGGCCCTGCTTTGCGTTCCCCGAATCCCGGAAAAACTATTTGAAGGGATCATGGACCGTGTCGATAAATCCGGTTTCGCGAAAAGAACCCTCTTCCGCTGGGCCGAAAAGGTCGGCCGCAAGGCCGTTCCCCACCTCGCCGCCGGGCGCCCCCTCCCCCCCCTGAAAAAGATCCGTTACGCCGTTGCGGATACTCTGGTGTTTTCACGCCTCCGCAAATCCCTCGGGCTCAACCGTTTGACATGCGCGGGTGTGGGAGGAGCCGCTCTTCCAACCCGGATCCATGAATTCTTCATCGCCATGAAGGTGGATTGGCTAACGGGCTACGGTTTGACCGAAACGTCCCCTGTAACCCATACCCATACGCATAAATGGATCTCTCCCATCAAGATCGGCACCGCCGGGCTGCCTCTTCCGATGACCGAATGCCGCATCGCGGCCGACGGTGAAATCCTGATTCGAGGCCCCCAGGTGATGATGGGGTACTACAAGCGGCCGGATGAAACCGACGCCGTCTTTACGGATGACGGCTGGTTTCGCACCGGCGACATCGGAAATATCGACCGGGACGGCTATTTGACCATCACCGACCGTAAGAAAGACGTGATCATCACTTCCGGAGGAAAAAACGTGGCACCGCTTCCCATCGAGATGCTGGTCGGCGAAGATCCCTATATCGATCAGATCATGTTGGTCGGCAATAACAGAAAATTCATCTCCGCTCTTATCGTCCCGGCCTTCGATCGTTTGAAAGCATTCGCCGAGGACATCAATATCCAGTGGACGACACATAAAGACCTGATCCGGAATCCGAAGGTCATCGCTTTATTCCGCACGCACATTCAAGATCGCACCCGGACGCTGGCTCAGTATAAAAAGATAAGGCGATTCCTGCTTTTGCCCACTGCGTTCACCCACGAAAACGGTCACGCGACTCCCACCATGAAGATCAAGCGTCGGATCATCGAGACGGCCTTCAAGGATCAGATCGACGGCATCTACCGCCGCCTCACCGAATAAACGGATCGTTCAAACCGGACCGTCGGTTCCCAAAGCTTGGTTCTCCCGCCGATTTCGTCTATAATCGGGAGGCGAAATTTACGATCCCAATGAATGATGTCATCACTCGTCAAAACGAAAGGACCCGCCATGCTTTGTAAATCCCTTTCCAGCCGACGCCAATGGATGCTTCTTCCATTTTTTGTTTGCGCGATCGCCGCGTCCGCGCAGTCCCCACCGGAAAAGACGTCCGGGGTCTATTTCCCTTCCTCCCGCCTTGGGGGAAGAGGCTTCCGGTCCATCGTTCATTATATGCAGGCTTCGGGGATGAATCTCGCGGTCCTGCATGCCAAAGATCCCAAAGGCCGCCTGTTTTGGAAAGCGGTCAACCGCACCGCGGCGGCCATGAACGCTCCGGTTCAAAATCCGGCGCTGGAAGCCGCCGTCACCAAACTCAAACAAAAAAGGATCCGAACCGCCGTCAAAGTGGACGTCTTTCAGGACAGCCTCCTGGTCAAACATCACCCCGAAATGGGCGTTAGGGATTCTCAAACCGGAGGCCTGTGGGCGGACCGGAAAGGCCTTCACTGGGCCAATCCCTACGACAAGCGGGTGTGGGAATACAACGTCAAGCTCTGTCTGGAATTGATAGAGCTCGGGGTGGATGAGATCCAGTTTGATTATATCCGCTTCCCGAGCGATGGAGACATGTCCCGGATCGAATATCCGATCTCCATGGAGGATACGACGCGCGCGGAATGCATCGGGAAGTTTCTGGCTTACGCGCACGACCGATTGAAGCCGGCGGGAGTGGCGCTCTCCATCGATCTTTTCGGACTAACGGCATGGAAATCGGAAGACTTCGGCGTCGGGCAGGTGCTGGATCACATCGACCCGCATGTCGATGTTCTGTGCCCGATGCTGTATCCCTCCCATTTTCCCGATAATTTCCTGACGTTGAAACATCCCTCGCAATACCCATACCGAATCGTCAAATCGAGCCTGGATGAAATGCGGAAAAGAACGGACAAACCGATCCGCCCCTGGATCCAAGGATTCTGGTACACACCGGAAGAAATCGGCACGCAGATCCAGGCGGTCGAGGACAGCGGCATCTCTGCTTGGGCTTCCTGGAGCCCAACCGGCAGATACCTCCCGACTTTTAATGCCCTGGCGGAACGCATGGAAATGACATACGAGGCTCCCGAATTTTATCCCTCCCTCGATGAATTGAGAAGCCGTGAAGACCGCATATCAACCGGCAACACAAGGGTCGTCAATCATACATGCTACCGTGAAGGATACTCGATCCTCTCACTCGATGAAACGCTGAGCGGAGAGAAAAACCGGCACGCCACGCTCTATGATGTGGTCTTCAGCTTGGATGAAAGCATCATAGACCGCATCCTCACCCGACGGGGCCGTTCTTTCAGCGACCTTACCAGCCCCTATACCAAGGTTTCCTTCGTCACCCGGCTCATCATCCAGGACCTGGGAGTCGATCCGCGGCGTATGCGGCCCTCCCCGATCTATATCGAATGGGATGGAGATTGTCGATTCACCGAAAGCATTCCTCCACACCGCCTGGAAACGTACCACTCCGGGGTGGACAACCAGACCTGAGATTGAAATCGAATCAAAACCGGGACATTTGACCTATCCGTCTGTCCGTTCGAAAAGACAGCCGATGAGCCATCCCAACCCTATCAGACAAGGATCAAGATGGCATGCTTTTTGCTGCACTAATCGTTGTCAGAAGGTCAAAAGAGGAGGCGGATCATGAAACGACGAGAGATCATCCTGTTGGCGGCAATCCCTCTGCTGCTGATGACGGCATGCGGTCACCAAACCGTGCGTACGACTTCGACGGTTTATGACGGATTCACTTTGAACGAAGTTTGGAGAGCCTCTCTCCGCACTCTGCACGATCTCGATTTTTCAATATACGCCCTGGACAATAGAGCGGGATTCATCGGTGCGGAAGGCCCCATGCATATCTTTCATGAGCTGCCTCCGCGGCTTTCCATCTTCATCACCCGCAGATACGACAGGGTTTATGTGGACTGCAAAGTCATTCAGCCCGAACAGGTCGTTGATGTCTTCCGGTACGGCCGAAAAACAGCGCATATTTTTTATCAGAGGCTCAACCGGAACCTGCATCGATCGGATTGACATCCCCGACGGGTCATGCATGAAAAAGCCGGGGAAGGGTTCCCCCCCCCCGGCTGAAAACATCTTTTCGAATCAGCGCCGATCTCAGAACGGTGTGCCTCGTGTTAAATCCACCCTCAGCGCATCAAGGCATTGAAAAACAATTTGAAGGTTCCGTGGGTTTGGCAGCGGTTCTGCGTGCGAAATCCGATAAGCACCACTTCCCCCTTTCCGTACTTGGCCGCGACCATGGCCGATTTTTTCGCGAGATGATCCTCGCCGATCAGCCAACCGCTGCGCAGAATATCCTTATCCCGGTAGCGGACCACAGTGGCATAATCTTCGTTGCGAGATCCGGGGACGATCTCGAACGCCGGGCTGGACCAGTAAAGCACCAGCCCATCATCCGGCATGCCGTAACCCAGCCGATGCTCGTTGTCGAATTCGGCCTTGACGGTCGATCCGGGACAGAAAAATTCCTTGGAGGATAATCCTTCCATGGCATTGCGAACATTAAGCTCGAATTTTTCGATCGCAAACATGGACGCCTGCCCCAAGGTGACCAGTGTGCCTCCCTGCTTGACGAATGTTTTCAAGGCCTCGACACCTTCCGTGCCGATCCCGCTGCGGTATTCAGGGGGAATTTCGGCCAAACGACTGGCGTAGCGCCCGGTCAGTTTTCCCGTTATCATCCCGGTATTATCGTTCGGGAGCACGATCACATCATACTTCTTTATGAGATCGCCCTTTTTGATTTCGGCATCCTTAAGGGAAGTATACGGGAAGTCGAACATCTCGAGTAAAAACCGCGTCCAGCCTTCGTCCATATTGCCGCCGTAATAGCGGTGGTACATCCCGAGCCGAAGCCGTTTCATGGCATGGGTGCCGTCTTCGGGATCACCGCTGAAGGCCTTGAAATCGACTCCCGTCAATTTGGCGATCTCCGCCAGGTTCGAAACGGAACACTTGGATACGATGAAGTCGCCCGGCCGAAGGCCGTCCGTCTTTTTTATCACCCGGTGCAGGTCGGCTTTCTTATCCATCAGGAGGTTCGCGGCCTTATAACTGTTGTTCAACCGGCCGTCGAAAACAAAAGCCGATGCTCCTCCATCCACCTTTCCTTCGAGAGGAACCGCGGCGGTGAGTTTTTCAAGGTCTCCTGAAACCGCTTGATCGACGGGATCGACGCGAACCCCCATGAATTCATTCATGGTATGGGTGGCGGAATCGTAGGGGCGGAGCGGCGCTCCGTCCCTGGAACGCGTCCATTCGTTATCGACATAATGCGTTTCCCCCAGCAGATTGCGGATCAATCCCATTTTAGGCTGGGCCAACGTGATGACGAAAGATCCTTCCGGATACGTCACGGCTCCGACGGTCAGCGCCTTTTGGGCCTGTTGGATCTCGATGCCGGACATGAGAAGCGTGTTCACCATCTTGACGGCCGTCAGGGGATCATGCTGCATCATAGGGATCACATATGCTTTGGGCGTTCCCTCCGCTCCACGCTCGGTCTGCCGTTTGGCTTTCAGATAGGCGTTTTTCAGTACGGTTTCCTTGTTCCGGGCCGCCAGGTCCAGCAGGGCCCAGGCCGTTATTTTCTTCTGTTCGACGATATCACGCAGCCGCCACCATCCTCCCGGCCAGGGATGAGGGAAAGTGGACTGGGCTTCATATTTTGGGAACTGCCGGGCTCCTCCCTCCAGTTGTTCAGGATGAACATAGAGCGGTGTCGCCAATTTTGCACTGGCCGATTCGGTCAGCATACCGGCGATATTGTGAAAAGGCGTGATCCAGTGCCATCCGAAATGGCCCCAGCCGGGAAATTGAGCGGCATTCAGGATACCGGTTTTTTCGTTTTCCTCGAGCTTATAGGCGATGTGAGCGCCGTACCAGCTGTGTTCCCTCCAGATCAGGGGATCCGCGTAGGGACGGATGGGATCGCCGTAAGGCGGAACATACAATCGGGCGCCGTAACCTCCCATATGATGATGGTCGATGTATGCTTGGGGAACCCAATCGCGGTACATGATCTCGGCGGCGTAAACGGATTCGATCATGTTGAGAAAATCGCCGTCACGGTTGTTGTCGTGCCCCACATACTTGTGGTACAACCAGGGAAGACCGCTGCCTTCGTATTCCGTCCCCAGGGTCTTGCGGTACCAGTCCGTGACCATGATCTGTCCGTCGGGATTGAAGCTCGGAAACATGAAATATATCACGTTGTCCAGAATCCGCCGGGTTTCTTCATCCGTGCGGGAAATGAGATCATACGTGAGTTCCGGCGCCATCTGCGTGCCTCCGATCTCGGTGGCATGCAGGCTCATGGACTGGCACATAACCGCTTTCCCTTCTTTGATCATCTTTTTGATCTCGGCTTCGGAGATCCCCCGGGGATCGCTGAGTGAAGCGTTGATTTTCTGCAGACGGTCAAGGTTAGCCAGGTTTTCAGGTGAAGAGATAATGACCACCAGGAAAGGGTTGCCTTCGGTCGAAGGCCCCATGTCCCTGACTATAAGCTTATCGCTTTCTTTTTCCAACACTCCATAGTACTCGACGATCTTATCCCAGCGCGCGATCTTTCTGTCGGCGCCGAGCTGAAAACCGAAGAATTCCTCGGGAGTGGTGATCTTGTTCTGGGCCAGGGCGACAGGCGCCGCCAAGCTCAAACACAAGACAGCTAAAACCAAATAAACATGAAAATGACGAAAAATCTTATGCCTCATCAGGCTCCTCCTTTACCGGGGTGAATAAACCGCCTCCGCGAATGCGGTCGGCGCGGATCGGAAAAAAACAATTGGGGACCGAGCCGTTCAGAACCACGCGTGCTGAAAAAATCGGCGCGCGAAACATGGAGCGAACGGGCTCACGGCGAATCACACGGCCATGACAGACCATAGCATGAGGAAGTGCTGGGGAACGGACTACAGCGGCGGGCGTATAAAGATTTTGTGTGGATTCCAATGTTTCCAATCCGAGAAAATACTAAAACA
Source organism: uncultured Eubacteriales bacterium (assembly GCA_964433135.1). GTDB lineage: Bacteria > Acidobacteriota > Aminicenantia > Aminicenantales > Aminicenantaceae > CAYSQW01. The sequence goes on from CAYSQW010000043.1 coordinate 21,074, forward strand.
GCCGGAGGCGGCATGTCAAGATATTCCAGAGGAGAAAACCGGAGCACTCTCATTTTTCGCTTTCATTTTTTCCGCCGACGCGATATTAATAGTGAAGGTTCGTCAAACCAATAGTCTGGGAGGGCACTTGAAAAACAATATCGACGGAGTATTAAGGCTATTCTCCATCTTCACCCTGCTTATCGCCGGGACCTTCTGTTCCGGCCCCGAAACCGTGGTGAACGACGGTTTCGGGGATTATCTTCGCGTGGAGGGAGGGGAATTTCTCATGGGAGACAACTTCGATGAAGGCAACTCGGATGAAATCCCGGTTCACTCCGTGATCCTCGACACCTATTATATCGGCAAACACAAGGTCACCAACCTGGAATATGCAAAGTTTATCAAAGCCGGAGGATATGCCGAACCGGAATACTGGAAGGCCGGAGGATTCGAGGAATACGGCCGTGCTCCCGCCCATTGGGATGACGCGGTTCACAAGGGCGGAAGCATCCCCGGCAATGAGAATTACCCCGTGATCGGAGTGAGTTGGTTCGAGGCGGCCGCATACTGCCGATGGCTGTCATCCGAAACCGGATGGACCTACCGCCTCCCCACCGAGGCCGAATGGGAACGAGCCGCCCGCGGTACAGATCAGCGCCGATATGCATGGGGGAATGAGATCGATAAAAGCCGCGCAAACTATGATTACGGAATGGAACGGAAAGACATGGAACTCAAGCCCGCAGGCGCTTACGACGGCAGCATACGGAACGGTCTCCAGACGCGAGACAATGCCGCTCCCTGCGGCGCCTATGATATGACCGGAAATACCTTTGAATGGTGCGCCGATTTCTACGGCCGCACCTATTACAGCGAATCGCCGACGATGAATCCGCGCGGCCCCCAAACCGGTACCTCAAGGGTTCTGCGCTCAGCGGGTTATATCGACAGCGCATACTACCAACGCGCGGCCAGTCGACACAAACGAGGCCCTCACGTCAAAAGCCACGCAACGGGTTTCCGGTGCGTACGGGAAGATCCCGCCGTGAGAGATGACCGATGAAAATAGAAACGATAAAATATCCGGTTTTCGCGCTGCTCGTTTTGCTGCTGTCCTCATCCGTTAGGGGGCAAAACCCGGAAATCCGCAATGACGGACACGGAGATTATCTGATCGTACCGGCCGGCGAATTCCAGATGGGCGACAATTTTTCCGAAGGCGACGCCGATGAGGTCCCGGTTCATAGGGTTTATCTCGACACCTATTATATCGGCAAACACAAAGTCACCAACCTGGAATATGCAAAGTTCATCAAAGCCGGAGGATACACCGATCCGGATTTCTGGAAATCCGGAGGTTTCGGTGAATACGGAGAACGTCCCCGTTACTGGGAAGACACCCGCTTTCACGGCGGGGGGCTGCCGGGCAATGAATATTTTCCCGTTGTCGGCGTAAGCTGGTTCGAGGCGGCCGCCTACTGCGAATGGTTGTCCGCTGAAACCGGCCGGACCTACCGCCTCCCTACAGAAGCCGAATGGGAAAAAGCCGCCCGCGGCACCGATCAACGCCGCTTTTCATGGGGGAATTCGATAGACGGAGCCATGGCCAACTACGAACACAGCGGCGATCCCTATGAACCCGGACTCACTCCGGTGGGATTCTACAACGGCTCGATCCAACAGGGATTCGTGACGGGAAACAATATTTCCCCTTACGGAGCGGTAGAGATGATCGGCAACGTCTGGGAATGGTGTTCGGACTGGTTTTCCGGCAGCCGCTATTACGCCGCCTCCCCCAAACGCAATCCGAAGGGTCCGGATTCCGGAACATCCCGTGTCCTGCGTGCCGGTGGCTGGGTGGACAGTGCTTACTACCAGAGAGCGGCCAATCGAAACGGCAGTTTTCCTGAAAACCGCAATCCCATACAGGGTTTTCGCTGCGTCAGGGAAGCGGCTCCGCCCCGGGGATACTGACCGCGGAAATGCGGCCGCAGCTCCAACGATCTTTCGCGCGACGCGAGCCCCCCGCGATATCTCTATGGAAGCGTGATCTTTTTGGTATGCCTGCCTCCTTTGAGGCAGTCGAGAGTTATCGTGATCGATCCCTTGCCCTCCACCAGAAACTCGTAGTTCGCTTCGCTGTTCCCGGACAATCCCCGGGTCAACTTAAGATTTTTAAGATCGGGCTGATCGAGAAGCTGCAGTTCTGAAGTTCCCATCCGACTTCGAAAATACCGCAGGTAGCGAGCCGGTATTCCCGCCGGCAGAGCGCTGCTGGGATCAACTCCCGCGGCCAAAACCTCTACAAGACCGTCAATGGATAAAATATCCGGGCGCTGCACTTTGTTTTTTACCGCCGTCGCCGACATGGTGGGCATCAATCTTGAGTTGTAAAGCGTCACTTTGATCCTGTAAAGCTTGCCGTCCACTTTTTCCACCTTCACCTGTTTGATCTCCGGCTTCGGCATCTCCCATGCATGCAGCAGACAGAACGCCATGTTGCGGTGGCATAGTTCTTCAAGCAGCCATGTGGGAGGCACTCTGCCGCTCAGCTTGGTCACATCCCGATCGATAACGACTTTTCCCAACTGCGGGTGCTCGATCTCGTGCATGCGCACGGCCGTATTGTCGAGGTCGATGTATTTGTCGAAAAATGCTTCTTCCTCCTCGGTGATCTCTCCGTCGCCATCAATGTCCGAACGCGAGGTCCACAGTTCATTGGAGAAGGAATAGATTCCCAGGCCGTCATGAGTGAAGTCGATAAATCCGCCCCATACGGTGTACAGACCGCTCCAGATCACGATATAACGGTAATCCTCGATGATCTTTTCGCCTTTCCTGCCGATCTCATCCAACACGGCCATGTCGCTGCGGTCGTACTCTCCATGAAGTTCAGCTCCGGGACCGCGCAGGATCATCCCGCCGCTGTTGTGAAAAGCCTGCACTCCTGCGATATTGGGATGGCTGTAAAAAAAGTCCCGGGTGTGTTGGGAAGCCGGCCAGGAAAATGGATATTCACCCGCGCCGCCCTGGATGTATCCCGGCTGCCACATGGAAGGCCAATCCCGGTTGGGATCGTATCCGCCTCCCCCGTCCTCGTTGTAGCGGCCGTCTCCGTCGTTATCGGTTCCCTCCGGGCCGATAAACTTATAATCGCCCAACTCATCCTCGAGGCCTTCGCGGTTCTTTTTGATCGGCACCAGGCGATCGCCCGTATCGGCGATCCGGTGGGTCCCCTCTCCCGGTTTGACCTTGATAAACATGGATCCGACTTCGCCGTCTCCGTCCAGGTCTTCGGCGCCGTCCTCGTCGTATAACCCATCGTTATCGCTGTCCTGAGGGACCTGCCCGGTTCGAGCCGATCCTCCCTTGTGCAGCCACAGGTCGCGCCCATCGGGATTGACGGAGGGAAAGATGTAAAAGACCCTTTCATCCACGATCCGGCGGATGTAATCGTTATGCGCATAATTTTCCATCAGGTACCAGATCGTATAGATGCCTATCTCTCCACCCTGGACTTCATTGCCGTGGATGTTGGCATCGATGTACAGGGCGCTTTTGCCCATCTCATCCCCGGTGTCCGGATTATTGATCGTCATGTACCAAAGCTCACGGCCCTGAAAGGTCTTTCCGATCGACCTCAGCTTCAAAAACTTGGGGTATGCCTTCTCCAGCTTGCGCAATGCCGCTTCGACCTCTTCCCAGTCATAATACCGGTTGAAAGACAGCTCCACCTTCCGGGTATTCCATTTTCGCGGCAAATACTCTTGGGAGGCTGCGGTCAGGGAAAAGAGCAGAACTCCGGCCGCCGCAAGCGTCATAATCGTTCGGAATCTATTGTATTTATTCTTCATTGTATTTTTCCTCTTGGGATTTCTCATCGAAGCACCGCCTTCCGGCTGATGGTCCCTCCCCCGTTGCGAGCCCTCAGAACGATGTCCACCGCCTTTCCGGGTTCGGATATCACCAGCCAGGTCAGCTCTTTTTCACCCTTGGATTCAAGGTTGGGTATATCCACGCGGCGGCCGCCCCCGAAGAGCTCCATCTCTTTATCATGCTGAAAATTCATCCTTACGAGAATAGGCGGGATCCTGCGCGTCCGTTCTCCCATCGCGGTCACATAAGGAAAAGCTCCGTTGTTGCGTACCATGCATTTAACTTCGAACAAACGGGAGGATTTCCGGGTAACCACGGGAGCATCCATCGAGATCTCCGCAAACCGGGAAGCGAGATAGAGGGCGAATTCGGCATGGGAACGGCTCAGTTCTTCGAGTGTATCCTCGGGCGGATTGACTCGAAGATAAGGTTGAAAACCACCGATTTCCACCATGCCGAGTTGGGGATGATCATATTCCGTCCAGACGGCGAATCCCTTGCCTCCATTTTGTTTGTCGATCCAATCCAGCCATTCTCCATCCCACCCCGAAGCCGAGGCTTCGGAATCGCCTCCGGTTCGAGCCGTTGGCCGCAACCTGCCGGGCTGTTGTATTCCCGGGTTTTTACCGGGGATCGCATCGGATTTCCCCGGAGACTTCATTTCTCCGCCTGCTTCGGGGGCTTTTTCCGATCTCAATGACCACAAATTGGCCGAAAAAGCGGGGACGCCGTACTGAAAATACGCATATTCCAAAAGCGATCCAAAGGGTTTTCCCGACTGCGCAGATGAGATCCCGGTCATCTCGCGATACTTTTCAGCGACCTCCTTATAAAGCGGTTCATCTTTTTTATGCGTCTTTTTGGGCTGAGGATCCTTGGCCGGGCGTCTCGCCGGATCGGGTCCTTCTTCCCTGCCGAACATCATCATCCGGACGGCCGAGTCGACCGACTCTTCTTTTGGGACTTCCGGGAAAACCGGTTTCCCGCACTCTATCCCGAAACCGGCTGCAAGATTGTCGAACTTGGAAAACAACAGCACACCGCAGATATTCTTATGAGGCTGAGTTTTCAATTCGGAATCGTAGTCGGTCATGAATTTCAGAAGAGCGAGGGTTTCAGACTCGGAAGCCGGGTATACGCCGACTCCCTTGGGTGTATAACCGAAATTGTGAGGAAAATTCCGGTTGATATTGAAACCACCGGGACCGTCTTCATTGTACCTTTCGTCGCCGTCGTCATCCTTTCCTTCAGGATAAAGGGCATACAAGCTTTCCAGCGGAGATTCAGGTTTTTTGGGGTGCATCAACCGCGGATCTTCCTCATCGATGACCCATTCTCCCTCTTTATCCTTAACCCGCATCATCGTAATCAAACCGTCTCCATTGAGATCATCGGCACCGTCCTCATCGACAGCCCAGTCATAATCTTCATCCCTCGGACTGAGGTTTCCCGGATGTTCCGTTCGGGGAGATTTAAAAAAGAACTCCGCCCCATCGGGATTCAAACGAGGCACCAGATAAAACGTTCGCCGATCGAGAATTTGAGTGACATTTTCATCCTTGCCGTAGCTTTCCGCCCAATCCCGGGCTATCCCCAGAACGACTTCGCTGCCCACAACGTGGTCGCCTTCCAGATTGCCGCATATCAAAAGCGCCTGTTTCTCCAGGGAAGAAGGCCCCTGAGGCCCGCTTATCCGCAGCAGCCAGATATCTCTTCCCTGCCGGCTTTTACCAATCGAAGACAAATTGAGCAGCTTGGGGTATTGCGCCTGCAGCCGTTTGAGCGATTGCGTCAGCGCTTGATAGTCGTGATACCCGCTGCCGGAAGTATCGTCCGAAGCGGCGGACGGCAAGGCACACAGGCAGCAGAACAGCAGTACAGCGAAAATCCGTTTAAAATGCGATCTCATAACATCTCCCTTTTCATTATTGCGGGGTCGAATCGGATTCGACGTGGAGCCATAAACTCTCTTCCCCTTTGATTCATCCATAATCGGCGATCCATGCACACCCTTGAAGGCGGCATTAGATTCAGAATGTAATCCAAAATTCTTGAGATTGCAAATATCTCTTTTAAATAGAATTCACGGTCGAATGATTTCTTCGGGATTCATTGAACCTGTAAAGTTTGACGGGCTGAAAATCCAATAGAAATCATCTTCGGTTTGATGCGCCGATCCGCTCCCAGGAACGGATGCTTCCTTCTTCGATTCTAAACAACGGGTGGGGCATGGGATTCTTTATATACCGAAACGATAGGTATCGAGATTCGTCGCGCTTGAGCAACTTGGTTAAAAAATGCTTCCATTCATAAAGCAATTGCCCCCGGGTCTCGATGATCGGAGATGTTCGACCGGAGGAGACCAGCTTCTTTCGATCGAACACATACCGTCTAACGCAGGCTTCTTCATGAACTTTTGTAAGATATGAGCCTATCGCCGCTATGGGATCAGGATGCCCTCGGAAGCGTTCCAATTGAGGGTGCACGGCATATCCCGAGGTCAATCCCTGAAGAACTTTCTGAGCCAGAAGTCCTTCTCTCCAGAGAGCGACCAATCCCTTTGAATCAAGATATTTCGGGTGGAAGGTCCAGAGTCTCAATCGAATGCCTCAGTGTATCCGATATTATACAGGAGAGAGGCCTGAATAACGAAGGACAACCCGGAAACCTAATCCGAAATCTCAAAAAAAACATGCATGCCTACAAGGGAAACGGATGCCCATGAAAAGAAAAGGGCGACACCGGGAAGGTGTTTTTGATATTATAGAAGGGTGATTTTTTGCGAGGTGAAACGAAAACAAAGATTCCGCGAGTTTAAGAATAAGGAGAGGATCGATTCCTTTACCTGGAACACATATGGTGACAATGATCCGGTTGTGAACGAAACGGATATCGAAGGGCAAAATAAATGACATCTCTTCGCAGTGAGGTATACATGTCTAGATTGAATAAGCGCAGCAAGTCGGGATGGGCGGGAATCGCAATCCTGGCGGCAATCCTATGCTTCCCCTCTTCCGGATGCAACAAAAACACCGGGCCGGATAAAGCCAATGTTATTGTGATCAACGGATGCGGAACGGTTATCGATGTCTACATGGACGAAGAGTTCAAAATCACCGTCGATTACGACAGCAGCTCCACCCTTGAAGAGATTGATCAGGGAACGCATACATTCAAGGCCATAAAAAACGGATCCAGCCTCGTGGTTGCCGAAGACACCTATGAAATCTACGATGGATTCGACTTCAACTGGGCCGTGGACGGTCCTTCAACGATCCTGGTAACCAATCAATACGGAGAGGCCTTGATGATTTATGCCGGCAACAAGTTCCTCGGAGAGCTCCAGAACGGAAAAAGCGAGCATGTCACCGAAGTTCCCTTTGGGCTGATCACCTTGAATGCCGTAAGAAACGGCGAAACTTCGATCCTGGCGACCACGACCCTGGATATTACGGAAGTTAAAGAATATGAATGGACGATCACTCCATGAAGGGATACGAACAAGATGGAACGGACACACCGATTCGGAAGGAAAATGAGATGGCCTCAATAAAAAGATCAAAATTCGCTGGATTTGGAATCACGACAGCAGTTCTCGTATCAATAATACTCCTCGGCAGCTGCAACTTCGGCGTTCCCGATTATGAAGTCAGCGTCTTTGTCGAAGAGGGAGTAACCGGAACCCCGGGGACAGGGACCTACACTTATCCGGAATTGACGGAATTCAGCTTCGACTATTCGCCCGTGGATCCGATGCAAACCGTGGAAGTGCTTTACAGCACGTCCCGCACGTCCAGCAGCGGCACCATCACGCTTTACAATAATTTCAGTTTAACGGCCCAACTCATTGATATCCGCGGGACCTGGGACGCTCAGATGCAGTGGACTACTTCGAGCGAGGTTGACTTCGAATTTTCCATCACGTTTGTGGGGGCGGACCTGAATTCGGGAACGTTTACAGACAACCAAGGCAATTACGGAACCTGGACCAACGACACCGGCACCATTACCATTTCCTATACGAATTGGCGAAAATTCGTCCTCATCGGAGCGGTCTTCGATATGAATGGAACCTTCACCGCCGAAGGCTGGTCTCTAAGTGAAAGCAATACGGGAAGCTGGGGCTGCACGCGGCAGGAGTAGACACCCCGCGCTTCCCATATAATCAACAGCGCCGTTTTATCTAGGTTTTATTATCCTCTCGTTTTACACCTTATCGATTATCTCAAGGTTGTATCGCTTCTTCACTTTCATCCCGGCGGCGCCGAGGATCACTCTGATGGAATGGGCGATCCTTCCCTGTTTACCGATGATTTTGCCGATATCTTCCTGAGCCACCTTCAATTCAATGATCGCCGTCTGCTCCCCGTCCAACTGGGAAACCTTAACCTGATCCGGATTGTCGACTAATGATTTGGCTATCAATTCAATAAGATCTTTCACGTTAAGCCCCTTTCATCCAATTTTTTCGATTCTTTTCGCGGTTTCTTTTTTCATTTTCTTCTTACGGCACTTCCATGCCGTTGAAAAACCACATCCCTATATTAGCATGGATTAACGAAATTTAACAAATAGGCAGATCATCTCCCGCATAATATCTTCAGGAAGTTCATGTTACATATAAAACTCAAGCTATGTTTTCGCGATGGGGAATAATCCTCCGGGAGGTTTCCGTGGTTAATTTTCTCTCGAAGGACAGAATCGGGAAAAAGTCATACTAATACAACTTTTATCATGGTAACACCTTGCTGTTTATAATAAAGGCTGCATTTTTTATCGAACCCACACGTTTTCCACCGCAATACCGCCTTTTCGATAAAAATCAACGATTAATCCTTCGGTCTCTATGTCAAACAGGAAAATGAGAATTTTGATTTACCCAAGAGTGGTCTTGGATTGCGAGTGATAGAAGAGTGGCAGCGCTACGGGGATTCGAACCCCGGTCTGATGGCTGAGAACCACCT
>CAYSQW010000044.1:0-28815 GCA_964433135.1 uncultured Eubacteriales bacterium
CGAGTATGTCGACAACACGGTTAAAAGCGATGAGGACGTGCAAAGGCTGACGGGGCTGCCTTCTTTGGGCTTGATCCCTTATCTTTCGCATGAGGATAAAAAGAAGAAAAGGCCCGGGTATTACAGTCGATACATGTATGGATACGGAAACAAGCAGGGCGATGAAGAGGAGCTTCCCGAGATAAAGGCAATCGAATTTATCAATCATCTGCACCCGCGGGTCTCTATTGCCGAGGATTACCGGACGGTCAGAACATCGATCCTGCTGTCGCATGCCGACAAGGCGCCCAAGATCATGGTTTTTTCAAGCACCCTGCCCATGGAGGGAAAGACCGCGACCGTCGCCAATATGGCGGTGGCATTCGCGCAATTGGAGAAAAAAGTGCTGGTCATCGATGCGGACCTGAGGAAACCGCGCCTCCACCGGCTGTTCAAGGGAAAAAATACCAAGGGATTGAGTACATTACTGGTAGGAAAGATAGGATTGGATGAGATCATTCAGAAAACAAAAATCGATAACATATGGCTTTTGCCAAGCGGCCCGGTTCCGCCGAATCCGGCTGAGCTTTTAAACTCTCAGCGGATGAAGCTCTTGTTGGAAGGCATGAAAAAAGGATTTGATTTTATTTTGATCGATACACCGCCCGTACTTTCGGTGGTGGATGCCAGGATCCTGGGAACTTTGGCTGAGAGCGTGATCCTGGTTATCCAGCCTGAAAAAACACCGCGCAAGCAGTTTCAGCGCGCGGTGGAGGAACTGCAACGGGGGAAGGCGAAAGTCAGCGGTGTGATATTCAATCAAGCGCGAATCCGCAATAAGTACGATTATCAGGGATATTACCACAGCTATGGATCGCACTATGGCCGGCAGGATAGTGATCGGTAAAGCGGGAACGACAATTCTATGATGGCGGCGGTGTGAAGGTGCTTTTTCCCTGATGACTGAATCATCCGATAAAAACTGTTTCCTCGGTTTGAAAAAGCATTCAAATATTAGATAAACATTATTCTTTAACCGCAATTTAATGAACGAAATGGTGAAGAAATATAAAGTCAAGGTGCAAAAGAGTGGGAAGAAAAGATCCTTGACAGCGGAGCGGAAGCGGAAGCTGGAAGAGATCGAGCTGGCGCGGTCAAGAAAAAGTCTCACGGAATCCCCAAAAAGCGCAAAGAAAAAAGCCGAAAAGAAAGCGAAAACAAAATCAAAGAGCGGAGAAACAAAACCGAGGGGGAAAAATGCCTCTGATTTCGCCGTTTTGGGGAAAGCGCAGTCGGACTGGAACGGGGTGCAAAAACCGACAACCCGATTTAATCGCTTCTGCCGGTCGTTTATAGAGTATGGGATTTACGGCGTTTTGATATTCAGCCCGCTGCCCGCAGCATCGGTTTACGAGTGGTCGGTGCTGGTGATCGTGCTGGCGGTTTTCGCGATGACGGCGGCCTATCTCGTCATGCCGTATAAGGCGCTTATGAACGGAGTGATGGGCAAGGCGCTCCGGTGGCCGCAGCGGTTATTTTCACTGCTGTTTGTTTTTTTGATTATTCAGATAGTGCCCTGGCCCAAGTTTCTGGTGCGAATCCTTTCACCTGGAACCTATCGTTTTTACCAATCGTTCGATCCGGGATTTCAAACAGGCGGATTCCTGAGCCTTTCTCTCGTGCCCTTTGACACGCTGAAAATGAGCTTGGAGATTCTCGCCTATATACTGCTGGGCTGGCTGGTGTTAAGGACCGTGAGGACGCGAAGGCAGATAAACCGCATCCTGGGTGTGATCGTGGGGATGGGGCTCTTTCAGGCGTTTTACGGCTTCTTCGAACTTTACAGTAAAAATCCCAGCATCCTTTTTTACAAAAAGATCTATTACCAGGGTTATGTGACCGGCACGTTCGTCAACCGCAACCATCTGGCCGGATACCTGGAGATGACGATCCCGCTGATGCTCGGATTGATTCTGGCCCGTTCGGGATTCTTTTCGCTGAGCGGTCTCAGGTGGAAGGACAAGCTGCTGAAGCTTTCAGAGAAGGGAATCTACAGCAATCTGCTCTTGGCCATGGGAGTGGTCTTTCTGGCACTGGCGATCATTTTCTCTCAGTCGCGCTCGGGCATCTCGCTTGTGGTGATCTCCTTTCTGCTGTTTATCGAATTGGGGGTGCTTTATTTCAAGCGGGGAGTGGAGAGAAAACGGGCGATGCAGCGGTTTCTGGGCGTCGTTTTTATGGGGATAACCGTTCTGGCGATGTTTGCCGGGATCGACGCCACGCTGCAGCGGTTCTCGATGGATAAGATCCTGGCTTCCGAGCGCCCGGTTTTTTGGAGCAATAGTTTGGAGATTGTAAGCGATTATCCGGTAATGGGATCGGGATTGGGCACATTCGCATCGATATATCCCGCCTATGAAAATAATGGAATTAAGGGACACCGCCTCGAACACGCCCACAACGACTACCTGGAATATATGTCCGAGTTGGGTGTTATCGGGATGGCGCTTTTCTTGGGCGGCATCCTGATGATGCTGATCCCCGCGTTTCTTATCTGGAGGGTGAGGAACCGTCCTTATGTAAAGGGAGTCGGATTGGGCGGGATGGTTGCGGTGCTGGCGATATTGATCCACGGAATCACGGATTTCAATCTGCATATCCCGGCCAACATGGTGCTGTTTTCAGTGGTGCTGTCGCTGACCATGGTTGTGTGCTTCTACAAGGCAAGCGATAAGAATAAAACCTATTCATAAAATTATGGCGATGATATTTATAACGGATATTTGGTGATTCTTCTGAATGTGAATAGGCCTGATTCAATATCATAATTGTGCATGAGGGAAAGATGAATTTCGTAAGGAATGTTTTGGTGATCGTGGGATTGGGGGTTGTAACCTGGTTTGTGTGCTGGACGTCGCGGAAAAAAGACGGTACGAGCAAAGGGAAGAGCGATTGACCCAATGGGATTGAAACACGGGTTTAAAAACGGACTGCTCGCTATGGGACTGTGCGTGCTGTCGGCGCTGTCCGTGCTTATTTACTGGAATCAGCACCTTTACTATCGGGCCGGCAAAACGGATGACCTCGAGCTTAAAAAGGAGCGGCTTGAAAAGGCCGTTCGTCTCCACCCCTATAACGACAGGGTCTTTTATGAATTGGGCAAGGTCAATTTCAGCCTCACCGTAAGCCGTATCCAGGATATAAACACAAGCAGCGAATACCTTGAAGAGTCCATGGATTATTTCACGCGGTCGCTGCGGCTTAATCCGGCCTATGCCGCCGCTCATTACAGCCTGGGGAGGTCGCTGCAGTATGCCGATTTTATGGGACATGAGCGCGGGCTTACCGCCTTTGATGAATTCGTCAAGGCGGCGCGGCTTGCGGGGTATAACCAAGAGATCATCCACGAGACGGCAAAAATTTATCTGTCGCGTTGGAACCGATTGAATGAAGAGGAGAAAAACTTCGCGGGGGGGATTCTCAAACAGGCAGCCTGTTCCGGAGAGAGGGACAGTCTGCTTGAGCTTCTGCACGGCTGGGCGCTGAGTGTCGAGGATTATGCCGTGATCGAAGCGGTCCTTCCCGAGGAGGAATGGGCGCTCCGCCTGTATGCGGAATTTCTGGGATCGAAGTCGCTTTCCTGCGGGAAAAGACAGCAGGCTCTGGCCGCGGCGGAGCACCTTCGGTTCCAAAGGGCGCAGGAAGAATATCTTCAGGCCGAGCGCGACTGGATGCGTGCGAACGATGAGGAGGCGTCCAAACATTACAGAGCGTGTTCCGGTCTGATCAAGAGTTTGAAGTTCTATCAGAATCTCATCGGGCGCACGATGATCAAGCTGGGAGAGTACCGCAAAATAAAGAAGGAAGTCTCGCTTAAGCTGGGACTGTGTCAGCTGCGGAGAGGAGATGAATGGGAGAAGATCGGTCCCTGCTTGCGGGAGTATCTTGAGCTTGAAGATTCCATGGCGGAACTCGATGACCTGGAACAGATGCTGCAGGGACGGGGATTTTTATCCGGACAGGAGGAAGGCGGGTTTGATGATCTGGAGCGAACGGCGTTTCAGGTCAGGCTCAATAACCGGCAGAACCGGTTCCGGGACTCCATGCGGCTGGGCGGCCGCATCAGGGAGAGCCTTGTCCTGATCCCTAAGGAACGGATCGCGGATTATGCCGCGGTGATGATCGAGGTCGGCAATGCCCATCAGCTGGCGGATTATCTATACGATGCGGTGGAGTACTACCGCTTGGCGCTCGATGCCGATCCGCGGAACCTGGAAGCCATGCTGCGGCTGCGCGATAATTACACGCGGCTGGATAAAAGCGCGGAGCTTAGGAAACTGAACGCCAGGATCGCCGAATGTCTCTCACCCGAAGTGATACGGTTTAAAAAAAAACTTAAGCGGGGACGGATGGAGAGACGGGACATCTTTTTGGATGGAGAAAAAACCGCAATCGAAATTAGAATCGCAAGAGGGAATGAAAATCCGCCGCCTCTAATCAGTGTCGTGCTGAACGGGATGATCGTGGTGGAGAAATACCTCGAAGATGATCGACTGGAAATCGAAGTCGATCCGCTTGCCGGCCGGAACCGGCTGGATATAAGTGTAATCAACCGCGATGTCGTGTTGGAAGAGGTCAGGCTGAGAGTCAAGTAGAGAGGGTATAAATATCACTAACCTGAATTATACATAAAAAATGTCGATACTTTATGTAAGATATTAAATATCTATATGTTAAATGATATTTCCATCCGGATCAGCCTGTAACTTTTTATCGTAACTTAGAATCAAAAACAATCGACATTTATTCCCCTCCGGGCGAGCCGATCTCACGGCATCAACTTCGTCGCAGCCTGTTCGACGTAGCTCACTACGCCTTCAAAGGCCGCTTCCTAGTCGCTACCATAATCTCGGCCCGTGAATAATCCAGGATAAAAAAAGAAAATGTTTACATTGAGGGGAATTGGCATTACATTATGAGTGTCAGTTAGGGGGGATCATGATTGACGTCAGACAAAGGCATTTGTTTTCTATCCTTTCGGTATTGGTATTGGTGCTTCTTTTAGCGCCGCTGCAGGGCCGGGGGGAGGAGACGGGAAAAGGAAGCCTTATAGGCTATGTCTATGCCCGGGATCAGATAACGCCGGTGGCGGATGCGGTGCTGGTGCTTAAGAATGTCGAATCCGGGCAAGTGATCGAAAGCGGCGGCTCGAATGAATTGGGCATGTTGACGCTTAAGGATATCGATGCTGCGCTTTATATGGCGGGGATACGTACCGAAACCGACCGCAACTTCAACATCCACGCCATGCTGGGGATCAAGGACGGAGAGATCGGCAAGGCGGTGTTCACGCTGGTTCAGGAACAGGAGCAGGAACAGACACAGGGTGAATCCGGTGAAAAGGACAAACGCTGCCCGAAAGGGGAGTCGTATGTTCCGGCGGTCGACGGCGAATGCGATGAAGGCTACAAGTGGAACGCCGAAGGCGGCGAGTGTGAGTGCATCAAACGGAAAGCCGGATTGATTCCGTTTCTGTTCTCACCGGGCGGGGTCGCGACGGTGGCGGCGGTGGGAACCGCGACATCGCTTGCGATCGTAAACATAACCGGAGAAACGACGCCGGTGTCTCCGGCACGGAATTAGGTAGAGGGGATTTTCGGACTCATCAGGGGGGACCTGAGTATACGTTAAAAATGGATGTTTTTGGCGCTTAAACCATATATCTCAGAAACTTGAGGTATGGGGGAAGAGGATAGTATTACCCCTTCCCAACCAATTTAGTCTGGCCCGGAGAAATCCGGGCCTTTTTTTTATGCTGTTTGGATGATACATTGAAAGAGAGAAAGCAATGCGGAAGCAGGGTGACAATGGTTTGAAAAAGAGAGTCGGGATTCTCCTCAGGTCGCTTAACGGCAGTAAATATCTCTACGAAACAGTGGAAAAGTTGGCGCGGAGCGGAACGGTAGAGATCTTTTTCATGCTGAACCGGGAGGCGGCGTTAAAAAAGCGGTGGGCAGCCCAGGCAAGGATGCGAACGCAGGGCGTGCCGCGATTTGCGGCGTGGATATTTTTCATGCTCACGGCGAATGGGGAGGGCGGGATCCTTTCCAGGATATTCCCCAGGGTAAAAGAACATCGTGATGTCTGGAGCCTGGAAAAATTCATCACGAATGAACCCGTCCGTCTGAACCCGATTGTCTCTTCCTCGGGATTTTCGGTACGCTATTCGGACGAAGATATCGAGAGGATAAAATCCCTGGGGCTCGATATCATTATTCGCGGGAATGCTCCGGGTATATTTAGGGGGGAAATCCTGAGCGCAGCCAAAGAGGGGATCATATCCTTTCATCACGGCGACAACCGCTGGAACCGCGGAGGACCGGCGGCTTTCTGGGAAGTTTATTATCGAAAACCATCGACCGGGTTCGTCATTCAGATATTGACGGAAGAACTGGATGGGGGAAAGGTGCTGTTCAGGGGAGAAGTCTCCACCTGCCGATCCTATACGGAGAATATCGTCAAACTCTTTAACGAAAGCAATCCCTATATGGCAAAGATTATTCTGGAATATGCGGAACATGGGACGCTTCCACAACCGGAAGAAAGGACGCCTTTTGGAGGAACGCTTTTAAGGACGCCGTCGTCGGCACAAACGGTTAAATATATTTTCATGACCCTCCGGGAATTTGCGGGATGGGTTGTGAATCGTATTATCCTGCGGAAGGGCCTAAGGTGGGGGGTCGCGTTTACTCCCGGTCCCTGGAGAGACGCGGTGCTGCGAAAAGGAACGGAGATAAAAAATCCTGCAGGGCGATTTTTCGCCGATCCCTTCGTCGTCACCAAAGATGAAAAGACGATATGTTTTGTCGAAGATTACCATTTCAAGGAAAAGAAGGGCCGCATCGCGGCGATTGAAATAATCGATAAGAAAAATTACCGGATTCTCGGTCCCGTTCTGGAAGAACCGTTTCACATGTCGTTTCCCTTTGTTTTCGAATACCGGGGAGATCTGTTTATGGTTCCGGAAACAAGGGAATCAAATGCCATACGGCTTTATAAATGCGTGGAATATCCCCTGCAATGGGAATATCAAAAAGACATCCTCAGCGATGTAAAAGCCGTCGACTCCATGCTGTTCGAGTATCGATCCAGATGGTGGCTGCTGACCAATCTCGCTGCGGGCGGGAACAGCGATCATGGTTCACAGCTCTTTGCCTATCACAGCGAAAATCCTTATTCCGACAACTGGATTCCACATGAAAAAAATCCCCTGGTATTCAACGGCACGATCGCAAGGAACGGCGGGCTGCTCGATGCCGAAAGCGGTCAGCCCGTAAGGGTCAGGCAGAAACAGGGATTCAATGCCTACGGCGCCGGTCTGACTCTGGCTCAAATAACCGAGCTGACTCCATCGACATTCCGGGAACGCGAGATCGGTCAGATAACGCCGGATTTCTTCCGGAAAATAAGAGGCTGTCACCAATTCCACAGCAACGGTCGGTATACCGTTTATGATTACGTGCGTCGTGAAACGATGAAATAGGGTATATCAAAGAAAAAGGCCCGGAGAAATCCGGGCCTTTTTTTTTGCCTATTTCGTGAGATCTTTAAGCGCCCGGCCCACGAGATCCAGGGCGGTTTCGAAACGCTCCTTGCTCTCTCCCAGGCCGAAGCGCAGGTGGCTGTCGATTCCCTGCTGATCGCCCGGCTGCAGGAGCACGCTGCATTCTTTGCGGATCCTGTGGGCGAGGTCGGTGGAACCGATGTCGAGATCGTAGCGGGGGAAGGCGATGGCGCCGGCTTTGGGAGGGACGCAGTAGAAAAGGCCGTTCTGCTTCTCCATCCAGGCTTGAAATATCCCCCAGTTCTCCTTGATGATGCCGCGGCTGCGCTCCAGTATCTCCCAGCGCTTTTTGGGTTCCATGACCATGCGCGCCATGCGGTCGCTGAGCGCGCTGATGGCGATGGTGGTGTAGTCTTTATAGCGCCAGGTGTTTTCGATCAGATCTTTGGGGCCGACGATCCAGCCGGTCCGAAGCCCGGGGAGCCCGTAGGCCTTGGACAGCCCGCAGGTGACCACGGTTTTGGGGGTTGCGCCCCAGAACGTGGGGGTGATGGGGCCTTCGAGCTCGGCGCCCTGGTAGACCTCGTCGACAATCAGCCAGGCGTTGGCCCATTCGGCCAGGTCGATGATCTGACGGCGGGCGTCATCGGTAAGCTGAGCGCCGGTGGGATTGTTGGGATTGGTGATCGCGATGATCCGGGTCTTCTTGGTGATCAGTTTCTTGAGATCTTCGGTGCTGGGAGCCCAATCGAGCTCTTCGCGGAGCGTGAAGTTGGAGACTTTGGCTCCGAAGGCGTTCATCAGGCCCTGGATCTGCATGAAATTGGGCAGCATGAAGACGGTGCGGTCTCCTGTTTCGATCAGACTCCACATCAGCAGATAGTTGGCTTCCGCGGAGCCGGAGGTGACGAGGAAGTTGTCTTCATCGGTTTCGGGGTAATAGCGGGCCAGGTTGCGCTTGAATTCGGGGGTGCCGTTGGTCTGGATGTAGCCCAGGCGCCCGGTGAGAAACTCTTCCAGATCGTCGAGCGGCACGATGTCGGCGGCGGTCAGGGGGTGGAGTCCGGATTCGGCGAGATTGTATTTGACCTGGTTTTCCCATATGGACTGCCATCGTTCCATCTGAAAATCTTCAATGTTCATGCGGGCACCTCCGAATAGGATTGCGGCTTCGAAGATAATATAACATAAAAGAAACACGGGATAAAAAGAGAGTTGATTATGGAGCGGATCTGCGCGGGTGACGGATCAGAAACTCGGCATTATCTTCGGCAGTTTGAAGCCGCATTCGGGGCATTCGGGGGGAATGCCCTTTTATGATTCGGTGGCAGCCCGGACATTTAAAGAACGGCCTTGTCAAGCGTGTGACGATTGAGTATCGAGAAGGCGGCGGGCTTGAATTCAGGGGAATGATTCCATTAAAATTATTTTCAGATGATTGAGCGTTAAATCCGATTCATGGAAAGCGCAAGCCTTTTTAATTAACGTAAAACCGGAGAAGTCAGGTCCTGCCGCAAGGGTGGACCTGAAACCCCGCAAAAAAAACGCTGCCGCTCCCGGTTGATCCGAACACCGGAGTCTTAACTGAAGAAGAGGGAGGGGTTATGAACATCAAACGGTTGTCTTTATCAGGGATGCTGTTCTTTTTGGTGCTGTGCACGGGGAAGGATGGCGGCTTCCTACGCCTCGCAGCAGTCGGTCCGCTACCGCAATGTGCCGGTGCAGGCCGAGGAACGCAAGCGCCCCCCGCTTCCTTTGCGCGTGGGGAGATAAGCCATCGGGCCGGATGTGAAATACTCGGCATATCCCAGGAGGAGCTGAGCGCGATGTTCGGTGAGATCGCAAGCGGCCGCCGGGTCCCGGGGAAAAACCTGCCGGAGAAACGGATCGAGCTTAGGGTCGAGGTTGAAAAGCGAGCGGACACCACACGCAGTGTCCTGGGTCTTGTGGAAGGCACGGATCCAGAATTGAAGCATGAATACATCGTCGTGTGCGCTCATCACGACCATCTCGGGGTGCGAAACGGCGAGGTCATGGCCGGAGCCGACGACAACGGATCGGGCACGGTCGCTCTGATCGAGATCGCGCAGGCGCTTATGGTCGAGAGGCCGAAGCGTTCGGTCATCATCGCATGGTTTACAGGCGAAGAGCGGGGATACATAGGATCCCAGACGTTCGTCAACAACTGCCCGGTTCCCATCGAAAAGATCAGCGCCTGTCTCAACATGGACATGCTGTGCCGGAACGACCCGGGCAGTCTTTATCTCGTGGCCTCGGACATGCTCAGCTCCGAGCTGGACGGCGCGATCAATAAAGTGAACAAGGAATATCACATCGATTTCGATTTCAGCTACATTTATTCCAACCGCACCCACCCGCAGCGGGTTTATTACCGCAGCGACCAGTATCCCCACATCAGGTTCGGGATCCCTTCGGTGTGGTTTTTCTGCGGTTTCACGCCGGATTACCACACGACCCGGGATGTTTTGGAATTGGTGGATTACAAGAAAATGCTGAAAGCGGCCAAGCTGGTTTATCTGACGGCCTATGAGATCGGGAATATGCCGGAGCTTTTAAAGCTGGACGTCAATCCGGATGTTACGTCGCGGGGAAAACATAACTTATCGGTAGAGAGCATCAAGTAGAGCAGGTTTATTGGGAAGGCCCGTCGAGGAATCTTTACGGGTGAGAGATATCGCTCCTGATGTTGTGTTGAGCCGGGAAGGCTTTGAGCTGACAGACAAGTATCTTATCATATAATTCCGGTGCATCCGGAGCCGCCGTTTTTATCACGTCCGAACATATAAAAGCGCGGGGCTTTTGTGTGCGCATATCCTGTCTGTAAATATAATCTTTTTGTGAACAATTCCATCTGGAAATTCGTCTGTCTATATGAATGAAAATGATCGCAGATTGGAGATTGTCCGAGAGTTCTACATCCCAAGTTTCTCATTGTGGAGGACATTATGCTGAAAAATTATCTTAAGACCGCGGTGCGTAATTTTGTCAAACACCCGGGTTACTCGTTTATCAATGTGTTCGGTCTGGCCGTCGGGATCGCCTGCTGTGTGCTGATCGTGCTTTTTATCCGGGATGAGCTGAGCTATGACGACTTTCACTTAAAGGGAGACCGGATCTTTCGGGTGGGCCTTGACGGATTTGTCAACAACAACCGATTTTATGGGGTTTCAACGCCGGCTCCCATGGCGAAAACGCTGGTTGATGAATATCCGGAGATCGAAGCGGCCACCCGGATCCAGCATTCCGGGTTTCCGGTGTTCCGATACGAGGATAAAGTTTTCAGCGAGGAGAAGGTTTTCTGGGTGGACGGGTCCTTTTTCGATGTGTTTACGGTCGATTTTATCCAGGGAGATCCCAAAACCGCGCTGGTCGATCCGGCCACGATCGTGCTCACCCGGTCGATGGTGAAAAAATACTTCGGAGAAGAAGACCCTATCGGCAAAACGGTGAATTCCGATAAACAGCGGGATTATCAGGTCACCGGAGTTGTGGAAGATTCCCCCCGCAACAGTCATTTCCATTATGATTTCCTCGCATCTCTCTCCACCTATGAAAGCAGCCGCAGCCCGGTCTGGATATCCAATAATTATTTGACTTATTTTGTGATTCATGAAGGCTTCGACGCCACAAATCTCGAGAACCGTGTCAACGACCTGGTCAAAAAGTACGTCGCGCCGCAGATCGAAGGGGCGTTGGGGATAAACATCGAGCAGTTTTATGAATCCGGAGGCAAGTACGGGTATTTCATACAGCCGATGCGGGACATCCATCTACGCTCGAACCTGGAATTCGAGCTGGAAGCCAACGGTGATATCACCTATGTCTATATTTTTGCCCTCATCGCGCTGGGAATACTGATCGTCGCCGTTATCAACTTCATCAATTTGGCCACGGCCCATTCATCGACGCGGGCGCGGGAAGTCGGTGTGCGCAAGACGTTGGGGTCGGACCGGGGGCAGCTCATGCGTCAGTTTTTAGGCGAGACGATCATGATGAGCTTCCTGGCCATGCTGCTGGGGCTGGGGATCGCCCATTTGCTGCTGCCGGCCTTCAATTCCATCAGCGGCAAAGCGCTGTCGATCCCTTACTTTTCGCAGGCGGCCGCGATCCCGTTACTCTTGCTCATGGTGGTGGTCATCGGGCTGGCGGCCGGAATCTACCCGGCATTTTTTCTGGCGTCCTTCAAACCGGTGGAGGTGCTTAAAACCGAAAACGCGGGGCGGAGCAAAAAATCGAACCTGCGCAGCGTTTTGGTGGTTTTTCAATTTGCGATTTCGATTATTCTCATCGTCGGCACCCTGGTGGTTTCGCGTCAGATGAGCTACATCCGGAACATGAACATGGGATTCAATAAAGAGCAGATCGTGATCGTAAAAAAGACCGACGATCTGAGGGAGCAGATCCATGCTTTCCGGCAGGAGTTGGCGAAGTCGCCTCAAATCATCAATTCAACCAATACCAATCAGCTTTTCGGGGAAGACTTCGGAAGCTCGGTTTATTCGTTGGCCGGGAGCGCGGGGGAAGAAAGTCACCTGCTCAGCACCTATGTGACGGATGCCGATTTTGTGAAGACCTATGAGATCGAGATGGCGGCCGGGCGTTACTTCGATTCGACCCGCAAGGCGGACAGGGAAGGAGCGGTGATCAATGAGGCGGCGCTGAGGGATTTCGGTATCGACGATCCGGTCGGCCGACAGATCATCTCCGTAGGCCCGACCCCGGACCGGTCGCAGACATTCACCATCCTGGGTGTGATGAAAGATTTCAACTACCAAAGCGTTCACTCCAAGATAGCGCCTATGATCATTCATTATTTCGGACCTGAAGGGGGAGGGGGGCGCAATGTGGCAGTCCGCATCCGGCCCGAAAACGTCCGGGAAACCCTGGCTTTTATGGAGAAGGCCTGGAAACAGGTTTCATCCAACCAGGCGTTCGAATATGAGTTTTTCGACGATCACTTTGCCGAGATTTACCAGGCGGAGGAGCGGACACGAAAAATATTCGTGGCCTTTTCCGTGCTGGCGATCATCCTGGCCTGCCTGGGGCTTTTGGGACTGGCCTCTTTCATCACCGGGCAAAGGACCAAGGAGATCGGGATCCGCAAAGTGATGGGAGCGACGGTGGCGGGCGTGGTGATGATGTTGTCCAAGCAGTACACCAAATGGATTGTGCTGGGAAATCTTATTGCCTGGCCGGTCGCCTATTTCGCCATGGAGAGGTGGATGCGGAACTTCGCCTACAGGGCCGGTATTTCGGCATGGTCGTTTGTGGGTGCTGCGGCGCTGGTGCTGGTGATCGCCCTGCTGACCGTAAGCTTTCGGACGGTCAAGGCGGCGCTGGCCAATCCGGCGGATTCTTTGAAATATGAATAGGGGATGAATAAGGGCGGGCAAAATCCAAACCGGCAATAAGCCGACCGCGATCAAATGGCGACATTTCAGTGATCATGTTCGGGGAAATCTCCTGAATTCATGAAAAAGATCTATAAAACATCATCATTTGTTTATAGATAGATCCGGATAGAAGGAGTTCGTCACTTCTTTTTTACTCTTCACCGGTTTTGCTATACAATATTATTACGTTAAATGGAGATGAGATTTATTTGGGGATCTCCGGATGAGAAGGAGGTTTACGGCATGAAACCATGGAGAACGATTTTGGTTATGGCTCTGTTCGCCGCCGGTATCGCGATGACGGCGCAAGCCCAGGTTCCGGAAGGGGAAGGCGGGATCGAAGAACAGCTCTTGAAAACGTTTCACACGATATCCAGTCACGAGCTTTATGATTACTGCGTGGAACTGACATCGAAAAAATACAACGGAAGGCTCTCCGGCACGCCGGAGTATCTGCTGGCCGCGGATTGGGTGGCGTCGAAACTGGAAGAATGGGGGATCAAGCCTTACGGCGACAATGGGTCCTATTTTCAGTCGTTCCATTCGCCGTACACCATCATCGAGGAGGCGGGAACCCTCTCGCTGCAGACCACGGAGGAAGGCGGGTTGGTGATGCACAAGCCGTACGCGTTCCCGCTTGATTTCTATCCGGGCGTCAACACGGATTCGGGTTCGATAAGCGGCGAGGTGGTTTATGTGGGCTACGGCATCAGCGCTCCCGAATTCAACTATGACGATTACAAGCGCATGGACGTCAGGGGCAAGATCGTGCTGGTCGATCCGGGGCTTCCGGTGGGCCGGGACCATGCTCAGTTTTCGGCATGGGTTCCTTATGATTATCACCAGTACAAGCAGTCCAATGCCGTAAAGCACGGCGCCGTGGGCATGCTGTATATCGGGAAATCACAGAATCCCAACACCATGTGGCAGCAGGATTTCATCTACGCCCATGTGACCGAGGATGTGGCGGCCGATCTGTTCGAAGGCAGCGGTAAAGAATACAAGGCGACCAAGGAAAACATAAAGAAAACCCTTAAGCCGGCATCCTTCGAAACCGGAAAGAAGGTGCTGATGACCATGGTCTCGGAGCACCATCCCGAAGGCGAAGGGTGCAATGTGATCGGGCTGATCGAGGGGACGGATCCGGTGCTAAAGGATGAGGTCATCATCTTCGGCGGACATCTGGATGCTGTCGGCAACAACACGCTGATGATGCCGGGGGCGCTGGACAACGCTTCGGGATGCGCGGACATCATGGGGGCGGCGCGGGCCCTGGCTGAATCCGGAATCGCGCTGAAGCGTTCGGTGATGTTTCTTTTTATCGGCGGGGAGGAATGCGGGCTGCTGGGAAGCCAGCATTACTGCAAGAATCCCAAGTTCCCCATGTCGAAAACCGTTGTTTATTTCAACCTCGATATGGTAGGAAACGGTGCCGGGCTCTCCGTGGGCGGAGGAAAAACCCATGCCGGGATCTTCAAGTTCTTCGAAGAGGCCAATAAAAAGTATATCCATCGGAGGATGCGGACATCTGAGGCGCGCAAGCCCGTGGGGCGGCCGCGTTCGGATTCGGTGATCTTCGCGCAGACGGGGTATCGGACCATGAGCATCGGGACGACCGATCGGATCAAGGAGCTTTTCTATCACCATCCGGGAGACACCGTCGAAACGCTGACCCCGGAGATCATGGAAGATGTCTCCAAGATGATCTTTCTGGCGGTGGTCGAAATGGCCAACGCGGACGAACTATAATGGGGTCGGGCCCGGAAACCCAGATCGGAACAGTAGGATAAAAAAAGACGAACCCATCCTCCGGGAGAATAGCATATCTCGAGAGCGGATTGTAGATTATTTCTTCTTTTCAAACGTCCCTATCAAGTGAGCTGTTGCCAGGATGTGCCCCTGCATGGCTTTGAGAAGACGTTTTTTTCCCCACTTGGGCTCAGGTGTCAGGTCGATGTCGAGAGCGAAGAGATGGAACACGTAGCGGTGATCGCCCCAGGGAGGGCAAGGTCCCAGATACCGGTTGCGTCGCATGCCGTTGCGTCCCTGAACGATGCCGCCCGAAGGGGAAGGTCCCGCGGGTAAGGCGGCTTCCAGGCCGCGCCGCTCAACCGGGATGTTGAAAAGCACCCAGTGGGTTATATTGCCGATCGGGGTGTCAAGATCCTCCATGATCAGGGCGAAGCTTTGGGTTTCGTTCGGCGGATCCGTCCATGTCAGGGGAGGAGACGACTCATCTCCGTGACATGTGTGAAGATCGGGCATCGGAGATTCGTCTGAAAAGGCGGGGCTCAGAAGCCGGAATCCTATTTCGGCGCGTTTGTCCACCGCTCCTGCAAGATTGAAGGGAATAGGGGGACCTCCCGCCGCCGAAACCGACACCATGATGCCGAAAAGAACCATCAGGTTGACGGCGATAGCTCCCAGCTTATGGGGGAAGAAGAGAATAAAAGCGTTCCAGTAAAGAAAGAGCGCCAAAAGCGAAATAAGCGAGGAGACCAAAGCCGATATGCGCCAGGCTTGAAAGGGGACGATGATCCATCCGAGCAACCCGAGTCCCGCGCCCATAAAGCCGATCATGGCCGCAACGAAGAGGGCGGCGCACAAGCGGCGTGCCGCTGATTCGTTGAGAAATCCGCTTAAAATCCGGGAACGGCTCGACCATTTATTCTGCCAGGAAGGACCCGAATCGGTGCCGGCGCCGAAAATGCGCAGCGCGGGAATCACTCCCATGAAATGCCCCACGCCGTGGAAAAGCAGAATCACCGCGAATATGGTTCGTACCAAAGAATTGGACATAGGATGTCTCCCGGATGAAAATCAAATGCAATCACCATTGTATCAAAGTGCTGAAGGAGAATTCAATATGAGGGTCGGGCCAGGAAAACCCCATCGGATAAATAGGATATGCTGATTGAATCAATAGGGAACAGGGAAGTGAAGCAAATGCTAAATCCAAGGTATCTGAATTAAATAAATTTTATCTTGACATTGCTTTATCCATATATTTAAATCATTCTCTTAGAATATTTATATATAACCAAACGGCGTTATCGTCATATGTCGATGTTCTGAGAAAATAGGGTCAAGATAGGGAAAAAAATAGGGTCAGAATCACTTCCTGACAGGGTCGATATCCAGTCATGAAAGAAGATTACAGGGATGAATGTGAAATCTTAAAGGCGATCGCTCATCCTGTCCGTTTAAAAATTATTGAACTGCTCATAAGAGGATTTCCCTCGGAAGAATGCAGGGTCAGTTCAATCCAAAATAGATTAGATCTTCCACAATCCACGGTTTCGCAACACCTCCAGATATTAAAAAACAAGGGGATAATCGACGGAAGCAAATCAGGCCTGGAAGTCTGCTATAAAGTGATTGATGCGCGCGCCGTAAAAATACTGCAAATCCTTAGGAAATAAAAATTTTTGGCTTCAATATCGTATTATTCAAATATAACGATATACGACGCATTCAACTTTAAAAAAGGAGGTGTATAAGATTTCAGCAATGAGGCAGGCGCGGAGACAGCCTGAACTCAAATGCATGACATGAACTGCTATTGGGAGATCATCCTGATACCGACTTTCCAATTCAAAAAGGAGAAAGAGTATTGAAAAAATTAAGTACCTGTTTAATAGCACTTGTATTTCTGCTCATTATTGCTTCGAATGCCGGAGCGCAAACCATCAAACTATCGGATACGGCATTCCTGAAGATCAATGGATTTGTGCAGGGAACCTTGCATATGCCGATCGATCAGGGGCCGAGTCTGAAAAAAGACTTTTATTTAAAGCGCGTAAGGCTTTGTTTCTCGGGTCAGGCAGCCAAGAATGTAAATTATTTCATCGGCACATTGAATGGAAATATGGGGGTAAACGGCGACATGAGCGCCCGCACCCTGATTGCGGATGCTTGGGTGGAATTCGTCACTTCCGAGCACTTGAAGATCAATGCCGGTCTGTTGAAGCTGCCATTCTCCAGACATATGCAGCAAACCGGCGCCAAACTGCACGGGCTTGAATTCCACGGATCTTTCTTGAATAG
Organism: uncultured Eubacteriales bacterium; assembly: GCA_964433135.1. Lineage (GTDB taxonomy): Bacteria > Acidobacteriota > Aminicenantia > Aminicenantales > Aminicenantaceae > CAYSQW01. Next base: position 17,005 of record CAYSQW010000044.1, read on the forward strand.
AGCCGGGGGAATCGGTCACCGAGACATGGGAATCATGGCCAGAGGACTCTTGGCCGACCAACATGTCGATTACCGGTTCGCCATCCTGGATGGAGTTGAATATGCTCCGGGCGACATAGACGCGACGCCTCCCGTACCGCCCCGCAATAAGAATGACTGTCTCCGTTTCGTCGGCCGCGTCGGTTACAATGTGTTTGATGCGGAGCCCGGCTTCTTCTGGGCGGGAACCTACCTCGGGGCCAAGAAAATCCTCTCATTCGGCGCGAGCTTTGATCTTCAGCCCGGAGTCGGCGGAGAAAACGGAGATGAACTCTATTCCGCCTTCGCATTGGATGCTTTCGCCGATATCCCCATGGGAGAAAACGGTATTGTAAGCACGCTTAATATTTACAGTTTCGGCGCCGGCGGCGCGGTTCCGCAGGGATTCGGATTTTGGGCTGATTTCGGATACCGGATCAAAAATATCGAGCCGCTTATCGCCTTTGAAAGCTATAAGCCGAAAGATGGCGATGCCGGAAAAAGGCAGGCCGTTTTAGGCGGTTTGAATTGGTGGATAAAAGGACACAACGTGAGTCTTAAATTCCAGTTGGGTACAGAAAAACTGAACGGAGCCGAAGATTGGACTAAAACCGGCGACGTTCAGGTACAGGTGTTTTTCTAGATCCGACCAGACAAGATAGATCGGAATCATAAAAAAAAGAAACAAATATTAGGAGGAGACAAAATGACCATCAATGCGGATCACACCTTGGACTGCAGCGGGCTTTCATGCCCGATGCCCATTCTCAAGCTTGCCAAGGAAATGAAGAAGATCGAAGTGGGCAAGGTGCTGGAGCTTCTGGCCACCGATCCCGGATCCAAACGCGACGTGCCGGCTTGGTGCGACAAGACGGGGCATGAATTTATCGAAGCAGCGGAGGACGGCGGTACGCTGAAATATTACGTGCGTCGCGTTAAGTAGTGAAAATCAGCGACCGTGCCTGCCGGGCACGGTCTGCATGATTACGCAAAAAAGTACACGGCCTTTCAATAACAAAAAAGGAGGTTGTATATGTCTCAATCCGAACCCGAAAAGGGTGGAATCAAGCATTTATACAAGATATTGTTCGGAAATACATGGGCGATGTGGATCGGCGGCATTCTTCTGGGAGTGGGCAACATATGCCTTTTCATCGTTCTGAAACCTTGGGGCGCCAGCGGCGGCATACTCAACTGGGGACAGAATATCCTCAATTCGCTGGGCCTCGTCAAATTCGGCAGCGCGGAAGCGGCACTGCCGGCCGTCAATGCGCATCCTTACGCGATCCTTTGTTTTCTGATGCTGCTGGGAGCTTTCGCGGCGGCCTTGCTGTCGAAGGAATTCGCGCTGAGATTTGCTCCGATAGGAGAGATCATAAAGGGATTCATAGGTGGGGCCTTAATGGGTATAGGCGCCATCATAGGGAAATCCTGTACGATCGGAGGTTTTTTCAGTGGATGGCCCGCTCTCTCGCTGGGAGCGATCGTGTTTACGGTAGGATTGGTGATCGGGACGTACGCCGCTCTGAGATACCTGCTGTTCGAGATGGAAAAGTTTCCAAAGATAAGCAGTGGAAAGTCGGCGTCCTTTCTGGCAGCCTCTACCAAGAGGGCGTCGATGCAGCCGTTGATCGGCACGATCTTATTGATCGTGGGGATCATAATTGCGCTGAACTTCAACAAAGCCGGAAACAAAGCTTTGGTTTGCTATGTACTGATCGGTCTTTTCTTCGGATTCGTCTGTCAGAGATCGCGTTTCTGCATCGTGAGAGCCCTGCGTGAGCCGTTCATGACGGGGGAGTCCTCCGCGCCCATAGGGGTGATGGTGGGCATTCTGGTCAGCATGTTCGGATTTGTCGTTATCAAGTTCATGGCCGCGGGAACCCCTAAAGAGCTGATATGGGTTTTTCCGCATTTCTGGCTGCCCGCAATTCTCGGGGGCATCATTTTCGGAGTCGGAATGACTCTGGCAGGAGGGTGTATCGTCGGTTCCTTGTGGAGAGCCGGTGAAGGTCATATAAAGCTCTGGGCGTCTCTGCTCGGAATGATCATCGCCCTGCCGCTTACCGCCAAGTATATTTCGCCTCCTTTTTACAAGGCTCTGCCGGCGGGATTGAAGCAGCAGATCTATCTGCCTCACAAAATAGGATACGGAGGAGCTTTACTTGTCTTCCTCGCGATCATACTCCTGTGGTATCTGTTCGTGAGGTGGAATGAAAAGACGGGGAAATTCTCCGCGGTATGAATTGAGATGAGAGAGTCAGCACTCGTACACAGGTGCCGACTCATTAGATCTCCATAGAGATCTTATTTGCCGAATTGAGCCGGTATTGCAGGAGGTGTCCGTTATGAGGCTCCAATCGCAATACCGGCTTGAGTTTAAATAATCCTCGCCGGGATCATAGATCCGAACGGAGAGGATGAATCGGATGGAAAGACTTCGCTATGAGCGAGGGTGGTAATTTTTCACGGTCGATCCCGGTATTGGGGCCCGGATCAGATCTCGACGCCGAAAACGCCTTTGAAGGCGAATCCGAACACCACGGAAAGAGCGAAATAGGCGATGAGCCAGTGCATCTTCCAACCGAACAGGTTCATCTTGTGCTCGGGGTAGGCGATCTCGACTTTTTCGACCGGGATTCCTCCGGACACCGGGGCCTCGGCGGGATAGAAAACCTGATCGAAGAAAGCGCGGCCGACTTTGCGGGGAGAGATCTTGGTCAGACGTGTCTGGCCGACGTGCACGTTTTTTGTGAAGGGCTGGCCGTCAACCGTGAAATTCAGGGTGTGGACACCGTTTTCCGTGGCTGAAATGCGCCAGTCGATCTCACGAAACTCTTCGATGCGGAGGGGATCGGTTTCGACCGTGATCCCGGGGGAAGGCTCCAGCAGTACTTCGGTTTGAGAGGCGCTCATGTCTTCCGTCAGCATCAGCTTGAGCAGGGCGTCTTCGCCCGGCTGAAGCGAATCGTAGCCGAACCAGAAATTGATGTGAACAAGGATCAGGATGACGGGAATGATCATAAACAGCATGGGTTTAGCGGAATAGGCAATGTAGCGGAGGTTCGCCTTCAGGATGTTCCCCTGGGCTTTAAGGGAAACGCCCATATTGTCGCTGAAAAGACGCATCTCCAGAAGGTGGGCCTTGATCTTGTTCTTTGTGCGTTTGATCCCTTCCTGGTTTGACGTATAGCGAAAGATAAAAAGCATCAGCAGGCCCGTAACGAAAGAGACGATGGTCATGGCGACCCAGGGGCTCATGCCGCGGAAAGGAAGGAACATAAATTCGAAGATCTTGCCGAATATCGTATTAAATACCCACATATGTTTTCACCGGTTTCTTAAATGAACGTTGTTCACACAATGATTTATAACGGTTGTCAATGTCCGTACGGATGATTATCAGAGCCTTCTCCGATCATTCCGTCAAAAACAAAAAATTAACGGCCGTTTTCAAATGAATATACCCGACTAGGATATATAGCCCAGGCCCTTGAGTTTTTTCTTGACCTCTTCTTCGGAATCCGCCTCTTCCAGCTGGGCGAGCTCTTTCTCGAGACAGTGCGTGATGAACTCTTCCGTGGAGGAATAGCCGGACATTTCCGCGTATTTTTTAACTTTTTCCAAAAGTTCTTTTTCCAGTTTGACTTTGGCTTTAGCCATGTTTATTTCTCCTCAGATTTTTAATACCGGTTTGCCCACCATGTCGTCGGGAACCGGGATGCCGAAGATATTCAGGATGGAGGCGGTCAGGTCATACAGGGCCGGGGACGAGCTGGTGAGCGGCCGGTTGGAAAAGAAGATCCCGGGAACCACGTCGGGTGAGGCGCAGTGGTCGCCGCTCCATTTTTCCGTGTTGTCGAGGGTGATTTCCTTGGGCATGCGTCCCATGGGCGAGGCCCAGGAAATGCGCCAGCCGCGGTTGAATCCGGCCACGATGTCGGGGCCGCCGTCAACGGCCGCCCCCGAGTAGACCTCGGATGCAGGGTAGGCATGCAGCACCGGGTTCTCACCGGATATGGGATCCTTGTACTCCTCGAGACGGCGCGCGATTTCCCGGATGAGGTTCCGTTTGTCGGCGCCGGGAGTGACGATGCCTTCTCCCTCGCGCCCGCGCTGGTTGATGTAGATGCTGTTGAGTCCGATGGAATACGCCCGGCTGCGCGACCAGTCGGTGTTGAGGAACATGATCTGGTCTCCCTGCTTCCAGGGATCGATCAGCGTGATATAGCCGCTCTCCTTCAACCAGGTGTTGAGATTGAAGGACCGGCGGAAAGGAGCGAAGCCGTGGTCGGACAGCACCATGATGGTGGTGTTCTTGTCCGCTTTTTGGAGAGCTTTATCGACGAGGGAATCCGCGATGCGGTAGATCTTCTCGATCTCTTCTCCATATTCCTTCGCCAGTTTTTCGTCGTGGAGCGGGCTGCTTTTATCGATATGACGCCACAGCATGTGTTGGCGCTGATCGGCGCTGGAGAGGTAGTAGAACAGCAGGCCCGAGTCGAAACGGTCGAGTTCGTAATCATACATCTTCAGACGTTCCTGAAGCACGATGTCGTCCTGGGCGAGAAACTCTCCGTCATCCAGGATATTGTTGCTCAGCGCTTTGGTGTCGGCGGGAAGACCCTGGGTGTAAAAGGGGCCGAACCGTTTTTCAAGTTCCTTAGCATAGCTGTCCGGAGTGGATATGGGAAGCGCCGGGTTTCCGGGATCGATGTTGGTGGGGGAGACGTAGAGCTTGAAATCCGGGCGGACCTGCTTGAGATAAAATTGGCAGATACCGCTGATGTTCTGGGTGGGCATGAGATTGAAACGAACATGCTTCCAGCCGCTCCACTCGCCTTCCTTGAGGATGAATTCTTCATCCTGGACCACGATCTTGGCGACGGCGTGCTCGGGATCGAGGAAAACCTGAAAATCGACCCGGGTTTCGGCGCGGTCCTTACGGAAAGCATTGACCGGACCGGGAATGGAGGATTCCACCCGGTTGCCGATGACGTAGACCTCGTGGACGCGGCCTCCGCCGAGGTCTTCGTTGATCTCGGAGGCGGCGGTGGTGTAGTAGTTGAAGATGCCGGGAGTGCCCATGAGGTCGGTTGTGTTCATCCCGGAAAGCGTGCGCTGTTTGGTATCAACCGGGGGGTAATTCGACGGGATCTTGAAAATGGTGGCGGGAATGTCGTAATCTTCGAGGATCTGCCAGAAGGCGCGGCCCTGTCGGGTGTTCGATATCTTGCCGCCGGAGAGCGGAAGTTCATACTTGCCGAGCGAAAGCGTACGGGAGGATTCGCTGGCGGCGGCGCCGGAAGAGATGATGGTGTAGGATTCAGGCTCACGGTGGAGAAAATCGTAAATGCCGTGGCCGCCCGGATTCATACCGGAGATGAAGTTGGACCAGGCCACCGGACTCTGTGGGGGATTGCTGGTGCCGAGTCGGCTGAAGGAGCCCATCTCGCGGAGCTTGCGCATGGCGGGCAGTTTGCCCTGGTTCATCCAGACCTCGACCAGATGGGGGTCCAAACCGTCGAGGCCGAGGACGATCACTTTGTGCGCCGTGTCCTTGCTTCCGGGTACACGGGCGGATAGATGGCCTCCGCCGAGAGCCAGCATCGAACCGGCGGTGAGGCCCATTTTAATAAATTCCCTGCGGTTTATTGAATTCATGAGGATTGTCCTTTGGAGGCGTCCGTGAGAGAGTCTCCGTCCATCAGGGGGCGTCCGTCCATATGAGGGGGAATGGGGACGCCGAAAAGTCGGAGCGCTGTGGGCGCGATATCGGTGATGGAGGGATCGTCGGTGTCGATCGCCCGGTTGCTCAGAAATATACCGGGAACGATACGGGGATCGATGCAGTGGTCGCCGCTCCAGGCCTTGGTGTTGTCTTCGAATATGGTTCCGTTGACTTTACCGGTGACGGAGTCCCAGGAGACGCGGTAGCCTTCGTTATAGCCGACGATGAAATCCGGGCAGTTGCCCTTGTAAGGCCCTGGAGGGATCTCGTCGCGGTCGAAGATCTTGTTGATGGCCGTCACTCCCGTGGTATCGTCCTTGAGGCCGTCGAGTCGGGAAGCCAGTTCCGCTTTGAGCGCCCGGGTTTCTTCTCCCGGGGCGACGATGCCCTGGGCCTCGCGGTCCTTCTGATTGAGATAGATGCCTCCCAGACCGAGGCCGTAAGCCTTGGTGCGGCTCCAGTCAACGTCCTTGAACCATTCATCGCTTTCGGTTTTTCCGTCCTTGAGGGCGAGGTAGCCGTTGCGGTAGAGCCAGGAGTTGAGATTGACGCCGCGGCAGAAATTCTTGAAGCCGTGGTCCGACATGACGACAAGAACGCTTTTGTCGTTCATTCGGGCGAGGACGCGGCCGACCAGGTCATCCATCTTGACATAGAGGTCTTCGATCACCTGGGCGCTTTTTTCCGTTTGGCCGCATTTGAGTGCGGGATGTTCCTTATCGAGATAACGGAAGAACATGTGCTGCATGCTGTCGGTTACTTGGAACCAGCAAGCGACCAGACCTTTTTTGGTCTTATCCATGGCGTTGAACATCATGTCTTCGGATTCGCGGTGGGTGTCGTAGGCAAGCTCCATGAAAGCCTTTTCGCTGAGCGCGCCTTCGTTGAGAGCCCATGTGTCGTCCGATTCTCCCAGAGTGGTGTAGCTGCCGATGAGCTTGGAAAGATAGACCGAGTAAATAAAAGGATGCGATATGGGAAGAGAGGGTTTTTCGGGATCGATGTTCAGCGGCGTAAGGTACATCTTGAAATGAGGCGAGATCTCCGAGACGTAGAACCGGCAGATGGCCTGGACCTTCATGCCCAGTCCCGGGCGGAAGGTGATCTGGGTCCACGGGGAAAAAGAGTCTTTTTCGAGTTCGATCTTGCGGCCGGAAACCTCGATCGCCGCCGTCTGCTTTTCCTCATCGATAGTGATGGTCATGGGAAGGCGCATCTCGACGGGTTTGCGCAGCAGCGAGTTCTCCGGGCCGGAGATATAGGTCGTGATGGTGCCGTCGTTGATATCGACAGGGATCATCACGCCGCCTTCGTGTTTTTCAACCTTCTCGGTTTCCGACGTGTAGAAGGAAAAAGTACCCTGGCTGCCCTTGAGATCGGGGGCACACATGCCGGAGATGAGGTGGCCCTTGAATTTTTCCGGGGGAAACGTGATGGGAATGCGCAGGATGGTGCTGAAGATGCCGCTGTCGCCCAGTATCTTCCAGAAGGGAACGCTCTTGCGAAGGCCCTTGATTTCGGGTTTGGACAGCGGAATATTGTATTTGCCCACGGGCAGAAATTTCTTGGGATTTCCGATGAAAGCCGACGACAGGTCGGGCATATAGTTTTTGGGATTGCGGCTGAGGAAATCGAAGATATTGTGTTTGTTGGGATGGCAGCCCGTCATGAAGGAAGACCAGGCTACGGGGGATATCGCGGGCGTCGTCGTGCGCAGCCGGGCGTAGGTTCCCATTTTTTTGAGTTTGGAAAAGTTGGGCAGTTTTCCTTCGGACATGAATTTTTCAAGCAGCGTCGGTTCCATCCCATCCAGGCCGACCACCACCATGCGGTCGATCTTGGCGTTCTTGTAGGCTTTCTGGCCGCGGATCAGACGGAAGAGCAGTCGAAAAGGCCAGGAGAGAAATGAGAATACGGCCAGAAAGAAGGTCGCGAAAAGCACCAGAAACGAAGAAAGGAATGCGAATCCGGCGCCCGGTCCGACATAGGCTTGAAGCGGGAGACCCAGAGCCAGCAGAACGGCAAACGTCAGAAAAGCGGTTCGGCGAAATGCGTGATGATGAGTATGTTTCATGAAAAATATTCCAATATGAAAGACGACAGGTCGGAGATTTTGAGCTCGGACCCGCGGTCCCGGTCGGCCCAGAAAAAGGCATCGTCCCAGGTATGCATGCCCTTGAGGTTCGAGAGCCCGAAAACTTCGGATTTCTTTACCGATCCCTTCATATCGAATCCGTGTTCGGAAACCGCAATCAGGTCGGGTCCGCGATCGATATGCGATCCGGTATAGACTTTGGACGTATCGAAGACTTTATGAACGATCTTTTTGCCTTCGTATTCAAGGCCCTGGAGCTTGGTGCTGATCTCCTGTTTGAGAGCCTCCTTCTCGGATGCCTTGACGGATCCCTGAGGGAATTTCCCTTCAAGATTCAGGTAGATGCGGTTGGGATCCATGACGAAGGCGCGGCTTTCGGGCGTGATGTCGGAAATGCCGGCGGGATTCGCTGTTTTGTAGGAGAGATAGCCCTGCTGCTGGAGCCAGACGTTGAGATAGACCTCCTGGACGATCCCGGTAAACCCATGATCGGACAAGAGAAAAAGGCCTTCGTCGCCGCCGGTGAGCTTACGGAAATCGGTGACGACGCCGCCGACAACTTTGTCGACTTCGTGGTAATAATCGAGGAATCTCTGATGATGGGGGTGGGATTCATCCGGGTAGGCATCCCATAGAAAGTGCATCAAACGGTCGGTGCCCGTGATGACGAACTCGAAAAAGTCCCAATCCTCATTCCACAATCCCTTCAAGGCACGAACCCGGCTTTTAAGCGTGCTGTCGAGTTCTTTCCAGAGGACGGCGTGATCCTCGCGGGCGCGGAATGTATCGATGTCGATCTGGTAATCGATCTTATCCAACTGCTGTTTGTAGGGGAGAGGAAATACGGCTTTGGCGAGATCTATGGCGACGAATCCCGAAATCAGGATGCCCGGGATCTTTCGGGCCGGGTAGGTGGAAGGCTGGTTGATGATAATGCTTCGCTTCTTGCGGCGGCCCAGTTCATCCCAGAACGTCTCGGTTTTGTTGTCGAGGAAATTGGGGAAACGCAGGTCCAGCGTGCCGGGTTTGAAATCCGTAAATCCGAATATACCGTGGGTGCCGGCATTGGTTCCGGTCATGAAATCCGTCCAGCTGACCGAGGATATCTCGGGGAGGCTTGCTTTCATCTGATGCAGGTGGCCGGATTCGATCAACGAGGCGAAATTCGGCATGATATCTCGAGCCGCGAGGTCGGAAAGCAGGCCGAACGGAACTCCGTCCAGGCCGATAACACAAACTTTTTTCTGTATCTTTTTCTTAAATAATCCCATGAATGCTCCCATTAAAATATAAAACTCATTATTATATCGGAATCAATCAATGTGTCAATTAGAAACACCGGCTCTTCATGCGGTGTAGAACCAGATAATTATACTCCTTTCATTGGGTTGACGCCAGGGGATTGGCCATTCATGGAAAGGGACCATACGGAAATTATGCAATCATGGGCATATCGGCGGAATTTATATTATATGGGATCTTATAAACCCTACTGCGATTTTCGGGCCCGACCCCAATTTTCCTGAACAGCTCGTGAGGCGTATCGAGGTGCGTCGATCGGGCCGCAACGAAGTCGATGCCGTGAGATCGGCCCGCCTTTGGTAAAGAATGTCGATTATTTTAAAATCTTTTTGTAAATCCGTATCGACATTCTTTATGGAGAATTCAGGATAATGCGGGCATCGACAAGGCGACAGCCGGATCCCTCCGGATAAACAATCAACGGATTGATGTCCAGCTCCGCGATCTCTTCGATATCACAGACAAGTTGGGATAAGCGTTTGAGGCAGTCGGCGATCGCGTCGGTGTCGTAGGCCGGTTCTCCACGAAATCCCTTCAATATTTTGTGGGTCTTCGTTTTTGAGATCATGACGTCGGCGGTCAGTTCTCGGATAGGCGCCAGACGAAAACTGACATCCTCCAGAGCTTCGACGTAGATCCCGCCCATCCCGAACATCAGCAGAGGTCCGAACTGGGGATCGCGGTTCATGCCCAGAATGACTTCTTTTCCGTCGCGCGCCATTTCCTCGACAAGGATGCCGTGGATATCCGCGTCGGGTTTTTTGGCCTTGACATCCCGCAGGATCTCGCGATAGGCGTTGCGGAGTTCCTCGGGGGACTTGATGTCGAGTTTCACGCCGCCGAAATCGAATTTATGCAGGATGTCGGGAGAAGCGATCTTGAGAACGACCGGATAACCGAATTTCTCCGCTGTTTTCGCGGCCTGTTCCTCGCTGTGTGCAAGCGAAGAGCGGATGACAGGAAATCCGTATGCCTTGAGTACGTCATACGCTTCCTGTTCCAAGAGATGGGAGCGGCCTTCCGCGCGAACGGAGTCGATCACTTCGCAGGCGCGGGCCTTATCGACTTCGTAATGTTTGATTACGGTTCGGGGGCGTTTCAACCAAAGATGGAAGCGCGTCATTTCGGCCAGAACGCGGGCGGCGCTTTCAGGGAAACGGTAGGAGGGAATTTTATTCTCATCCAGGATGTCGATCCCGCGCGACACATCGTAAACACCCAGAAAACAGCAGAGGATGGGCTTGGAAAAATTTTTCGACACGTCGACGATGGTCCGGGCTATTTTTTCGACGTCGGTAAAAGCGGTCGGAGTCAGGATCACGATCGCGGAATGAATAGTGCGCGCGGACAGCAGTTCCTTCAAGGAGGCTCCATACTGCTCGGCCTGGGCTTCGGCGATGAGATCGATGGGATTATTGATAGCTACGGTCGGAGGAAGCACTTCGCGCAGGGCTTTCTTTGTTGCCGGCGGGAAGGGCGCGATATTCAAGCCGCCCTGGATGCAGGAATCTGTTGCCAGAATACCGGGGCCTCCGGAATTGGTGATGATGGCGACATTTCGTCCCCGGGGGCGCGGCTGGCGTGCGAATCCTTTTACGTAATCGGACACTTCTTCCAGCGACTGCCCCCTCATCACGCCGCACTGATCGAAAATCGCATCGTAGACCTTGTCGGAACCCGCTAGAGACCCGGTATGGGAAGAGGCCGCCCGGGCGCCGATCAGGGTCCGGCCGGCTTTGAGAGCGATAATCGGCTTGGGATTTCGGGCGCTGCTGGTGATGCTGCGCGCTATGGACATGAACTCCCGCCCATCCACAAGGTCTTCAAGATACATGAGGATGACATCCGTTTCCGGATCGTCCTTGAGATACAACAGCAGTTCGTTTTCGTTGAGTCCCGCCTTGTTGCCCATGCTGATGAATTTCGAAAAACCGATATTGGAAACTTTGGCGTATTCCAATACCGCGACGCAGAGGGCGCCGCTTTGAGAGATGAACGCGATATTTCCCCCTCGGGGCATCTGGGTGCCGAAGGTGGCGTTCATCGAAGAGCCGGTGGAAGCATTGATCACGCCGAGACAGTTGGGGCCGACCAGGGCGATGTCATGTTCTTGTATGAGGGACTGGACGCGGTTTTCGAGTTCGATGCCTTCGCCTCCGATTTCCTTGAAACCCGCCGAGATCACGACGGCGTTATGGATGCCTTTATGTCCGCAGTCCTCGAGGGCGGACGGAACGGCGTGGGCGGGAACGATAACGATGCCGAGATCGACGGGATCGGGGATCTCGCTGACCCGGGGATAGCATTTCATACCCAGGATTCCCTTGGCCTTGGGATTGACCGGGTAGATTATGCCCTTGAAGCGGCTGTCGATAAGGTTGGTCAGCAGTGAATAGCCGACGCTGCCGGGCTGACGGGAAGCGCCGATAACGGCGATGGATTCCGGGTAAAATAAAGGATCGAGACGTTTTTTATTCTTTTTCATATTTTTAATCCCTAAGCAATGTCTTCTCATATTAATACAGATTGAACCGGCAGTAAACCTGAAAAGTCCCGGGCTGGGCTGCGTGTGCTGCTCGAATGACGGTTTCATCGCAGGGGATGAACACGAAAAATATGACAATAAAGGGCGAAAATGGTCGGCGGGCACGAAAAAAAACGGTAT
>CAYSQW010000045.1:0-28742 GCA_964433135.1 uncultured Eubacteriales bacterium
TTCATTCTACTCTCTGTACCTTTTGATCCTGTACTGCGCCGGCATCATATGCCTTTCCTTGTCGATCTACCTGTGGAGGATATTCTGGAAAAAGAAAAAAATCATCCCGGGCCGCACCCTTTCATTAATGATGTTCTCCGTATCCGTCTGGGCATTCGGCTGTGCGCTCGCGCTACAGAGTGGAACTCTTGAAGGAACGTATTTCTGGGAACGGTTCAAGTACATCGGACTGCTCTCCGTCCCTTCCATCTGGTATATCTTTTCCCTGCAGTGGACGGGGCACACACGCAAGATCAGCCGTCGATTTCGGGTCTTTTTGATTGGAACTCCCCTCTTTTTGCTGGCCGCGGTTCTTTCCGATCCCCTACATCATCTGGTATGGACTGAATTCGAACCCATTTTCCTCGGCCCATTCCTATTCGATCGGGTTGTTCACGGACCAGCCTGGTGGCTGCTGTGGATATTCTCCTCCTTTTTGATCATCGCCGGATTGGCGCTTTTCATCAATGCGATCATCAGTCTTTCCCGCATATATACCAAGCAGGCAAGGATTCTGCTATTCGGCACTCTCCTTCCGTGGATAACCAACGCCATGTTCGCATTGGACCTCACTCCTCTGGTAATTGACATCACCCCAGCCGTCTTTATCATTTCCTGTTTGATCTATATCCAAGGCCTCAAGCGCTTCCGGATGATCGACATCATTCCCGCGGCGAGAGAACGGATCTTCGATCAGATGCAGGACCCGGTGTTTGTTCTGGACATGGAAGACCGGATCCTTGACATGAACCAGGCGGCGACAGCTCTCAATCCAAGGGATGAAAAGCCAATGCTCGGCTCCCTTATTCAGGATACGCTCTTTTGGAAACGCAGCCTCTTGGAAAAGGTCCCTCGAATCGAAAGCAGTTCTCTGGAAATTCCTTTCAGGAACGGATCCGAAGAGAAAATCTTCGAAATGAATATCGATCCATTGAAACGCCGAGGCGGCCAGGTTACCGGGCACGCTCTCATTCTTCATGATATTACATATCGAAAAAAAACCGAAAACAAACTGCAAGCCGCTCTGACTGAGAAAGAGATTCTGCTGAAAGAGGTGCATCATCGTGTCAAAAACAATATGCAGATCGTGGTCAGCCTGCTGAGACTGCAGTCGACTCAGATCGATGATGAGAATCTCAAACAGCTTTTCCGGTCAAGTGAAGACCGAATCCGGACCATGGCCCTGATACATGAACGTCTTTACAAGACGGAAAATTTCACTGAAATCGATCTCAGCCAATTCATCGATTCCCTTGTTTCCCACATGCAGCGTCTAAACCTACGGGAAGTGAATCCTATACAGATGGACCTTACACTCAATCCGGTCACGATCGGCATCACCAAGGCCGTCCCCTGCGGTCTTATCTTTCAGGAAATCCTTTCGAACATCTACCGCCACGCCTTTCCGGATGACAGAAGCGGCAAGATCCGGATTGTACTCAACTCCAGGCCCGACGGCACCGTAGAACTATTAATCGAAGATAACGGCATCGGCATTCCCGAATCCTTCGACATCGAAAAATCAGACAGCCTCGGACTCCAACTCATCGTTGATCTTGTTCACCAGATAAAGGGAGACCTTAACATCGGGAGAAAAGAGGGAACCCACTTTCACATCACCTTCCCCACGGATTAACGGATCCATTCCGAACGAGGGAACTCACTCTCACCGAAATCAAAGCCCCCACAACCGGGTTTATTCGTAAGCAAGCCGCTGGGCTGTTGGATGTCACCGCCCGAAGCGCGGATTGACGACATTGCTGAAAACCGAACCGAATGTATAGCTCAATCCCGTAGATATCGAGTACTCATAATCGGTGGCCAGTTCCTTGCGCTGAAGCAGGATTTCATCCAGACTCGCCTCCCCCTTGGCCAAAGAGAGCTGATCCCGGATCCGCTCGAATCGTCCGTGCAGGTTCATAGACAATCCTTTAAATATCCGAAAAGAGATATGTCCCCACAACTGCACACGGTTCTTGCTGAAATCGTGGAAAAAGTGAGATCCTTCCAACGAAGTCGTCACATTTCCCCAGGGTTCCTTGACCTCGAGGGTGGCGGAGAAGGACTGCCCGAGAAGATCTTCGTATATCTTGTCATAGATGGTTTCTTCACGGTATTTGACCGAAATATAGCCAAGGCGGTAAAGGAAGCGAAGCTGTCTTCTTGTCGATTCCGAATAGGGATAGACATTGAACTCAACCGCGGGAGCGAAGATCAATTCCAGCCTCCGGTTGTCATAGGCCGAGGAATTGGCTTCGAACCACCCCCCAACAGACCAGTTTTTTCCCAGGCTTTTGACTATAATCCCGGTGAAATTTTTCTCATCGCTGGAGCTTTTGATCTCTTCGTCATCGACGACGAAACGATCCGTTTCCACTTCCCCGGAAAACCCCAGTCTAAGCTTCCACTCAGGAGTAATACGGTTGATCGATATATTGCCCCGAAAGGAGCTTTCACTCTGCGACGCTTCTTCTTCCATGGAACCTCTCAGACTTAAGCTGAACACCCAGAAATCCCAGGGGTCCTCAACCGCGGTGGGCTCTATATCCGAATAGAAATTAAGAGAAAAGTGCTCCATCAGGGGATTTTCCACCATATAGGGAAAAAGCCCCTTACGCAGAGTATTAACCATTCCCAACCGGGTTTCATCCCGCGTATCGGTCTTTTGGGAGATATATACCAGCGTATGCTCGATATGAGAATATTCATTGCGGCCCATAAAAGTCATGGTGTACTCCCGCCCGTCCGCTCCGGTCCGCTGATCCGTGATCAATACATGGATATCGCATTCTTCCTTGTCGCGCACAAAATTGACGAACGTGATCTCGGTTCGAATATAATCCTTATCGCAGCGACGACAGTCTATGAATACGCGAGGGGCTTGATTTTTCAAGTCATCGAGACCGTCGCGACCGTTCTGAGCTCGCAGCCCCGGACTAAATACCACGGTTGAAAAAAGCAGGGCGCATACATGCCTAATAAAACGTGGGGATTTCGTTAGTTTCCTCATAAATCACCTTCATTTCTCTTCCGGGCGGGAAGAACTGATAACTTGTTATCCTAATACAAAATATGAAGGATGGGAAGCCGAAATCCGTTTCTGTTATTTCAGAATGTTTACACGGGTTCGATTGTCATTTTGAAAAAGATCGATTAGAATGGGCCTCATGCAAAAAATGATTTTTTGGGATTGGACCGGGACTCTGGCCGATGAATCACGCCTCGATGCGGCGGTCTGCCGCGCAATAGAAGCCGAACTGGCTCAGGTATACGGAATACCGGACGTCCGGGCCGCGGAACGATTCCAGGCCTATCTGAAATCCCTCGAAAACACTTGGGAATGGCATGATTATGTACGACACGCCCGTCATTTCGGACTGGACTGGCTGTCCAGTCAGAAAGTTCATTTGAGCAAACTGAAGCTGGTTCCCTACGCAGGGGAGATCCTGCTCCATGCCCGGGAAAAAGGGTACAAAAATATCCTGGCGACAAATGCCGTCCGCGCCGTCGTTCTTCTGAGGTTGGAACATTCCGGGTTGAAAACGTTGATGGACGCCGTCGTCGCCAGCGACGACGCCGGCGGTCTCAAAGCAGAAGGCCGTCATTTCGCATGCATCTCCGATCTCTCACCGGAAGATCTCCCTTTTTGTTTCTCGGTGGGAGACAATCCGATCCAGGACATCCGCCCGGCTCAAGAGCTGGGGATCCGGACGATTTTCTGTGGATTCGGAAGAGATCTGACTCACTACCATTCCCCTCATCTATACGACAACCACGACATTTCTGCGGACGCTGATTTCAAGGTGCAAAGCTTGCGCGATATAGAATCCATCATCTGACCTGGATTAGCCATGAATTCAGCTGATACCTATATGAGTAGATCATCTTTTTATTTCTGCAGGGACATACAGCAATAGATTTTTTCTATATTTAGCAAATAGTCGATTGATTTCGGAATTTTATCAGCTCACTTCACCCTTCGGGCAAGCCAATCTCACCACGTCGACTGCGCTGCAATCCGTTCGACGTACCTGAGTACGCCTCTCGGATTGGCAGCTCGCCGCCACGGCAACCTTGACTCGCGGCTAATCCAGGCTCCTGAATCATCCAAGGAAATGGACGGTCTACAAAAATTATTATTCACCTTGACTGTTTATTAAAAAAGCCAATGTGTATAATAGAGCAAATAATATTTGCTATGAATGACGATAAAATGACCGAACCACGCTGTCCCTATTTCGGAAAATGCGGAGGCTGTGCGTTTCAGGACATGGAGTATTCCGTCCAACTTGAAAACAAAAGCCACCGATTGGCCGAAAACATTCACCGTGAAATCGACTCCGTTCACTCCGGGCCGGAATATCATTACCGCAGCCGAATGGACATGGTTTTCCACCCCGAAGGAATCGGCTTTCGCGAAAAAGGCTCGTGGCGCCATATCGTCGATATCGAACAGTGCGCCATCTCCAATCAACAGTTGAACGGTCTTATCCGGGAAGTCCGTAGTTTTTTCTCCAGAATCGACGCTTTCGACTCCCGTCTTCACAAGGGGACCTTTCGCTATGCCGTCATGCGCACCCCCCCGCAAGACTCTTCCGTCAGTATCGTATTGAATCAGGATTCCCCCAAGAAGGAATCCGCCGTAAAACTCATCGAAGAGTTTGCACGGTCGACTTCGGCTCACAACGTCGTTGTGACCCAAACCCCGCCCAACCGGGACGTAAGCATCTCGGAGGATTATTCCGTCGTCAAGGGATTGGACTGGATAAGAGAAGATTATCTCGATAAGAGTTTTCATTTCCCCGTACAGGGTTTTTTTCAGAACAATCATACGGTCGCGGAAAAGATCCATGCTTACTGCAGGAATCGGCTCCGTTCATATGACACCGCCGATACCCACCTCCTCGATCTCTACGGAGGCGTCGGACCTTTCTCCGTTATCAACGCCGATCTCTTTCGATCGATCACCTTGATCGAGAGCTACGCTCCCGCGGTCCTGGCAGCGGCGGTGAACTTCAAACACAATCACATCGGCAATGCTCAAACCCTGAGCCTCAACGCCAAACAGCTCAAGACCGTGGAGCTTCCGCGGCCGCTGATCGTGGTCCTCGATCCTCCGCGCAGCGGAACCCATCCCAAAGCCATCAATTTTCTCAACACCATCCGGCCCGAGCTGATACTGTACGTATCCTGCAACATCAAACAGCTGGCCATAGACCTGGATAAGTTTTCCAATTATGAAATCCGCACGGCGGCGATGTTCGACCTCTTTCCTCAAACTCCCCACATGGAAGCCGTCATCGAACTCGTACCGAAATAGCGGGAGTCCGGCCGCACGAAAATAACGGAGAGATCACCGTGAATTCAGTTCATCGGATCCGGACGATATCGATCGAGGAGTTCCAAGACGGAAAGGGCAAGAGCGAAGAGATGGGAATGAACCTTGTCTCCATTGGTGAGCACGGCAAAACCGATTTTCTTGTCCAGGTTTCCCACGATAAAGGCGGTATAGCCATTGACGCTCCCGCTGTGAGCGAATAACTTGTCTCCCTTGTATTCCGAGATCCACCAGGTCAAGCCGTAACCCGTCGTCTCATTCAGCCAATCTCCATGTATGGGACCGGAAAATCGTTCATACTGTCGGGTCATGAGCTGATCGAAGACGGCTTCGCTGAGAAGACGGCCGCCATCATAACATCCATGATTGAGGTTGACGATCAGCCAGCGCGCCTGGTCCAGAATGGTTCCGTAAACGACTCCCGCCGGCCAGACATCCGCTTTGCTGCGTGAAGCCGGTTTATGGGTTCCGGTTCGACGGTCATAAAAATAAGGGATCGACAACCGCTCCTCCATATCGCCTTTCGGAATAAAATCGGTATCATCGAGCTCAATCGGCTCAAAAATCCGCTCCCTTATAACTTGT
This sequence comes from uncultured Eubacteriales bacterium, assembly GCA_964433135.1. Lineage (GTDB taxonomy): Bacteria > Acidobacteriota > Aminicenantia > Aminicenantales > Aminicenantaceae > CAYSQW01. Next base: position 5,963 of record CAYSQW010000045.1, read on the forward strand.
TTATAGGGTTGGCCCGCAAATTGTTCAACCAGATAAGCCACCAGCGTGAAAGCCGGATTGGAATACAAAACCCGTGACCCGGTTCGGAACCTGAGTTTCATCATTTTTTTCAGAGAGACGTTTAAAGGCGGGGGCACCGTATCCCCCCAGACGGGAAAAGCGACAAACCCCCCGGGGAGTCCCGAAGTATGGGTCAGCAGATGACGGAACGTCACCGGATTTTCATGATCTTCCCCGCGTATCTTAAATTCTTTCATATAGTTGTTAACCGAGTCGTCGAGCTTGAATTTCCCCGCTTCCATCTGCTGCAACAAAGCATAAGTAGACATCGTCTTGAACGTCGATCCGATCAGATATACCGTTTCCGGTTTCGCCCGCGTACGCGCCCATAGATTGGAGTATCCAAATCCCTCCGCCCATACCACTTCCTTTCCGGCGACCAGGGCGATGGAAGCGGAAGGGATCCGGCCTTTTTCCATAGTCGAGGCGACTTCCCGGGACACGGAACGTACAAGGTCCTCTCTGTCGACGACCTGGCCCGTAAGGAACTCATGAGCTCCGAAAAGACCAACCGTCAATAACATCGCTTTGAGGAAAACCCTTGAGAGGTTCGAATTCATCATGACAATCCTTCTTTCATCCTTTCTTTTCGGCGGCGTTTTTCAAGGCGCGTTTGAACCGCCCGGCTTTCAAGCTCCCTCAGGGCATCGGCGGCGATCCAGCGTGCGCTCGACGTCCCCTGAGATCTGATTTCCTCCGCCAGTCTTCGGGATTTCCGGTTGAGACGGATATTTCGTTTGCCGATCTGGCGCAAAGCCCAATTGATCGCTTTTTTCACAACGTTTCGCGGATCCCCGGATTCGCGTCGGAGATGAGGGAAGAATTCCAGAAATCGCTCATCCGGTGCCTGCTTATCGCTGACCGCAAGCCGGGCCATAAGAACGAATCCCGCCCGTTTGACAAACTCTTTCTCTCTGCGGCTCCACTCCCCGGCTTTTGCATAAGCAGCGGGAACCTTCTCAAACAGATTCATGCAGCATTGGTCGCATACTTCCCAGGAATCGAAATCATTCACCCATTCTTCCATCTGCTGAGAGGTCAATCGGTTCGGATCATCAACCATTCCGGCGAGAATCCGCGTCTCCCGGCTGTTATGCCGCCACAGCCACAGCGCCGTATCGTGATCCTTCCCGATTTCAGCGGCGATTTTCCTCAAGTCCGGGATGCGAACGCCATAGATCCGGGCGGCCTTGATCCCGTACTTTTCCATCCCCTCACGGGCCGCCGGATCTTCCATCGATTCGAGCCGGGAAATGATATTTCGCCGCTTTCCATCCTTCTTCTCGTATCTCATGTCTACCGATCCCCTTTCCGGCAATAACATCTCTCATCCCGGACCAGTCCGGCCGGTGGATAAGCCCGGTTTGAACAGCGCTATTTTATCAGTTCCTACCAGGGGTGAAAAGGACGAAATCATTTTATCCGGTATGGAAGTCCGCCTCAATCGGTGAAGCGGCGCCGATTTGACTCTCAATAATCACTATGATAATGTAATGATGTTCAGATGAATATTCTTCAGACTTCTCTCGCATCCGCCGACATCGGGGAAAATGTCTCATTTCCGGAACACCCGGATCTCCATCCCCTCCGCCGTCACCAAGAGATCATCGAACAGGTTTTACCCGGTTTTCTGAATGAAAGAAACGGATGCATCATGGTTTCAGCGTACACGACATCACGTTAATGAAACTTTCGCGCTGAGGGACTGAATTTCCTTCCCCTGTCATCAATCCTGAGTATATTCACTTTGTGGAAGTTCGGTAATTATCTGTGCCAAAATAATTTACAGGAGACTCAAATGAGTGGAATCGCAGGACAATTCGGAAAAAGTGATCCCCGAATACTCTCGTCGATACTGGATAAAATAAAACACCGTGGAAAGCCCACGGGAAATCCCTGGATCGGAAAAACCTCCGCGATGGGAGCCCTCACCCTCCATACTCTCATTGAAGAACCGGGACCTTATCTTTCCTCAGATGGAGAATGCGCGGTGGTTATGGACGGACGCATTCCCAATACGCTGTCACTGGATGCCGCTTTGTCAGGGACCGACGTCGCTTCCACGCCGCAGACCCTATCCGTTCTCCAAGGCTTTTCCAAGTACGGAATTGAACTTTTCGAAAAGCTGGAAGGAGAGTTTGCTCTGGCTATCGCTGAAAAAGACCGCATGATCCTTGCACGGGATCGTCTGGGGATCAAGCCGCTTTACTATGGTTTCCATGCCGGAATTCTTTATTTCGCTTCTGAAATCAAAGCGCTCACGGATTGGGTGGACGAAGTTCACGAATTCCCTCCCGGACACTACATGCTCACCGATCAGGGTTTATTCCCCTACCGGCCGCTGATTCCGGATGCTATCGAATTGGAAAACCCGAACGCCAGCGCAAGGCAGCTTTCCGACCGTCTTCACGATTCGATGCGGCGGGCTCTTCCCGAAAATGTGGAAATCGGCGTTTGGTTGAGCGGCGGCGTGGATTCCAGCGCAATCGCGGCTCTGGCCCGTCCGATGGTCAAACAACTCCACACCTTTTCCATCGGCGCCAAAAACGCTCCTGATTTGAAATATGCCCGCCAGGTTGCGGAACACATCGGCTCGATCCATCACGAGCGCCACTACGATCTGGATGAAATGCTGAATGTTTTGGATGATGTGATTTATTACTTGGAGTCTTACGATGCTCCCCTTGTGAGAAGCTCTATCGCCAATTATATCGTCGCCGCCCTGGCCGCCGATCATGTTCCCTTTGTTCTGTCCGGCGAAGGAGGAGATGAACTGTTCGCGGGGTATGCCTATCAGAAAGAATATGATGAGGGCATCGAGCTGACTCTCAGCGTTCAGGACGCGATCGCGTCCTTGCACAACACGGCGCTTCAACGTGTCGACCGCTCCGCGGCCGCCCACGGCACAGGGGTCACAATGCCCTTCCTGGATCCTGAGATCGTGCGTTATGCCCTCACGATCCCTTCCCGCTGGAAGATTCAGGGAGAAAATGCCATGGAGAAGTGGCCACTTCGTAAAAGTGTTGACGATCACCTTCCGGGAAGCGTCACCTGGAGAGGTAAAGCCAAATTCTGGGAAGGCGCGGGAGCCCCTGACGTCATGCTGGAATATGCCCGCGGTGCGATTGACGATCATGACTTTTCGGAAGCCCGAGAACTCCGAGAACAGTACAACCTCCGTTCCAAAGAGGAATTTCTGTTTTTCAAGATCTTTCATAAGCATTTCGGCGATAAAGTCCCCTGTTCAGAGATAGGACGCACTCTTCACATATAAAGCAAGGCCGCGGCAGCCTTTCTTTAGAAGCGGCAATGCCGCCGAAGTTTTTTTTTGACACGATGCGAATTTGATTTTTTGCTTCATTTCTGTCAAAATCTGGCAGATAATGCCGTGAAAAAAGAAAACACCGAACTCCTCGAATGCATTGAAAATTTCCGTGGTCGATCTATCATTGTCTGGGGGGATTTCATCCTGGATGAATATCTTTACGGAAATACCAAGCGCATTTCGCGCGAGGCCCCTGTTCTGATCCTCTCCTACAAGGATACTCTGTTCTCTCTGGGAGGTGCGGGCAACGCGCTTCTCAACCTCAAAGCTTTGGGCGCCGATCCGATCCCCGTGGGTGTGATCGGCCCGGATACGGTCGGCCGTCGGATACTCAAGATCATCGAGGAAAACAAGATCTCAACCGAACACATCATCATCGACGAGCTCGTCCAAACCCCCACAAAAACCCGGATACTGGCAGGCGAAGAGACCGCTAAAAAACAGCAGATCCTTCGCATCGACAGAGAACAAAAAATCCCTGAGGGGACGGATCTGAAGAAGGCCATCGAAGACTCCTTGGGAAAGGCGGAGGAGCGAGCGGATTCTTTACTGATATCCGATTATAACTATTACACCGTCAAGATCGATATCTTCGACCGGATCCTTCCCGATCTGCAAAAACGAAACATTGCGATCGGGGTAGATTCGCGTTTCAGACTGCTGAAATTTCACGACATTACCTTTGCCACCCCCAATGAACCCGAAGTGGAAACCGCTCTCAATCTCGATCACGATGAAGGCGTCGACCTGGAAGCCGCCGGCCGCCGCCTTCTGGAGGCGACACGCTCTCAGTCCATGCTCATCACACGCGGCTCCCAGGGCATGACTCTTTTTGAAAGGAATGAAGATCCCCTGCACATCCCTATCTACGGGACTACGGATATCGTGGACGGCACCGGAGCCGGCGATACGGTGATCAGCGTATTTATCCTAGCCCTGGCTTCAGGAGCCCCTTTCAGGACAGCGGCCCGTTTGGCCAACATCGCCGGCGGCATCGTCGTCATGAAAAAGGGGACCTCGACGCTGACCGCGGATGAGCTCAGCAGGGCGGTCCTTGCAGCAAATTGAAAAACATTTCAACACTCGAGGAACTCGACCGAATCATTCGCAGCCATAAAGAACACGGTGAGCGAATCGTTCTGGCCAACGGGTGCTTCGATTTGATTCATGTCGGCCACACCCGCTACCTGCGGGAATCCAAGCGCTGCGGTGACATTTTGGTTGTGGCCATCAACAGCGATTCTTCGGTCGGCAGGCTCAAGGGACCCGGTCGTCCCATCCTCCCGGAATCCGAACGGGCAGCGATTCTTTCCGCCTTTGAATGCGTGGATTACATCATCGTGTTCTCCGAACCCAACGTGGAAAAAATCCTGCAAACCATTAAGCCGGATGTCCATGCCAAAGGATCGGATTACACGAGGGAAACCGTTCCGGAAAGAGCCACCGTCCTGAGTTATGGAGGGGAAATAGCCATCACAGGCGGACCGAAAGTTCGCTCTACTTCCGAAATCCTGTCCTATATAAGGAACAATGATACGAGTGAATCCCATGGATGAGAAACAGCCGCGAGATTTTTTGATCGTCCGCCTCAGTTCCCTGGGAGACATCATCCATACCCTCCCCGCATTTGCTGCATTACGTGAAAAATTCCCCGATTCCAGAATCTCCTGGCTGGTTGAAGAAAAGGGGAAAGAGATCCTTGATCTGGTCCCAGGCATCGACCGGATTGTCGTGAACCGTTTGAAGGATTTCCCTCTATTCTCAAAACCGTTCCGTTCGGCATATCGAGTTATGAGACGGGAAATTCACGCCAAACAACAAATCGCCTTAGATTTCCAGGGCCTTCTCAAATCAGGTTTTTTCACCGCCCTCTCCGGAGCCAGGGATCGATGGGGATTTCCCCGCAGAAATCTCAAGGAACCTTCGGCATCGATTTTCTATACCAAAACGCCTGAGCCACTACCGGAAGGAACACACGTCATCCGAAAAAACCTCCACCTGCTCACCCTTATCGATATACACAGCGAACCGTTTGTTTTTCCGCTCAACATCCCGTCCACGGTAAAGCAAAACCTTGATACCAAACTGGCCGCTTCCGATATCGCACCCAAGGAAAAACTTTTGATCTGCAACGTGGGAGCGGCTTGGCAATCAAAAAGATGGCCTCCGGCTAAATGGATACCCTGCATCCATCAGCTGAAGCACGCCGAAAGCGACCTGCGCATTCTGCTCTTATGGGGGAATGAGGCGGAAAAACAGCTTGCCGAAGAGATCTCTTCCCAAACCGATGTTTCGCTCGTTCCCTTCATCAATCTTCAGGAAACTCTCGCGCTTATGGTACGAGCCGACCTTCTCCTGAGCGGAGACACTTTCGCACTGCAGGCCGCTTGCGCTTTGGGTACGCCTACGGTGGGGCTCTTCGGGCCAACGAATCCGAATAGAAACGGCCCCTTTTCCGAAGAGGATAAAATCGCCATCCTGTCCTTGGACTGCAGCAACTGCTACCGCCGAAACTGCTCGAATCTGAAATGCATGAACGGTATTTCTCCGGAAATAGTTGTTCGTCTATGCAAAGAAAGACTCCATCATGTCTGAATCAAAATTGAACTCGTTTCTTTACCGATACCGTGTCCGCATCGGTTTCTTCAGCATCATAGCCTCCATCTTCCTTTCCCGTCCGTCTCCCCTTTCACTGCTGGCAGGTCTCGGGGTCATCGGTTCCGGACTCCTGCTCCGGGCCTGGGCCTGCGGTCATCTCCATAAAGAAAAAGTGCTGGCCATATCCGGGCCCTACCGCTACACCCGTAATCCTCTCTATGTGGGGAACTTGATCATCGGGCTGGGCATCGTCATGAGCGCGTATTCCATTTGGGTCGCGGTTCTGTTGGCATGTAATTTTTTGATCATCTATCCTTTCGTCATCAACCGTGAAAAAAGACGAATGAAAGAATTTTTCCCTGATGAATATGAAGCATTCAAGCGAAAAGTTCCCCTCTTTTTTCCACGTTTTCCATCTTCACTCCCCAAATCCGAAATCCGCTTCAGTAGGGAGCTTTATCGCAAAAACGGCGAAATCCGCGCCCTGTACGGAGCTTTGGTTTACTGGGCGGCTATAACCCTGAGGATGCTTGTTTTCTAAGAGCCCCGGGTCAGGCAAAAAAAAGCTGAAAAATCCCTCCGGCGAACCGATGACTTCACTTTGCCTTTCACGAAGTGAATTGATATCATGGTCCCATGCCCACAGAAGAACGAATAGCCAAAGTCAAACGCCTGCTTTCTTTCCGGCAACCCGATCTGAGAGTCGTTATGGAAGAAGTGACAAACACCCACAATGCCAGCGCCGTCGCCCGCACAAGCGAAGCGTCCGGTATTCTCTACCTTGAAATCATATCCGCCAGTCCGGATCCTTTTCCCATCAACGAAGCCATCTCCACCCGGGCGGATAAATGGCTTCATTTCAACCATCACAAAAATACCGCCGCATGTCTCGCTTCCCTAAAAAAAGAAGGCTTTCAGGTCATTGCGACGCATTTAGGCGATACCGCGATTCCCTATACGGATATCGATTACACCCGCCCGACAGCCATCGTTTTCGGCAATGAATCGGAAGGCATCTCCACCGAAGGGCTTGAATTAGCGGATGCCTGCGTTAAAATCCCCATGTTCGGCATGGTGCAAAGTCTGAATCTTTCGGTTTCCGTCGGCATTATCCTGGCGGAGGCCGTCAAGCAGCGCATGAATGCGGGATTCTATGAATCCCCCCGGCTTTCGGATAAGGAGTACAAGAGTCTTTATAACCAGTGGTTGAATCTTTCTCCCGGAGAGAACAACAACGCCCGCTAAACGGGCCGCACCCACTGCACCGTCCCCAAAAAAAATGAAGGACAGGCAGAGCCTGTCCTTCATTGAGAAATGGACACAAAAGCAAGTCTACACTTTCGTGTACCGATACCGCTTTATTGAGCTTTTGAATACCTCGGACTCTTTGAAGGGATGCCATTGGACATCTTCCTCAAATATGCGGATCGATTCTTCGGACCCCAGGTCGATTTCCTCGATCCTTTTGGGGGCCAAATAGATCACATCGTTAAAAAAAGCCGGTTTTTCTCCTTCCCAGACTTCGGATAGGTTCTCATCCAGGATATTCGGCAATTCATCGAACCTTTTGGAGAACAGGAAGTCATCGTCCTCCTCATCGGTTTCAACCTGGACTTCGACCTCTTTGATCTTCTTTTCACGTAAATATTCAATAAGAACCGACTCGCCTTTTTTCTTCCGCCCGATGATCTTCTGGAGCCGTTCAATGCTTGCAACCGGTTTTCCATCCGCTTTGATGATCACGTCGCCGACTTTGAGTCCCGCCTTTTCAGCGGGGCTGTCTTTCTCAACCTTGGAAACGAGCAGCCCGCGGCCCTCATCAAGTCCGAAGTAGCGGGAAAGTTCATCATTCAACTCATCCATATAAACTCCGATATATCCTCTGCCTTTCTGCACCCATCTGATATCGGGTCGTCGAGCACGGGGAAGACGTTTTTCGGGGTCACGTGAAAACAGGCGAGGAAACTTCCATTCGAATTCCCGGATAATATCCCCCTCCGAGTACTCACCCAAACGGACTTCCAAATTCATTCGTTCATTATCGCGCTCGATCTCGACGGAAATCAAATCGCCGGGTTTTCGCCTCCGGATCTCATCGGCAAGCATTTCGGTGCTGGTTACTTTAAGCCCACCGAATTCGAGAATGATATCACCCTCTTTCAATCCCATTAATTCAGCGGGTGATTCCGGCTCGACATTAATGATCTCGACCCGGCCTTCATTCTCCACGATCGACACACCCAACCAACCGCGTGAGACCTTTCCTTTTTCCTTTATTTCCGCGGTAACTTTTTCTACCAGCGGGGCGGGAACCGCCAGGGTCATCGCGGAAGAAGGCGCCGTCGAAGGACTGATCATATAGCGCGCACGCTCCCGCAGTTCTCCTTCCACTCTGAGGGTTACGTGATCGGAATAGATGCCTCTGACCAGACCCACCAGACGACCTTTATTGTCCACGACCGGGCTTCCGCTTGCACCGGGCACCACCCAGACATTCAAACGAAGCCGATCAGGTCCCACCGAACTGACGATCCCCTGAGTCACGGCCGGTTCATTTTCGGGTGAGATGCTGACGACTCCTATCCAACTGCCCGCGGCCAGATTCTCCACCCGGCCCATGGTTATAGGGACCAGGTCCTTCTTCTTCGCCTGAACCACGGCCAGATTGGTCATGGGATCCATCCCTAAAAATTCCGCTTCGATTCTCTCCCCCCCGGATGTGATCACATAGACCTCTTCATCGCGAGGTGAGATAAGAGCGGTGGTCACGACATGACCATCTTTATCGATAACAACACCGGTTGCGACTTTCCGCATTCCATTGCGCGCTTCCACTTTCACGACCGAAGGAAAGACTTTCTTGGTGATGGCCTCGACTTGCGCTCCGCTTTTTGAATCCGGAACCGGTTCTGCATAAAGTCCTAACGACAACAATACACAGATCACCGCCAAGCTGAGATAAGTTTTTTGATCGGCTCTCATCGGCACTGACCTCCTTAATATTTGGTTCTGGTATCGGTGCGGTATGAGACTTGCTCCAATATATAAACAGTGGACGGCTCTTCCCGTCTCACGGAACGAAGTTCTCCGTCATAATCCACAGCCTCGATGATGGGGATATAATCTTCGGCGCCGAAGGATCGGGTATTCAGGATATCCGGAGGCGGCGTCTTATTTATTCCGGCGAATCCCGAAGAATTCGCCCGGGGAAGAACCATAATGCCGACCGCGGCGGCGACTACGACGATTCCCATAAAAGCCCCGGCCAAAGAATAGCGCAGCCTTCTAACTCGGAGCTGTTCCCGTTTCCTCAGTGAGAGATTTGCCATCACTTTCTGTTCAAAATTTCGAGGGGCCGTTACCTGAATTTTCTTCATCATTTCCAATTCATTCATCATTTACTCCTCGTTGACCGCAAGCGAATCCGATGCAAAAACGGATCTTTCCAACTCCCGCTTTAATTGACTGCGCCCTCTACTGATCCTGGCCTTAATGGTGCCGATCGGTCTTTTCATCATCTGAGCGATCTCTTCTTGAGAGAATCCTTCGATATCTTTCAGCACAACCGGAATCCGATATCGAGGCGGAAGGGCATCGATGGCCTGTCTGACTTTCTTAATCATATCTTTTCGGGCGCTGTCATGAGAAACGGCGGACCCTTCCGCCAAGAAGTTCTCAACCGCTTCCATGGGCACCTGGGGCAGCCGGCTTGATTTTTTCAATTCGGTTTTCGCCAAATTAGCGGCAATCGTATAAATCCATGATGACAACGGGGCGATGGGTTGATATTTATCCGCTTTAAAATAAACTCTCATAAATGTTTCCTGTGAAATCTCGACCGCTTTCTCGTAATTTCCCATTAGCTGCCACAAAAAATTAACGACCCTGTTTTTATAGGCGCTTACAATCTGCGCAAACGCCTCTTCGTCACCGGTCTTAACCTGCTCCATCAGTTCTTTGTCGTCCATTCTCATCTCTTTAACTTCTTTTAAGAACCGCTCGTTGCATTTGATTTTCCGCTGTTCGATCAACCCATATGATTATTTAAAAGGATTTTGCAGGAAACGTATAATCCCCGTTCATCACCGTATTCCTACGACCTATGAATAATGCCTTATTGTTGCTTTGTCAACGGCGAAATATAGAGCGAAGTCTTCCATTTTCACCGCGCATCCCCGCCACCGCCAACCCTGCCCCTCCCTCTTATTAAGGTATTTTCAGGCCAAATCGCTCCAAAAAGGTAGCTTAACAATATGACGGCTCTCAGCACCGTGTCCCGGATAAGGCGGTGTGAGAATTGTCGCGACATACGCGATTTAGCCTGAAAATCGGGCTGGACGAGGGTATCCGACGAAGGAGGACGCTGAGTATGTTTGAACTCCGAAGGAGTGAGTTACGCAAGCGCCGAGGTAAGCCCAATTTTCATGGCGTTAAAAATCTCGTCTAAGCGACGATCTTACACCGCCGTTCCTTCCGACCCCCCCCCACCCTGATATTAAGGAAAAAACCATACTCAGGGCCCAGCACACGCCTGAATGAGCCACGGGCCAAGGTCGCGCCAGCGGCAAGGAAACAGCGCGTGAGGCGTACTAAGGTACGCCGATCGGGCCGCAACGAAGTTAACGTGGTGATATCGGCGTGCCCGTAGGGTGGAAAGGGCTGATGAAAAATATTCTTTTATTCCTACAGAAGATTTCTGCCTATCTCATAAGCCATTTCCATGGATCTTTCAGGCCAATTCGATGAGCGGTACATCCGCATCAACCAACTCCCCCTCCCCTACAAAGATCTTCTTTACTTTACCGTCCAGCGCGGCTTTGATCTCATTCTCCATCTTCATGGCCTCGACTACGACCAGGGTCTGGTTCTTATGAACCTCCTGACCGGCTTCGACATCGATCTTGATCACTTTCCCCGGCATGGGAGATTTCACCAACCGCATGTCTTCCAGCGATTTTGTTTCATCCGTCTGAAAGCCTTCTTCCGTGGGCTCCCGGATCTCAAACCGGCGGCCCTGAATCTGAATCAGCAGCCGATCTCCATCCCGGGCCGTGAATATGGGCACCGCACGACCTTCTACGGTCAACAGCATTTCGTGGGGAGAAATGACTGCCGCCTCGACATCAAAAGCATCCTCTCCCGATATCACCCGCAGCGATCGATCGCTCTTTTCTATGGAGATTCGGTACAGTTGATCATCGATCACATATTCATAGTCCACTTCCGCCTCCTCCCATCTCCCACTTCCCCAGTCTTATCCATGGTGAATCAATGCTTGCATCCTGAGACAATCCCCCACCGGATTTTCGGCTTCGGGCGTTGGATTCGATCACCGCCGCCACTGCAGCCAACACCATATCCCGCTCCTTCCCACCGTCTGCACTTTTCCAACCGTCAAAATGTCTGGCAAGAAAATCCGTACTGAGGCGGCCCGCTTTGAACTGAGGATGAGCAATGACATCACGCAAAAACCCGATACACGTCTTCAGCCCCAAAATCACATATTCACCCAGGGCCGTCTCCATCCTTCGGCAGGCCTGTTCTCTGTCCTCCGCCCAAACGATGAGCTTGGCCAGAATGGGATCGTAGTGGATCGGGACTTCCCAACCGTTGAAAATCCCGGTATCGTTTCTGATCCCGGGTCCTTGAGGAGATTTCAAATACAGTATCTTGCCCGGTGACGGCAGGAATTGATTATCCGGATCCTCCGCGTATATACGGCATTCCAAGGCATGTCCTCTCGATCTAAGCTCATGCTGAGTGAAACGCAATTTTTCTCCGGAAGCGATCCGGATCTGCTCGTGCACCAGATCCAGCCCGCTGACCATTTCGGTCACCGGATGTTCCACCTGAAGTCTTGCGTTAACCTCCAGAAAATAGAAACGCCTGTTTTTATCCAGCAGAAACTCCACGGTTCCGGCATTCGTATAACCGGCGGTACGCATCACTTTTATGGCGGTTTCCCCCATAGAGGAGCGAAGTTCGTGATCCAGCGCCGGAGAGGGAGACTCTTCGATGATTTTTTGATGTCGGCGCTGGACGGAACATTCCCTTTCGAAAACATGAACGATATGACCGTGATCATCCGCCAGAACCTGAAATTCGATATGACGCGGTTCTTCGATATATTTTTCAAGATATACCGAATCATCGCCAAACGCCGATCGAGCTTCCCTCCGACCGGCCTCCAGGGCCGAGTTCAAGGATTCAGGATTGCGAACAATGCGCATCCCCTTTCCTCCGCCGCCGGCCGAGGCTTTTATCATCACCGGATATCCGATGGATTCCGCTTCCCGTACGAAGACATCTTCCGCGAATTCGGCGCTCCTCATGCCCGGAATAATGGGGATTCCGGCTTTGCGCATGACCTGACGGGAGCGTATCTTATCCCCCACCAACTCCATGGCTTTTGATCCGGGCCCGATGAATACGACTCCCTCTTCCTCACAGCGCTGGGAAAACATCGCGTTTTCAGCCAGAAATCCATAACCGGGGTGAACCGCCTCCGCTCCGGTTTCCCGCACCGCACGCAGAATGCTTTCCACATTCAAATAGCTTTCCACGGCCGGTGCATCTCCTATAAAAACCGCCTCATCCGCCGCTTGAACATGGAGACTCTTTCGGTCGATGTCCGAATACACCGCAACACTTTCGATCCCCATCTCCCGACAGGCTCGAATGATCCTTACGGCGATCTCTCCGCGGTTGGCAATCAATATTTTTTTCAGCATTCTTTATCCTCTTAAGCGGCTGACTTTTTCTCGCAAAGTTTCAGCCGCAGCTCCCGTTTATTCTTTTATCCACGACGGCTTTCTTTTTTCGAAAAAGGCAGCCATTCCTTCCTGACCTTCATCGCTCACCCTGAGTTCCGCTATCATGCGGGCGGTATATTCTTTAGCCTCACCCGGATCCATTCCGGGTATCCGCGTCAGCAGTTCCTTGCATTTGGTCACGGCTTCGGGGCCCGAAGTCAACAGCAGCTTCAAAACCTCATCCTCCGCAGCCGCAAGGCCGCTGAGGGGAACCACTTCATTCACCAACCCTATCTCACGAGCGCGATGGGCCGAAATACGCTTTCCGGTAAGAAAATATTCACGGGCGCGGCTCTCCCCGATCCGGCGGACGACAAATGGAGATATGGCCGCCGGGACAAGCCCTATTTTAACTTCGCTCAATCCAAAGCGGGCTTCTTCCGCGGCCAGCGCGATGTCGCAGGCTGAAAGCAGCCCGGTCCCCCCCCCGATAGCGGTTCCGTTGACCACCGCCACGGTGGGCTTGGGCGAAAGATGAATTTTTTGCAGCAGTTCGGCGACTTGTCGTGATTCCTCAAGATTCTGCTCAAAGCTGTATTGGATAATTTCTCTCATCCAGTTCAGATCGGCGCCGGCGCAAAATGAACGGCCCTTCCCGGTCAACACGATCACCCGCACGTCGTCCTTTCCGGTCAGATCATCGAAAACTTCCGTCAGTTCCCCGATCATGACGGCGTTGAACGCATTATGAACCTCGGAGCGGTTCAGGGTGATCCGCGCCAATCCCGCGGTTTGCTCAAGGATAATAGTCTGATACTTTTTATCGTTCATCTCACATCCTGAAAATTCCCATTTTGTAATCCGGAACACCTGCATTCAAGCTCATGGCAATCCCCAATGCCAGTGCTTCCCGGGTTCTGAGAGGATGAAGGATCCCGTCATCCCACAACCGTGCGGAACTGAAATAGGCACTGCCCTCATGCGCATATTTATCCAGGATCGGCTGCATCAATTCCTGTTTTTCCTTTTCGCTCATTTCTTTTCCCTGATCCTGAAGACGTTTGATTTTTACGGTGAGCAGAACATTCGCCGCTTGTTCTCCTCCCATTACACTGATGCGGGCATTGGGCCACATCCACAACAAGCGGGGGCCGTAAGCACGACCGCACATGGCATAATTGCCGGCGCCATAGGACCCCCCTACGACAGCCGTGAATTTCGGCACATCGGCATTGGCGACCGCATGGACCAGTTTGGCTCCATCCTTTGCGATCCCCTTGTGCTCATACTGTTTCCCGACGATAAAACCCGTGATGTTTTGAAGAAATACCAGAGGAATTTTCCGCATCGCGCACAAAGTGACGAAATGAGCTCCCTTCAAGGAACTTTCCGAAAAGAGCACTCCGTTATTTGCCAATATCCCCACGGGATAGCCCAGGATTCTGGCAAAACCGCATACCAGGGTTTGCCCGTACACCGCCTTGAATTCCTGAAAACGGCTTCCGTCTACAAGCCTGGCTATAATTTCCTTTATATCGAAGGGTTTACGAAGATCCGCCGGAATGATCCCCAGCATCTCCTGTGGATCATAATAAGGATCTTCGGGCTCGGCTGCATCCAGAGGAAATCGCCGGGGAGCGTCGAGTGTCTCAACGATATTTCGCGCCGTCTGCAGCGCATGAGCATCATTGAGAGCGTAATAGTCCGAAACTCCGGAAATACGGCAGTGGACATCCGCGCCGCCCAGGTCTTCGTCGGAGACCTCCTCTCCGGTCGCGGCTTTTACCAGGGGAGGACCTCCAATAAAGATAGTTCCCTGCTTACGAACGATAACGGTTTCATCGCTCATGGCCGGAACATAAGCCCCCCCCGCGGTACAAGAACCCATGACGATTGAGATTTGGGGTATCCCCATGGCGGAAAGCCGGGCTTGATTATAAAAGATGCGTCCGAAATGCTCCTTGTCCGGAAAGGTTCCGGCTTGATGCGGAAGGAAGATGCCGCCTGAATCGACCAGGTATATACAGGGAAGCCGATTCTCCATCGCCACTTCCTGAGCCCTGATATGCTTTTTTATGGTCATGGGAAAATAGGTTCCTCCTTTGACGGTGGCATCATTAGCGACCACCAGAACCTCTCTCCCATGGATCACCCCGATCCCCGTGACCATCCCCGCGGCCGGCGCTTCGTCTTTGTACATGCCGTGAGCGGCAAGCGCACTCAATTCAAGAAAAGGGCTGTTGCGGTCGAAGAGTTTTTCGAGACGTTCCCGAACCAGGAGTTTGCCGCGTGATTTGTGGAGCGCCCGGTATTTTTCAGGCCCGCCTTTTTGAACCTTGCTCAGCCGCTCCTGGAAATCCGCAATGATCTTTTCCATATTTTCGATATTAAGACGGTAGTCCCGACTCTTGGTATCGATCTTGCTTTCTATCCTAAACATATTGGTCCCTCTCTGCCAATCCCCTGAAATTCCCCATCCGACGCCGGAACGGACCAGGCCCCGTACCCCAAAAGGAGAGCAGGCGGCCTATCCCCTTGCTCCGTTTTACGCCGGAACAAATTTGTATCCGTAGCAGATGATCCCGCTCTCTCCTTCGCTGAATATCTTCCTGAACTCAATTTTTACGGGCATTCCGACAGCCAGATCTCCAAATTCGCAATCCACGATCTGCCCGGTTATACGGGCACCGTCATCCAGTTCCACGATCCCCATGGCATAAGGAGCCTGGTCTTCGAATTTATGCGGCGGTGTATGGATCACGGTATACGTCATGATCTTCCCGGTATCTTTCAGTTTGACGGATGCCAACTCACGATTTCCACATTCCGGACAAATGAGCCTCGGCGGGAAAAAGATCCTCCCGCACGGTTCGCATTTATTGCCCTCAAGCCGATATCTCTGAGGAATTTCTCTCCAATATCTAGATGGTGTCGCCATTATTTCCCTCCTAGTCCCGTTCAAAGATATGGGTTACGGTGCTGCCGCCGCTTCCACCCATATTTTGTGTCATCGCTACCCGCGCATTCGGGATCTGACGATCACCGGCGATTCCGCGCAGCTGCTTGACGACTTCAACGACCTGAGCGATTCCGGTTGCTCCCACGGGATGGCCTTTCGATTTCAATCCTCCACTCGGATTAACGGGGATTTTCCCGTCCAACGCCGTCAAACCCTGTTCCACCGCTTCACCTCCCCGGCCTTTTTCCACAATTCCCAGGGCTTCCATGACGCAGATCTCGGCGATCGTAAAACAGTCGTGCACTTCATAAAAGTCGATATCCCCGGGTTGTTTATCGGCCATGGCATAAGCCTGTCTGCCGGCCTGATACGTTGCTTCCAGCCAAGTGATGTCTTTACGATCACAGAGCGAAATGCTGTCCGTGGCATGGCCTGTTCCGATGATCCTGACAATCGGGTGGTCCAATTTTCTAGCTTGCTCCACCGGACAGATCACGGCCGCCGCCGCGCCGTCCGTGATCGGCGAACAATCAAGTATGCGTAAAGGATCCGCGATCATGACGGATTTCAATACCGCATCCACACTGATTTCGAAGGGGTACTGCGCCAGCGGGTTTTTGGCTCCGTTGCGGTGGTTTTTTACCGACACCATCGCCAACTGCTCCCGGGTCGTGCCATGGGTTTCCATATGTGCTCGCGCGATCAGGGCATATAAGCCTGGAAACGTGATGCCGTGGTACCCTTCATATTCCTGGTCGGCGGCGGTTCCGAGAGCATAAGTCGCTTCAGGCCCTGTGGAATCCGTCATCTTCTCCACTCCGCTGACAAGAACGACATCCCGCATGCCCGAAGCCACTTCCATTAAACCTAAGCGCAGAGCCAAGCCTCCCGAGGCACAGGCGGTCTCCACCCGTGTCGAAGGGATGGGGGCTTGACCGAGATAATCCGCCAGCAGTGACGCGATATGCTCCTGTCCGACAAATACACCTGGCGTCATGGAACCCACCACCATCGAATCGATGCTGTCGACTCCGGCATCATCCATCGCCATCAGCGCGGTTTCCACATAGATATCGCGCAGGGATTTATTCCAAAGTTCACCCCATTTAGTCATTCCGATTCCGATAACAGCTACGTCTCTCATGGCATCCTCCTCATTCCGCCTTCCGGATTTTCCGCCTGAATTTCGCGTATTCACCATATTCCAGATAATGTTTATTATGATCCAGAATATCCCGGGTTTTCGGGGCGAGGTCACGAACCTTCTCGATACGCGGCGTCACTTTAAAAATAAAGGCGTCGCTTCCGGCTCCCGAGCCGTAGGAAACGATCAGAATCCGGTCGCCGGGATGGGCCACGTCGAGAACGGCGCTCAATCCAAGCGGGGAAGATCCAGAATAAGTGTTGCCCAGCTTATTGACCAACCAACCCGGTTCGATCTGTTCTTTTTTAAATCCCAACATGCCGCCCACTCGAAAAGGGAATTTTCCGTTCGGCTGATGAAAGACGACATAGCTGAAATCAGCGGGCGTCATTCCCGCTTTGGACATGATGCCTTTTGCCGCACCCTGAACGTGGTTGAAATACGCCGGTTCCCCGGTGAATCGACCCCCATGCTGGGGATAATATTGGTATTCCCTCCGCCAGAAATCCGGAGTATCGGTCATATAAGCATATGTTTCCACCGATTCGGCGATAACGTCCGTTTTACCAAAAATAAAGGCAGCTGCTCCCGCCGCGGCGGAATACTCCAAGGCATCTCCCGGAGCCCCTTGGGAAGTATCCGCTCCGATCCCCAGCCCATAGGTAATAACCCCTGCTTTGACCAGGCTCATTGCGACAAACATGCCTTCCGTCCCGGCTTTGCAGGCAAACTCAAAATCAGCCGTGTGCGTTTCCGGCGTCGATCCGAGAGCTTCTGCCACCACCGTTCCGCTGGGTTTAACGGCGTACGGATGGGATTCCGAACCGACATAAACAGCTCCGATTTCATTCGGATCGATCCCGGCACGTTTGAGTGCGCTTCTGGCCGCTTCGACCGACATGGTGATGGTGTCCTGGTCGGGAGCGGGAACGGATTTCTCCTCCAGCATCAATCCGCGTTTGTAGCTTGGCGCGTCAGCCCCCCAGACCTTAGCGATCTCTTCAACCTTGATCCGGTTTCTTGGGATATACGCACCATAACCGATAATTCCTTCCATTTAGAACCTCCCTATTGAAAAAGACAGAAATGGTGGTAAGAATGAGATAATTGAACCTGCATTGACCCTATATCGCAAACGAAAATCGATCTCATCCTGTCATAATTTCAACCATAAAGTCAAGCGCCGCACCTCCATTTCCAATCATGAGGCATCCTGCCGTTTCGATCGTTCCCGATAATAGGACCAAAGATAAAAATATATTTCGTTTTTTCCCCTCGGCCCGTTGAAAAGGAAATAAAAAAAGAGGATAATGCCTTGATTCATTCGATCGTTGTAAGTAATTATGGATAGATAAGAGGAAAAAATGTTCCATTGGGTGATCCTGCCGCTGCTGATATTTTCAGCCCGCGTCATCGATGTCTCTCTGCAGACCATTCGCATTTTGTTTGTCTCGAAAGGATATAAATACCTGGCGTCGATTACGGGATTTTTCGAGGTTCTGGTTTGGGTCATCGCCATTGGACAAATCATGCAGAACCTGGATAATTTCCTCTATTATATTGCCTATGCCGGAGGATTCGCCATGGGAAGTTTCGTGGGAATCCTGATCGAAGCAAAACTGGCGATCGGGTGTGTCGGGATCCGCGTCATCACCAACCAGGAAGCCGTCTCATTAATCCGGAACCTCCGCCTCAAGGGGTATGGGGCGACGGATATCGAAGCACAGGGTGAACATGGAGCCGTCAGCGTCATCTATCTCACGGTAAAGCGGTCCCACCTGAAGGAGATTGTCGCGCTCATCAAAAAATTCAATCCCAAAGCGTTTTACACGGTAGAAGACATTCGTTTCGTCAATCAGGGCGTTTTTCCTCTGTCAACAAGTCACCATTTCCTTTTCAATGGGAATAAGCGCTCTCATCGCCGCAAAGGGAAATAGCCGCCGAGCCCCGCACCCGACATCTGCTCATGATTGACAGATCTTCCAGGCCTTCATACAATCTGTCTCGGGTCGTCAAACAGAAGATAGACGAGATGAGACATTCTCAAAAAAAACTCATGCCTCCTGCGTTTCTTTTCAACTCCGGTTCGATTTTTCTATTCGGAGTTGTTTCATGATCTTCCGAAAAATCATCCCTCCGAAAAAGGCGGTACCGCTACTGGAACTTTTTTCCTCCGGTACTCGTCTACCGAGGTGTAAGAAGTGAGAACGAAGTGGATGATCGACGAATGCCTGAAAGGAAACACGGGAGCATGGAAAATGTTGGTTAATGATTATTCCCAAAGAATATTCAGCCTGGCGTACCAATTCTCCGGTTCAAGAGTAGAAGCGGAAGATTTGACCCAGGACATTTTCCTCAAGCTTTATAATTCCCTTTCCAAATACGATCAGCGGAAAAACCTGACGGCCTGGATATTGACCTTGACGCGCAATTATCTGATAGACCAATACCGAAAGACCAAGTGGGAGAAGAAATCCCGGGATGAATTCGATGAATACAGATATTCCGCGGATCATGCGACCGACCCCGAAAGAAACCTTCTCAGGGAAGAAAACAAGAAAATGGTATGGGAAGGCTTCAATCAGCTGAAACCGGATATCCGTATCACGGTGATCCTCCGAGATATCCAAGGCAAAAAATATGAGGAGATCGCCGAGATTATGGAACTGCCTCTAGGCACCATAAAATCACGCGTTAACCGCGGCAGACTTCAACTGGCAAAAATTCTTAAAGAAAAAAAGGAGAAAAATGATGAATTGTGAACATATCGAAAACTTGCTTTCTCCTTATCTCGAAAATGATCTTTCCTCCCATGACCGTGTCATGGTCGAGCGACACCTTGAAAACTGCCCGCAATGTTCCGAGCTTTTGTCTCTTCTGCGCGAAACCACCCAGGCCCTCGAAGAAATTCCCGAAGTTCCCGTCAGCCCCGAGTTGATAAGACGTTTGGTTCAAATCCCGGAGAAGAAAACGATTCACCGGCTCGCTTTCGACATCAACTGGAGACCGCTTTTTCAACCTATAATGGCCGCCGCTTCCGTATTCTTCATCCTCTTATCTTGCTATCTGTTTAACCCTGACAAAAGCGTCATCGATAAAACGATCAACCGTCATCTTCACCGGGGTTACGGCCAAATCGGAAGACTATACACAAAAGTCGAATCCGCGGCCGATTCACTTGATAATCAAAAGGACAGCCTTCTCGCTTTGTTGAAAAACATGAGGCTTATAAAACGAAGCGGGAATTAATCTTGATACATGGAGGTATGTTATGGAAGAAAAAATAGTCGTTAAGAAACCCCCTAAATCACCCTTTTTGGCCGGGATCCTCGCTTTCTTCTTTCCTTTCGGTGTAGCGGCACTATACAACCGTCAACTCCAGAAAGCGATAATTCATTTTTTAATCGCAGCAGCGACCATCACGATGCTCTCTTCGGGCTATGGAAATCCCGTTTTTCTGGGACTTTTTCTGGGGGGATTCTATTTCTATCAGCTCATTGATGCCGTAAACACGTCATCAGCGATAAACCGCAACGCCCTGACGGGTGATTCCGAGGAGATTGAAACTGAAAAGCTGCATGAAATCGTAAAGACCGGCTCTATCTTCTGGGGAATCGTTCTCATGAGTCTCGGTGTTATTTTTCTGCTTGCCAATTTCGAGATCTTCATCGATTATGCGCATATTTTCGATCTCTGGCCCCTTATCATCATCGTCGTCGGTGTAAAGTTGCTGGTGGATTTTTTCATGCGCAACAAACAGGAAGTCTGAGGAGGTATCAATGACGACCAAAAAAAGCTCAGCCTCGCTCATTTGGGGCATCATTCTGATCGCATTCGGAGTGATCTTTCTTATGGATATCAATATCTGGTACATCATCGCCCATTTCTGGCCTGTCATTCTCATCGTTTGGGGGGGCTGGAAAATCTATGCCGCTATCCTCGAGCAGAAGGAAGAATCTGGAGAACCACGAGTTGAGTCATGAGAGCCCGAGAGATTTTCCTCCTTCTCCTGTTGATAGCTGGAGGCGTCTTTCTCACCCATCTCTATAACGACAGGCTCTACTGGCATCTCGATTGGGATGAAGGGATTCTCTTCACTGGCGATGAGTTTTCCTTCGATGAAACTCTGGAAGTTCCCACTCCCCCGCCAAGCGAAGTGACTATAGACAACACCAACGGAAACGTCACCGTTGTGGGGGGCGGAGCGGATCACATCACGATACAGATGACAAAACGGCTATGGAAGCAAGAAAAATCCGAAGCGGAGGAATTGGCGAACCAAATCCACATCCTTACCGAAACCGAAGACGGCACACTGAAGATATCCGCCGGCATGGATCAACTTCGGGAACGAAGCTTTCACACGGACTTCCATGTTTCGCTGCCGGAGGGTACTCCCGTTATCGTAGGTAATACATACGGATCCGTTGATATCAGCGGAACCGGAGTTACGGAAATCAGCAACAACAGCGGCAGAGTGATTGCCGCCGACATCCGGGGGGATCTGAAGCTCGCCAACCGTAAGGGAGGTATCGAGGCCAAGGATATCGCGGGTCGGTGCGTGATAGACAGCCGTGACGAGTCCGTACGGCTCAGCCATATCGTAGGTCCCGTCGAAATTTCTCATGGATATGGAAAAATTCTTTTGGAAGATATCCAGCATGAAGTCAAGATTCGGGGAAACGATTCGCAAATCGTCGGGCATGTTCTCCGTGGAGGCGTGGATATCGAAAATGACCACGAAAAGATCGAGTTGTTCGAAATCGGTCCTTCGGTCATCAACACCAGCCACGGTATGGTCGAAATCAATGGCCTTCAGGGCAACCTCGATCTGAAAAACCGCTTCAGCAAGGTTAAATTGAATCAGATTCGGGGCGATATATCCATCGCCGGAAAAGATCTGGAAGTGAGAGCGAAGAACCTCAGAGGGGCGATCGGCATCTCCACTTCCTATAAGGTCATTGATTTGAGCGACTTTGCTGGAAAAACCGTGATTTCAATGTCGGACGGCAAAGTGACTCTCACTCCCGCTCCTCTCACCCACCCGATAGAAGTCACTTCCAAGAACAGCGACATTAAGCTATTTTGGCCGGGGAGCGAAAAATATCCCCTCGAGGCCCGGAGTGAAGGAGGCGATATCCAATGGGAGATTCCTTTTCAGGTCGATTCGCGAAAAGAAAACGGCCTTTCGCAGATTAAAGCCTTTTTCTCTGAGGATCAAAATCCGGCCATCCGGCTTGCCACCACCTATGGAACAATCCGGATAGAAAACTAGATATTTTCATCCATAAAGTGTAAAAGGCCCGTTTAAAACGGGCCTTTTCTTTACCTTCAAGAGATCTCAAGCACATAGAAAGCAGGCATCGAAGGGGGAATCGAGATTAAGATAAAAATGATCCTTTCGTATGCAGGATTATTTGCCGATGTCACCGGCGGGATCAGCTTTTGGATTTCAGGTTCAGGATATAGGCGTTCAAGGTGCCGTTGATTCGTATATAAAAATATGAAATGACGTTCGCAAGATCTTTTTTATACTTGGTCACATAGCGAACGAAATTCATCTCTTTGTTATCACGAAGAAGGTTTTCAAACTCATCGGCTTCATCACGGAGCTCGATGAGATAATGATTGATGGTCCGGTATTGGGCATTGATGCCGATCAGGTCTTCAACTTTGATTTTATCTAAGTCCAAATAAGGCGGAAGCGACTGCAGGATCTGGAGGCTTTCGGTGCAAAGTTCATTCACATATTCGGTCAATTCCTGAAAAAACGATTTGTACATGAGGGGTTTTTTCAGTTTCTGTTCGGCCTTATCGAGTAGGGCATTATATTGTTCTTTCATCGAGAGGATCAGCTGCTTGACGCCATAGTACTTCCGTTTGAATTGAAAAAGGTCGGCCGGGCATCGATCCGGAAGGATGGGCCGTCGAGCGCAGGTACA
>CAYSQW010000046.1:0-8229 GCA_964433135.1 uncultured Eubacteriales bacterium
GAAAAGCGCCTTCAATGACTTCCGCGGCACGAACCGGAGGC
This sequence comes from uncultured Eubacteriales bacterium, assembly GCA_964433135.1. GTDB lineage: Bacteria > Acidobacteriota > Aminicenantia > Aminicenantales > Aminicenantaceae > CAYSQW01. Next base: position 42 of record CAYSQW010000046.1, read on the forward strand.
GGAAGGCGGTTATTTTTTCTTGGGATGAATAAGGATGTGTTCGCGGAATCCTTCCCGCCGGGAATCACAAAATGCTGAACCCTCCGGTCGGATGCCATATTTTTTACGGATCAAAGCCGCCGGTCTCGATATATCACCGTTTTTCAGAATTGAAAGGTATAGGAGTATTTCAATAACATCATGCCGTCGTTATAGCATGGCAAATGATGAATCTCCCGTCACCGGCCGGTTTTGATGATGGGCCGAACATCCCGGAAAGCATTCCCGTTAAAATTAATGAAACCACGGCGATGTTCAAAATGTCGATAAAGGGGGTCACCCAATGCGGACGTCGGGACCGCTCATTATTCATCCCGCAGGGCATCGACGGGATTAGACGTGGCGGCTCGTACCGCCTGAAATCCCACGGTGGCCAAAGCCGCGGCCAGCGCACCTCCTCCCGCCAATAAAAATATCAGTCCCTTTATCGGGATCCGGTAGGCAAAATCCCGCAGCCATGCATTCATGGCGAAAAACGCGAGGGGTGAAGCGATCACGATGGAGGTCAGGATAAGCAGCGTAAAATTCTTGGACAGCAGGGCTACGATATCCGCCGTTCGGGCTCCCAGGACTTTGCGTATGCCGATCTCTTTCGTCCGGTATCGGATGACGAAAGACACCAGACCGAAAAGCCCCAGGCAGGCGATGATAAGCCCCAGGAAGGTAATGGTTCCCAGTAAGCGGCTCATCTGCTCCTCATATCGGTAAACCCGGTCGAATTCCTGATCCAGAAAAGCGTATTCGAAGGGAACTCCCGGGAACTGCGCATCCCATGTTTCCCTGACAAAACGCATGAGATCCGGTAGGTTATCCGTTCGAATGGACAGCGTGAGGGTGCTCATCAGGGACGGCTCGATATCCAGAACCAAGGGTTCGACCGCTTCCCGCATTCCGTTGTAATGGAAATCCTCTGTAACCCCCACAATCCGCTTGGTCTTACGGTGGTAGTGAGCCTGGAAGCGCTTCCCGATCGCCTCTTCGGGGGAAGCGAAGCCCAGTTCCCGGGCTGCAGTCCGGTTGACCAGATAGGACTCTACCTCGTCATTTCCGGATTCTCGTTCAAAAGGCCGTCCCGCCTCCATTCGGATCCCATACAACTCGATAAAATCATAATCCATGGTAATGACATGAATAAAGGGAACGCCGCGGAAATCCTCGGATTTGGTGGTCATGTGATATCCGCCTCGATCGCCGTCTCCAGGCACGGAGGAGGAAACCGCCGCGCCGATGATGGAGGGATGGCGCATAAAATCCCGCTTGATGGCCTCATAATCCCGCCTCAAGTGCGGCAGATGACTTTTAACCCGCAGGATGAGCTTCTGCTCCATATCGAATCCCAATGCCCGGCCGCGCATGAATGTGAGCTGCTTGAACGCGGTCAGCGTACAGATCGCGAGAAAAATCGAGATAGCGAACTGCCCGATGACCAAGCCTTTCTGCACCCTGGAGCCCCGTGCGCTCGGAGTCGATTTCCCTCCGAGAACGGAAGCCGGCCGGTTTGCATTCAGGATAAAAGCCGGATAAAGCCCTGATCCGACGGCGACAAAAACCAGCAGGCCCACCAGCGACAAAAGCACTACGGGTTGGTTCATTCCGGCCAATGAGAGCTCCGTTCCCGCCATTCGATTGAAGGGAGCCATAAGAATGGAAATCAGCATGAAAGCCAGTGAAAAAGAGATGATCGTGATAAGAAAAGATTCCCCCAGGAACTGCCCGATCAGCTGTCTTTTTTGCGCGCCTACGACCTTACGCAGTCCCACTTCCTTGGCTCTGGTGGTGGCGAGCGCCGCGGAAAGGTTGATGAAATTCATTCCCCCGATCATCAGGATCAGAAAAGCGACCAAGGAATAGACATAAACATAGGTCCAGCTGCCCGGAGACTCCAACTCTCTTCTATACGTTGAAGACATATGGATCCGGGTGACGGGTTGAAGCTCGAATTCCAGGAGAGCGAGCGTCCGATCGAACCGTTCCTGATACATCCTTTTGTGCGTCTCCGCAAAAACCTGAAGGCGCTTTTCGAAATCGGCGGGATCGGTCGACGGAGCCAGCTTCACATACGTATACTTGGTTTTCGGATTAAGCCAATCCGTTTCAAAGGACGGAAGGTTGGCTATGAGGGAGGGAAAAGACAGCAGCATGTCATATTTTAAATGCGTATTGGCCGGCGCATTCCCAATCACGCCGGTGACCGTATAATCCCGCAGTCCGACATCCCCGGTATCATAGTCGATCTCGATCCTCAGGACTTTGTCGAGCGGCGATTCATCCCCGAAATATTTCGCGGCCATGTCTTTTGTGATGACGACGGAATAGGGATCGATAAGTGCGGTCTCGGCTGACCCCTGGATGAAGGGGATGCGGAATAATTGAAAAATGCCGTTGTCCGCAAAAAACAGACGTTTTTCGAAAAACCGGCGTTCCCCCCTCACCACCAGTGTATGCTCGGCGTTTTCATAAGGCGGCACCACGCGTACGACATTTTCGGATTGCGGCAAGGCGGCCCGAATTTCTCCTCCCAACGGGCCCGAAGTGGTTGCCATCCGGAATTCTCCAACCTGATTTTTTGTATGCGTGCTGATGCGGAAAATATGTTCGGCGTCTTTGTGATAAGAGTCGTATGTCAGCTCGTTGACGACGTAGAGGATAATCACGGCGCAGCAGGCAAGCCCTACCGCCAATCCCGCAATATTGATGAAAGAAAAAAACCTCTGCCGTTTTATCTTTCTGAAACCGATCTTGAAATAATTGGCGGCCAGTCCGGGAATCCAGCGGTTTTTTTCCCAAGGGGGCTTGGCGCCGGGATGCCGGCTCCCGGTTTTATAATATTCACTCCCAAGGAAATCCGGTTCCCCGATTTTTCCAGCGGCGTCATCGAACGCGTCCTTTTCCGACGCGCCGCGCACCATAAGGTATTCGATCTTGTCTCTGAGGTGACATTCCAGCTCTTCCTTGACGCCGTCCTCCAGAGCCTGGTTGGCATTGAGTGTCTTTCGCCATTTTTTAATCGCGGTTTCCAGTTCAAACATTGATCTCTCCTTCATCGGCCGTCATCATGAAACGGATGAAAACTCCCAAAATCGGGAAAGCACCTTGTTGACGCGTTTCCACTGCTCCCTTTCCAGTTCGAGCTCTTTCTTCCCATGCTCGGTCAGCCTGTAATATTTACGCCGCCTGCCGTTTTCAGAAATTTTCCATTGAGACCGGATGCAATCTTCTTTTTCCATCCTATGCAAAACCGGATAGATCGTCCCTTCAGACCAATCCAGGGAGCCCCCTGATATTTCAATGATATTCTGGATGATCTGGTAGCCGTAGCTTTCCCCCCGGATAAGGATGGATAAGATCACGGGCTTTGTCGAAGCCGCTACCAGCGCTTTGGATACCATGGGCTCTCTCCTTTACCTAGATTCTCTAGGTAATATACATCGATAATCTAGGCATGTCAAGTCAGATTCGATTTTGCCGGAATAAATCTTCACGGCGTGCGGGGATCCTCTTCGATGAGATGCCGCGAATGCGATTCCAAACAGCCGATCATGGAGATCCGGCTTCGAATTTGATATGATCTTTCGAAGGAGCGGAAAATTGCTGAACAAGATTTTGGCCGCATACGACTGGTACGACCATCCCGAAGGCCCCAAGTTCGTGGAAACCCACCGGGACGCGCACCGCACTTCGGGACACTGGCTGTTTTTGCCCGGAGTCTTTTCGACATTTCATAGGGTTCACAACAGTGAAGAGCTGTGGCTGATCCATGAAGGGAAGCTGCTGCTGCATATTCTCGACCCGGACGCCGGCCATAGGGTTCTTCCTCTCGGCATGGATCTTTCCGGCGGGGAACGCCCGGTTTGGTCGGTAACTCAAGGCTGTTGGCAGGCGGCGGAGATTCCCCGAGGAGAGCCGTATGCCTTCGGGACCAATGTCTGCGCACCCGCTTTCTCATTCGAAGCGCTGGAGACGGCCCGCCGGATGAAGCTCATACAGGAATTCCCCGGGCACAAAGAACTCATCCGGCGTCTTACCTGAGATTAAGCGCCGCCGTCGCCTATCCCTCCATCCGCATGCATCCATCTCTCCCGGATTGGATCCTCCATCCACTTGACAAGAAACTCATATTGCATATATTTGCTATTGTAATGAATGATTATTCAAAAGCGGCACGGCAGCGACAACTGCGTAAGATTCTTGCCGAACAGAGCGTCGGAGACCAGCATCATCTGCTCAGGGAATTGAAAAAACAAGGAATCGAGGCCACTCAAGCGACGATTTCACGTGATATTCAGGAGATGGGATTTGTCAAAATACGCGTGGGACCGGGCGTATACAGATACGAAGTGCTGGAAAAAGTTTCCGGAGAATTGGTTATGACCCGGCTCCGTGTTTTATTTCAAAACTTTGTTTTGGGCGTCCGAGGTACGGACAACCTCGTATTGATAAAAACTTCCCCTGGAACGGCGAACGGTGTGGCCAGTTTGATCGACAGCCTTGACAGGAAAGAGATTCTGGGAACCATCGCTGGCGATGACACGATCCTGGTGGTCGTCGATGGTAAAGGCCGTCGTCCGGCCATTGAAAAAGAATTCCGCGACCTGCCGGGCCGTCAGACGTAAAACCGGGAAACGCCCCTCACGATTTCCCGGTTTCTCCTTTCACCTCAAACCGTGTTCTTCAGCGGGATGCGTCTTCCCCCGTACGGAAAAAAGCCATGTGAGCAGCGGAGGAAACAACAGCGAAATCATCATGCCGACGGTACCGGCCTCGGGGGACGGAACTTTGGCGGCATAAAGCCCCAGACAAGCCGCAAGTCCGAGCATCGACGCGCCGATCGCCCCCGCAGCCGTGACCCATTCCGTGAAAAGCCCCCAGATAAACGGTCCCAGGAAAACGGCCCCAATCGCCCCCCAGGAGATCCCGAGGATGGCCACGATGCTGGCGGGCCGGAAATAAGCGAAAACAACGGAAGTGAGAATGAAGAAACCGCTCATCCACCGCATCAATCGCATCTGCGCAGCATCCGCCACGTCACGCTTGATAAAACCGGCGACCAAATCCTTGACTACGGCGGAACTCGAAATCAGCACGAGAGCCGCCAGCGTCGACATGGAAGCCGAGAGGATCAAAAGGAGAATGATCACAGACAGCGAATGCGGGATGGTTTTCGACAGGAGTTCGGGCATCAGGACATCGAAGACCGGGCGGCCCTCATGAAACGCCCGCGGAGCGGATTCCGGCGATAAAAAAAGCCGGGTCGTAGAACCGATGAAATAAGCGGACCCGCCAATCAGAACGGCGAATAGGGTGGACGCGACCATTCCGATTCTGATCGCCTTTTTGTCCCTGACGGCATAAAACTTCTGGATCAACTGCGGCATTGCGAAGGGAGCCAGGCTGGTCAGAACAACCAAACTGATCAAGGGCCATAAGCCGGGAGGACCGACGGCCGCCGTCAGCTTGGGCTCGATCGACTTGAGGTCGGCGGTCATCGCAGCCAGTCCGCTGCCTTTGTCGACGGTGAACACCATCAGAACGACGACGCCCACGATCATGATCAATCCGAAGATCACATCGATCATGGTCATGGACTTGTAACCGCCCAATACCAGGTAGATCGCCGTGAAAATCCCCATAAATCCCAGGGCGATCGTGAATTCAAGGTTGAAATTCGATCGAAACAAGTAAGACAACCCGATAAAAACAGCGGCTGAATACGGAATTAAAAACACGAAAATGCAGACGGCGCCGAAAAAGCGGAGAAAGCGGCTGCGATACCTTTTTTCCAAATATTCCCCCATCGTGGACACCTTGTATTCGACGGACATCTTTTTGATCCGCCAACCCAGGAACCACCAGACGCCAAGCACGCCGACCAGAGCATTCCCCAGAGCGATCCAGAGTCCGGAATAACCGAATCCCCACCCGATTTTTCCGGCAAAACCGATAAATAGAACTGCCGAGAAATAAGCCGTTCCATAGGTGAATGCCGTCATGATGGGGCCGACGTTTCTTCCTCCCAGAAAAAAATCTGAAAATGATTTCGTTTTTCTCAGCCCCAGGATGCCGATCACGATGATCATCAGCGCATATGCGGTAATTACCATGATTTTAGCTGTCATACGCTCCTCTTTTTTCCCCTCTCGGCAAAATCCGCAATCCTTTTCCCGCCAATGTATTCGAGGTCATCCAGACGCTCAAGCCGAATTGGGTTTGATAACGTTTGTCCGGCGACTTAAGTCCAGCGTATAAAAAACAGATTGCGTCAAAAAGAAGACGGGTCGCTTTATTTGATTTCCTTCTTCCTGTAATCACCGGGGATTTCGAATCGAGACGCGGCGACGGATGCCGTGTCGATGCTTTCGATTTTCATTTCAGATTCCATGAGCACTTGGGATGCCGAGCTTTTGCTTTTGGATTGGGTGGCTTTCTTGGCTGCTTTTTTTAGAAGGCCCCCCAGCGCCTTACGCGCACCTCCGATACCGGAAGCTCCCGTTCCCTCTGATTTCTTATCCGCGGAGCCTTTCATTTCATAGATTTGGTGGGTTTCCAACGGCGTCCCCGAAAGTTTTGCGCTCTCCTTCTCTAGCTTTTTCGCGGCCTCAGCCAATTGGGGATTGTTTTGGGCGATGGCTTCCATCATGGAAGCCATGGCACGGCTCCCGGATGCCATATCGAGCTTTTTTTGCAGATTCTTTTGAAACCGTTCCATCTCATCGGCACCCTTGACCGATTTTGCCATCCACAGGTTCGAGGTTACGGTTATGCCGCCTTGCGCCGCCTCACCTTCCTGCGAAGCGGCTGCATTTGCCATCAAAGTCAGGATCATTTCTTCCGCCGCATATCCGGAAACCTCCTTGGTGTCGCCCGTTCGAGAGACATCGACCTTGAAGGACCACTCCGTCGTCGTTTCTCCCTTACCGCGGGAATTCTCTTTGACCTGTTCCATCTGCTCATCCATCATCTTCCGCCATTCATCGAAGGTCATCTCAGTATAGGCTTTTTTCTTGTGGTCAATGGAGATAAAGACCTCCCGATCGAGATCGATGATCTGGGTTTGATCCACGTTTCCTCTCTTATCCAGTATATCCGAACGGAGCCGCGATCCTTTGTAGTAATTCACGGTGGTGATCGGACGCGATCCTCCAAGAAGCTTCATGGCGGAGCCCATGGCGCCTTTGAAAATCAGGGTGGTTGTCGCTCTCCGCGTAACATCCGCCGTCAGATTTGGAACCGACAACCCGAAAAAAAGCATAGCAATAAGTATTCCTCTCAATTTACTTCTCATTTATCAATCTCCTTTTTTACGGCTCATTATAACCTAAGCCCCCTACCTTGTTAACATATTATTCTTCCCAAAAATCAATGGACCTGAAACCACAGCCCTGATATTTTCGCCCCCAGGAAGACAAAACGCCATATGACTGCATCGATCCGTTTATCTGTATGAACGAGATGGGGCCGACACCCAAAAGGGCTTGGTTTCCGTGCTGGAAAATCGGTCTTTTTCCTTGAGCCGATAAATATTCGCGGACAACTTGTCTTTTCAGAGCATCGAGGGTTATCATAGACACGCTGATTTGAATCATGAACAGCACAGGGATTCATTAAAAGGACCGGGGACCGATGGCTCATCGAAAGCCCCCCGGGTTGTTTTCCCTGAATCAAGGAGGGAACCGATGATCGCTTTCTGCGGTATCAACTGTCTCGAGTGCGGCGCTTTTCAGGCCACGAAAGCCGATGATGATGGGAAAAGAGCGGAGGTGGCCAAACGTTGGTCAAAACAGTTCAACGCCGACATCAAATCGGATGATATCAACTGCATGGGCTGCCACGCGGATATCTCTGCGGTTTTCAGTCACTGCAAAGTATGCGAGATCCGAAAATGCGGCCAGGAGGAGGAGATCGCCAACTGCGCTTTCTGCGATGATTATCCCTGTGAAAAACTCGATATGATTTTCAAGGCGCTTCCGGAAGCGAAAAAACGGCTGGATAACCTGAGACTCACTTTCTGAGCATATCCCTCATCCGTTCCGATCTTATAAAAAGCGGAGAGCCTCCTCTCCAACCGGGATCATTATCGCCGACGAATCATTCTTCCTGTATCAAGCTGAAATTCACGAACTCAGCTCCCTCCATGAGAACCCGCTTTCCG
>CAYSQW010000046.1:8329-28110 GCA_964433135.1 uncultured Eubacteriales bacterium
CGGTACCAGAACGGCGTCATCCCTGACCAGAAAACAAAGCGATCCAGGAGGGATTCCGGCAACACGTTGGTTTTCCCGCGGCATGGAAAATCGATCGGGCAGAGTGACCATGGCTTGGCCTGAAACGATGCTTTGGTAGAACCGCAGTTTAAAAGGCAGTTTTTCAACAAACTTTTTGCAGGTCTCAGAGGCCTCTTCAGTAAACAGGGTCGCTTCGAACGATCCACCCTTTTCAAATTCCAGCTTGATTTTACTCATGTCATAATCCTTTCGATTTTTCCCTGGGGTTACAATATTTTCATTTTCATCCACTCCGCCGAGTTGTGGAAATCGGCCACAGCGCTTCCAGGAGGAACAATGGCGTCGCAGCGCGCACGCACCGAATCATTCAGATGCATGTCGCCCACGGGGAGGATCTTTTCCAGCTGTTCGACACTGCGGGGACCGATTAGCGGCGCGGTTATGCCTTCCTGATCCTTAACCCACAAGACAGCCAGCTGTGACGGCGGCATCCCGATTTCTTCAGCCAGGGTTGAAAACCGGAGCCCGAATCCGATCGCTTTCGCCGTTACCCTCTCGGCATAAATACCGCCTCTCAGCGCAGCCCGCGAATTTTTCGGAATGGAATCCATTGAGAGGTACCTTCCGGAAAGCATCCCCATCGCCAGCGGAGACCAGGGAATCACCCCTAAACCATACTTTCGGCATACGGGGAGAAGTTCATTCTCGATTCGGCGGTCCAAAAGATTATAGGGCGGCTGTTCGCACACATATTTGACATAACCCTTTGACCGGCTGACGGAGATGGATTCCATCACCATCCATCCGGGATGAGTCGAGCATCCAGCATATCGAATCTTTCCCGAACGAACGAGGTCGGTCAGAGCCGACATCGTTTCCTCCACCGCCGTATGCAGGGAGGGGCGGTGAACCTGGTAAATATCTATATAATCCGTTTTCAAGCGGCGCAGCGAATCCTCGCAGGCCTGTATGATGTGCAGGCGCGAATTCCCCTGTTCATTGGGTCCGGGACCTACGGGATAATGAACCTTGGTCGCGATCAGAACCTGGAGCCTCAGATTACTCCCGGCCAAGGTCCCGCCGATAATGCTCTCGCTTTTTCCTGAAGCATAAGTGTTTCCGGTATCGATCAAGTTGATTCCGCCGTCCACGGCACGGTGGATGATCTGCGCCGACTCCTCTTCCGTCGTCGGGTCGCCAAAATTAGCGGTCCCAAGACACAGAGCGGAAACCTTGACTCCGGTTGATCCTAGATATCTGTATTCCATAATAAATCTCCCGGTCTCCCTTTCGCTCGCTCTTGACATCTCCGAGCGATCGGAGATCCTTCGCGAATTAAATCGGGATCAAATCCGATACCCGAATCAAGTATTATAGATCCAATACAATAAAAATACATAATATTTATCGGATTTATTACTTTTATCAGAAGAAAAAAAAGAGCCTTATTACAAGACCATATTTTTGTTTGTTTCAGAGCTTGGATACGTAAGGGATCATCGAAATGTTCGACTGCGCAGCGATCGATCATTCAAAAAGCCGCGGTTCTATTGAATATCTTCGATTTCCTTGATTTTTTTCATCACCCGTTTTGGGGATACGGGTACGGCGGTCTTGAGCTCCGGCGCAAACAGCGACACCTTGAACTCTTCGATCAACCACCGCAGTTCGTTCCAGGCCTTACGTCTTTCCAAAGACGTCGACGACGAAAAGGACTCTTTCAGATCGTTCCTCGCCCTTATGAAAGCATTCACTCGCTTCCCCTTCTCTACGTCTTTCATGGGATCGACACGGCCCCGCTCGGCCCGAATGCGCAGAGCTTCCAGATAGCGGGGAAAATGCATGAGTCTTGTCAAGGGGTAGCGAGCGGGAAAATCGACCGGCAGGAGTTCGGCCAACCCGCCGCGGATTCCGGCGCATAGCGAGGCCAGGGTTTTGTTTTTGGGATCGGATTTTTCCAACGACGACAGCACGCCCCGGGTTTTTTGATAGGCATCCAGTATTTCCAGCGTCACCTTCCGCAAAATATGCGCTTTCTCATGCAGGAGAGATACCAGTCTCTCGGTATAGGAATCGTAATCCTCTCGGGTGCGGAGGTTTTTCTGAAAAACCTCCTGTTTCAAGCGCTCCAGCAGCAGAGCCTCCAATACCGCCCTCCCTTTAAAAAAAAGAGCCGCGCGGTCATATTCTTCAGGAATCAGCAGGAGACGCCGCAGAAAATCCAAGCCTTTGTCGAATCGTCCCATCAGCAGAGACTGAACACCCTTCAGATGTGAAGACAGCGCCTCCGCTCGATTTTTGAAGAGACGGATATCAACTCCGTTATTCTTCATCTCGAGTGCCGGATATGCATTGAGAAAAGCACCCAATGCAATCCTCTCCGGCAGCGCATCAAAATCCCATGCCGTTATCCCCGACCGCTCCCATTTCTCCCGGGCGCGTTTCCATACCGGGACCTCGGACGGCAAAGAGGAGGATCTCATTTCCCGCCGCAGCGCCGCCACGTCCCGACCGGCCTTAATCCGCCGTCCCGCCGCGTCCGTAAGCGCCACTCGCATTCTCAGATGAGGTGGGATCTCCGCGTTCTCCCACTCCCCGGGCGGAACTTCAACCCGGAAGCGGCGCTTTATAAAAGCCGTCAGTTCATCAGGAAGCGACCGATCCTTTGGCTTCATTTCCCGAACGACGGTGTCGACCGTATCGGCGATGGGCAGCAGCTGCTTACGATAGCGTTTGGGAAGCCCTTTGATCAAAGCCGTAATCTTTTCTCGGAGCTGTCCCGGGACACCCCATTCCAGGGGTTCAGAGGGCAACCCATCGAACAACGAGGCGGGGACTTCCAGGGTTACGCCATCCTCTTTCTCTCCCGGCGCAAAACGGTAGAACGTTCGCAGCCGCGCTCCTCCGATATTCAGCTCATCGGGAAAGCGGTTCAGTTCGGATACATCCGGGATTTTTCGCAACAGATCCGCTTCCGGCATGCGTAAAAAATCGTCGCTTCCCCGCTCTCGGATCATGCGCTCGAGGCTGCGGAGATCAACGATTTCTCCCAAGTTCCTAGAGTAAAACGCCGATATCACCTCTTCGCCCACCAAGATGTCATGCTTTCGCAATTTCTCTTCCATCTTTCTGATCCGGCGGCAAAGCTCCAGATTGTGACGAAGAAACGCCGGCGGTTCCGCAATTCGGCCTTCCACAAGCGCCGAACGGACAAAAATCCGATGCGCTTCCTCGGGATCGATCCGGCCGTAGGAAACTTCTCTCCCCGAGACGATCTCCAGGCCGTAAAGCGTGACCCGCTCACGCGCGCGAACTTCACCTCGCTTCGGATCCCATCTTGCTTCGGAATATGAGCAGCGGCACAAAGATCCCCCCAATGCTTCCAGCCAGGAGGGCTCGATTTTGGCCGCGGTTCGGGCGAAAAGACGGGAGGTTTCCACCATCTCCGCGGCCACGATCCAGGGACGCCCCGTGTTAAACAGCGAAGATCCCGGAAAGATCATGGCTTCCCGTCCCTTGGCGGCCTGATACATGTTTTTTTCCTTGAGAACGGCGATATTGGAAAGGAATCCTGAGAGAACGGATTTGTGAATCCCCGCATAAAGATCGCGTTTCCGGGAGGCGGCCGCCGTTTTCCCCAGCGGGATCTTCTGTTCCTTCAAAATTTCCAGGATCTGGTCATGTACGTGAATCCATTCCCGCATACGTGAGAAGGAGAGAAAATGCTCCCTGCAAAATTTACGCCGCTTGTTTTGGGAATCCAGCTTCTCCCAGTCGCTGTGATACTTATCCCAAATATTGAGCAGGGTGAGAAAATCCGAATCCGGATGCCTGAAAGCGGCGTGACCCCGGTCGGCTTCAGCCGTTTTGTCCGGAGGCCTTTCCCTCGGATCTCTGATGCTCAAGACAGCGGCGATCACGGCGACCTGTCGGAGACAGCCTTCTGTTTTCGCTTCCAACAACATGCGGGAAATTTTGGGGTCGAGCGGCATCCGTGCCATCAGACGTCCCATGGCCGTCATCGTGATCTCACGACCCTTCCTCCGAATCGCCCCCAATTCCACCAGCGTGTCATAGCCGTCCTTGATGCTCTGAGACTTGGGCCGATCCACAAATGGAAAACGGGAGGGGTGCCCGAGCTTGAGAAAAACCATGCGCAGGATCACCTCCGCCAGGTTGGAGCGCAGGATTTCGGGGGGAGTGAAAGGAATGCGGGATTCATAATCCTCCCGGGAATACAGCCGGATACAAACACCCTCACGGACACGTCCGCAGCGCCCCATGCGCTGATCGGCACTGCTGCGAGATATACCGCTGACCGGCAGGCTGTTGATTCGGGTTCCGGGTTGATACCGGGAGATCCGGGCCAGTCCGGTGTCGATGACATATTTGATTCCGGGGATCGTCAGGGAGGTTTCGGCCACATTGGTCGCCACCACGATCTTCGGTCCGGTGACGGAATAGACTTTCCCCTGCTGAGCCGCCGGAAGCCTGGCGAAAAGCGGAAGCACCGCGGTCCCGGCATAGCGGCGTCCCTCCAATCGCTCACATGTTTCCAGGATATCCTGTTCGGTCGGCATGAAGATAAGGATGTCCCCGCTGCGCCTTGCCTTCTTCAGCCGGGAAACCGCTTTGACCGCCATATCCACATAGTCTTCGTCATTCCCCGCCGCGCCGGAGCCGGGATGATATTCCACATCCACCGGAAACATCCGCCCTCCCACTTCGATCACCGGAGCTCCCTCGAATGCCCGGGAGAACTTTTCGGTATCCAGGGTGGCGGATGTCACGATCAACCTCAATTCCGGCCGCGAGGCAAGCAGGGTTCGCGAGATTCCCAGTAGAAAATCGATATTCAGGCTCCGTTCATGCGCCTCGTCGATGATAATGGTGTCATACGCCGTTAAACGAGGATCGGATTGGGTCTCCGCCAGCAGCATGCCGTCCGTCATGATCTTGATGTAGGCGCGGGGGGATGTTTTCTCCTGAAAACGGATTTTGTATCCCACGGAGCCTCCCACGGGTTCTCCGATTTCTTCGGCGATTCTCCGCGCAATGGTCGTCGCCGCTATCCGGCGGGGCTGGGTGCAGGCTATCAGACCGGCGATCCCTCTTCCGGCCGCCAGACACATCTTGGGAATTTGGGTGCTTTTCCCGCAGCCGGTTTCCCCCGCGATGACGACAACGCGGTTCTCCCGGATACACCGCACGATCTCATCACGATGAGACGTGATGGGAAGCTCCTGGGGGAAGGAGATCCGGGGCTTGTTTTGATCCCGAAGACGGAGGTCTCTCGCGGATCGTTTGAGCCTCTCCTCCAGTTCGGCCAGCGAAGAGACCATTTCACGGGAGACGCGTATCCGCCGGCGATGCGAAAGGCTTTCCAAACGGGATACGGCGGCCTCCCGTTCCCGAAGCCCGGCTTGGGGCATGAGAGTCCGGATGCGGTTTACGGCATCCGCAACTTCGGCCGCATTCTTCCGGTTATCATGCATATCCCTATTCTACATATCTTCGAGTAAGATTGAACGGAAAAATTCCGCGGCGAACCGGTCCCCGCCTCTTGATGCCGCGCCGACCCGCCGCAGACGCTGAGCGAAGTGAGATTTTCATGGCGTCGAAAATCCTGTCTAAGCATCGAATTTCATTCAGCCGTCAAGTACGGACGGGGGGAGTTACGGAAGCGCCGAGAAAACCGACATTTTCATGGCGTTAAAAATCGCGTCTAAACGACGATCTCACACCGCCGTGCCCTCCCCACCTTGGTATTTAGGAAAAAGCAGTGTCTAACGACCCGGCATTATTCTGGATTATTCACGGAGCAGGATTGCGGTAGCGAGGAGGAAGCGGCTCGTGAGACGTACCGAGGTACGTCGATCGGGCCGCAACGAAGTCGATGCCGTGAGATTGCTTCGCCCGAAGGGTAAAGAATGTCGATATTTAATAAGAGATTTTTTAAAATTCCGTATCGACATTCTTTATGAATAATTCAGATAGTTGCTTTATTTGAAGTATATTATTGTATATAAATATATAGGGAATAATCTAAGCATAAAAGGAAGGGATGCAGGATGAAAATCGAATATTTTATGCCGCTGGGCCGGGCTTGGGAGCGAATGAAGAACGCGCTCTTCCGCCCGTTCGACCTCCACAAGTGGTTTCTCGTCGGATTCAACGCCTTTCTGGCCGGACTCATGGAAGGCCCCGGAAGATCCGGCGGCGCTCAATATAACGAAGGCGGAGATTTTTCTTTCCGCGAGTTCATACACTTTCCCGGCCGGGCCTGGGAATGGCTGCTGAGCCATCCGGGGTGGTTCGTCGGGATCGTCTTCATCACCCTGGCCGTCATCACCCTGATCGTCGTGCTCACATGGCTGAGTTCAAGGGGCACGTTCATGTTCCTGGACAATGTCGTTCACAACCACTGCGAGATCGGCAAACCATGGAATGATTATCGAAACCAGGGCAACGCCCTGTTTCTCTGGCGGCTGGGATTCGGATTCGCCATTTTCGGGTATATGATCCTATTCTTTGCCTTTTTCTTTTCCACCGGCGCCGCCCTCAACACAGCCCGAGGAGGCGATCGGATCCCCATTTTCTTTTTGATCGGTTCCGGCCTGTTTTTTTTACTGTCCATGGTTGTAATCGGCTTCATCGCCATGTTTCTGAAAAACTTCGTGGTTCCCATCATGTACAAGCACCGCATCCCGACAAACCGGGCATGGGGACGATTTCTGGTCCTTTTCAAACAGTATTCGCTCCATTTCGTCCTTTACGGGTTATTTATCTTCGTTCTTTCATTCCTGGTGTTCGCCGCCATTGTCATCGCCGGACTGATGACATGCTGCGTGGGATTTATTCTCCTGATCATTCCCTACATCGGGACCGTTTTCACACTGCCCGCCTGGTATACGCTTCGGGCTTTCAGCCTGGAATACCTGGCTCAGTTCGGCCCGGAATACAACATCTTCCCCCCGGCGGAGGACCCCCCCAGGCCGGCGGCCGCTTGATCACATGAAATAATGGGGAAAAGACCATATATGTAGGACCGGCGGGCGAATCACCCGACCTTACGATCGAGTTATTTCCTTATCGGTATCGCCAGCTTTTCAAGTCCGCTCCGGGAGGGTGATTTTTCATCATGCGCTTCACCATCACCGGTGCGAACATCTGATGATAACGCAGCCGCGAAGTGGCATTCGGTCGTGTGTGATCCCCGTTCCAACAGTGCTCCGCCCGATCGCCGTAATCCACATCGCCGTCATAATAAGGATTTTCCGTGCTCTCGAGAAAATCTTCCATCCAATAAACGGCGTTATTCAAATACCAGTTATCCATATCTCCACAGTAAATATGAATCTTCCCTTTCAACTTGGGTCCCAGCGTATTCCAGTCACGTTTCATGACATGCAGGAGGTCGTAATTCTCTTTCCAGTATTCCGCCACGGAGCGATCGATTTTTCCCGTTCTTTTATCCCAGATCGGTTTCGGATATCCGTTTTCTCCGGGCGGGGAATAAACGGCATTGTAAATATCCAGAGTTCCGCCCGAACGGCTGTTCGTCCCAAGCACCAGTTCCAGGTGATTGATCTCCCGCATGGTGTTTTTCAGCTCTCCAAGGTAATTGCGATTTCCCGGTCGGGGCGTTTTTTTCCAACGACTGTCGACATAATAGGCATTTTCATGATTATAGATATCAACGATAAAAAAGGAACGAAACGTGATGGAATCCGGGCAAGCGGCGAAACAGCCGTTGAACATCTCCGGATAAAACACCTGTACCGCGAGAGTCTCCCATCCCCCGGTGGAACCTCCGTATACGAAACGAGCCCAGCCTTCTCCTAACCCGCGATATTTCTTTTCTATATGCGGCACCAGTTCCTGCATGATGGCATCACCGTATGGTCCGAGATTTGCCGAGTTCACCGCATAGGAATCATCAAAATAAGGGGTCGGGTGTTGGATCGATATGACGATCATGCGCGGCGTATCCGGGGCGGTCCAATATTTATAGAATTTATAGGCATACTCCTGCACCGTCCGGTTGTATCCTTCCCATTGGAAACGCTCGTTATAGTCCGGCTTAAGATCGGGATCTGGAGGCGTTTCCCTAAATTTATCAAAGAGATTGGGAAGGCGAAAATGCCCGTGGTTGATGACGAGCGGGTAGCGGGCCTCGGGGTGCTCATCAAATCCGTACGGCAGAAGCACCTGAGCGCCTAGATATACGGGACGGCCCCAAAAATCCGAAAGGAGCTTGCTTTGGATCCTCTCGATCTTTATGAATTTCGTTTCCTGCTGTTCCGGGGCGGGGGGGACTTCCTGGTCGAGCGAAATGGCAATCCTTTTATTTCGAGACGGATCGATCAGTACTTTTTTCGGGGTGCTGAAGAGGTTCCCCGGCTTACGGTTCCACTGCTGACCTTCCCCTTTATCCGGCGGCAGCTTCAAGACCCGGCCGTCGGCCAAACGGAATGTCTCATACCGGTTAAACAGGGCCTGCACCCAATATTCCCCCCTGGGAATATCCGCCAAACTTTCCAGCGGGTAACCGAAAACATCGGCACCGATCACCGCTCCTTGGCCGGGAGACAGGCCATCGACATCGATTCCGAATATCAATTGTGATTCGGGACCGGTGTTGATCTGAAATCGAGGCTCCTGATTTTCGTCATCCGAAACCATAAGCAACAATCGCCCGTCAAGCGGTTCGGAACTCAGGTCCCCGGGAAAAGATATTTCAAAATCCAGCTTTCCGGTTTTACCGCCGGTTGATTTTCGACAGGCGATGAAGGGTCCACACAACAAAAGGGCCAATAGAAATATCGAGCTTTTCCGGATTATTTTCATGAATCCATCCTCCTCTTTTAATTCGTAAAAAAAACTCAAGAAAAATCGAGCATATAATATTTCCGGAATGCGCGTCAACCGCCCGGGATCCATTCGGATCCCGTTCGATTCGACCCGGCATCACAGTCGGCAGGTATCATAAAAATAACAAACATTACGGAATGCGCTCGAACAGCTGAAAAATAAATTTAAAAAAAACGTTTGACAAATAAATTTACCACGCTATACTGTATATATAGACTATATACATATTTCACATGATAGACAGATCACGAAAGGCTCTCTCGATCCGAAAGGCCATAGCGACAAGGAGGTTTTTCATGAAACGAGAAAATGGATTCATCAGGATTCGAATCATCATTCTTTTGATGGTGTCGACCGCTTTGATTCTCGTTTTCCTGTTTGTTTGAGGTCGTTATGCTGCTGAGCTTGAGTGATCAGTCAACCGAACCCCTGCAGGCCCAGATCGTGCGGCAGATCCGGGCAAAGGTCCTGAGCGAAGAGCTCAAGGCCGGAGCGGATCTGCCCTCGATCCGCAAACTGGCCCGGGAACAGCACGTCAGCGTCATAACGGTTCAGAGAGCCTACGAAATCCTTGACCGCGAAGGCCTCATCCACTCTCGGCGGGGAAAAGGTTTTTTTGTTTCCAAACTCTCTTCCCAAAGTAAAAAAGCCATGGCCGTACTGAGGCTTCGGGAAAGTATTGAACATCATATAAGGACCGCGGAAGCGGAAGGCTTGACTCACGTGGATATCGAACGGATCGTGGGCAATATTTTGAGGAAATAAGGAGAACGACATGGAGAAAGCTTTTGAATATAGAAACGTTATCAAGACATTTCCGGATTTTAAGCTCGGCCCCATCGATCTTGATCTGCATACGGGTACGGTCCTGGGATTGGTCGGCCCCAACGGATCAGGAAAAACCACAACCATACAATGCCTGGTCGGCCTTCTGCGGGCGGACAGCGGGGATATGCGAATCTTCGGAAGATCCAACGACCTTCACAAGCCGGAATGGAAATTCGATTTGGGTTACGTAGGCGATGCCCATGTTTTTTATGAGCGATGGTCCGGAGCAAAGAACCTGAAATTCCTTGCCCCGTTTTATCCCCGCTGGTCCCAAGAAAAAGCCGTCCGGTTGGCGGAAAGATTCCACCTTCCCCTGGAAAAGCGCGTCACTGAGCTTTCCACGGGAAATCGGGTTAAATTATCGTTGGTATCCGCTCTGGCATATTCACCCCGCCTGCTGCTGCTGGATGAACCGACCGTAGGAATCGACCCGATCGTACGCGATGAAATTCAAGATGCGCTGTTTGAAATCATAGAAAGCGGAGACAGAGCCATCCTCTATACGACGCACACCCTGCCTGAGATAAGCCGCCTGGCTGATGACATCGCCTTTATCGACGAGGGACGCATATGGATGCGCGCCGCCAAGGAAGACCTCATTGAAAACTGGCGCCGCATATCCTTCAAACTGAAGTCCGATGTGCGCGAACTGACGCACACGATCCATCACCTGCGGGAAGAAAACGACCACCGTATAATCAGCTCCAACCATCGCGAAACCCTGAAACAGCTGAAAGAGAAGGGCGCAGAGAACATAACGGAAACACATATGAGCATCGAGGATATCGCGGTTTGCATCCTCAAGGAAGGCCGCCATGCAAAATATCCCGGCAATTGAAACCGGAGTCACCGGGGAGTTCCCGACAGCCGCCGGATTTCCAGCGATTCGTCCGGAGGAAAAAAAGAATCGGACAACCCTATTTAAATGGAGAAGGAGACAACCATGTGGAGATTGGCTAAAACAGATTTTTTATACAACCGGACCTTGTTTGCCTGCATATACGGCATCATTCTGATCGGCGCCGTCGCCAATGCCGTTTTGGAAGGTCTCGAAACCCTGCTGATGATCATGATGTTCTTTTCCATCGTCGCCATTGGAGCCGTCACCGGAAACGAGGAGGCTAAATACGATATGAAACGGATGTTGATCCGGCTGCCGGTACCATTGCGGGGGATAGCGCTGGCCGGCCATATGGTCTGGATCCTGTATTGGGTAAGCCTGATGTTGATTTTTTGGGTGAGCTGTTTCATCGGCAGGCACGGCGATCTGAGCCTTGATTTTTTGTGGATTTGTCTTGCCCTGACGGGATCTGCGAACGGATTGGTTTTCGGGATGGGATTAGGCGTGGACAGCACCTATGATTTCACCGGTAAGGCAGGCCGTTTTCTATTACGAGCGATCGCCCTGCTTTTCGCCTCCATATCGGGTTCCGCTTATCTCTTTATCGCCCGTTTCCCCAGCGACTTGGGCAACAATGTTTTGGCTGCCTTTTTAGGTTCGCCTCCAGGCGCTGTGCTGCTCTTGGCTCTGGCATCCGCAGCGGCTTATCTGTATTTTCACCAGTTTATTCACCGCCGTTCCTACACGCATTGATCGGATGATAGCGATATTTCCAGTCTATTGGCGGGAAAAAAGCGGATATATGCCGAAGATGGATGGATCCGGATGAAAACCGGGCCGTCTTGATACTCAAGTACCCGAAAGGGATGCGATATGCTCGGCGGCGGCGAACAGATCGTTCACGATATGGTCGGCACGGCTGAAATCCTGATCCCCGGTATATTCAGACGGTACGGCGATCACGTAGCACCCCGCCGCATTCCCGGCCCGAACGCCGTTTGATGAGTCTTCAAGGACAACGCAGGCATTCGGCTTCAGACCCAGCTTCCGGCAGGTCGTCAGATAGATCTCCGGATGAGGCTTTCCCATACCGACCGTGTCAGAATGCTGAAGGACATCGAATCGATCCCGGATATCCAAGCTGTCCACGACCAGATCCAAAAATTCCTTCTGGGCTCCGGTACACACGGCCAGTTTCAGCTTCCTGAAAAAAGATGATAGAATATGCTCCAGGCCGGGCATGGGTTGAAGGTCCGCCTTCAATTTTTCGCGCATGATTTCGTTTCGCATGGCCAGCGCTTCATCGACACCGACCGGCAGATCCTGATCCTCGACGAATATCCGCAGGCTTTCCTTGGGATTTCGTCCCATCATCCGCCGGAGAGTTGCATCCTCGACGTCCCTGCCGAATCGGTGCGCCAAGTCTCTTTCGGCCTGAAAATAGAGACGCTCACTGTCGATCATCAAACCGTCCATATCAAAGATAACAGCACGCATCATAATGTCACCGAGGAAACGAGGAGATATTCATCATGACCGATATAAGGGAAAGCCCGGAATACGCCTTCCGGACGGAAGGCGTACAGCGTTCCCGGCTCTTAATCCGCGCAAACCGTGCTCACGCCGCACGGAGCGGGGAGCACGGTTTGCACGTGGCGTTTTTCTTCAGTTCAAACGCGGAATTGAGAACGTACTTAAAACAGACGTGTTACCAGTTGATCATATTGAGATCGGTGCCGTCCCACTGGATTTCAGCGACTCCGTTCGCCCAAGACGTCTCGCCGACCGTGATCTGATCCGTCGTAAGATAATACCCTTCGAGATCCGCTGCGTCTTTAACGTA
Organism: uncultured Eubacteriales bacterium; assembly: GCA_964433135.1. GTDB lineage: Bacteria > Acidobacteriota > Aminicenantia > Aminicenantales > Aminicenantaceae > CAYSQW01. The sequence continues at coordinate 20,737 of CAYSQW010000046.1, forward strand.
GACGGCCAGCCCCCACCCAACGGCCTGAGCCTGGATGACGGTTTCGATGCTGGCGCCGGGAGCGATACGGTTCTGTTCGCGGGGGCTGTCGGTTTCGAAAAACACATGGATCGTCCGCACGGCTTCCATATTCCTGATCGTTACCGTGATAGTCCGGGGACCACCTTCATCGGAATCACTTTTGCATGCCCCAAGACACAGGAGAACTCCAACCAACCCAATGATCAAAATGCCTCTAAATATTTTCAACGTTACCTCCTCGCAGAGACTTTATAGCACATAAAAAACAAAACTGTCAAAGCTTCATATATATATAATATATTTTTTTCAACTGATTTTTAAATCCGAATCCCCCGGTATAATCCTTGCAAACATACCATATTCCCAAGGCACGAACTTGCCACTTCGTATTTTCAGCATTATATTGGACTTCGTGAAGAATACATCATGAATATCGAAGATCTTATCCGGAAACTCGACATCTCCGTCTCCGATCCCGACGCGGATTTTCTGCTCTCGGTCCATGCCTTCGCGGAAAAAGCTCATATGTCGGGAGGATCTTCCATCGAGCACCCCCTGGCCACAGCCGCTATCCTGGCGGAAATGCATTTCGACCTGTCCACCCTCGCCGCAGCCCTGCTCCATGATCTTCCCGAATATACGGACATCTCCCTGGAGGAAATAGAAGGCGCCTTCGGGCCGGAGATAGCCCGGTTGGTCGATGGGGCCGCCACTTTGAACCGTATATCATGGGAACGCATTCAGGACGAGCAGGCCGAGAATCTGCGCGATATGTTCCTGGCCATGGCCGACGACATGCGCGTCGTCCTGATAAGGCTGGCCGAGCAGCTCCATAAAATGGAAAGCCTCCATTCATACTCCATGGCGGAGCGGCATCGTATCGCCGGCGAAACTCTCCAAATCTTCGCCCCCCTCGCGGATCGCATGGGTATCTGGCGGATAAAATGGCAACTGGAAGATGCGGCTCTGAGACATCTGGACCCAACAACCTACCGAGATATTGAGGAGGCTCTGAACGACAGCCGGGAAATTCGTGACCGTCGGATTGAAAAGGCCGTCGGAATCCTTCAACAGGAATTCTTGAGATCCCGAATCCAAGCCGGAATAACCGGTAGATCCAAACATATCGCCAGCATCTATAAAAAGATGGAACGGACGGAAAAAGACCTCTCTGAAATCTATGACCTCCAGGGCGTTCGTATCATCGTAGACGATGTTACCGGCTGTTACGCCGTTCTCGGCATCATCCAGCATCTGTGGCCGCAGATACCCGGAGAATTCGATGATTACATCGCCCAGCCGAAAGCCAATCTCTATCGTTCACTGCATACGGCCGTACTCGGCCCCGATGCAACTCCCCTGGAAATCCAGATTCGCACCCAGGAAATGCACGAAACCGCTGAGCTCGGACTCGCCGCCCATTGGAAATATAAGGCCCGGATCAAACATGAATCGAGAATGGATCCTAAAATAACCTATCTGCGAAACCTCCTGGAATGGAGGAAAGAACTTGCATCCTATCCGGAAAACGGCGGGCCGTCACCGGGTTCCATTTTTCCCAAATTTGTCTATGTCTTCACTCCCACCGACGACGTAATAGAGCTTCCGGAAGGTTCCACGCCCATCGATTTTGCATACCGCATCCATTCCGAGATCGGCCATCGCTGCCGCGGAGCCCGGGTCAACGGAAAGCTGGTTGCGCTGAACACCCCGCTTCAGAATGCGGACCGCATCGAGATCGTAGCCGGAAAATCTTCCCGACCCAGCCGGGATTGGCTGATCCCCCGGGACGGATACATCCGCACGTCCAAAGCGAGACAGCATATCCGCGCCTGGTTCCGCCGACAGGAGCGCGAAAACACCATAGCACACGGACGAGAACTCATTGACCGGGAAATGAAGCGCGCCGGAATGCGGCAAAAAAGTCTGGAAGACATCTCCCGCTTCTTCGATTATGCGGGCCCGGAACCCTTTCTTGAGGATATAGGCCGTGGCGTATTAAGCGCCCAACATGTCGCGGCCCGGCTGACGGCCGAAAAAGCCTTCCCGGCCCCTTTTCCCGAACCTGAGATTCCGTCTTCTAAAAAAACGGAATCTCCCCATGTGACGGTGAAAGGTTTGAAAGACATTCTTACCCGCGTGGCACGCTGCTGCAATCCACTTCCCGGAGATGACATCATGGGATTCATCACCCGTGGAAAGGGACTGACCATCCACCGTCGGGACTGCCCTCATGTCCTCCGGCCGGCGGATTGGAAAAGACTTATCGAGGTGGAATGGAGTCGTTCCGACGATCGTTCTCCGGTTCCGGTGCTTGTCGAGGGCACGCGGTCAGGATCTCTTCCGAAACAAATAACGGAAATCGCCGAAAAATCGGATGCTCGTATCCTTTCTTCAAATGTCCATCGAGATCAAAGGGATAACGGAATCCGTATCACAGCCACCCTTGAAATCGGAAACGTCACCCAACTCAATAAAATTCTAAAAGAAATCCGATCACTTCCCGGAGTAACGGAAGCCCGCCGGTTGACCCCTCACTGAGCCTGGGTTATTCATAAAGAATGTCGATACGGATAATTCAAAAAACTCCTCATTTAATATATCGACATTCTTTACCCTACGGGCGAGACGATCTCACCACGTCGGCTGTACAAAGAGCGTATCGGCGTACCTTTAAGTACGCCTCACCGTCCTTTGCTTGCCGCCACGGCAACCTCGACCCGTGAATAACCCAGGTTCAGCAGAGTCCATCATAATGTGCTGACGAATTTTACCTTAATATTTGGGTTGGGTGGGACGGCGGTGAGCCGATTTTGCGCTTTTTTATGATGTCTCTCCGATAGGAGGAGACTTATGTGAAAATGATTATCGGGATTTTTTGGAGAATCGCTTTTCTTTTTTTCTGTTTGGGGGTAAAATAATGTTCAATATGTGAACACCCCATGAATCTGCAGCTGCCCTTCAATCCCATCGACCGCGGAGCCGACGTTGAACGGATGGTTATGCGCGACAACCAACGACTCTATTTCAGATTCCGTCCCGGAAAACTTTTCGGAGGCGACGCCACCGCCGACTGCGTCGGATGTACGTTTCTCTGCGCCTACTGCTGGAATTTTGAAAGAAATCTCGAACCGACCCGATATCAAGATTTTTATACCCCTCAGGCCGCGGCGGCTCGACTTCTATTCCTGGCCCAAAAGAATCATCTCAGCCTATTCCGAATCAGCGGAGCGGAACCCATCCTGGGGGAGAGGTCTTTTCGCCACATCCTCGAAATGTTCAAAATCCTGGTTCGCTACCGCCCGGGAACCCCCCTGGTACTCGACACCAATGGTCTGTTTCTGGGTTTCAAACCGGAATTGATTGAATTTCTGAAATATCTCAATATCAAAGTCCGCATCGGAATCAAGGGAATCAATGAAGAAAGCTTTCAGAGCATCACCGGAGCTCAAAAAGATTATTTCGAACTTCCTTTGATCGCGCTGAGAGAACTGGAAAAACGCAAGGTTTTTGCCTGGCCCGCTCTCATGGCGGATTTTTACCCGAAAAAGGACCTCGCTGAATTCCAAGCGATTCTGAAAAAAGACTATACACAAGCCCAGATGGAAATCGAGCATTTCAAGGCATTCCCCCGCGTCGTGGAAAACATCAAACTGCGGCATATGCAGTTCCGGAATTTCACATGCGAAACAGGGGCTTCTTGGGAAGACCTTGATTCCCTTCCGGAGAACCCTTCCGACGAAGTAAAATAATCGTTCTCCCCGTCGGGATAACATCTATGGATTTTGTCGGCGTTTGTAACTGACGGCGATCCCCGCCCAACTCGAAGTCTCATATGTCGTTTCCATGAACGGCAAGCTTTCCAGATAGGTGACATATTCTCCGATGCCCCAAATACCGCGGCCGCGGCGTCCCCGGACATTATGAGCGGCAAAACATCCTCCCAACTCGAGCTTTGGTAAAACCGCCATTAAGTAATTTTTATACCAGCCTTTATCCGCATCACAGAAAACGAAATCGAAGGTTTCTTCCAGGGCCGGCACGAGTTCATGAGCATCTCCCAAACGGGCATCGACATAAGCGGAGAGACCGGCTTCTTCGATAGAAGCAAGCGCCTGACGATAACGCCTTTCATCAATTTCGATCGTGATCAGTTTCCCTCCGGTTTTGCTGAGCGCCCAAGCGATCCAGACGGTGGAATGTCCGGTGGACGTTCCGATCTCCAATGCCCGACTGTAGTTGTTATCCAGGACAAGATCATGGAGAATCCGGCCGTCCCGCATCGAGATATTCATATCCCTCCATGACGATTCGTGCCGTTCCAGGAAATTTTCCACTCTTGCATCCAGCTTTCTATCCTGAAGTCGAATGCTGCCGTCTTCTTTCATAGGAATCCCCACGCACATCAGTATGGGAATGATCAAATATCCAAATCGATGCATCACGTTCCCCCTTTTCCATATCATTTCGGGAAATCACCTCCAGCCTTTGGACACCGTTAAGCGGCAAATCTTCCAGGTTCCAACTCTCCTTTCCATCGAGAGGCCCTCCTCTCTATCCGCTTTTCGGGAATCACCGTCGGCTCCCCCGCGGTGTATACGAAACCGGAGAATCGGTTTAAAAGATTATGTCGCAACTTCCCTGGAGGAAGCAGGGATGCTCATTTTAAAAGCAAGTGGGGCAAGTCCCCGTCGAACAGCTTCCCGTCGAACAGGTTTCTCCGGAACCGCGGCCGACGCTGAAGGCCGAGAGGACCTTTTCCAATTCAACACTGCCGCAGTGCGAACACCTCTTTTCTCCTTCACCGGACGTGACGCCCACCAGCAGCTCGGTCTTTTTACCACACTTTGTACAGCGATATGTATATATAGGCATAACCAATCTCCTCGCTTTAACTTTTTCGGGCAAATCCGAATCCCTTGACTCGAAATCCGCCTGATATTATAATTGCTATTAGCAATATTTGTCAAGGAGGACTCATTGGCCGCGCCGTCACTTATGGACCTGCTCCAAGCCGTTCAGGATAAATGTACGATAGAAGAGAAGAACATATGCGGGGACCTGCACCTTTCACCGACGGAATACAAGGGATTGAACATCATCTCTCCTGAAGAGGAACTCACCTGCCGAGAGTTTTCCCGTCGCATGGGCCTGTCCCTGTCCCGCGGCAGCCGGGTCATCGACCGGCTCACCCGACATGGATATTTGATCCGCACCGGATGCATCGCCGACCGAAGGTGTAAAAGTCTTCGATTGACGCAAACAGGACACATGCGCCGGAAAGAGATCGCCGGCAGACGGTATGCATACGAAAAGCGGCTCAGTACCGCTTACTCTTCCCATGCATGGAAATCCCTCAAATCCGACATACGACAGCTGTTGGAAAAGCTGTGATCGAATCACCCTAAACCGAAATCCAAAAGGACATCTCCTTTCTCATCATCGCGTCATGAATCATCATGGGATATTTGGAGGTTAAACCGAACCATTCATAGGATTTGTGCGTATATTGGGATATGAAACTAGTTTATGAGGGGACGTCGATATGGTGCAACCGGATTTTCAATCCCTGCCGCAGAATCCGTTGAATTCATCATAAATCAGTTCTCTCTTCTTCCATAACTATGATATCCTAGAATAAAGACCTAGGAATCCAACGGGAGGCATGATTGTGAGTGAACAGCAAAAAACACCTTTGATACTTGACGGGAAGACAATGGCCAAACGCATCCAGAAAGAAATCGCCGACACCGTCGCTTTAATGAAAGACAAAAACGGACTGGTGCCCGGATTGGCCGCCGTTCTGGTCGGCGAAAATCCCGCCTCTCAGATGTATGTGAAGATGAAGCGCAACCGATGCGCCGAGGTCGGCATCGATTCATTTCTCCACGCTCTTCCCAAATCCACAAGTCAAGCGGAGATGGAGAAACTGATTTCCGATCTCAACGACGATCCCCGGGTGCACGGCATCCTGGTCCAGCTGCCGCTGCCCGAACATCTGGATGAAGAAACGATACTGAAAGCCATCGACTTGAACAAGGACGTCGACGGCTTCCACCCCGTCAACATCGGACGCCTAGCCATGAAGGGGAGACGCCCTCAGTTCGTGCCCGCCACACCTTTCGGCTGCATGACCATGCTCCGGGAAGCGGAAAAGCGGATCGAAAGCTTTTCCATTTCGGGATCTCATGCCGTCGTCCTCGGCCGCAGCAATATCGTCGGAATGCCCATGGCCCTTCTGCTGGTTCACGCCGACGCCACCGTTACCGTGGTTCACAGCCGAACCCGCGACATCCCGGCCCTGGTTCGAGAGGCCGATATCCTGATCGGCGCCATGGGACGCCCGGAAATGATCAAAGGGGAATGGATCAAGCCCGGAGCCGTCGCGATCGATGTCGCGACCGTCAAGGTGGAGGACCCGACCGCGAAACGCGGATATGTCTGGAAAGGTGATTTCGAGTTCGAAGCCGCATTGAAAAGAGTCGCGGCGATATCTCCCGTACCGGGAGGCGTAGGCCCCATGACCATAACCATGCTGCTGAAAAACACGCTGCACGCCGCGCAAATCTCCCTCAACCGGCATTAAGTCCCCGCGGTGCTGGAAGTCCACGCTCGGTCTTTTCCCGCCCCCTCCAAACGCCGGATTTATCCAATATTGCGAATTCAAATTATTGTATCCGTCCAATATTTTGTATTCTTCACATCAAACAGAACACATGCGCCAGCTCTTATCTGTTGATATAATACAAGTTACATCGTTTACGCTCAAATCCTTCGGCCTGGCACATTAATTGCATATTTTGTATGCTATATATTGTATAGCAATTTTTTTGGATAACACATCGTGAACATGAAAACCGTAACACGACATACGACGAGATGCCGGCGGCCTCGACCCGAAAGGCGCTTGCGTTTCATCCCCCATTTTCTGAAATCCAAATAGACCTATATGAAGGAGGTGACACAGGATTATTCTTGAGTAATTTCATGAGGCGGGAGAGGACATGAATCGCTTACCATTTCATGCCACTTCCAAATATGGGCTGATCACTGAGGAACATGGAAGATCCAATCAAACAGATGTTCCGATGTGATTGAAGAGTTATTTTACTCTATTATCTCTTATAACTTTTCAAAAGTAAGAAGGAGTTAGTGAATGAGAAAGTCGAGATATTTCCTTTCATTTTTGGCGGCGCTGCTGATTTTCAGCGGAATGACGTTCGCCCAAGATGCATCAGGAAGACTCACAGGAACAGTTACCGATAGCGAAGGCGTCCCTCTTCCCGGTGTTTCCGTCATCGCCACCAGCCCGGATGCGGTTGGTGAAGCCACGGCCATAACCGGCAACAACGG
>CAYSQW010000047.1:0-27976 GCA_964433135.1 uncultured Eubacteriales bacterium
CGTTAAAAATCGCGTCTAAACGACGATCTCACACCACCGTTCCTTCCGACCCGCCGCCGACCCACCTCGCCCTGATATTCAGGAACAAACCATACTCAGGACCCAGCATGTGCCTGGATGAGCCACGGAGCAAGATTGCCGCGGTGACAAGGAAGCGGCTCGTGAGGCGTACTAAGGTACGCCGATCGGGCCGCAACGAAGTTAACGTGGTGAGATTGCTTCGCCCGAAGGGTGGAAAAGGCTGATGATATAAAAATCCTATTCCATCGGAGGTTTTCTTTTTACTTCATCAGCCATTTCCATGGCTCATTCAGGCTCATTCAGGGGGGAGGAGTTTGGGGAGTTTGCCGTAGACTTTCTCATAAACCTCCGGATACGCATCCTTCCCTCCCAACAGCATATGGGTCAGAGGCATGGCCTCTTTCGCCAGACGGCTCATCTCGGCGGCGATACACCGGATATCCCACTGCGCGGTAGCGTCTTCACGCAGACGGGAAATATGATACAACTCGCGCGCATTCACCTTCAGCAGCACCCGTCGCCGATGGGCATTGGTCAGCACATAGTCCGCCGCTTCCTCCATCTTGGACCGCAGCCGGGAATAGACATCGTTTGTCCGCACGATCATGCGCCTGAAATCATCTTCGGCGCCGATTTCACGGACCGACGGCGGCACCGTCACATCCAGGTTCGGATCGTAAGGCTGGGTGGTAATCGTTGCCATTCGATGACGCTTCAATTGAGCGAAGCAGGTGGCGGAGATCACGAGCTCGAAGGTAAGGTCGGGATATTCGAATTCCCTCAGGGTTCCATCATAGAATTCCATCCGGCGGCAGGCGGTTTTCACCAAATCGGTTTTTTCGGCTAGCGACAATTTTTCCGCGGCGCGACGGCACGCCGCATAGGAGCGACCGGACACCGTATGCAGCAGGGCGGAGATTAAAAGAACATCGCCATCAGCCGATTTTCCGACGAGGCTCACCGGTCGGCACGCGTTCGGCGCTATGGAATCCACATGCACAGCGGCCACCCGGCCTAAAGCCGGGTAGGTTTCCCCGTCATACGCATTGGATTCGGTAAAAAGAATGATGGAAGGAGCGACTTCCTTGGCAAGTTCGTACATCCGCTGTTGAAGTCCTCTGAGCTCATCCAGGTTCCGGGAGGCGAACCTCCTGATAAGAAATTCCAGGTTGCGGGCGTTGATGGTCAACCCGAGTTGGCCCTCGGTGGCCAGGCTGACGATATAACGGGCGTCTTCCTTGGCCCAACCGTTCAATGTGGTGCGGTTCCGGGCTTCTTCCATCATTTCAGGGTGCCCCTCAAAGAAATAAGGTTTCAGTTTTCGATACAATTCATGATAGAGCGCATTCTGCTCCGCAATGATGCTCGTGAAACTCTCCACCTGACCGGCACGGATCACTTCCGCTGGAATTACGAAATCATCCTTCAATTTGATATAACGCTGAGATTTCTCTGTATAAGAGCACAGCCGGAATTTTTCCAACTCCTCAATAGCCCGTCGACTGATCCCTATGATGTCGAAGTTGAAAACGGCGTGCTCCGCTACGGAATGGTGCCCCATCTTGAAGATAATCGCCCGGTTGGAGCGGCGGGCTTTTTCCACTTCGCCGCGCGCCACGGCCCGCAGTTCATCAACGGATTGGGGATGACGGGATATGCGCGCATAGGCGGCGGACAGCGTTTCCGGCGTCACGTCCGCGCGCGGAGGACAGCGTTCTTTCAATTCATTGAGAACTGTCGTGTCGATATTATAGCCCGAGAGGATAATGCGCATAATGGCCCTACAATAAAAAGCCCGCTGAAAAAAGTCAAACGGATTCAGCCGGCGGCGAGAATTAATCCACGCTCACCAGACGTATTTTCAGTGTTCGCTTCTTATCGCCACGTTTTACCGTCAGCATCACGGAATCTCCGATCCGATAATTTTCGAGTGTATTGTAAAGATCATCGTAGGAAGACACTTCGGCGCCGTCGACGGCGATGATGACATCGCGCAAAAACCACCGCCCCTGTCGGTCACGCTCCAATCCCCTGAGGCCGAGCCGGTAAGCCCCGCTGTTGCGCGGGACTTCCATGATCACCGCCCCTTCGATCCCCAGACGGCGCGCATAGCGGTCGACCAACAGCGAGACGCCGAGACCGGGACGAATGACGCGGCCGTACTGGATGATTTCCGGAACGATCTTGCTGATCGTATCCACCGGGACGGCGAATCCGATGCCGCTGCTGGATCCGGTCCGGGAGTAGATCATGGTGTTCATGCCGATTAGCTCTCCGGAAGAGTTGAGCAGAGGACCTCCGGAATTTCCCGGATTGATCGAGGCATCGGTCTGGATCATATCCCGGATGGTGACATCTCCCGCTCCCAGGATCTTTCGTCCCAGAGCACTGACGATACCGCAGGTCACGGTATGGTCGAATCCAAAAGGATTGCCGACGGCGACGACCTTCTGTCCCACCTGAAGATCCCGCGAACGGCCCGCCCGGACCGGAGACAAACCGCTCAGATCCCCTTCGAGCTTGAGGACGGCGATATCCTTTTTTTCTTCCTTGCCCACCAAACGAGCCCGGCGCTGTTCCTGCGAAGGGAGAGTTACGCTGAACAGGTCCCCGTCTTCAATAACGTGATAATTCGTCACGACATGCCCGTTTTCATCCCAGATAAAACCGGAGCCGCTGCCTTTCGTCACCTGCTCATCAAACAGAAAAAAATCCCGTACATACTGGATGTTGGTGATGAACACCACCGAGTTTTTGATTTTGCGGACCACCTCGATGGTGTTCCGCTCATCTTCGGACAGCTGGCCTCTGAGATCTCCCGCAGCGAATCCCAACAGCAGTGCCGAAACACCCAGCCATATCCGCCAATCCGGCAGCCTCATGATCACCTCCCTGTAATATGGATCGTTTGATATCTTAGCATATCTCAACCCATAAAATCTCGGCTTCTTAGGGGCTTGCCAAGGAAAAAGGGGAGAGAAGATGTCCCCCCCCCAATCAGCCTTTCATAACGGCCAGCGGAACAAGCCGGGCCACCAATTTCCCGATCCCCGCTTCATGAGAAACGCGAACCACTTCATCGACATCTTTATAGACCTGAGACGCTTCCTCAGCGACTCCTTTCCAACCGGCGGATTTAAGCAGAATGCCCCGGTTCCCCATTTCCTGTTTGATCTGTTCCCCCCTGAATCGGCGGCGGGCTTCATGGCGAGACATCACTCGGCCGGCACCGTGAGCCGTGGAACCGAAACTCCGCTCTTCCGCCTCCCGGGTCCCGGAAAGAACATAGGATGCGGTTCCCATGCTGCCGGGGATCAGGACCGGCTGACCGGCATCGCGGTAAACAGCCGGTATCTCCTTTCTTCCGGGGCCGAAGCTTCGCGTCGCCCCTTTGCGATGGATACAAACCGTTCGCTCCCGGTCGAGGACACGGTGTTTCTCAAACTTGGCCACGTTATGACATACATCATAGACCTGATCCATGCCTTCCGTTTTTCCCATTATCCGCCTGAACACGTCCCGCACGCCATGAGCGATCATTTGCCGGTTGGCAAACGCAAAATTCACGGCCGAGGCCATAGCGCGGAAATATTTCCTGCCCAGCGGCGAATGAAGAGGAGCATGGATCAACTGTCGGTCGGGAAGGTCCTTGAATCCGAATTCGTTCTCCATGGCGCGGATATAATCGGAGGCCACCTGATGCCCCAGTCCCCGACTTCCGCAGTGAATCATCACCAAAACCTGTCCCGGTGAATGGATTCCGAAAGCGAGAGCGGTATCCGGGGCAAAAATCGATTCCACTTTCTGGATTTCCAGAAAGTGATTGCCCGCGCCCAACGAGCCCAGCTGCGGGATGCCCCGCTCCACGGCTCTGGAGGAAAGACACCCGGGATCCGCTCCGGAAAAACATCCGTATTCTTCGGTTCGCTGCAGATCGGCCTCTTTTCCATAGCCATTGGCCACCGCCCAGCGAGCTCCATTAACACAGACATCCTCCAGCGCTTTTCTCCCGATGCGGGCACGGCCTCCTTTGCCCACTCCCGCAGGGATGTCCTGAAAAATCCCATCCATCAGCGCGGGCAGTTTATCCCGGACTTCATCAGCATCGTACTCGGTCTTCAACAAACGCACGCCGCAGTTGATATCATATCCCACTCCTCCGGGGGAAATGACTCCGTTTTCCTTATCGAATACCGCCACGCCGCCGATAGGAAATCCGTAGCCTTGATGTCCGTCAGGCATGACGACGGCTTTTTCTAATATCCCCGGAAGGCAGGCGACATTTTGTGCTTGTGTGAGCGTCATATCGCGCCGGACACCGGCAAGAAGACATTCCGAGGCATAGACGATCACCGGCACCCGCATGTTCCCCGAGACGGAAATTTCCCATTCAACCTTTCCCGTGCGTTTGATTTCCATGCTTCCTCCCGTTCAAAGATCCACGACGACCTGAATCCGGAATTGCCCGTTATGTTCGATCTTCATCTCATTATAAGTAACCGCTTTGACATCACCATAGGTCGGCACGCTCTCGGAATAGGTTTGCCCACGGAAAAACGCCCGCAGAATGCAGATGCTTTTCTTCCGGTCGATCCGAATGCCGTCCACTTGCGACAGCAGGAAACTTTTTGCGTCCCGCAAAAAGAGGATCTCTTCGAGAAACGCCACCAAAAGCTGTTTCTCATCCCGCCCTGTCACCTTCACCCCGTATTCAATCCGGCTCTCGACGACTTTACGATCCCACATCAAAGAGATCAAAGCCAAGGCGGCGCTTTCAAAGGCTTGTTCCAGGGTATCTCCGAACGCTTCGAATTTGGCATCTGAAATGTGGTCTTCAAAACGATATTTTCGCATTTCCGCCTTCATTCCCCCCCGGCGTCAGACCGTTCATCAGTATATATAAACGCTGCGGACAAAAACTACAAGTCATCCGTAAGGTTACATTCCATCCGTTGTTCGAATTTATCCCCCCCAGGGAAAGACCTGATTCACCTGATGAGGCCCCGGCGAAAAAACCGCAGACGGAAAGGCTTTTTAAGCGACTTTTCATGCATGAGGAATCCGAACGGCGGCCTTCCTAAAAAACACCGGCGATATTTGCACCGCAGGCGGGACATCGGGAATCGACGATATCGATCGCGGTGGAAGAAAACCCCCGCCGGAGAATGAGAGGCCGGCCGCATTCCGAACAGAGGGTGTCTTCGGATTCTCCGGGAACATTCCCGATATAGACGTGGCGAAGTCCGCCTCTGTTCCCCGTTTGATATGCCCGCCGCAGCGTTTCCACCGGCGTAGGCGTAATATCCCTCACCTCATAATCCGGATGGAAACGGCTGATATGCCAGGGGATGCAGGGATCGACGCCCGCAATAAAATCAACGATCTTCTCCAGCTCTCCATCGGAATCATTGACCCCCGGCAGGATCAATGTCGTCACTTCCACCCAGATGCCCATCTCCTTCATCAGCCGGATGGATTCCAGCACCGGCGCCAATCGTCCCCGGCAGATATCCCGATAGAAATCATCCCGAAAAGACTTCAAATCCACATTGCAGGCATCGAGATACGGCTCTATGGTCCGCAGCGCTTCGGCCGTCATGAATCCGTTGGTAACGAATACATTTCCCAACCCCCGGTCGTGCGCGATACGCGCGGTATCGTAAGCAAACTCAAAAAACACCGTCGGTTCGGTATAGGTATAAGCGATACTCCGACAGCCCCGGCTGACCGCGGCCTCCACAATCTCCTGAGGGGAAATCGACCGCTCCCCGGTTCCTATGCCCTTCCGTCCATTCTCCTGGGAAATCCGCCAGTTTTGACAGAAAGCACAGTGAAAATTGCATCCGATCGTGGCGATCGAAAAGGAAGCGGTTCCGGGAAGATAATGGTAGAGAGGTTTTTTTTCGATAGGATCGACATGCGCCGCAATCACTTCTCCGTAAACATGGGTTTGAAGCACTCCATCCCGGTTTTCGCGCACGCCGCATTTCCCAAATTCATTGGGATCGAGACGGCATCGATGGGCGCAGAGCCGACAGGAAACACGGTTTCCCGGCAGCGGTTTGAAAAGCATCGCCGGTTTGATCATGGGGTTTGTTTTCGCTCGAATATCTCGATTCGGTTCCCTTCGGGATCGAGGACAAAATAAATGATATGGCCCTTCCCTTCGGCTTCTATCAGGGGCACGGAATGGCGCTTGAGTTTCCGGATGAAGGACATCTTATCATCCACTTCCAGCCCCCAGTGATTGATCCCGACAACGCATCCCTTTCCGCGAGGGACGATCTTGGTTTGAAAATCAAAGATTTCCAGCACAAGGCGCCCGAAGCGCAGCTTGATCAAACGACAGGCGGCATCAATACCGAAGATGCGCTCCATCAAGGCCGAAGGTATGTTTTTCTCTCCCTCTCGAACGAATCCGATCTTTTCCGTATAGAAACGGACCAGGCTCTCCGGCTCCGCCGACGTCACTCCGATATGATTACACGTGCTTTCCATTGAATTTCCTTTCATCTTATCCCGGTTCCGAAACGGAACCGCTCTTCTCTATTTATAGCCCCCCGCAGGCAAAGATACAAGCATCCCTCGAAAAAACACCATCCGAGGAGAAGGGCGGAATTCAGAGCGGAGAGGTATAGGATTAGGTGCCTTGGGAGGCTACCGCGTTTTTTCTTTTTCGAGCCGATCCGGAAAAGGACAGAAGCGGCGGACGACACAGCGGGGACAATCCGGTTTGCGCGCACGGCAGACGGCGCGCCCATGATCGACCAGAATATGATTGAAATCCAGCCATTCCGATCTCGGAACGACCGCCAGCAAGTCCCGCTCGATCTTGTTCGGGTCCTTCTCAAGAGACAGCCCCATCCTCCCGGCCAGTCGCTTGACATGCGTATCGACGGCGATCCCCTCCGCTTTTCCGAAACCGTCGCAGAGGATGATATTCGCCGTTTTTCGGGCGACTCCCGGAAGAGTCAGCAGCTCCTCCATCGTGTCGGGTACGCGTCCCTGGAAATCCTTAACGATCCGGCCCGCGGCGGCGATGATGTTGCGGGCCTTATTCCTATAGAATCCCGTCGACCGGATCTCTTCTTCCAGCTCCTCGGTTCGAGCCCGGGCGAAGTCCTGAACCCGGGGATATTTTGCGAACAACACTGGAGTAACCATATTAACACGTTTATCGGTACATTGAGCCGATAGAATCGTCGCCACCATGATCTGAAGCGGATTCTCAAACTTCAGGGCAGTGCGGCTTTGAGGATATTCTTTTTTGAGAGCTTTTATTATTGTCTCGACTTGACTCATTTTCCTCTTCTTTCGACAAGACGGACCGGCGAGCGGGTTGGAACCGAGAAAATACGTTTACTCGCTTCTTCCTATCTCTATCATCTTCTCGATCGCACGGCGGGCTTTTTGACTGATTTCCGGCGGAATCTTGACGACATATTTCATGTCTTCCAGCGACGCAAGCACTTTATCGAGAGTGATTTTTTTCATATTACGGCAGACGGCGTCATCTTTAGCGGCAATAAAATTCTTTCCGGGATTTTCTTTTTTCAGGCGATGGATAATGCCGATTTCGGTCCCGATGATGATATCCGTGCGTTCCGTGCTTCGGGCTTCGGTCACCATCTTTCCCGTCGAAAAAACCCTGTCCGCCAAATCGATGACCTCGGGACGGCATTCGGGATGCACCCAAACTTCGGCATTGGGATAAAGCGCACGTTTCCGCCGGATGTGTTCGGCGCTGATGTCATCATGAACGAGACAATAACCCTGCCAGGGTATGATGTTCCGCTCCGAGGAACGAGCGACAAACGACGCAAGATTCCGGTCGGGGGCGAACAGGATGTCGTCTCCCGCCGCGGAAGCGACGCGCTGGGCATTGGCGGACGTACAGCAGATATCGCTTTCCGCTTTCACTTCAGCGGTGGTATTGACATAGCACACCACTTTTTTTCCCGGGTGCCCATCCTTCCAGGCACGCAGCTCTTTCCCGGTGATCATATCCGCCATAGGACAGCCGGCTTTCGGATCCGGTATCAAAACCGTCTTTTCGGGCGCCAGGATGGCGGCGGTTTCAGCCATGAAATGGACTCCGCAAAAAAGGATGACATCCTCATCCACGCGGGAGGCCTGGATACTGAGGTCGAGGGAATCTCCCACAAAATCCGCCAGATCCTGAATATCCCCCACCTGGTAATTATGGGCGAGAATCACGGCATTGCGTTCCCGTTTGAGCCTTTTGATTTTATCTATTGTCTGTTTTTTATTCACTTTCTTTCGTCCTGTCGCCCGAATGATCGGAGAGTTATGTACGCACCCGCGTCGCGCCGCAGTGCGGGCAGATTTCTGCGTCTTTTTCCATGGCCTGCCGACATTCCGGACATTCCGTTAGCTCCAGCTGACAGCTCTTGCAAAATTTCTCCATGCCTTCCCGGGGACCGTCACAATAAGGACATGAATCCACAACCGCTTCCTCATGGGTTTGCGGCTCTGATTTTTCGGCCTCCAGTTTCAGGTCCCGGTTTTTTTCCCGATAATCCTCGATCGCGGCATGCAGCGCGTCAGCGCCCAGATTGGAACAATGAAGTTTATTTTTCGGAAGCCCGCCCAACTCTTCGGCGACATCCGCATTCGTGATCTTCATGGCTTCCGATAGGGTTTTTCCTTTGGCCATTTCGCTGACCATCGATGAAACGGCGATAGCGGCCCCGCAGCCGAAAGTTTGAAATTTCACGTCCGCTATCCGATCCTCTTTCACCTTGATGTAGAAGGTCATCAGATCACCGCATACCGGATTTCCTACCTTTCCCATTCCATCCGGATCCTTGATCTGTCCGACATTCCGGGGATTCTGAAAATGTTCCATGACTTTTTCGGTGTACATCATCATCTCGAATTCTCCAAATACTCGAAATAAAGCGGCGACATTTTTCGTAATTTTTCAACGATGGGAGGAAAAACATCCAGCAGATAATCGATATCCCCGGAAGTGATGTCGTCGACCATACTGAATACCAACGATCCCTGAGCGAGGGCATGATCTATCCCCATTTCCAGCAGGACATGAGACGCCTGGAGGGATTTCGAGGCGCACGCGGAACCGCTGGCTACCGCGATTCCCTGCATGTCCAAGTGAAGCAGCATCCCCTCCCCCTCCACGAAACGGATACAAAAGCTGGCGTGGTGGGGAAGTCTCGATTCGGGATGCCCCGTCAATACGACATGCTCAAGCCGCTGGGGTAGTTCTTGAATCAAGCGATTCCGCAAGGCTCGCATGCGCTTCCCGCGCTCTTCCATATCCTCCATCGCAACGGAGGCCGCCTCACCCAGTCCCGCGATGCCGGGAACGTTCTCCGTCCCCGCCCGTCTACCGCTTTCCTGTACCCCTCCATCAAGCAGCGGAACAAGCTTCACGCCTTTACGGAGGAACAGGGCGGCGCTGCCCTGAGGTCCATAGAACTGATCGGCCGCCAAGCTCAGGGAATCCACTCCCAGAGCCCCCACATCCACCGGGATATTTCCGACGGCCGCGACGGCATCGGTGTGAAACCGGATTCCCCTCGATCGGCATATCCGAGCGATTTCCCGGATCGGTTCCACGGTTCCCACGATGCTGTTGGCCAGCATGACGGAAACCACGCTGGTCCGGGGAGTAAGAGCCCGCTCGATATCATCAGGATCCACCACCCCTTGGCTATCAACAGCTACGCGGGTCGCTTCAAACCCGGTTTTCTCCAGCGAACGCGCCGCTTGAATCAGGGAAAGATGCTCAATGGAGGACAGGATGATATGATCGCCCCCGTTATGGCGGGCCAGAGCCAAGCCCTTGAGGGCCAGATTATTGGCTTCCGATCCGCTGGATGTGAAGATGATCTCTTCAGGCCGGGAATGTATAAGCTGCGCCAGCTTAACACGGGCGTCATCGACGATCTGCCGAGCCCGCTGTCCATCGGCATGCAGACTTTGGGGGTTAGCCGCTCCGCTCTCAAGATAAGAGCTCATGACGGCTCCAGCCCTCGGATGCAGGGGGGTTCCCGCGATGTGATCCAGGTATATCCTTTTCATGATCCTTGTGGAATCGACGGATAACAATGAAGCGTCACGCGGACCGCTGTATTACAAAATACCTCCACGATCTCGCAGACGCCGGCGACATGACCGGAAGGGAAAATCGCCTCTCAGACGGAAACGACCTCGGATACTTCGGGTATCTCCTTTTTCAGCAGCCTCTCGATGCCCATCTTCAGCGTCATCTGAGACATAGGACAGCCGGCACACGCTCCCGTCAGCTTGACTTTAACGATGCCGTCTTCAACATCGACCAATTCCACGTCTCCGCCGTCCGCCTGCAGGCTCGGGCGTATTTTGTTCAAGACCTCAGTCACTTTCTCTTTCATCGCTGTACCTCCTCGATGATTAAGCGCACCGCCGCATATCCTCACGGCCCGCGATATGTATTTCCATCAAATAGTGAAACCTCTAAACCCTAGAAATACTATATAATATATATATATCCGTCAAGCCGATACTTCGCACAGGGACTTCCGCTTCAGTCTTTATGAGAAGCCTCGTCCCCCCGAGACATCGCCCATTCCGGATCGATCAGGATCGTGTCGTCGCGTTCCGCGCCGGTGGAGATGAGAGCCACCCGGGCTTCGACCAGGTCTTCGATCCGACGGACGTAATCCAAAAACTCCTGCGGAAGCGCCGCAGGATCCGTCTGCTTCCCGACTTCCGTCTTCCAGCCTTTAACCGTCGTGTATCGGGGTTCTACTTCCTTGAGGATCCAGCTCTCGGTAGGAAATCCGGGAAGCGGCTCGCCTTTATACATATAGGAAGTGCATATCCGGACCTCTTCAAACCCGTCAAGAACGTCCGGCTTGGTCAGCGCCAGCTTTTTCACTCCATTGACGCGACAGGCATAAGCCAGGGCCACGGCGTCCAGCCAACCGCACCTTCGCGGCCGTCCCGTAGTGGCGCCGTATTCGTTTCCCTTGTCCATCAGGATTCTGCCGACCGGGCCGGTCAGTTCCGTGGGAAAAGGACCGCTTCCCACTCGGGTGCAATACGCTTTGGTCACTCCCAGAACTCCATCGATCTTATCCGGGCCGACGCCGAGTCCGGTACAGACACCGCCCACCGTGGCGTTCGACGAGGTCACGAACGGATAGGTTCCATGGTCGATATCCAACAAGGCCCCCTGTGCTCCCTCGAACAACACGGAACTCCCCTTTCGAAATTCTTCGTCCATGAGCAGGGAAACGTCGCGGATATATCTATCCATCCGTGATGAATAACCGGAAACCTCGCGCAGGATCGCGGCCGCATCCATGAGCGGCTCTCCGAAATGGGAAAGGACGATATTTTTCTGCGCCACATTCACCCGCACTTTTTCGCTCAGCAGAGCGGGATTCAGGAGATCGCCGACCCTCACTCCTTTCCGGTCCATCTTGTCCACATATGCGGGTCCGATTCCACGGCAGGTTGTTCCGATTTTCCCTTCCCCCAAAGTTTTTTCGCTGACTTTCTCCAGCGCCGCATGATAGGGAAGAATGAGATGTGCGTTCTTGCTCAAAGCCAAGTTATCTCCGACGGAGATGCCGCGCTTTTCCAGATAATCGATTTCCTCCAGAAACGCTTGCGGCTGGACGACGACTCCATTCCCGATAACGCACAACTTCTCGGGTCGCAAAATTCCGGAAGGGATCAAATGCAGGACGGTTTTATCTCCATCGATGAAAACGGTATGACCGGCATTATGCCCCCCCTGATAGCGGGCAACGACCTGGAATGATTCGGTCAGCAGATCGATGATCTTTCCCTTGCCCTCATCTCCCCATTGCATTCCGAGCACGACGATATTAGCCATAATGATTCCTCAGGAAACAGGTGAATTTGACTTTTACGAGAATCCGCTCCTAACGAGAACGCCGAATTCCGCCCGAAAAAGAAGGCGATGTACGGTTTAACGCCTCCGCATCTCCGATCCCGGACGTTCCATCGAACAAATGGAGATTTTAACAGAAGTGACAGGAGGAGACAAGATAAAAAGCCGGAGCGGTCCCGCCGTTTAAAAACTCAAGGCCGCTTGGCATATGAGCAGGTCGTTCGGGAATTCCACGCTTGTTTCGCGATTGAAATCATATTCCAGTTTTAAAAGGAAGGTTTTGGACGGACGGACAACCAATCCCAACGCCCAGCGCCGGCGGTCTTCATCAATGCCGAGCCCCGGCGAATCCGCTCCCCCGAATCCCAATCCATGGAACGCATCTGAATAACGCAATTTTTGATAACTCACCACCGGCTGAAAGAGGCCCAATTCCATGGCACCCTGGACAAAAAAACCTTCCGCCTCACCCCGTGAAAATTCTTCGGGATTATCCACCCGAGCCCGGGTAATCTCTCCATAGATCAAAAAACCTTCGCCTTTCCAGGTAAGATCCGCATTCTGAAGGATCTGAAGACGCTGGTTCCCCGCATCAATTTTTCCCCGGTAATACGAGTATCCTCCTTCCAAACCCGGGTCGGGTATCCATGCAAGCCGACCACCGAAACATTTATTGGAGTTATTGTCCTGAAACTGCTGCCCACCGCTCAGCCGACTCCCTTCCGCCAAACCGTTTCCATAATAAAGGGAATACGATAATCCACTGAACACGCCGACCGCCTGGACTCCGAGATCACGCCAAGCATGAGGATACAGGGTTTCCACGGAGAGGGGAGGATTGACATGCAGTGTTTGATGGGCCCGGTGATCCTGATTGAATTTCCCGAAGGGCACCAGAAACATCCCCGCTCTCAGCTGAAGCGCCTCGGAAGGAGTAAATCCCGCCAAGGCTTGAATGATCTCGATTCGGCCTTGATGTTCGATACGAGCCTCGGCGACATAGCCCAAATTCGTCATCAGATCGCCGGATAAGGCGAGGCCGAAGGCGGCATCACGGAACGTACTCTCGGGAGCCGTGCTGCGCGCTTCGCCCTTAAGATAAGAAAACGAAAGATAGCCGTTGATCTTGTTCTGCGCCGCCGCCGACAAGCACACCATCAGCAGGCCCGATACCAACGCTCGTATCTTCATATCTTCGAAAAATCGAAATCATCCGAAAGCAACGCGTCTTTCCAATCGGAAACATCTTTTTGCTCCGCGATCAAACGCCCCAAGGCGTCCGATCCCTGTTTCGTTCCCATCCAGATAGCTCCGACCAGCTTACCGTCCCGGACGGCGATTTTTTTGTACACACCCTCGCTTTTCCGGACGATTCTAAACTCCTCAACCGCCGGGTCTTCCGGATTCACCATTCCCACGGACGTCACCGCAAGCCCCATGATCTTCAGAGAATTGGAAAAGACGGTGCCTTGATACGTATCATCCCGGCCGCCGACGTTGCGGGCCGCAACCCGGGCCTGTTCAAAAGACGCCGGGATGATCCCATAGAGCCGTTCCCGGTGCTGGACGCTATCGCCGGCGGCAAAAATCCGGGGATCACTGGTCTGCATCCGATCGTTCACGATCAGCCCT
Organism: uncultured Eubacteriales bacterium; assembly: GCA_964433135.1. Classification (GTDB taxonomy): domain Bacteria; phylum Acidobacteriota; class Aminicenantia; order Aminicenantales; family Aminicenantaceae; genus CAYSQW01. Next base: position 13,544 of record CAYSQW010000047.1, read on the forward strand.
TTATCCGTTTTCAGTCCGGCGGCATTCGCCAAAGACAGGTTCGCTCTGACTCCCGCGGCCACAATCGCCGTATCAACCTTCAATTCGGTCCCATCCTTGAATCTCAATCCCGAGATCGTTTCCCGCCCCAGGATCTCTTCCGTCGCCAATCCAAGGCGGACGTCGATTCCCATCTCTTCAATCTGAGCTTTTAATAATTCCGCCCCCTGGGCATCCAACTGCCGGGGCAGCAGACGAGGGAAGAACTCGACGATGGTGACCTTTGCGCCGCGGCTATTGAGCGCGCGCGCGATCTCCAATCCCAACAGTCCGCCGCCGATTACGGCCGCTCGGCTGCGGCCTTCGAGATAATCCAGAATGGCGTACGCGTCATCCAGGTTCCTGAGTGTAAAGAGCCCGGATTTATCACTCCCCGCAAAAGGAGGGACAAACGAATGCGCTCCGTCGGCCAGCAGGAGATAATCATACCCGGCGCGGGTTCCATCCTTCAGCTCGATCCGTTGATCAGCCGGGTGGATGCTTTGAACCGGGTTGGCAAGGTGAAGTCCGATTCTCTGATTATCGTACCAAGCCTCGGGAAAAGCGAATAGACGTTCAATGGGCCGACTTCCCGCTAGAAATTCAATGAGATTGGGGCGTGGATAATACCGATATTTCTCTTCCGCGAAAATATCGATATCGGCCTTCGGATCGATTTCTCTCAGGGTTTTCGAAAACAGGGTTCCAGCCAGACCATTCCCTACGACTGCGATCTTCATCATGGCGTCCGGAAAAAGATCGAGAGGTCAGGAAAGCTGCTGAAAATACTCTTTTCCCACTCCACACTGGGGACAAACCCAATCGTCGGGGATATCTTCAAACGCGGTTCCGGGAGCGATCCCGCCGTCGGGATCTCCTTTTTCAGGGTCATAAATATACCCGCATGCACTGCATTCCCATTTTTTCATGATAACCTCCATGTCATATCAAGCTTTCCGGTTTCATCCCGGGTTCTTCCGGTAAAAACGGCGTGACCGATCGACCGTTCTCAATCATCCCATAAAACGTGATCTTCGTATTCTTTCTCCAGTTTGAGTTTGTGTGTTTTTTCCTGCTGGATCATGAACTCGAAGAGTTCTTTGAGCTCCTTGGTGCCCGCCTTTTGCGCGAGAGCGGAATAGAGCTCAACCGCTTTCTGTTCCTTTTTTGCGGCAAATATAAGAAGGTCCTGGAAGGAGATGTCATCGGTCAGCGGTTCGTCCACCAAGTAGTCCGAGATTTTCAGGTCAACAACGGTTTCCGGTTTAAAGCCCGCGATATCCTCAGGCGTTATCGCCTGAAGAATCTTTTTGTGATTTTTTTCCTCGGACTGTAATTCCAGAAGCAGCGCCTTCAGTCCGGGCATCGAGGCTTTTTCATGCATCTCTCCGTAAGCCTGGATAGCAGCTTCTTCCCTTTCGATGGCGAATTGGACCACATCCTGCGTGCTCTTGAATTTCGTATCATATTTCGTCATGGAATCCTCTCCTAATCCTCTTTACGCTTCATGGGCGTGTTGCAGCAAACCAGCGTTCCCACACCGGACTTTTCCACTTTTACTTCCTGGCCGCAGATTTTACAGATATAGGTTTTTCCTTTTTCAGCCATTTTTCCTCCTCTGTAATCTTGGAATTATTATAAGCTATTTCAATCCTCGAGTAAAATCATGACGTTTCTATTTATATTCCTTGAGGAAGTTGTGAAAATCGATTTCATTCGCGTCCAGGCCATAGGAATAGACGTAACGGCTGGCCAGCCGGGATGAGAATACGGCTTTCAGATACGCAGCCGGCACACGTCTGAGAATATTGTCGAACCCGACTTCCTTGACCAACACCTTGGGACAACAGCATTCTATGACCTTCTTGAAAAGCTTCTTGTCATCGAAGAGTTGGGAAGCATAGATGGCATCGGTAACCTGGTTGATCTTCCCGCTCACCTGATCGGTGAGAATGGAGCGGGGAGTTCCCTTGCGTTCGTTTTCACTCCAGATCACCTCGAATTCGAGCCTGGCGTTTTCCCGAATGATCTGAATGATTTCCTGAATGTACGCACTGCGAAACTCGGGAACCACCCCGTCCCGCTCACACATCAAGCGATCATATTCTTGATCGCTGAGAGCCAGACTGGCGAAAACTTCCATGGAGGACGATGTAACACCTCCCTTGTTCGCGGAAGCATCTTTATAGATGATAACGCCGTGCTCCTCCAATCGCAGGCGGGCGCCTTGGGTAAGAAAAAGGTTCGCGCCCTCAACGATAAAACGAAAGCGGGGATTTCCTTTCTCATCCAAAAATTGTTTCCAATTGTTGATGTTGATGGAGCTGGGCCGACCTCCGCAGGGAACGAAGAGATCGGCTTTAAATTTCGGATTCAAATGGAACGTATTCCGGAATTCCAATCCGCTGGCGACTTTTTCTCCTCCGGGGAGAGTACGGCGGCGGTCGCCGATCGTCACCAGAAATCCCTGTTCGGAAAGTCGTTCCTTCTTGAAGTTTTCCACCATCTTACGGGCTTTTGCGAGACGGTTCAAGTCCGTTCGGTTTAATCCCTCGGGACCATAGAGCACACCGGATCCATCGACAATCGCGATGATCTTGTCGTTCGAGATTCGGATCTCATTGCTGCCCAGATCCCCATCGGGACCACCCGTCATCACCTTGGTGATGTTTTTTTCCTTAATCCCCAATTTGGCGAGGATATCCAGCACAAACTCATTGACCGAATTTGTCGTCATTCCGTAAAGATCATGCGGGATGCCACCCAGGGTAACCGGTTTTCCCGTGGAAAATGATTTCCAGTAGGGAAAATCCAAAACCCGCGCCCTCTGCGAAGCCCATTCCATCAGATCCGCCGTACCCTCATCGGGCCCCAGAAACAGGATGACTTCCTGTCCGAAGTAATCAAGGATGTTGGCATCCTCTATCATCAGATCCAGCAAACCGTTGACATATTTTTTAAAAGCAATATCCGCTTTGTCCTGATAATCCAGTCCCAGCAGGATGGTTCCTTTGGAGCCCCCTTCCGCAATGTCTTTGTTCTTTTTCTGCTGCGTGGAAGCCAGGTTGTAATTCTCGTCGAAAATAAAATCGGAATTGTTGATGTAAGTCTGATAGTTATTCGAACGAACGATACGAATGCCTCCCCGGGCGATATCCCGGAAACGGATATGAAAACCTCGGAATTCAATGCCGATCACATGGAAAATGCCGAAAGGCGTTTCAGGATAATCCACCCGGTTGAGGAATGCCGGATCATACATGAAGGCGATCGAGGTCTTCTCCTTTTTATAGAAATTCGTTCGCAGGCATACCTTGACGAACAAGAGAACGGCCATGAAGATCTCACGATGGATGTCTATGGGGACACACCGCTTCAGCTCTTTCTCCAGATGATCCGCATCTTTGTCGATATCGTGATCCTTGATGAAAGGATTGAACTTTTTATCGAACAATTGAAAGGCTTTTTTCAAAAAAGAATAATTCTGCAGTATGGCATCCCACACCGCAGTTTCGGTATAGGTGTCCTTAGCCAATTTGGTTTTCAATCTACGGAGGATTCCCAGCAATTCGGGGGAATCTTTCAGAACTTCCGCCAGTTTCAGGTATTCTTCGTTATATCCGAACAGAAACTGATGAGCAAAGCTCCAGGCGGAAACACCGAAAACCGTCTCCTGAGCATCCAGCTTACCGGAACGGAAGAGCGACGAAAGCGGGCTGTCGGGAATAACATAAACCAAACTGATGTCCTCGATAAGATCCTGCAGCAGCTCCGCGTCCTCTATTTTATCGAGATAAAACACGTATACGGTCTTTCCATTGGAAAACTGCTCGATATATTTCCGGTTGGAAACCAGGGAGTGGGAATTGATGACATCGGAGACATTGGAGAAAAATCGGGAACTGGACTCCCGGGGCATTGCGATCATGATCCGGTGTTCATTTGTCTCGTCCTTATCGGTGACATCGATCAACGGGGTTTCCCAACCGGTTGATCGTTCGATTATCCGCTGGTATCTGCCGATGGTATCCTTGGTGGCGGTATTGAGGAAGGCCGAACTGGCGATATCGCGTAAATCCTTCTTATCCGCTTGAATTTCATCCAGTGAAAAGCTGGGTTTTTGAACCAGGTACATACGCAGGTGCTCAACCCCTGAAGCCTTTCCAAGGGTTCGATAGGATTGAATCCGATAATTGGGATATTTTTTCTCGATCCGCCTTTCGATGTCCCGAGCGCTCTCATGTTCATCATCCACGATATAAATCGCTTCATTTGCGGATTCTGTGGCAAGATCGATCTGAAGATCTTTATCTTTGCGGAGCATGGCATTGATCTCCGCCGCTTTGATTCCTTCGATATGCGCCGCAATGGTTTCGAGCGGAATGGTCATGAAGTAGTTTTCAGCCATCCCCAAACGGGAACAGAACCAATCGATCTCAGCGCGAACGGTTTCCGGAGTCAAATATCCGTGGCCGAGAATAATATCCTCGATTTTCTGGAGCTGTTCACGATTGAGATAGGCTTCCTTTGCGATTTGATCCAAAGTCTTCACGTCGGAACTCCCTTAAAAACAAATATGAACCGGTTTCCGTTTTGATTATTACGGTTTTATTATTGAGTGATAATTAATGATATGGAAACGATTCCTGTAATGCCTTATAATTATAACATGACTCCCGTGATGCGGGAAGTGATTATCTCGTAATTGCGGAGCGTGTTATTCGTGAAGAAAAGCGAAGCGGGCAGACCAGATTAACGGCCTGCCCCAACCGGAATCGAAAACCTTCTCCGCAGTCCTTTTGAGACCCTGTATTAAGTTTTCAAAAACCGCTTGAACCCCACTTTCCGCCTTGATGATAAAAATCGATGGGCCGTTTTACATCATGCCCAGGATTAGGTTTGACAGCCTTCGGAACAGTGAGCTGTCCGGGGAAGATGGAAGCGAGTCATTATGTCCTCCTCTTAATATTATTATATTAATATATTAATGAAATATGACTTCAAAGTCAAGCCGGGAACGCTTGATTTCCAGCAGGTTTTCATTTATGATACGGAGGAAAATGAACATCAAATCATCAGCGGCCTTCATGCTGGGTTGGCTCGTTCCCGGACTCGGTCATGTTTCCGTCAAGAAGTATCGACGGGGAGTGGTTTTTTTTGTATGCATCACCTGCATGACAATCCTCGGACTGCTTATGGGGGGGAAAATATATGGTTTTCAGACCGAAAATCCTCTCACCATCCTGGCCTTCTTCTCCGATCTAGGACTCGGAGCCACTTATATCCTGGCAAAGCTGGCCCCCTTCGGAATGGGAAGCTTAAAGAGCATAACCTTTGAATTCGGAACCGCTTATATCGCCGGCGCCGGATTGATGAACTTTCTGGTCGCTCTGGATGCCATGGACATTGCGGCGGGGAAAAAGTCATGATCTTTAGAAGCCATCTGATTTCCATGATCATCTATGCTTTTTTCGTCTGTATCGTACTGTCCCTGATACGACGCGGCGACAAAAAAGCCCGAATCCGTTACGGCATCACCCTTTTTCTCATCATGGTCGCCGGATCGCTGGCATTCGGTTGGTTCATGTCTCTTTTCTTATAAATCCGAGGATTCCTCTCGTACAGACGGTCCCCCACTCCCGATCCGGCATTTGCGGTTCGGATTATCGGCATCAATTCAATATCGCGATGACCGTCACCATCCGATAAGGGGATTCTCAACGGCCGCCGGATTCAATCGAACGGAAAAGGGGCGGCGTGATTTCCATTCGACAGCCGAGCGATCTTCCCGGGAGAGAAAACTTCGGCGGGAGATTCTCAGGCCGATGAACAGACTTTGTCGGATTGGATATAAAATGGATTGGCATTCAGATCGGCAATCCTTATAATAATTATAAATGAAAATCACCGTACCGATGTTCCTGAACAAAACCTCATGATCGAACTCTACCGCATTTGGAAACAGTATCAAAAACCCGGATGGGCTCTCTCCGACGTCACTTTTAAGGTCGCTCAGGGAGACTTCTGGTTTATCACCGGCCCCAGCGGATCCGGGAAAACGACTCTGCTCAAAATCCTTTTTAGGGAGATCTACCCGACTCAAGGTCAAATCATTATCAATAATCGGAACATCCTGCGCGTTCCGGATCACAAGATCTACCAACTGCGCCGTAAGATGGGAATCGTATACCAGGATTTTAGACTTCTGTTCCACAAGCGCGTATTCGACAACATCGCTATTGTTCTGCAGGTTTTAGGCGTCTCCCGAAAAGAGATCCGCCGCAGGGTTTTCAATGCTCTCCGACTCGTCAACCTGCACAACAAGATGTGGGAATACCCCGCTCATCTTTCCTACGGCGAACAGCAGCGGGTTGCCATCGCCCGTGCCGTGGTGAATCACCCTCAAATCATCCTTGCGGACGAACCGACTGGAAATCTGGATACGGAGTTGGCTTTTGAGATCATGTCGCTTTTCAACGACATCAACCGAAAGGGATCCACGGTTATCATCTGCACACATGATCGGGAATTGATCCGGCATTTCGGAAAGAGAATCCTCTTCCTGTATAAAGGGAAAGTGTTGCGCAAGGAATCGCTTTCATGATCCAGAAACTGAAATATTTTCTCTCCGACACTTCAAACAACCTCTGGCAGCACCGGATGCGCAATCTTTTCTCCATCACGATCATATGCCTTTCTTTCCTGACCATCGGTATTTTCCTTTCAATATCAAACAACCTGCAGCACTTGGCACGTCAGATGTCCCGCAATATGGCGGTGGTCTTATTCCTCGATCCGGGAATCTCGGACACCGCTGTCGAGTCCTTGAAAAAGGATCTAACACGTTCTCCGCATGTATCCGAAGTCCGTTTCAACAGCGCCCGGCAGGCCAACGAGGATTTTCAGGAAAAATTTCCCGACTTGAGGAAAATCGTGGAGAACTTGGGAGAAAATCCCTTCCCCCCTTCCCTGCAAGTCAGCCTCCACCAAAAAGCGCAGTCCTCGGAAGCGGCGTTGAACTTCATCCGTTCTTTTTCCGGGCGCAGCGGGGTGGACGACATCCAATATAACCGCGAATGGGCAGAACGCATGCAGTCGTTCAGCCGATTGGCACAAGCAGTAGGTTTCTTTCTGGGAGGGATCCTGGTTTTGGCTTCTTTCTTTATCATCTCCAACATTGTAAAATTGAATGTTTTCGCACGAAAAGACGAAATCGAGATCCTACGGCTGACGGGCGCCACCAACACCTTTATCCGCACACCTTTCCTCTTGGAGGGCGTCATTCTAGGCGTATTAGGCGGGATTCTTTCCCTCATGCTGCTTTTCCTTTTGATTCGAATATTCCCCCTCTATCTGGGTGCTTCAATGGGAGCCTTCAGAGATTTCATCCGATTCCGTTCCCTTTCCTTTTCTCAGTGTTTGAGCCTTATTCTTGCGGGAGGCTTCATAGGTTTCCTGGGAAGTCTCAGCTCGCTGGCGCGCTTTCTCAAAACATGAAGCGGCCCTCCTCTCCGGCGCGGAATCCCCAAACATGCATCAATACGCCCGCTTCGCCTCTCCCCAGGTTGACATCTCCTCAAGCTTGGCATAGAATTCATGCAAATGGCTTCCATCGGCGAAGAGCTCAAACGTGAACGCGAGCTTCGCGGCATTTCCCTGCAAGAAATATCCGATTCCACCAAGGTAAACCTCTCGTTTCTGCGTGCCCTGGAGCAGGATGAATTGGAAAAGCTACCGGGAAGTTTTTTCACTAAAGGGATCATCCGCACGTATGCCCGACATATCGGAATCGATGAAGAACCCATATTGGATTCCTACCAGGAGTTCATGAAGATGGGGACACAGTCGCCTGAAAACGCAAAAACCAAGGGAACATCCGGGAATCGAAAAATATATGTCGGCCTTGTTTTATCCACATTGGCCGTTATCGCGATTCTTGTCGGCTTTTTCATCCTGGTTCCCGGGAAAAAACCGCCACCGCCTCCTAAGACACAATCCATCGAGCAGGAACCGCGCCGGGACGTCATCCTGCCTCCGCCGCCCGAATCTGAGAAACCGGCGGACATCATGAATATCGAAATCGCCTTTCATCAGGAAACCTGGATTCAGCTTTTCGCTGACGGGGATATACGGCTCGACGGGATCATGCTGCCGGGGAAGATATTTCAAACGGAAGCCTCGGAGGAAATCATCCTTAATCTTGGGAACGCGGGCGGATTCACTTACACCCTTAACGGCATCTCAGGGAAATCCCTTGGGAAATCCGGGGCGGTCATCAAGGACATCCGCATTACCCATGAAAACTTTGCGGAGTTTCAGGAACCGGAAGGGAACACGGCCGAAGACATCTCCTCCTGATTTCCACCGCGGGATACCGACTCATCGAGGAATATTTCCCTTTACGATCGAGTCCCCCGGGTTTACAATGAGATTGTCCTGAACGGCTGAGAGGCCCGGACACCAGAACGGATAAATTCATGGACAGTTCCAAAAGCAAAGGCTCCCGCGTTATCGGCGCCATCATCCTGCTTTTGATCATTTTCTTCTTCACCATCGAATTCTTTATCCGAGAAATGCAGGAATTCTCACCGACTTCCATAACCCGAATTCTGCTCTCTACGCTGCAGATCATCGTGTTGCTCCTTTTTCTGATCCTTTTGTTTGTTCTGGGCCGCAATCTGGCCAAGCTTTTTTTGGAGCGCAAACGCCGCATCGCCGGCTCCCATTTCAAAACGAAACTGTTGATGTTTTTCATCGCGCTGTCCCTCATCCCTACGCTGCTGCTTTTCATCTTCGCCAGTGATCTGATCAGCCGCAATATCGAAACCTGGTTCCAAACTCCCATCGATAGAATCCTCGACGACACAAAAAGCCTGTCGGAAGGTTTTTATCAAAACAGCGAGGAGATAACGCTTCATTACGCCCAGCAGTTGAGCCGGGCCATACAGCGTCTGGATCTCATCGACCTGGAGCACAAACGCCCCCTGATGGATTTCACTCGAGAAAAGCTCACAGAGTATAAACTTGACGAGATCGGCGTTTATCTCGACGATGAAGAGCTTTTTTCCTACATCAATCCCGATCTGCCGCTGCGCGATTATCGGGACCTGAAAACCAATATCGTCAAGCGCGCACACCTTGGAGAGCTTTTCAACACCAAAGAGACCATGGGGGCGGGAGAAATGATCCGACGCGGCGTTTCTTTTCAAATCCCGGAGGGTCCCAATCTTCTGGTCGTAACCGGGAAATACCTTCCCCAGAACTTCGCCGAAAAGATCAACAACATAACCGCCTACGTACAGCGCTACAGGCAGCTCAAGATCCAAAAGAATCCGGTTAAAACCTTTTATCTCATGACGTTGGTGTTTGTGACGCTGCTTATCATTTTTGCCGCCAGCTGGATCGGATTCCATCTCGCAAAAACCATTACTGTCCCTATCGAGAAGTTGGCCAACGCGACCAAGGCGGTTTCGAAAGGGGATCTGAACGTTCGTGTGGAAGATACGGCATCCGACGAGTTGGGAGTCCTGATCGATTCGTTCAACCAGATGATTTCGGATCTCAACCAAAGTCAGAAAAACATCGCACAGAAAACTTCGGAATCCGAATCACGCCAGCAATATATCGAAACCCTCCTCAACAATATCACAACCGGCGTCCTGGCGCTTGATCCGGAAGGAAGAATCACAACGATCAATCCATCGGCAAGAACAATGCTCGCCATCTCTGAGCCTCGACCCGTATCCAAGATGTACCGCGAGGTTCTCGGGCACGTACGCTATGCGGAAATTTTCAAGAATATTGAGAATGGATTGAAGAACCGTTACCAATACTCGGAAAAGGAGATCCACATAGATTTCGGAAACCAGACCGTGACGCTCTCTCTGTCCATATCACCGCTGCCTCAAGGAGAGGAAGAATTTTCCGGCATGATCGTCGTGCTGGACAACCTCACCCAGCTGATCAAAGCCCAAAAGATGGCGGCGTGGAAAGAAGTTGCGCAGCGGGTCGCCCATGAGATAAAAAATCCGCTCACACCCATCCAGCTTTCCGCTGAGAGGATTATCAAAACTCTCAAGAAATCCGGCGCGGATTCCAGCGCCATCATTCAGGAGGGCGCCCGTACCATCGTAAGCGAAGCAGGAACCATAAAATCCCTGGTCGACGAATTTTCCAGCTTCGCCCGCATGCCCAAAATTCAACTCGAACCGACGGATCTTCATCTCCTCATAAATCAGACGATCTCGCTCTTCACCGGCATTTTCGAGGACATCGAATTCGAGACTTTTTTTTCGGCGGGAATCCCGGAAGAGGTCATGCTCGATGAAGAACAGATGAAGCGGGTATTCATCAATATCTTCGACAATGCCATCGATGCCATGAACAAGAAGGGCAAGATTCGTATTCAGACCGCGACTGAAAAAATCAACCAGCGTATCGTCATTACGATCACCGATACCGGCCCGGGCATCCCGATCTCGGATAAAGACAAGCTTTTCCTTCCTTATTATTCCACCAAGAAGAAAGGTTCCGGACTCGGGTTGGCAATCGTGAGTCAGGTCATCAACGAACACAATGGAACCATTGAAGTCGACAATCAAAAATCCATGGGAGCAAAATTTACTTTACGGATACCAACATGAACTCAGATAAAATTCTAGTTATCGACGACGAGGCCGGGATCCGGTCCTCACTCAAAGGCATACTTGAAGACGAAGGCTACAAGGTAAAGACCGCTTCTTCCGGAGAGAAGGCCTTGTCCGTGTTAAAATCGGAGCCCTTCGACCTGATATTTCTTGATATTTGGCTGCCGGAGATGAACGGCATCGAAGTCCTCGAAAATATAAAGGCCGGTGACGAGAGCATTCATGTGATTATGATCACCGGGCACGGATCGGTCGAATCCGCCGTGAAAGCGACCAAACTGGGTGCCTACGATTTCCTGGAAAAACCTTTATCCCTGGAAAAAGTGGTGTTAACGGCAAAAAACGCCCTGAAGCAGCTGAAGTTGGAAGAAGAAAACATCCAACTGCGAGAACGGATCAAATCCAAATACCGGATGATCGGCAACAGCCCCGCCATCAATAAACTTCAGGAGCAGATCAAGATCGCCGCAACATCCAAAGGCAGCGTGATGATCACGGGGGAGAACGGAACGGGCAAGGAGCTTGTGGCGCATTTGATCCATCAGCAGAGCGCCCGCCGCAACAAACGTTTCATTCAGATCAACTGTGCGGCGATCCCCGAAGACCTGATGGAAGGAGAGCTTTTCGGATACGCCAAGGGAGCTCTCCCCAATATCAATCGCGACAAAAAAGGAAAGCTGTTTCTGGCCGACGGCGGAACCTTGTTTCTGGATGAGATCGCTGATTTAAGCCCGAAAATTCAGGCCAGTTTGCTGGCCTTTATCAAGGAAGAAAAGTTCGAGCCTATCGGCTCCGAAGACACTGTCCGTTCAGACGTGCGCATCATCGCCGCCACCGATAAAGAGCTTCGACAAATGCTGGTTGATGAGACATTTCGGAAGGATCTCTTCTATAAACTCAATATCATCCCCATGGTCATCCCTTCCCTCCGGGAGAGAAAACAGGATATCCCCGATCTCATCGATTACTTTCTGCAATATTTCTCCCTCGAATCAGGGAAGAAACGTAAAACCATGAAGAAGGAGGCGATGCAGGCCTTTATCAATTATTCCTGGCCTGGGAATGTCAGTGAATTGATCAATGTCATTGAACGCTTCGTGATCATGGTCAAGGAAGACGAGATCCATCCCACCCACCTCAACCTCCTGGTGGAGCCGAGAGAATCGCAATTTCTCCCTGAATTTCTCGAAAACATCCCGCTTTCCAAGGCTAAGGAACAGTTCGAAAGGGAATACGTTCACAGCGCTTTGATCCGCAGTGAGTGGGACATCCCCAAGGCCGCCCGCGATTTGGACCTTGATCCGAAAGATCTTTCGGAGAAGGTCAAACGGCTCGGCATCAATTTCCTCGGATGAACCAGAAAGCCGTTTGAGGATCCGTTTTATGGGGCTTTTTTCGCTTCCAAACCTCCTATAGCCAGCGGCCTCAACTCTGAAGCATTTTTATTTTACAGGGAAAATCATTTGTGATATCTTGAGGAACGCGAAAGGAAAGAACGATGAAAACCGATGCTTTAAGACTGATCGTCAATTCATCGCGGAAGTTTATCAACAGCGGTGCTCTTTCCCGCCTCTGGAACCTGGTGAAAAACTTTCACCCGGTTGATATCGCCACCCTGATGTCCCACCTGATACACCGGGAAAAGCTGACTCTCTTCAATACCCTGTATGAAAGAGAACCGGAAAAAGCCGCCGATGTGTTGAGTGAGATCATTCCCGAGGACGCCGCGGAAATTCTGGTCGAGCTGCCGGTCCCCCAAATCTCCGACCTTTTCCAAATGACGCCTTCGGATGACGTCGCCCGCATCCTGAATCTCCTTCCGGAAGAGATGAAAACGTCCATCCTGTCTTCGATGGAAGAGAAACCGACCGAAGAAGTAATGGGACTTCTGGACCACGAGGAAGAAACGGCGGGGCGTATCATGTCGCCCAACTTCTATGCATTGAACCATCAGACCAATGTCTCGGACGCGATCACGGCCATGCAGCTCGAAGGGGATGTGGAATCCGCCTTTTATCTCTATGTCATCAATGACGAGGGGGATCTGGTCGGAGTGGTCTCTCTGCGTCAGCTCATGTTTTCCAGACCCAATACACCGCTGAAGAACATCATGACCAAAGAGGTCATCAGCGTACACACGGAAACCGATCAGGAGGATGTGGCCCGCATCGTAGCTGATTACAACCTCGTGGCGATCCCCGTCGTGGATTCCTCCAACAAATTGGTGGGGGTCATAACGGTCGACGACGTTATCGACGTCATTGACAAGGAAGCCACCGAAGACATGTACAAGATGGTCTCCCTGGACACAACGGATCGAATCCAGGACAGCCCCTTGACTTCGATCAAGAAACGGCTGCCCTTTTTGCTGTTCAGTCTGCTGACGGCTTCATTGGCTCCATTCGTGGTGAACCATTTCAAGGGAACCATTCAGCAGGTCGTCACGCTGGCGGTTTTCATGCCGCTGGTCGCCGCACTGGGCGGCGTCGCCGGAAACCAGACCATCGCCATCATCGTACGTGAGATCGCCATCGGGCAGGCGGAGTGGATCTCCGCCCGCAAAGCTCTTCTAAAAGAACTCTTGGTCGGTATCGGGAACGGATTTATCCTGGGAATCGTCCTGGGAACGGCCACCTATTTCATTATCGGCAATCCCTTTCTGGGATTGACTCTCGGACTGGCCGTCATCATAAATCTTTTCGTCGCGGCTCTGGTCGGCACGCTGATTCCCCTTTTCCTCAAATTGATCAAGCTGGACCCGGCACTTGGATCCGTCAATCTTCTGACTATGTGCACCGATTCTTTGGGATTTCTGACATTTCTGGGTTTGGGAACGCTGTTTCTCAAATATTTGATTTGATCTCATGCCGCTCGCGCAGTCCGAAGCCATCATCTTGAGGACCTTCAACATAGGCGAGCAGGACCGCCTGGTCGTGCTCTTTACCCGGGATTTCGGCCTTATTAAAGGGGTGGCCAAAGGAGCTCGCAAATTCAAAAGCCGCTTCGGCAGCAGCCTGGAGCCCATGTCTCTGGTGAACGCCTTTTATTATGAAAAGGAATCAAGAGAGCTGGTAACGATCAGCAACTGCGACCTACGGGAATCCTTTTTCGAAATACAGGCGGATTTCGATGTTTCCGTCGGCCTGAGCTACTTCGCCGAACTGTGTCAGGAATTCTTTCCGGCCCGAGCCAAGGACGACAGGCTGTTCCGGCTGCTGCTGGCATGTCTGCGGGCGCTTAAAGCCGGCGCTGATTTTAACTTTGTCGGAGCTTACTTCGAAGCATGGTTTTTGAACATCTGCGGCGTCATGCCCGATTTCCGAACCTGCCGAAAGTGTCGAAAGCCCGCCCCCCGCGGCGGATGGCTGAACGCACGCAGGGACGGCTTGATGTGTCCCCGCTGCGCTCGCGAACGCAGGGAAGCCGTCTGCCCCGAATTGAGTCCTTTTCTGGATTGGTCCCGAAAAAATCCGCCGGCGGCGGGGCCCGAATCGCCTTTCCCCCCCCCCCAGATCGCGAATATACGCAAGACGTTCCGCGTCATCGTACTGCATCATATGGAAAAAATCCCCAGAAGCATCGCCACCCTGAATCCGAGCCATCACCCCCCTAAAAGCCCCAAAAAACCCTCCGGAAATCCCAAGGGATAAATCTTCTTGACAAATGAAAAATCCGTTGATATAAGATTATTTCGCTATTAGGTTAATATTTGGTTAATATTATCATATTTGGTTAAGTAAGAATTTTTAGGTTAAGAGGAGAAGCCGTC
>CAYSQW010000048.1:0-27828 GCA_964433135.1 uncultured Eubacteriales bacterium
TCAAGCATTTAGAGCTTTTTATTTTAGCTTTACTGATTGGATTGTTACCGATGTGCAAGAAAAGCTCACCGACTTCTCCGACATCTCCGCCGGAACCAAAAGAACAGGTAACAGTTCAAGCTCTTACTGTAACATCAAGTTCCGACAGCCTTTTTATAGGTGATACAGAAACATTTACAGCGACAGCTAAGATGTCCGACGGAAGCACTATAACGGTTGGAGCTTCCGGTACATGGAGCTCAGGTAATTCAAATGTTGCTGCTGTTAATAACTCCGGGCTTGTAGAAATCGTGGGATCTGGATATGTTAAAATATCTGTAACCTATAAGGGGAAGCAAGGCTTCAAGGCCATTCGGGGATTACCCAATTATAAAGGCGAATGGGAAGGGAGCTATGTTATCACTTCATGTAGCTCAAGTGATCAGGTGAAGTCAATCCTTGGATTCTGTAATGAATATCAACGTGGTTTTGTATTTCCTTGCGACTTCACACTAAATCAAAACCAGGATCAAGTGACGGGTTACGTCTATTTGGATCAGTTATACGCTATTGTGTCCGGTTCGATTGCGCAAAATGGCTTGCTTGAGTTGACTGGAATTGGATCTGAAAACTCTTGGGTAGTAGACGTATCGTTGCGAATGCAATCGAAAATACCCGGCCGAATTATTGGTGCTATCCCTGAGAGAAGGGCGATGTATATGCTATTCACTAAGCCTTCATTACTTTCTGGAAATGGCTTAATTTGGTGTAGTCTACGCGATATTAAACGAACAAGCGATTATACACAGAATGAGCTGTCTCCTGCTGGTTTAAGATTGATGGGATCTACTCTAGAAGATCTTCCTCGTGCGTTAGAAAAGTAGCGGGAATGCTAAAAAACATCAAAAAAGACCTCAATCAAAGGAATAATTGAAATAGATAGGCACTTCTTGATTCGGAAAGAAGGCCATTTGGCGGAATATCTTTCGATCAGATTCACTGTTCTTGTCTCCAGTTCCGTCAAGGGAAAAGGAGGATAGCGGTAAAAATCTTCATCACCGAGGCCTGCGATAATAAGCTTAAAGATACTTTATGATAATGTGAGGAGGGTTCACTAAAAAAATGCGAAAATACATTATTGCAAGCATATTTCTGGTTGGCGTGGTTTTTATGTTGGCTGCTCTGATCAAATACCCTCCCTATCAAAAACAGCAGCCCATCACGATTAAGGAGAACATGACGCTCCGCCACATCTCTGAACGCAATGATGTGCCGCTTGAGTCATTGGTCTCTCTTTTGGATCCTATAGAACGACGGGATTTCGTCACCACATACAAGATAATCCATAAACCTTTTCGAAAACAGGATATTGAGAAATCCAGAATAAGTGAGGCCGTAAAAGAGGCCAGAGCCGGTGGAATCCCCGCTAAAGCCGTTATCCCTTACATCCTGTGGAGCATGGCTATTGCCGCTGCCGGAGTGTTTCTGCTCCGCCGGAAAAATATAAACAAAATCAGGCGCATATGGCTGATATTCACGGTCGTCGTCTTCGGGATTATCTTCGGTGCATCACCCAATCCCATGGAAGTGATCGTGAGGTTCCATAAACTCGTCAAAGGAATTCCGGGTAATCCCCTGATCCTGGTCACTTTCAGCGTTGTTATTGTCACGCTGCTTTCGCTGATCGGATCTCGGATGCTGTGCAGTTGGGGGTGTCCGCTGGGGGCCCTTCAGGAATGCCTCCACAACATCCCCGTCTTCCAAAGATTCAAGAAGCAACACAAGTTTTCATTCGCGGCTTCCATCGCGGTTCGGATCACACTCTACTCGGTGTTTTTTCTCCTGCTTTTCGGCATATTGAATATCAATCAAGGCGGTCCGGGCTCCATCCTCTACCACCATTTCAACCTGTTCAAAGTGTTTAGTCCGTACCAACTGGCTCCGTTTACGCTTCTTTTGATCCCCGTTTTTTTGACGGCGAGTCTTCTCTTTTTCAGGCCGTTCTGCCACACCGTCTGCCCCTTCGGGCTTTGGGCATGGTTTTTTGAAAAGGGGGCCTTTTACACCGTGCAAAAGGTCAATCCGGAAGACTGCACGGACTGCGGCCTTTGCGAGGAAGCGTGCCCGACCGAGGCCATGAAGGCCATGAACGAGGACAAAAAGGGATTTTTCAAACCAGACTGCTGGTCGTGCGGGAAGTGTATCGCTTCCTGTCCTCGAGGAGCTCTGGAGTTTACCCGAACATCAAAACAACGGCGTGGAAAGAATCCGCGTTGAACCGATTCTTGAAGAAAACGGCGGATCTGTAAATCCAAACTGAAAAGCTGTGGCTCTATCTTACGGATGATTCCTTTATCGCGTCGCGTCTTCCACGAAGCGTCTCACTTCCCCGGTGAACTCCGCCAGTTCCTTGCTGGGAGTGTAAACCATATGACCCGTGTGGAAGTTAACCATCTTGATGTTGCGGCGGATTTCCGGTTTGAGAAGCAGTCGATTGACCGCGAATTCAATGGTGACGACGGGGCAGGCGTAATCGTAGTATCCGGCGGTGATCAGTACCTTCATATGCGGATTGTTTTTCATCGCGTTGGATAAATGCGGGACCGCTGAAAATCCGCTGGGGGAGTCATTATAGATCCAGGGCCGAACATTACCGCTGACGACATAAGGTCTGGGCGTTTTATAACCGAGTTCTTCTCTTACATAGTGATTCAAGGCCGGTGAAAGCGAGGTCGTCAGTTCGTAGGCGCCTGTTTCCCAGCGGGCGTCGAGGCGGTCGACCTCGATCCCTTCTTTGGCGAGGATCTGTTCGCGGAACATGGCATCGGGGATTCTCAGGTTTTCTTGCAGAACGAATTCTTTGTCGAGGCCGAAATAATAGCTCATCTTCGCGGCGATTTTTTCTTTTTCTGAATCCGGTAGGGTATCGCCTTTGTTGAGAGCCAACAGATATTCCGTCGTGGCCCATTCTTTAACTTCCGCATAAAATTCATCGAATGGCATCTCCTGCAGCTCTGGCGCCAGCTGCTTGTGGTAGCGGGCCGTCGCAGCATGAGTGGGAAAAAAATGAGCCAGATGGAATGAATTGATCTTGTGATAGCCTCTGCGGGTCGCATATTCGAACGCAGGGGATATAAATATTATGCCGTTGACATTGAGCTTGATCCGGCGATTTCGCTGAAGTTCTTCCGCCAGCAGCGAACCCCTCACGCCCCCATAGCTCTCGCCCGCGATAAATATTGGTGACATCCAGCGTCCGGCGTCCGTAAGGTACATGCGGATGAAATCCGCTACGGAAGCGGCATCCGGGTGAGCACCCCAGAAATTTGCGGGATCGGCGCCGGGGTGCGGAAAACTGAAACCGGTGCCTATGGGATCGATAAATACCAGATCGGTGAACCGCAGCCAACTTTGTTGATTGTCAACCATGGTCGGCGGAGGTCCCGGGGTATTGCCCTGTGCGTCAAGCACGACTCGTTTAGGTCCGATGGTAAGCATATGCAGATAAATGGAAGAGCTTCCCGGACCGCCGTTGAAACAAAAAGTCAACGGTCTTGTCCCGGACGTTTTTCTTTTTTGAGTGTGAGCCGTGTAAAAGATATAGCCCTGCGGCTTTCCTCGATCATCAAGCTGTTGGAAATAGCCGACTTTTGCCTGGTAGTCGATTTTTTCCCCGTCAATGGTGATGGAATGATCCGTGGTTACGGGGGGGAATAGCTCTACATTAATTCCTGAGTCTTCCGTCACCGCTTGTTTCGCCTCATGAGCGGACGCGATTCCGGCCGTGACGGCAATCAGCAAGCAGATGAGAATCAGTCTCACACGCTTCATATCTTTACTCCTTTCGAATCGGGTCAATATTTGTTGAATATTGTAATCGGTTGATTGTGCTTCGTCTAATGAAAATTATCGAAAAAAATTTTCATTAGTATTCGGATTTAACTCCAACTTCATATAAGAGGAGTTCCGGTTGGCGAAAAACAAAATCAGTTCTTATCCGCCGCTTCAGGATGTTTTCCGGTTTGACAATTTTACCTACAGCTGTATATTAAATATATAGGTTTTCTATTAAAGGAGGGGATTCATCAATGATTAAGAAAAATTGCAGGGGAATTTTGTTGGTTTTTCTAGCGGTTTTTTTGGTTTGGGGAGCTGCGGATTCAATGAATGCGATCGACCAGGAGAAGAACATTGTTGAAACAGCGGTCGCCGCGGGATCTTTCAACACGCTGGTCAAGGCCGTTAAGGCCGCGGGATTGGTCGACACTCTTTCCGGGCCGGGACCGTTTACGGTTTTCGCTCCTACAGATGAGGCCTTCGGAAAGCTTCCCGAAGGAACCATCGAAGCGCTCCTCAACAACATCGAGAAGCTCAAGTCGATCCTGACATATCATGTGGCGGCAAAAAAACTCATGGCTGAAGATGTTGTGAAAATGGAAACCATCATGACCGTCAACGGAAAAGAGATCACGGTCACGGCAAAAGAGGGCAAGGTCATGGTCGATGACGCCATGGTTGTGAAGACCGACATCAAATGCACCAATGGTGTTATCCATGTGATTGACGGGGTGATCATTCCCAAGTAATCACGGCCTTCCCTGCGGTATTTTATCTCGGGGAAATTTTCTATTTAGGAATTCTCCCCTAAATAAATCAGATTTTTCACCGTCCCGGTATAGGAAGGTGCTTCTCTATCCTTGCGCCGGATCGGCAATGGATGGCTGTGTTATTTTTAAATCAGGGCTCATATAACATGCCATAGCACATCCGTCAAAAAGTGTATTCCGACGCAAGCGAGAAAGCCGTATTTTCTGAAATAGTGCGCGGCGGAGAGCCAATGCGTTCCGTTAAGAAGGACGATCTCCGCTAAAAGAATGAGCGGAATTTCATCGACCGAATTCAAACCATAGAGAAACATAACCGAGGGAATGTGGCCCGCCGAGAATCCCAGGGCGAAAAAACGGAAATGATCCCGAGAGTCCGGTTTCGCTGTCTCTTTTTAAAATCATGAAGGAGACAAGCCATACCCAAAAAGAAATAGGAACAGACGGAATAGCACTTCTTCTCCCGTGCCGGAAACGCCCTGCATATTGTTTTTTAAACGCGGGTGGATCGAATAAAAAGATTATGATCCGGAAGAACATTATATTGGGCGAAACAATGGCCTTTTTTTAATGCCCGGCGATTGGAAAACTTCAATTATTGACCTTGTGAATTCTGCTGTGGTATTCTTCTTTTACTTTTCAAATGGGGAACTGTAGGAAAAATGGAAGAGCATGAAGCCGGATTCATGGGGAAATTATGGATTTAGGAATGAAGACAGGCCGATTCCCTATGGGGAATTGATGAGATCATGACTCTCTTATTCTTTGTTAATAAAAATCATCAAGCAATCATATGACCAAAGAAATCATTCTCGTCCTCGTCGTGCTGGTCCTGACTGTATTTTTGTTCATTACCGAGATTCTGCGGGTGGATATCGTTGCCCTGATCACCTTGCTTTTGCTGGGCTGGTTAAAGCTGGTCACACCGGCTCAAGCGTTTTCCGGTTTGGCAAGCAATGCCGTGGTCTCTATCATCGGCGTCATGATTATCGGCTACGGCATCGACCGATCCGGAGTGATGAAGCGGATAACCGTACCCGTCATTCGCCTGGCCGGTTTCAGCGAGAAAAGGATGACCGCCGTCATATCGGTTTCGGTAGGCCTGATCTCCGGTTTTATGCAGAACATCGGTGCTACCGCTCTCTTTTTGCCTGCCGTGATGCGTATTTCCAGGAAGATGAAGGTCAACGCCTCTCGTTTTCTCCTGCCCATGGGATTTTCGGCGATTCAGGGCGGGACCATTACCCTGGTGGGATCGGGGCCGCTGATAATCCTTAATGATCTCCTCAAGCAGGGGGGGCAAAGTCCCTATAAACTATTCAGCGTCACTCCCATAGGCCTTGCTTTGCTTATAGGCGGGGTGTTGTATTTTTTGATCTTCGGAAAAAACGTGCTGCCTTCTCGAAAAAGCGGTCAATTGGAGCCATCCGCGCAGCAGCGCCTCATCGATACCTGGCAGCTGCCATCGACCATCTACAGTTGCCGCATCCCCGAAAACAGCAGGCTTATCGGCAAAACTTCGGAAGAAGTCGCTCTCTGGGCCCGCTACGGTCTGAATCTTCTCGCCGTTAAGGAAGAGAGTGAGGTTATTTATTCGCCTTGGCGATTCACCCGCTTTGCCCGTCGGCAGGAACTGGCTCTAATGGGTGAAAAGAAACGGTTTCATGATTTTGTCAATGATTATGGATTGGAACCGGTTGGATCGTCGGATTTTTTAAATGATCTTCGATCCGCCAGACAGATGGGATTCGCCGAACTGATCATCCCTCCTCGTTCTCCGGTATCCGGGAAAACCATCCGCCAGATAGCTTTCCGTAAGAATTTCAATGTCGAGCCGGTCATGCTGATAACCGGTGAAGCGGAAGAACGGGGCGACCTTTCAGACATCCTGCTTCGTCCGGGGGACATTCTGATCGTCTATGGGGCCTGGCCTCGGATTGTCGAACTCGGGGATCATGTGAGATTTATCCGCATTACTCCGGATGATTCCATCGACGTGAGGACGCGAAAGCCGTTGGTCTCGATCTTGTGTTTTTTGGGAGCCATCGGGCTTGTGATTGCAGGAATGCCTCTTTCGCTCAGCCTCCTTTCCGGCGCAATAGCTATGGTTATCTTCAAGGTGATCTCCATCGATGAGGCGTATCAGGCGGTGGGTTGGAGGACGGTTTTCCTGCTGGCAGGATTGATCCCTCTTGGGATTGCGATGGACAACACGGGAGCGGCCGCATGGCTTGCCGGCGGCCTGATGAAGTTGATGCAGGGGAGTCATCCCTTATGGATATTTATCGGAGTTGCGGCGCTGACAACGATTTTTACTCTTATCATGTCCAATGTTGCAGCTACGGTCCTCCTCGTCCCGCTCGTGCTCATTATCGGAAATTCGACAGGCGTCAATCCCAGATCTTTGGCGCTTTTGGTCGCCGTATGTGCGGCCAACAGCTTTTTGCTCCCCACACACCAGGTGAACGCGCTGCTGATGTCCCCGGGAGGATATCACAACCGTGATTACCTGAAAGCGGGAAGCATTATGACGGTGCTTTTCCTTATCATTGCTGTTGCGATGATATATTTCTTATATTGAACAAAAGGAGGTTTTATGCTTCTCAAACAATATTTCATCGAAAAAATTGCTCACAGCTCATACATCCTTGCCGGCAAGAAGAGCTGTGCGGTTATCGATCCCCGCCGGGATGTGGGCATCTACATCGAAGAGGCGCGAAAATTGGGCGTCAATATCACGCATATCCTGGAAACCCATCTGCATGCGGATTTTGTATCCGGGCATATGGATTTGGCGGAGATGACCGGAGCTAAGATTTACGCCCCAAAGTCAGCGCGGTGTGAGTTCGAACACGTGCCGCTCTCCGAAGGCGATACGATTGAAATTGAGGATATGGAACTCAGTATTCTGGAAACACCGGGACATACTCCCGAACATATCGCTTACGTGGTTGTCGATAAGTCAAGGGGATCGGATCCCGTAGGCGTATTTTGCGGCGATACTGTTTTTGTGGGGGATGTCGGTCGACCTGATCTTTTTCCGGATATAGCGACTGATCTGGCAAGTAAGCTGTATGACAGCCTGCACGGAAAGCTGCTCAAGCTGCCGGATTACACCGAGGTCTATCCCGCACACGGCGCCGGTTCGCTTTGCGGAAGGGCAATGGGTGCAAAGCGGCGAAGCACTATCGGCTATGAGCGCAGGTACAATTCGGCGCTGCTGATTGAAGACAAGCAGGAATTCATTAAAACCCTCACGACGCATATGCCTCCGGCACCCGATCATTTCAGCCGGTGCAGCGATATCAACCGCCGCGGACCGGTGCAGATCAAAGATCTACCTGATCTCATTGAGTTGGGCCCGAGCGAATTCATGAAAAGGATAAAAGAGCCGGAGAATATCGTCGTCGATGTGAGGAGTTATGACGCATTCGGCAGTCAGCATCTTCCAAGCTCTTGGAACATCGACCTGGGCGGAAATTTTCCTACGTTCGCCGGCTGGGTCCTTCCCACGGACAAAGATATTTTTCTGGTGACGGAAAGTTATGAAAAGGCGGTTGAAGCCAATACCTGGGCCCGCCGTGTGGGCATGGACCGCATTCTCGGCTGCCTGGATGGAGGGTTGTTTTCTTGGGCGACACATGGACTGAAAACCGAAGACGTCAAACTAGTATCGGCGGAAGATCTTCACTCCATGATCAACGGCAGTTCCAATCTCCATCTGGTGGACGTCCGTGCTCCCCTCGAATACGAAGATTCCCATATAGAGGGGGCCGTCAATATCCCGGCACCTGAATTGAGGACACGATATAAAGAATTGGATCCCGACATGCCTACGGTGCTTATATGCAGTACCGGGCACCGTTCCAGCTTGGGAGCCGGTATTTTGAAGCAGAACGGTTTTTCCGATGTGTACAATACGGCTGGAGGTATGACGGGGTACAGCGCCGCCGGATATGTGAAGACGTGCGGTGTTTGCGCGATCCCGCATGCTTCGCGGTATTATGAGCATGATATCCTTATGAGATCGGGCTGGAATTTCAATAAATAAGGAGGAGAGCGATGGAATGGTTGTTGGAGGCGCGATGGTCGCCTTATGCCGCCGGTATCGGGATCGGCGTATTGAGTTGGCTGACTTTCCTTTTGTCCGATAAACCCATCGGATGCTCTACCGCTTTCGTGCGGACAAGCGGTATGATCGAAAAAATATTCCGAGGACAAAAAGTGGATTTGAAACCTTATTACCAACAGGTCAAACCGGTTGTGGATTGGGAATGGATGCTGGTGCTTGGAATTATCCCCGGGGCATTTGTTTCGGCCGTTATTTCCGCCGACTTTCATTGGCAGTGGATCCCCGGGACATGGGATGCGGCATTCGGTGCAACCCTCTGGCTTAGATTGTTGGCGGCGCTGTTGGGCGGCGTCTTTCTTGGTTTCGGATCCCGTTGGGCGGGAGGATGTACGAGCGGGCACGGCATCAGCGGGACGCTGCAGCTTACGGTTGGGAGCTGGTTGGCCGCGATATGTTTTTTCATCGGCGGCATTGCGGCTGCTTTCCTGATTTATCATGTTATCGGGGGGTAGGAGAGAATCGATGCTGACTAAAATGCACGGGAAAAACATGTTACAACGGTTTTTTGGCTTTTCTGCCGGACTTTGCTTCGGTTTTCTTTTACACAAAGGGGGTGTCACCAAATACGATGTGATCGTAGGTCAACTGCTCTTAGAGGACTTTACCGTTCTAAAGGTCATGATCTCTGCGGTCATAACCGGAATGATCGGGATCTACGCAATGAAGGCTTTCGGATGGATTAAGCTGCATCCCAAGCCGGGATCGGCGGGAATGTCGATTTTTGGAGGATTGTTGTTCGGTGTGGGTTTTGCCACCCTGGGATATTGCCCGGGCACTGTCGCGGGGGCCTTGGGAAACGGCTATCTGGATGCCGTCTTCGGCATTGTGGGCATGCTCATCGGAGCCGGATTGTTTGCCGCCCTCTTTCCCAAGCTGCAGCGTTCCATCCTTTCCAAAGGAGACTTCGGTGATATCACCCTCCCTCGGCTTCTCAAGGTAAACGAATGGCTGGTGATCATTCCTCTCTGCGTCGTGCTTTTCGTCCTCTTGAAATGGATTGAATCCAGAGGATTGTAGCCGGAAGGGGATGGGGCAATGGAAAAGACATTGATAAATGTTCTTCACAATATTTCACTCGGAATTGGAATCGCGGCGATCCTTATCATCATCTGGGGAGTCATTCTCATGTTGACCAGACTCGTCGTTCTGGAAGTGTCGCGTATAAAAAAACACAGTATTTACTACGAAAGGGAAAGCCTGCGCCATCAACTTGGTTCATACCTTCTGCTGGGCCTTGAGTTTCTGATCGCCGCGGATATCATACGCACGGTCACGCATCCTACGCTGCAGGATGTGGCGGTTCTTGCGAGCATCGTCGTCATCCGTACCGTGGTCAGTTACTTCTTGGACCGCGAGATCGCGACCTTTAAGTCGCCGGATAAAAAACCCCCTACAGAAACCTAATGAGGTTTTATAGAAGGGGCGGTGTGCAAAATATATCGCACAGGAGTGAAAAATCCTTTTTGCGTTTCCTGCTCATGTCACCGTCCAGGATCGTCCTCGCGAGCTTCGCTTTGGTCATATCAATAGGGGCGGCCCTTTTGATGATCCCTGCGGCGACGGTTGCTTCAGGCTCTCTCTCTCTTACGGACGCGCTTTTTACTTCAACATCCGCCACTTGCGTCACCGGACTCGTTGTAGCCGATACGGGTTCCGCTTTCACTCCTTTCGGGCGCACCGTCATCCTGCTGCTCATTCAAATCGGAGGGCTCGGGATTATGACCGTTTCAACGTTTTTTTTGTACCTGATAAGCGGTCATCTTCAAATCTTCGAGAGAGAACTCCTTTTTGACACGCTCAGTCAGAATCCTATCCGCCAACTCAGTCGTTTGCTGGTTACCGTGGTCGCCTTTACCTTTATCGTTGAAACACTGGGCTTCTTGGGGCTTACAATCTGTTTTCTCAAGGATGCTCCGCTTTCAGCTGCGATGGGAATGGGGCTTTTCCATGCCGTGTCCGCTTTTTGTAATGCGGGTTTTTCATTTTTCTCCAACTCATTTGTTGACTATCAGGGAAACCTTGCCGTTAACCTGATTCTGTGCGCATTGATCATGCTCGGCGGAATCGGATTTATCGCTGTTTTTGATCTTAAGAAAAACCGCACCCATGATTTTCGCGGGTATTTCAGAAACCTCAGCTTCCATACTCGTTTGGTCCTTTTCAGTACGATCCTGCTCACAGCCTGCGGTGCGTTGGTTTTTTATCTCCTTGAATATTCCAACTCCCTCTCAGGTCTTCCGTTGGAAAACCGAATGTTGGTTTCATTCTTTCAGTCGGTTACGGCAAGGACTGCCGGCTTTAACACGGTCGATGTATCCGCTTTAACCGGCGCTACGCTTTTCAGCTTGATAATACTGATGTTCATCGGATCATCTCCCGGCAGCTGCGGCGGCGGGATCAAAACCACCACTTTTATGGTTATGGCGGCCTCTCTTTTCGCGCGATTCCGGATGCGTGAGGATGTGAACCTTTTTCAACGCCGGATTCCCAGGGCGACGGTCTCAAAAGTCACAACGATCGTATTCTTTTCGCTGTTTTTTGTGATTCTTTTCACTTTTCTGCTTCTAGTTTTCGAAGTTCCCCGGGAAGCCCATGGACAGACGAGAGGAAAGTTTATGGAGTACCTGTTCGAGGCGGTCTCCGCATACGGAACCGTAGGATTGAGTACGGGGATCACGGGTGATTTGAGAGTGCCGGGCAAAATATTCATCATAATACTCATGTTTATGGGCAGGCTGGGGCCTCTCACCCTAGCCATCGCCATGAAGGTAAAAACGACTCCTGTGAGATTTCGGTATATGGAGGATGATGTGCTTGTCGGTTAGAATACGAAAAAGCGGAGGATAAACAGCCATGAAATCCTATGTCATAATCGGTTTGAGCTCTTTCGGCAGATATCTTGCTCAGTTCCTTTCGGACAGGAATTTTTATGTGATTGCCATCGATTCCGACGAGAGTCGCGTGCAGGAAGCCAAACCGTATATTGCGAAAGGGCTTGTTGGCAATATTAAGGATTCCCAAACCTTGGAAAAGTTGGGAGTCAACAAAGCCGATGGGGTCATTGTCAGCCTTGGGGAAAAGGTGGACGACAGCATGTTGATCGTTTACTACCTGAAAAAGCTGGGCGTTAAGAACATCTATGTTAAAGTGTTTTCGGAGGAGCATGCTGAGGTCGTTGGTCTTTTAGAGGTGGGGAAGTCGATTTTTCCGGAGCGGGAAAGCGCTTTTCGGCTTGCACAGCGGATCGATAATCCCAATATCATTGATTATATCCCCTTAACCGAAGGTTACAGCATCGTGGACTGGGTTCCTTCCGAGGGATTTGTGGGCAAGAGTATCGGAGAGCTGAACCTTAAAAACAAGTATGACATCCAAGTCGTCAGCGTCGAAGAGACCGTTCCGGACAGGATAAAGCTCATTCCGAGGGCAAATCACGTTATAAAAGCGAGTGATGTGCTCGTTGTCGTCGGCCGGAACGAAGATTTGGATAGACTAAAAAATATGGATAAATAAGAAATAACGATCCCATTGAAAAAAGAACTCGCCAAACAAGAAGCAACCGACGGCATCAGCGTCATAAGGTTTGACCTCCAATCCGATTCTAAAGAGCCATTCAGGTTTTATCCAGAATCCGGGCGACGGCATGGGCGGCCCTGTCGAGTTCCTCCAACGTATTGTAGATATGCGGGCAGAGTCTAATCCCTCCCGTGTCTCCGGGAAACACGGCGCAGCCTATGTTGTGTTCATGATAAAGGAGATCCAAGGCTTTATCCAGATCCAAGCCCGCCGCATTGAAAACAACGACTCCTCCGCTGAGTTCCCCGGCGAGAGGCGTACGAAATTTCAGGCCCGGGATGTTCTTTGCGAGCTTCATTTTTAATGCAGAGGCCAGGAAGCGAATTCTGGCTTCGATGCGCTCCACCCCGATCGTCTTATGAAATTCAACGGTTTTGCCCATGGCGGCGATCCTTGCATCGTCTCTCTGGCCGAGGGTTTCGAACTTCAGTACTCCTTTGTTTCGAGTTCCCGGATACCCGACTCCGACGATTGTGGGCCATAGATCTGAAATCCGTTCTTTCCGCACATAAAGCACTCCGACTTCCTTTGGTCCCAAGAACCACTTGTGGGAGCTTCCCGTATAAAAATCACATCCGATTTCATGGAGATCCACGACCTGTGATCCGAATGTTTGTGCGCCGTCGACATGGGAAAAAATGCCGTGTTTACGAGCCGCGGCACATATTTTTCTGGCCGGAAGAGCCGTGCCCGATAGGTTTGAAACATGCGAGAAACACAGCAGTTTCGTCCGTCGCGAGAAAGCATGGATAAACGGCTGCATGAGTTCCTCGTCGGTGCCGAATATTTCGGGCGTTTTTACCTTAATGACTTTGAAGCCGTATCTCTCAGCCCTTATGTCCCAGGCGATGTTCGCCGTCGGATGATTCTCATCCCAGATGACCACTTCATCGCCCGGTTCGAAGGTCAAACCGTTTATGACCATATTGTTGCCTTCGCTCGTATTCCTGACAATGGCGATTTCATCCGGTTTCGCTCCCAGATATCCGGCAAGGTCTTTGCGTGCTGTTTCGCGCAAACCGACGAATTTTTTCCGGTTCTGGGATGAAGGATCGTTGTCGATGTCGCGTGTGAGCTCGAACACCTTCCGTTGAACAGGATAGGGAGAAGGACAGAGATTGGCGGCGTTGAGCATGATCAAATCCTTCCTGATCGGAAAATTATCTTTGACGATCCTCCAGAAATCTTCTCCCGTTTGATCGATTGGTGAAAGACTGCGCTTTGCTTGTCTTAAAGAGTCATAAGAAACTTTATGTGAGTTGAAAGCCAGGGAGGGGAGGATGTAAGCGGCTGCCGTCCCCCCGAAAAGGGCTTTCATAAACCGCCGACGGGGTAAGTTTTGAATGTCATCCGGGAAATTCATGAAGTTCTTTTTTTGCTGGTTGTTTTCGCTCAAGCCGTCCCTCCTTGCCTCCAGTGTTTCAGTAAATAAGATAGAACTTTTCCTGACGCGGGCGAAAGAATTTATACCCCTCTTCCGTCAGATAAGCGTCATCTTCCATGGCCAGGATGACTTTTTGATCATTCCACTCGGGTATCGTATTCACCGTGTTGAGCTCCACGGAGATATAGGAGCCGTTGCGGAGTTTCTTGGGCATGCGGGAGGGATCCCCCGTGGAGCCGGGACGGAATCCGTAGCCGAGACCGGTTCCCAATCCGTGCCCCTGGTTCCCTATGGGGTGGGAATAGATATAGGCTGTGATGCCTTTATCCTGCATCTCGTCCATGATCCTCTGCGTGACTTCACCCGCCGTAAGTCCGGGGCGGGAGGTTCGAATGAGGCTATCCTGAAGCAGATTGGTGTTCGCCATGGCCCGTTTCAATCCTTCAGATACATCCTCTTCTTCAGGAAGCAGCACATAGGCGTTCTTCTGCCAATCGCTGTGGAAGCCCATGTAGATGAGTCCGTAATCGACGTGTATCATGTGGCCCCTCTGAATCACCTCGCTTTCCTCGGCGACTGCGGGAAAACCGTGGGAAAGGGTGGGATCGACGCCTTTTTCATAGAGACGGATATCCGGCTCGAACCACAGGGAGCACCCGTTCGCCATGACCTGATCGTACATCCAGCGTCTGAGCTCTCCCACCGTGGTTTCACCGGGAGTGATCACTTCATTCGACAGCGCTCTGCGCGTCAGCACGTCGGTAAGATGGACAAGCGTCCTGTAGTGCTCCAGCTCTTCGGGAATGCGGGTGTCAAGATATTCCTCGATAAGATCGGCCGCGCTCACAAAACTTTTGGATGTTTCCGGCCCCACCGCCTCGCGGAGCCAGAGATAGGTGTCATGGGACAAGCTCCGCTGCACTCCGCGCCGCCCCCCCATTCCCAAGCCGATGGTCCGGGGCTGGTATTCCGCGACCAGCTTGGGCAGCATCTTGGTCGCGGGAAGAGGATCATCCGGCCAGCCGGTCTCGAAGAACCGTCGTACATGCTCCTCCCAGAAACCTTGAACCGCGAATTTTTTCAGCCCTTCTTCACCCGCATCAATGAAGATGAAAATGTCTCTGCCTCCACAGTAGGGAAGGGGCGGGGCTACGAGATGCGTGAGCGGATCATCGTGGAATTCTTCGTTGATGATAATCCACATGTCTATCTCATGCCGCCGCATCATATCCAGGATGAGGCCGTGGCGTTTTTCAAGCCAACCCTCGCGAACGGCGATCCGTTCCGACCAGGAAAGCAGCTGCGGCATCTCGTTTTGCCTGGCTGTGATCTCCTCATGGATCCGGGAGTCCTGCGTCTTGCAGCCGGAAAGTGCAGCGAGTAATAGGATGGCGAAAAGCACCGCTAGGGAAAAATATTGCTTCTTCATTTAATACCTCCTCGTTTTATTTTGGATTGTGCACCTTCCCCCCGGGATCGGCATCCGATTTCGATTCACCCTTCATTTTAAGTCGGTTGCGCTCTCCGTTCTGTTCATTCCACCGATGATTCGAACGGAAGCTATACGACAACTCTATAACTTATTTCAGTGATATGGCAAACGATTTTGAATTCGAAAGATATTCAGCTTGGAGGAGGTTGAAAATCAATGAATCTTACGATCTCCTTCAATTTGAAAAGGGCGTGAAAACAAACTCCCTAATTATTCATACCTCAAGCTGATAACGGGATCGACGGAAGCGGCGCGCAGCGTCTGATAGCTGACCGTCAGCAGGGCGACGGCAAGAGCCGCCAGGCCGGATAGGAAAAAAGGCTCCATCCCCAGATCGACCCGGTAGACAAAATTTCGGAGCCAGGTCTTCATGGCGAAATATCCCAGCGGCCAGGATATCAATGCGGAAAGCAGCACCCTTTTGACATATTCCATGGAAAGTAAAATAACGATATTGGGTTCTGAGGCTCCCAGAACCTTGCGAATCCCGATTTCTCTGGTTCGGGTTTCTGCCGTATAGGCGGATAGCCCGAATAACCCCAGGCAGGCGATAAAAACCGCCAACAGACCGAATGTGCTGAACATCTGTCCCAGTTTCTGTTCTTCTTTATAAGCACGGTCGAAGACATCGTCGAAAAAAGCGTATTCGAAAGGATATCTCGGGGAAAAGCGGTGCCAGGTATTTTCAATAGAGGCAAGGGTTCGGGGGATATTCGTTCCGCTGATTCTGATCGATACCCGCCTGCATCGCTCAGGGTTCAGCTGAATTTGAAGCGGTTCGATGGCCTGGTGAACGGAGTGCATATGAAAATCCTTGACGATGCCCACGATGCGCCCTGGGGATTCCGGACTGCCATACGCTCGGCCGATGGGATTTTCCCACCCGAGGGCTTTCCGGGCGGCCTCATTGATCAGGAAAGCGCTTTGCGCATCGGTGGGGAAATCCCGGGAAAAATTCCGCCCCGCGGCCAGTTCGAGATCAAAAACATCCAGGAAGTCATAATCGGTATTTAGGGAATAGATGGGAATCTTTACGTTTTCGGATTTTCCGGGCCATTTGGCGTTTCTTTTGGATGAGATGCGGTTGGGAAGACTGTTAGACGAAGAGACGTACAGAACGTCGGGAATTTTGGCTAGATCATTCTTAAAAGCCTGTGATTTTTCTATTATTTTCTGGTCGCGGAGTTGAAGGGTAATAATATGTTCACGATTGAACCCTACATCCATGTTCCGGATGAAGTGGAGCTGGCGGTGTACGACAACGGTGCTGAGGATAAGAAGGATGGAGACGGAGAACTGGAAGACGACCAGCAGGTTTCGGAACAATGATCCCCCTTGTTTTCCGGCTCTCAATTTTTTTAAAGCGGCGATGGGGCGTATGCCTGAGATGTAGGCGGCGGGATAGCTTCCCGCGGTCATGCCGACCAAAAGGAACACTCCCAGGGAGCCCAATATAAGCCAGGGATTTTTTGTCGGATTGAAGACGATCTCCCGTTCGACATAGTTGTTAAAGGCCGGAAGGGTCAAGGCGCTAAATCCCGCCGTAAAGCCCATGGATATCAGGGTGAGTAGAGTGGACTCTCCTAAAAACTGCAGAATAAGCTGACTTCTCCTGGCTCCCACCACCTTGCGCATCCCGACCTCCTTGGTCCGCTTGGCGGAACGGGCGGTGGCCAGGTTCATGTAATTGATGCAGGCGATGATCAGGATCAGGAAGGCGATGGTGCCGAACAAAAAAATTGTGGTGATGCTGTTGTTAATGCCGATATCGAAATTGATGTGGGAAAAAAGATGGATCCTTGTCAGTGGCTCGAGAAAGAGACGGGCGGGTTTTTCCCTGAGCCTCTTCTCTCCGGCCCCTCGGTACTTTTCCAGGAAAGCGGGCAGTTTGCTTTCGAGAAAATCAGGATCGGTGCCTTTTCGCAGCAGGCAATAAGAATAATAAGAGCTGAAGCTCCAGTCTTCCAGATCATTGCCCAGGAGCACGGACAGTGATTTAAAGGGGGCGAGCATGTCCATCACGAAATGGGAATTTTTCGGCATATCCTTGAAAATCCCCGTCACCTTCATGTCATGTTTTTCCATAAAGGAGATGGTTTTTCCCATGGGATCGTCGTCGCCGAAATATTTTCGGGCGGTTGATTCGGAAAACAGAATCGAATGGGGATTATCGAGTGCCTTCCCCGCGTTTCCTTTGATGAGACGGATGGAAAACACATCGAAAATCTCCGGTTCCGCGAAGAAGACATTGTCTTCCATGAAATTTTTATCCTCAAAAGAAATCAGTGCGCTTCCCATCCTGTCTATCATCACCGCTGATTCCACCTCTGGAAAATCCCTCGTCAGGGCTTGTGACAGGGGAGCGGGTGTTACCGCAAAGGAATCCATTCCCAGATACATGTTGCCATCCTGCTGCTGGGCGATCCGATAGATGCGGTCGGCGTTTTCATGCCAGCGGTCGTAGCTCAATTCAAAACGCACATACAAAAATATCAGTATAAAGGCCGTCATTCCTACGGACAGTCCCAGGATATTGAGAAAGGAATATCCTTTATTTTTTATGATGCCGCGAAAAGCGACAAGAAAATAGTTTCTCAGCATAAATCCTCCTCATAATTTGGTGTTTCAGATCTTTCCAATATTATTTAGACGACTGAAATCGCGCTTAGGTTGGCTGTTCAAAGACGAGAATAACAAGACCTCTATCGAGTCTCTATAAATTTATTTAAAAAATGGAACCCTCAATTGTGGACGAAAGGTCTTGCCAAAATGTTTTATGGAATGATATATGATATACAATGAATGATATTTCAGGCCGCTTGGATGCACCCATTCGTAGCGGCGGTTTTTCCAGGGAGGGATCTTCATGAAAAAAACACCCCAGCACTTATTAATATTTATGACAGCGGCTTTTGCCGCCGTCCTCTTTTTCAACGCCTGCGGCTCCGGCCGCAGGTCCGGGGTTCGCTTCACATTCTCTTTCGCCGAAACGGTTAGTGAAAATCCCATTACGGGAAGGATATTCCTTGCCTTCAGTCCGGACGGTGATCAAGAACCGCGGATTGCCTCTTACAATTCTTCGCGACGTCGAGACGGACGGGTACCCTTTTTTGCGATGGACATCGATCAGCTCAATCCCGGTGGAACGGCCGTACTCGATGCATCGACGGCGGTGGGCTATCCTCTCGAGAGCCTATGCGATCTTTCGGAAGGGGATTATTTCATTCAAGCCGTCTTCAATGTGTACACAGAATTCCACCGCTCCGACGGGCATGTCATATGGGCGCACATGGATCAGTGGGAGGGACAGCGTTGGGCGTTCTCACCCGGGAATCTCATCAGCGAACCCATGAAAGTTCATATCGATCCGATGCGGAATCAAACCGTGCACCTCGAATTCACCGAGGTGATACCCCCCGTCGAAGTTCCGGAAGATACGAAGTGGGTCAAGCGGATCAAGATTCAGAGTAAAATGCTTTCAGAGTTCTGGGGACATCCCATCTATTTCGGAGCTACGGTTCTTCTCCCCCGGGGATATGATGAGAATCCCGATATGCTCTATCCGGTCATTTACATCCAGAATCATTTCAGCCTGGATGCGCCGTGGGGATTTGACGTCGAGGCTCCCGATCCCGAACAAAAAGATCTGTTTCAGGACATGCGGCGTCGGGCCGGTGGTCGTCGCGAATCCGGATATGAGTTTTACCGATCATGGATTTCGGATGATTTCCCACGGATGATCGCCGTCACTTTCCAGCATCCCACTCCTTATTTCGATGACTCCTATGCGGTGAATTCCACCAATAATGGGCCTTACGGGGATGCGATCCTGGGCGAACTCATTCCGTATCTGGAAGAGAATTTCCGCATGATTTCGGAACCCTATGCCCGCGTGCTGACCGGTGGTTCCACGGGAGGCTGGGAATCTCTGGCTCTGCAGGTTTACCACCCAGAATTTTTCGGGGGCACCTGGACTTTTTATCCCGATCCCGTTGACTTCAGAAGAAACCTGCTCATCAATATCTATGAAGATGAAAACGCCTTCATCGTCCCGGATTCTCCTCCCGGCGCTCCGGAACGAATGTTCCAGCGAACTCCGGATGGGCAGCCCGTTGCCAGCGTCCGGCAGATCAGCCGGATGGAAGCCGCTTCCGGAAGCCGGGGAAGATCAGGAGCTCAGATCGATATCTGGAACGCTGTTTACGGCCCAGTGGGAGAAGATGGTTATCCCCGGCGCCTGTGGGACCTTGAAACCGGAGTGATCGATCGAGAGGTGGCGCATTATATGAGGGATAACGGGTATGATCTCAGGCATTACCTCGAGAAAAACTGGGATCGCATAGGGACTTTTTTGGTGGGAAAGATCAGGGTTTATAATCCGGAGATGGACAGCTTCTATCTTCCTTACGCCGTATATCTTCTCGAAGAATTCTTGGAAAACACCACGGATCCCTATTACGGGGGAGAAGTGATCCACGGCCGCCCCATGAAAGGGCACGGTTGGCAGCCCATGACCTATGCCGAGCTTGCCCGGATGATGGCGGATCATATCGCCGGAAACGCTTCCCGGGGAGCTGATACAAGGTGGCGGAATCGGTAGGAAACGCTTTCGCTCGTTAAAGACAGCGAAGAGATGAGAACGCTTTTTATACGGGAGGCATGCTTTTCAGGGAATCGGGCTATATGTCGGTGTCTTTATCTTTCGGATTGAAGCCGATCTGATCGAATGGATTGACTACGCTGGTTATGATGTTGCGCAGGTGGGAGTTGACCCGCTTGAGGCAGCGGGAATAGAAAGCCAGCGTGACCGCGTCGCCCGGCCGGATGTTTTTATCGTCCTCTCTAACCAGTCCATATAGCATTTCATCACATGCTTCGTTGATCCAGCTGTATCGGTCGAGAAGTTCGAGGGCCAAGGTCGCATCTCCATCCATAAAGCATTTTCGGGTTTGAGTGAATTCCTTCTCCAGAGCATCTTCGAAACGGCACAATTCCTCCTCGTATTTTCCTCCGTGCAGTTTCCCCGGATGAACGACGGCCAACTCCACCATGTTTTTGGTGTAGTCTCCTATCCGTTCGATATCGATGATGATGCTGACAAGCCCTAAACCCGAAGGCAAAACTTCCGGGCCCGAAACCACGAGGTGATTAAATACGTGACGCCGGACCTGCTGCTCATAGCGGTTGACTTCCTGATCCTGGGTTTTGATATCAAGGTCGAGTTCATTGTCTTCGCGGTGTCGGAGTGATTCCTTGGCTGTTAAAAACATGTCATGGGTCAGGTCCAGCATTTCGAATGAGCGGTGGTAGGCTCGGTCCATCAGCGTGTCTTTTCTGAATATAGCCAGCCATTTTTTAAACATCAAAACCCCCTATCTTAAAAAAGTGATGAAAAACAAAGGAATCAGGAAAAAAACGATAATGATATATACTAAAGGAACGAATCTGTATTTCGTCGAAATCCGGGAAAATTTTTCCGCGATCCCAATCGGTACGAATTTGAACGGCCACCAGATGATAATCCCTGAAAGGTTGAACAGCAGATGCGAGAAAGCGACGATGATGGCCGCTAAATTTCCGGTGACCAGAGCGGCCAGGATCGCGGTCACGGTGGTGCCGATATTGGCTCCCAAAGTGTAGGGAAAAATTTGATAGATGGTCAGCAATCCGCCGGCCGCCATGGGAACGGCAAGTGACGTGGTGATCGAGCTGCTTTGCACCATCGCCGTTAAAAGCAGTCCCACGATGAAAGCCCGTAATGCTGTTTTGAAAAGATAGCGATCGAACCATGCTTCGGCCTTTTTTACAACCAGAACCTTGAGGGATTTGACCATCCGGGTCAAAGCCAGCAGCAGAAATACCAAGGAGAAAGCCAACAGGATCCAAGGATGATCTCCGATCAGATGTCTGAGTATCTGGACAGGCGGTTGGGTCAAAGCTTTTACGGGGCTGAGGAATTCGAGCCCGCCGATATTCTGGAACCGTTCTCCCAGATAAGTGGCGGCACGTCCCAAAAAATTGGTGTAATACTGCAGAGGGAAAAGGACGATGACGGAGAGGACGTTGAAAAAATCATGCACGAAGGCCGTGGAAACCGCTCTTCGATATTCGATCCTCCGGTTGATCTGAGTGAGGGAAACCATGGTATTGGTGACGGATGTCCCGATATTGGCACCCATGACGATCGGGATGGCATTGGCTACGTTGAGGGCGCCGCCGGCAACCAATCCCACGACGATGGACGTGGTGGAGGATGACGACTGGATGATCGAAGTCGATAGGATACCGATGAAGATTCCAACCAGCGGATTTGTCGTCGTTCGGATAAGCGTCTCCGCCATTCCTTTTCCGAACAACTTGAGAGATGTCCCCATCAATTCCAGGCTGCAAAGGAACAGGTAGATGAAAAACAACAGAAATATAATATTGAATATGAAAATATGGCGTTGGTAGAATTCGTTGATTGGAGCCGGAAATAGTGGCTTTTTTTCTTTTCTCATCCTGCCGCCGAACATTGTTTGTTATGCCGGCTTGATATATACCATACACCTGTTATTCTGTCCATATTTCTTTCCCACGAATAGACAAAGGCTGGTTCGTGGATTTCCCTTTTCGATCGGAATGGAAGGGCAGTGAGTCGGACATGTTCTATGTTAAGGGGATGATGAACTCTCCATCCGGAGACACGTATAAATAATTGAAGTGAAAGCCTGGCCTTTTTCTGAGAAAAAGGCTCATTGAAGTCGCCGGGATTCATTGACAATATTAATCTCATATGCTAAAAAAAACCAAACTGGCAAGCAAAGAGAAAATAAGCATCATTACGGACTGAACCCCGAGAGAATATTTCATGACCACCAAATGTCCCCGCTGCCGAAGCGATAATCCGGACGGCTCGCATTTCTGCTCGGAATGCGGAGTCCCTATGGAGAGACCGGAAGGATCGCGCACGGAAACGGAAACCATCGCCCTCCCTCAGGAAGAACTGCTTAGCGGGATGCTTTTTGCAGGCCGCTTTCAGGTGATCGAAGAATTAGGCCGCGGCGGCATGGGGAGAGTTTACAAGGTTTTGGATACCAAGGTCAGGGAGAAGGTCGCTCTTAAACTCATAAAGCCGGAAATCGCCGCCGATTCGCTCAACCTCCGCCGTTTCAGTCGTGAACTGCGCCTGGCGCGCAGCATCTCCCACCGCAGCATCTGCCGCATGTACGACCTGGGAGAGGCAGAAGGAACATATTACATCACGATGGAGTATGTCGCCGGAGAAGATTTGAAAAGCTTGATTCGAAAAATCGGGCTTCCGCCGCTCAAAAAGGTCCTTTCGTTGTCGAAGCAGATCTGCAACGGCTTGTCGGAGGCTCACCGCCGGGATATCATCCACCGGGACTTGAAGCCCAGCAATATTATGATCGATATCGAAGGGAACGCCCGCATCATGGATTTCGGGATCGCCCGATCGCTTAAAGCGGAGGGTACGGCCGGATCGAATCTGGTGCTGGGAACTCCGGCATATATGTCACCCGAACAGGTGGAATCAAAAAACATCGACCGGCAGACGGATCTTTATTCCCTGGGGGTGATCCTGTTCGAACTGGTGACGGGGACGATCCCGTTTCATGGGAACACGCCCGTCAGCATTGCGGTCAAGCATAAGAAGGAGTATCCTCCGGAGCCGAAGAAACTCAACCCGCTTCTTCCCGAAGAGATGAATCGGGTTATCCTGAAGTGTCTTGAAAAGGACAAGCGGAGGAGATACCGAAGTGCGGATGAACTCTATGAGGATTTGGATCGACTCGAAAAAAAAGTTGAAACCACGGGCTTGAAACCGGTCAGGGAACGCAGAGAAGCGACTCGCACAATAATTATTCGAGGTTTGCGTGGACATAAAGTTCTGGTTGCCGTTTTGCTGCTGGTGCTGGTGGCGGCGGCGGTTTTCCTGGGGAGATTTTTCACGGGGAAGGGGCAGGTGGTTTATGCGGCGGCGAAACCTTCGCTGGCTGTGATGTATTTTGAAAACAATACCGGAGATGAGAGCTATGATCACTGGAGGAAAGCTCTGGCCGAGCTGCTGATCGCGGATATTTCCCAATCTCAGCACATCCGGGTCATCAGCGCCGCTCGCTTGTACAATATCCTCGAACAGATCGGTCAGCTGGATGCACATGCCTATTCCTCCGATGTTCTTAATCAGGTGGTTTCTCATACAGGAGTTGAATACGTTTTGGTGGGGGGGTTCGCCAAGGCGGGAGATGTATTCCGCGTCAACATCATGCTGCAGGATGCTTCCACGGGAGAAGCCATGGCCTCTGAAAGGACGGAAGCCAAAGGAGAGGAAAACTTCTTTTCCATGGTGGATGAGCTCACCATGAAGATCAAAGACCATTTCAACCTGTCTTCCAGTGCTATCGCCGATGATATCGATTTGGAAATCGCCGATATCGCCACGAATTCGCCGGAGGCCATGAGATATTTCACGTTGGGGCGCAGACACCACAGCAATGCCGAATATTCCCAAGCGATAGATATGTACCAAAAAGCCCTGGAAATCGATAATATGTTTGCCATCTGTTATTACTGGATGTCGCAGTCTTACGGTAATATGGGACACACCGCTGACGAAAAGGAATCGCTGTTAAAGGCTTTGGGAATGAAAGACAGGCTGTCCGAAAGGGATTACTATCTGATCCGCGCGCAATATTTTAGAACGGCGGAGAGTTCTTACGATGAGGCCTTGAAAGCATTTCGAAAACTGCTGAGCCTTTACCCCGAAGATCAGGAGGGGAATAATCTTATCGGATTGCTGTTGAAGAATCTGGAAGATTGGGATGAGGCGGTAGAGCACTTCAATGTCTGTATTCAGTCCCGATATGACAATTTTTTCTATTACGTGAACATGGCGGAAACCTTGGCTGCCAAGGGGGATTATATCCGGGCCATGAGGCTGTTGGAATCGTATCTGAATAATTTTCGTGATGTGGCATGGGTACACGGGAGCTTGGCCGTCAATTATTTTTGCCAGCAGCGATATGACCTGGCATTGATGGAAACGGATGATGCGCAGAGGCTCGATGACTCTCACTATCATGTCTATTGGATGAGGGGAGATATCTATCATGCGGGCGGCGATTTTATCCGAGCGGAGTTGGAATACAGCCATCTTTTAGCCCTGGAGGATCCGGTGGCCCGCCTGTGCGGGCGCAGCCGGCTGGCTTCGCTCTACTTCGCTCAGGGGCAGCTTCAAAGTGCATTGGAACAGCTTGAACTCGGTCTGCGGGAAGCCGTGGAGCTTAAACTGGAAGACTGGACGCTGTGGCTTCACAACCGGAAAGCTTATATGCATCTGAAGACCGGAAATCCCGAGGAGGCGATAAGAATCTGTGAGGATGCCGCCCGGATTGAAGTCAAGGGGCAGAGAGGCGATCTCCAGCGCCGATGCCTTTTCTTGAAGGGAATGGCTTATTTGAAAAAGGGAGAGGTCAAAAAGGCGGAAGAATGCACCGCGGTGATGAGATCGGTGATGAAAAATGGGATGAATTCCAAAGAGCTGAGATATTATCTCTACCTATTAGGCATGATCCAAATGGAAATGGAAAACCACAAAGGAGCCGCGGCTTATTTTTCCAAAGCCATGTCCATGGTGCCTCAACAGTTTACCCGTCATCCCTATATCTTAGCCAACGATCAGGCCCTGTTTTTGGACGGCGCGGCTTCCGCAGCCTATCGGGCCGGCAATACCAATGAAGCGAAAGTGCTGTTTGAAGAAATATTGAAACTTACCGTGGGTCGGATTAATTACGGCGACATCTATGTCCAGGCTCACCATAAAATGGGAAGGATATACGAGAAAAAAGGCTGGGAAGGCAAAGCGATTGAACACTATACAAAGGTTTCCGATATATGGCGGGAGGCGGATCATACGTATGCGGAGCGGGAGGACGCCGGTCGCCGCTTGAGTCTACTCGGCGTCCGATAAATCGAATGCGGCAATCTTCTTTTCAAAAGGATTGAAGGATAGAACTCATCTGATGATATTAAGTGCCAGGGGGATGATCTTGAATTCCAGCCGATGAAAAGGGGATGGCCGGGAAAATCCTCCAAGAATTTCTCCGTCGGCCTGTAATGTGAAAGCCCGAGTACCGGAAACCGTGAATGATTTTGACTGCAGAAAAGTGATTTCTTCAGCATCTTCGAGCCTTCCCTGACCCGCTAATCCGTATAAACGCGCCAAACGGGCCAGTGAGCATTCCTTGATAAGACAGCAATCCAACATTCCGTCATCCGGATAAGATTCAGGATTGAGAACCTTTCCCGTAGCCCAATAACGCGTATTATTAAAGACGGCGGTGAGATAACGCCCGCGTTCATGTGCATCGAGGGCCTCAACTTCAAGCGGAAACGGGATCTTGTGTTTTCGGTACGTATCGAAGACGGCCAGGATACCGGCCAGGGTTTGGCGCCGGCCCCAATGCGGCTTTCGCTCCGAAAGCTTTTCCACATGTTCTGCAACCAAAGCCCCTAATCCGATATTGGCCTGACCGATGAAGTAATTGAGAATGATTCCTTTTTGAGCGACGGTCCCGAGATCAACCGTATGAATCCCGCCGTTTTTCAAAGCTAAACAGGCGTTTTCCAAGGACTCGAGGCCGAAGGCCTTCGGTACGTCATTCGATGATCCCAATCCGAACATCGCCAGTGGAGTGGTAAGCTTATTTTGCATCATGACGTTGATCATGATGTTAAATGTTGAATCGCCTCCCGCCCCGGCCAAAATGGAGCAGAGAGGAGCCTTCTCCGCCGTGAGAGTCTTAAGATGGTCTTCGCTGCGTGTGACGATGAGCTCATAAGGAATGCCCAGACTATGCAGTCGCTGTTCCAACTCCGGTTTTCTTCGCCCGGCCCGGCCTTTGCCTGAGGAGGGATTGAAAAGAATAATGGTTTTTTTCATGCGCTTGCTATCAGCTGAATCCGTCGGGTTTTTTTCTGACACTTCCACGGGGAGGTATATCAAAGGGTGTTTTTGATGTCAAGATATCCGGCCTATTCCATGGAAGGAAGGAATTAACATATTCCATACTTATGTTGAGTACGGCTTAATCTCATGGGTTGCATTCGCGGCGGCTTTTCTCTAAAATATTTGTTTCCGTGTTCTAAATATAATAAAACATTGGGAGTTTCTTACATGAACGACAATAATACGTCTTGTGCATTGATCAATCCATTAAATGATATTTTACAAAAGCCCGCCTACCTTTTTTCGCGGTCCGATCTGGTTCGAGTGATACAAACTCAGGGGATCGAACGGATTACTTTTCATTACATCGCTTTGGATGGTCGGCTTAAAGAACTGCATTTCCCGGTTACCGACCTTTATGGGGCCGACCGTGTCCTGGCGGAGGGGGAAAGAGCGGACGGATCTTCTCTTTTCAAAGGAATGGTGGATGAAACACTCTCCGACCTTTATATAGTACCTGAATACAAAACGGCTTTCCTTAACCCATTCAATCCAAAAAGCCTCGATGTGATTTGCCGCTACCTGACGGGGGATGGAGAGAGGGCTCCTTTTGCTCTGGATTCCATCCTATCTCGTGCCAACGCCCGATTTCAACAGAATACGGGATTGGAGCTATATGCTCTGGGAGAATTGGAGTTTTTTCTGATCTTCGAGCAGAATCCGATGCTGTATACCGCTCAGCCCCAGAAAGGATATCATGCGGCCGCCCCGTTTTTCAAGAACGGGCATATATTGGATGAAATGATTCGACATATCGCACAGATTACGGGGGCCGTAAAATATGGTCATAGCGAAGTAGGATTTCTGGAAAATATAGACTCCAGTATGCTCGAGATCAATGGAAAAAGCGCGGAACAGATGGAAGTGGAATTCCAACCTCGTCCCGTCGAGGACATGGCGGATTACATGGTTCTTAGTCGATGGATTATCCGGAATGTCGCATATCGACACGGCTGTATCGCCACCTTCGCTCCCAAACTGGCTGAAGGAGCGGCCGGTAACGGCTTTCATTTCCACCTGGATCTGCGGCGCGACCAGAAAAATATCATGCGTGGATGTGATGGGAAGCTTTCATCGGAAGCTCTCCGTTTGATCGGGGGACTGTGCGAATATGCCGACTCATTGACCGGATTCGGGAATATGTCGGCATCCTCGTATCTTCGACTGGTTCCCAACCAGGAGGCTCCCACTCAGATATGCTGGAGCGATCTGAACCGCAGCGCGCTGATCCGTGTACCCTTAGGATGGGAAGGGATTAACGATTTGGCGCAGCGGATCAATCCGCGCGAACAGGGCTCCGATGTATCGGAAAGCCGGCAAACCGTGGAGCTGCGCAGTGCTGATGGAACGGCTCTGGTTCATCCTCTGCTTGCCGGAATCGTCATGGCCGCGGATTGGGCGTTTCAATCCGATCTTTCGCTGGAATTGGCACAGAAATTATATGCCGGCCCCGAGGCCTTCAAAAGCGGCGATGTCCAAGATAATTACCCCTCCCTTCCCGCCAACTGCCTGGAGTCCCGTGAGATCCTGCTCAAGAAAAGAGAGCTGTACGAACATGACGGAATTTTTCCTGCCGGCGTTATCGATTACGTCGCTTCACTGCTCGAGTCCGAAGGAAAGAATCAGTTTGATGTCAACCGGATTGAAGAT
>CAYSQW010000049.1:0-26905 GCA_964433135.1 uncultured Eubacteriales bacterium
ATGTTGTTTCCGCTCGGATCGTCCAGGAACAACCGCATGAAACCGCGGAACTGGTGTATGTCGGGCCGGGGATGGCGCCGAAGGATTTCGAGGGTGTCGACGTCTCCGGGAAGGCGGTTCTGACGTCTTCTTCTCCTTCCGCCGTCATGAAAACCGCGGTCTGGGAACGCGGCGCCACCGGAATTATTTCGTATTCGAACGGCCGTCCGGACGGAATCCACGATTACGCCGATCAGGTTGCCTACAGCCGGGTTCCGGTTAAGAGCCCCGACGGCGAGCCCGGAACCTGGGCGTTCATGATATCGCCCCGCAAGGGCAGTTGGCTGAGGAAAAGGCTCGTCGATGCCCGGAGCAAAAACCAGATCGTGAAGATCAAGGTCGATATCGAAACCGAATTCCACGAACCCGTCAGCCAGTCCTACGCTTGGGCTGAAATCCCGGGATCCCGGATCCACAACCAGGATATCGTCCTGACATCCCATATACAGGAAGAGAAATCTTCCGCCAATGACAATTCCAGCGGGATGGCCAGCATGCTGGAGATCGGCCGTACGATCCAGCGCCTGGTCAAGGAAGGCCGGATGCCTCAACCCAAGCGGGATATCATCTTCTGGTGGGCCAACGAGATCAGCAGCGAATATCAATATTTCCGGGATTATCCGGAGGAAAGAAAGAATATGCTGATCAACATTAATCAAGATATGGTCGGCGCCAAGCAGAG
Source organism: uncultured Eubacteriales bacterium (assembly GCA_964433135.1). Taxonomy (GTDB): domain Bacteria; phylum Acidobacteriota; class Aminicenantia; order Aminicenantales; family Aminicenantaceae; genus CAYSQW01. Next base: position 722 of record CAYSQW010000049.1, read on the forward strand.
TATGGGCTCCAGGGTCCAGCATATCATACGAACCCCTTACTCCATCCCCAGCTACCTCAACGACGTGATCGAGAGCATCACGGAATACGTTATTTTGACCAATACGTCCTTTCTGGCGGCGGGGCAGGCGGGCACTCCGCAGCCTTTCGGGATGCCCATTCTTTCCGACCTGGGGACCCGAGAAAGATACAACGCTATGGTCGTGCCATACTTCAATAATTCCGATCACATGGTGTTCTGCGAACGGGTGATCGGAGTTCCCGGAGTGGGATTGATCAACTGGCCGGATTATTATATCCATTCCACCGGAGACGACCTGGATAATGTCGATCAAACCCAACTGAAGCGTAACGCCTTCATCGTGGCGGCGACCGCGCTGTTCTGCGCCAACGCCGGCGATGAAGACGTCCCGCTCATCACAGGCGAAGTCTATGGACGTGCCCTGCGGAGATTGGGTAAAGATTTAAGCACCGGACTCAACCTGATAAAGGAAATAAAGCGCGGAGACCCTGAAAGCTCCTATCATGACGCCGAAAACCTGATTCGCCAGGCGGTTCAGCGCGAGATCAAAGCCGTGGAATCGATCCTGGTTTTCGCCGCGCCCGGCGGAAAGCATGAAGCCTATGTCAAGCAGCAGGCCGCCCGGATCCGGAGCCGGGAAAAGGGCATGATACGGGAGCTCGATGACATGTATCTCCTGGTTTCAGGAAACAAGAAAGTCCCGGTGAAAAAACTGACGGAAAAAGAAAAAGCATGCGCGTCTAAAGTTCCCGTAAACATAGAACCTCTCGATGAATATTTTAAAAAGCGCGGCTGGAGAACCAGAGTGGAGGGGTTGCATTCGCTGATGGCTTGGGAATGCTATAATTTCGTCGACGGGAAAAATTCCTACCTCGATATTTTCCGCGCCGTTCAGGCCGAGGCGCTGTCCGTAGGGAAATTCTACTATGGAACCGTCACCCTGGATGCCGTGGAAAGCTTCCTCGATCAGACGGTGAAGAACGGCATCATGCGGTTGAAGTAGACGGTACGCCGAAAAGCGATCCGGAAGACGGTTTATGGAAATAAAGGGCCGGGATCGTTCACGATACCGGCCCGGATGCACTGTCAGGTTTGCGATACGCGGCGCAGGAGCGCGGTTTCAATGAGCCGCGGCCGCACCGTAGTAGATCGCGTTGAAGAATAGTTTGAAAGTGCCGTGGGATTGCCCTCGATTCTGCGGTCTGAAACCGAAGAGGATGATCTTTCCCCGACCGCAGTCGACATCGGCGACGGCGGCCTGATTGTGAAGCGCGTCCTCCCCCAGAATCCATCCGCTCATCAAAGGATTTCCGTTGGGATATCGGACCGGCATGCTGTTCCCCGGGCCGTTCACCTCCTCCGGATCTGCTTGGAAGAACGGGCTGCGGCTGAACATCAATATCGTTTCCCGATCCATGCCGTAACCGATGGGGTGGGTGTTGTCGACCTCGGTTTTCAGCAGGCTCCCCGGGCAGAAAAACCGCTCCGGTTTGAAGTCGGAGGCCAGGTTCCTGACAGGGATCTGAAAATGGTCTATGGCGAGCTGTGAAGAGGCATCGAGGGTGATGAGCGTTCCGCCGTCTTTGACGAATCGGATCAGATTTCCCAATCCGCGGTTCCCGATCCCTCCGGCATAGACCGAAGGAACCATGCCTTCCTGATTGCCTTCTATGATGCTTTGAGCGGGAATACTGGAAAGCAGGATCACATCGTAATTCGCCTTAAGGTTTCCGTTGCGGATTTCGGCATCATGGATCGTGGTATAGGGGAATTCCCAAGTGTCGAAGATCCATCGGTTCCAGCCCTCATCCATGCTTGCGGTCCAGGGTTGATACAGCCCCATGCGAAGGGGTTTCAATTCCATGCGCTGAGTCGGCAGGTTCCCGGACCGAACATGGAGATGAAATTCCTCGGCCAGATTCATTACGTCCCGGCTGATCCCGCTTCCGGATGCGATAACGGCGCCCGCCGGGTACCGTTTGCCGCCGCAGTTGAAAGGTTTGGTGGCCCAATAAACCTTGTGTCCGGCGGCAAGAAGGCGGTTTACGGCACGAAAAGTATCCAGAACGGAGTGGTCGAAGATGTAAACGTTTCCGCCGCCGATGACATCCCCTTCCTCCGCCGAGGCCCTGGTGACGGGCTTCAGCGCCGCTTCGAAGGGAAAAGGAACCTCAACCGTCTCCACGTCCATCTGGTAGGCGAGGGTCCAACCCGTCAGGTCGAAGGGGAGTTCGGGCGGTCCTCCGGAGTATTTCCTCCGTTCGGGATATTTCTGAGGACCGAGCATATCCATGAGAAAGGGACGGTATGCCTGCGACATGAGAATCACGTAGGTCCCAGCGGGGTATCTTCGGTTCTCGACCTCGAAAGGGGCGGTGGCCTGATGGATTTCCGCTCCGTTGTCGATGAAGATATTCAGCATTTTCGCGGCGGTATTGGGATCTTTTTGAGTCATGGGGACAATATAAGCGTAGGGTGCTTCTGATTTCCCCCTCTCGATCGAATTGTGCGCCATGCGGTACATGTTTTTCAGGTATTTTTCACGGTGTTTGGCTCCGGATTCGAGAAAACCGAGGCAGGCCCAATAGGCGTATTCGACGATATCGCTCATTCTCCACCAGCCTCCGGGCCAGGGACTAGGGTAATTCATCTGCTGGTAGTTGCCTTGTTTGCCCAGCCCGCCGCTGTAGGATCCGGTGAGGTCGCGGGCGGTCTGGTAAATCGGAGTGGCCTGAGGAGTGCCGGCGGCTTCGAAGAGGATGCTGACCACATTGTGCCACCAGGCGTTGGTGAAAGTGGCGGCCTGCCACCAGCCGTTCCAGTTCGCGTAATGGATGATGCCTTTAAGATCGCGCTCCTCCATGCTGGTGCGCATGTAGGCGCCGGTTAATTCGATCTCTCGAGTAACCAGGGGATCCAGCGAAGGATTGCGCGGGTCGTACATAGGGGACAGGAAGAGGCGGGCATCTGAATTTCCCATATGATGCATGTCCAGCAGCATCTGGGGAAACCAGTCCCGATAAAGGATTTGCGTGACATATTGGGTTTCGACCTGAGTCAGCATGAAACCGTCCCGATTGTTGTCATGTCCCACATAATGGTGGTAGAGCCAGGGCATTCGGGCGGTTTCAAAAGGGGTGCCGAGGTTTTTACGGTACCAGTCGACCACCAAGATATTCCCGTCGGGGTTGAAGCAGGGTACGAATAAGAAAACCACCTCATCCAGGATCTTACGGATCCGGGGTGAGTCATCGGTAGCCATGGTGTAGCCCAGAAGAGGGGACATCTGAGTCGGGCCGCTTTCGGTGGCATGCATGCTGCAGGTGATAAGCGCGATCGTCTTGGATTCGGCGGAAAGGCTGAAAGCCTCTTCTTCAGGAATCCTTCCTGATGCCAGCGTGCGGGCCGTTTCCCTGATGTCGTCAAGGCGCGCCAGGTTTTCAGGCGAAGAGATGACCGCCAGAATAAACGGATTTCCCAACGTCGTTTTCCCCAACTCATGAATCTCTATCCGTTCGGAAAGATCTCCCAATATTTGAAAATATTCATGGATCTTGTCCCACCGGAGCATATTGAAGTCGGCACCCGGTTTGTGGCCGAAAAATTCTTCGGGCTTTGGGATTTGCGTGGGGGATCCCGTCAGCGCTGCACTGCAGAAAACAATCGCGGCAATGAAAAAAACGATTCGGTTCGTGTGTTTCAATGAGTCCTCCTTTTCCAGATGACGAAGAGTTTATGATGACGAAAGATGTCTTTTCATGCTGACTCAATTTCCCCTGGAATGTCAAAGAGATTTTTCGCTGATCCGGGAAATGAATAATCTATGTTTTAAAATGAGATGTCCGTTATTGATTCCGTCAACTCTGTCGGGCCGCTTGTGTGTGGGCTTTCGCGGCTGCGCTGATTTGGGCCGGGATTCACATGAAAAGACATGGCCTTATCGGTTTGACAATTTTCCGCTATTTATGATAATGATTAAAAAGGGTATGTAAGCATCCACTTTTCCCGCTGAATACGCAAAGCGGATCGAGGGAGATATCTCTTTAATGAAATGTTCGCAGTGTCATTCCGATAATCCTTCCGACAGCCGTTTCTGTCGAAAGTGCGCGGCTCCTCTTTCGACCGAAAGCGCCGATAACGAGGCCCGAACCTCAACCCTGCGAAATTTGAGCGTCAGTCTGAAGAGGGGGGACGTCTTTGCCGGACGCTACGAAGTGATCGAGGAGTTGGGCCGTGGGGGGATGGGGAAGGTCTACAAGGTCTTCGATCGTAAGCTGGGGGAAGATATCGCTCTTAAGCAGATCAAACCGGAAGTGGCTGAAGAGGAAAAAACGATCGAGCGCTTTCGAAACGAGATCAAATTTGCGCGCAAAATCGCACATAGGAACGTCTGCCGGATGTATGACTTTGGAGAAGCGGATGGGATGCACTTCATCACCATGGAGTACATTCCCGGTGAAGATCTGCGCTGCCTGATCAGGCGTATCGGGCAGTTTACGGTAGGGAAAACCATCCACATCGCCCGGCAAATATGCGAAGGGTTGGCTGAAGCTCATCGTCTGGGTGTGGTTCACAGGGATATCAAACCGCAGAATATCATGATCGATCAACACGGAAATGCGCGGATCATGGATTTCGGAATCGCCCGCTTCCACCGGGTGCGAGGAATTACCGATACCGGGGTGCTGATCGGGACTCCGGAATACATGTCCCCCGAGCAGGTGGATGGCATCGAGGTTGACCGCCGTTCCGATATCTATTCGCTGGGGATTATCCTGTATGAAATGTTGACGGGACGCGTTCCTTTTGACGGATCGACGCCTATCAGTATCGCCGTCAAGCAAAAGAACGAGGTTCCCCGCGAACCGCGTGAGATCAATGCTCAGATACCTGAGAACCTGAATGCCCTGGTCCTTAAGTGCATGGAAAAAAAGCCGGAGAAGCGCTACCAAAATGTCCGGGATGTTCATCTTGAATTGAAGCGGATAGACGATGAACTGCCGACAACGGACCGGGTGCTTCCCGCCCGAACACCGATCACTTCGAGGGAAATCACGCTTAAATTCAGTATGAAAAAACTGGTGTTTCCGTTGCTGGCGGTTTTGATCGCGGTGCTGACGGTTGTCGCCGTCAGGCGGCTTCGAAAAGTCGACAAACCGCCCCCTGTGGTGTCCGCGCAGCAAGAACCTCAAGCTCAGCCGGAAGATGCCTTCAGTGAAGGCATGCTTTTATTCAACCGGAAGGATTTCGATTCCGCCCTGGATCGGTTCCGATCCATACTGGAGGGGGACCCGAAACATTTTGATGCGCGGCTGTATACGGGGCTCTGTCTGCGTCATCTGCGGCAATACGAACCGGCTATCCGCGAGTTCGAGGAAGCGATGCATCTCGACAACCTGGATCCCCGACCTTATCTTCATCTGGCTGAAATCTACGAGGAAAATGAAGATCTGGAACAAGCTTTGAGCTATCGCAGCGGATATCTGGACCGGATCCCTCAGGGAGAAGACGATACCGCCGCCGCTGAAAAAATGGCGTCTCTGCGTGAGCGGGCGGGAATTACCGAAAGCCCCGCGGTTTCGGATCCGGGAGAAGAAACTGCCGCCGCAAAACAGCCCGTCTCACCTCAAGATCCCGTGCCCGAACCGCCTCCCGCCGCGGTTCAAACGGAAAAAGAAACGGATCCGATCCCCAAACCGGAGAGGCCGGCCGCAAAGCAGGCGCCGGAGGAAACGAAAACCCCGGAGAAGAAGACGGTTCCTTCAAAAAATGAAGAGATCGGCGGATTCGAGATCCCTGTGAGGATTCGAATCATCAGGGATAACGTCCCCGCCCGGCTGGAACCCGAACCGGATGCGGCCGTAATCCACAGATTTCCCCTCGGAATCGTACTGACGGTGGATAGTATCGAAGGATCCTGGTTCCGAGTTTCCATACCCGGAAGACCGGGAGAGCAAGATCTGTCGGCTTATGTGCGCAACCTGGATGTGGAAGGGATTGCCGCTGAGGATGATTCCTCGGGCCCCATGCATCCGGAGTTGGAGGTTGGAACTAAATTCAGGGTGATCAAGGACGGCGCCGCCTTGCATGAGTCACCCGAAATGGGGAGCAAGGTTCTCCAATACCTGCCTATGGGATTGGTGATCAAACAGATAAGCCGGTCGGGGGAATGGATCGCCGTCGATCTGGGCTCGGGTGCTCCGGAAAAGGAAAAGATCGGATATGTCAATCGGCGGGATGTGGAAGCTCAGGGGAAATCACCGCGGTAAATCGTTTATTTATTTGATATATCCCGAAGCGCGCAGCTGCTCTTGGGTCTCTTCACTGAGCGTGACCGAGGTGGGACGGTCGCTTTCGATATGAACGAGAATTGCATGCCGCCGGATTCTCTACCTGGCTCCATCATCTTCTCTCGGAGATTTTAACTTTAAGCGCGTCATCACTTGGAGGTGGAGCCAAAAGCCTTTTGATTTTCATCGTGGTGTAAAGGTCGGAAGAACTCCGGAATATATCATGCTGTCTATTTCTTGAGACGGATGACAACTTCGTGCCGGCAAAATTCGCCGGAACGGCCTTGGGGGATCGTGATGTCGAGCCGGGAGGATTTCAACTTCCCGCCGAAGGCGGATTCCGCCAGGAAAACGTTGTGCAGAGGTACGGAGTACATCCGTCCGGTCAATCCCTCCACAAGAAGGCGCAGCTCGCGCCCGTCGTTTCGAAGCCGGATCACCTTCAATCCGGAGCTTCTGCATCCGACCCGGAATGAAGGGGGGATGGAAAGCACTTCCAGGGTGGGTCGGAATGCGAATACGACCTCGGTCGCTTCGTTTTTCGGCCGGATATCAAGGCGCGGCCGTATGAGTTGGGGGCTTTTTTCGATGGAAAACTCGATTTCTTCACCGTTTACCGTGACCGATTCCATCGTCGTCCCGGGAGCCAACCCGGGAGCCAGGCTAAGCGTTGTCCCTTCGATATCTTTCCCCCGGACCGAGAGGATAACGGATCTTTCGGATCTTCGATAGTCGATATCCGCGCTTCCTTCACCGAGTTTGAAATTTCGGATGCGAACGTTTTCCCAATCCGGGGGGAACTGGGGAGCGAATATTCCGGATCTCCGATGGGCGTTCGTCCGCAGCCCGCACAGGCCTCTTACCAGGGGGAGAACCAATCCGGCGGATGAAAATCCCTGCTGGGAGACGGCTTCCGCGGCCCACATGTTGGTATCCCCTGAAAAAACTTCCGTGATGGTGCCGAGGCCGTGTTCGAAAGTGTGATGTGCGGTGGCATGAAGCAGGTCCCATCCCTGCTGTGACATTCCATGCTCGAAGAGGGCGGCGTTGACCCAACCGCTGATGAAAGGCCAGACCGCCCCGTAATTGTAATCGAGCGGCCGGTAAAGAGAACTCTCCCGGGAAAGGCTGCGGATACCCCAATCGGTGTTCAATGCGGATGAAATGATTTTTTCCAGGGACAGCCGGCTCTTTTCCGGTTCGCCCAGATCCCACATCAGACCCGGGGCGCACCAGGGGGAAATCTCCTCGATGTGACGCCCCGGTTCATCGAAAGCATAAGCATAAAATTCGAGATCCGGATTCCAAAAGCGATTTTGGAACGCGTCGAGGGCGCGGTCGAATAGGCCGCTCGCTTGTTTCTCATCCGTCTTTTCTCCCAAGAGAGCGGCGAGCCGCGTCATGGACCGGACGGCGTTTACCCAGACGGCAGCCAAGTAGATATCGGTCTCGATCCCGGTCAGATCTCCGTATTCGAGGGCGCCGAGTCCCGCCGAGCGGTTGTCCATGAGTCCGTCCCGATTGGCGTCGGTCGAAAGGCACCAAGCGAATGCCCGTTGCAGCGAGTCCCAGCTTTTTCGGATGAAGTCCGTATCTCCGGTCGCACGCGCGTATTCCCACATGGCGGTGATGTAATAGGGGGTCGTATCTCCGTGGATGTATCCGTAGGGGTAGTCGTTCCACCAGTCAATATATGCGGCGGACTGGGAAAGCTCGTGCGCCATCTTTCCGTCTTCACGCTGCCATTTTTGTGTGAAGGCCAGGGCTTTACGGGCTAATTCGTAAGCGCCGCAGCCGACGAGACTCAGCGTGTTGATGTAGGTATCTCCCGAAAAAAACCACCCGAAACCCGGTCGGCCGCTTGTGCCCGAGGCTCCCAACCCGGCGATCATCCCCAATCCGAGATCGGGATTGTCGACCATGAGATTGTCGAAGGTCACCTTTGCCCATTCAAAGGCTTGATTCAAGGACGTGTCCGGAGTTTGCAGCTGAAGTGTTTTTTCGCGCAAGGCCCGGAAGTGTAGAAGATTCTTGCGGTATAGAGCTTCGGGATCGTGAAGCAGGACCCGGTAGGTCTCCCGGACGGATTCCGGTTTTCCGTTTCCGCCGGCGATGGCGATGGAAATGAAACGGTTCCTGAATTTAACGGGATCGGAAATCTCGATTTTGAACTCGCTGGGTGAATCCGCCAGCATATGGGCAGGGGAAGCGGATATTCCTTCGGCGGCGGGGGAGCCGACGATCCCATGGTTTCGACCGGTCGGCTCGGAGAGGATATAGGCCTTGAGTCCGGGATCCCAACGAGCGCGCTGTCCGCCGATGCCCGCCGGCCACATGGGCTGGAGCACGGGTCGGAAACCGCAGACGAGCGTCAGAGGAACGATGGAGTCGACGGCTATCAGAATAACGGCCCCCGCGTTTTCAAGAGAAGAGAGGTAGGATACATTGACGGTGAATTCCTGATGGATGAAGACGAGCGTTGTGACCTCGGGCTTTACGGAGATCTCATGGATGAGATCGCGCGCCGGAATGGGCTGCGTGGAACCGCCTGTTAAAAAAGAAAACTTAAAATCACGCAGCAGTTTGAGCGGATAAGCCCAGGCTTCGAAAGTCCCGGTTTCATCACCCAGGATCGCAAACCTGCGTCCGGACTTGTGAAATGGGAATCCGGGGCGTGCCGGTCTGGTCAGGGTCAGCGGATTGGGCTCCCACTGGAAAGCCGGAAGCGTTTCATGCTGGTTTGCCGGTGCCGGAGATGCCGCGGCCAGGAAAAAAATCAATGCCGATACGAATGCACCATGTTTCATGGCTCCCTTCCTTCATCCTTGTCTTTCGTCCATTATCGGGGAAAGATTCCTTGAAGTAAAGGCGGTTCCTGACGCCGTAATAATCCCGATATGGGATGATCCTGATATTTTTCAGGTCGAGGATTGACTTTTTTGTTTCCAGGGTATAGTGAAAAGGGCATGAGGGATTATCAGTGACGTGTTCCGGAAAGATTCCCGAGGCTTTGTTTCCGTTCGATCCGCTGCGGCGTGCAAAGGAAGCCGAATCCCTTGTTATGTGTGATGACAGCCGTTTGTACTACCGTTTCCGGACCGCGCGTTATTATGGAGGCATCGCGACCGCCGATACCCTGGGATGCTGTTTTCTCTGCGCATACTGCTGGAATTATGCGCGCAATCTCGATCCCGGGCGATTCAAGGATTTTTTTACACCGGATGAAGCGGCTTGCCGCCTGCTTGGAATCGCACGTCGGAATTCCCTGAATCTTTTCCGTATCAGCGGAGCGGAACCGATCCTCGGTGAAAAGTCTTTCGATCATCTGGCCGAGGTCCTTCGGTGTGTTTTCCGGGAAAAGCCGAACGCCGCCTTCGTCATCGAAACCAATGGGTATTTCCTGGGACTGCGCCCAGACCTGATAGAGAAGCTTCGTTTTGACAATCTGTGGATCCGGATCTGTCTTAAAGGGATCGACAAAGAATCTTTTTCAAAAATTACGGGCGCCGAAGAGAAAGGCTTCTCTTATCCGCTTACGGCCCTGTCGTCCCTTGAGGAGCAGGGGATCAAATATCGGCCCGCGCTGATGGGAGCGCTTTTCTCTCCCCGGGATGTGGGCCGTTTTCAACTCCGTCTGCAGGGATTGGGGATCCGTGCACCGCTGGAGTTGGAGTCGTTGGAAACCTACCCCTTCGTGCGAAAAAATATGCGGGAAAGAAACATGCTCCCCTTTAAGCCGTGAAGCGTACTTCGTTTCGATAAGCCGGAGCGGCCTGATTTTGTTTGCTCCCTGGAAGGATTCTTTTTATACTAAGGATTACCGCCGTCCCCCGGTGTCGGTTTCAGGCGGACTCATCGGTCTTATAAACCGCTTTGAACTTGAGGCTGCTCGGGATTGCATGAAAGTAAAAAGGAGGATTTGACTGATGGGCGTCATGAAAAAATACGGTTTATGGTATTTTTCTCTTCTCTTGTTTTGTTTTTCTCTCAACGCTTTTTCCCAGGAAATCCCCGTGGCTTCGGTAGACGATACATCCGGTATCCTGCCTGTAAAGCAGCGGGAATTGCTCTGGAACGAGATCCTGGAATGGCGGCTCGAAAATATTCTCCCCGATTTGATGAAGCGGGAAGGCATCGATATGTGGCTGGTCTTGAACCGTGAGAACAACGAGGACCCGGCTTATATGACGCTGGTTCCCAGGCCCAATATGACCGCCCGGCGGCGGGCTCTGATCTTTTATTCGTCCGGTAAAAACGGGACGGTCGAACGCTACGACAACAGCCGGGACGGGACGAAACCTTTTTATAACGGGATACCTCAGGAAAAAGGACTCTCCCGCTTCGAAAACATCGTTCATTTCATCAAACAAAAGGATCCCCGAAAGATCGGGATCAACGTGTCCTCGAACTGGGCGCATACCGACGGGCTCTCCGCCAGCTTGAAGCAGGAGCTCACGGAAGCTCTGGGACCGAAATACAGTTCCCGCCTGGTTTCCGCGGAGCGCCTGTGCACGGGCTGGCTGGAAACCCGGAGCCCGCGAGAGATCAGCATCTATCGTCATATCTGCGGGATCGCTCACGATATGATCGCGGATTTCTTTTCCAATAAAGTGATCACGCCTGATGTCACCACGGTCGCCGACGTCAAGTGGTGGATTCGCCAGCGGTTGAACGACTTGGGATTGGAAACCTGGTTTCAGCCGGATATCTTCATTGCGCGGAACAAGCCGGAACCGGTCAAGATGGATGACTCCTGGTCCGTAAGCGGCTATTACCACGTAAAAGATGACGAAACCAATGTCATCCGGAGAGGAGATCTTCTGCACTGCGATTTCGGCATCGTCTACCTTGGGTTGCACACCGACATGCAGTGGGAGGCTTATGTCTGCCGGATCGGAGAAGATGACGCGCCGGAGGGAATCAAGGCGGCGCTGAAACAAGCCCGCCTCATGGCGAAAATCTACATGAATGAATTCAAGGCGGGCAAGCGGGGCGGGGATATCGCGTTCGCCGCCATGCAGAAGGGCAAGGCGCAAGGACTCCGGCCGTATATCTATTCCCATCCGATAGGATTTCACGGTCATGCCGCAGGCACCGGCCTCTATGCCCGGATCAAACAAACGGAACCCCCCGCCGCCGATACCGTCAGGTCCCAATACCCCCTGCATCTTAATACCTGCTATGCCATCGAATTTCAGGTTCTCGCAAGTATTCCCGAGTGGGGGGGACAGGATATCCGCTGGGGATTCGAGGAAGATGCGGTCTTCACCGAGGAAGGATGCCGTTTCATCGATGGGCACGAGACCGAAGTCCTGCTGATCAAATAAAATGTATCGTTTGTAGGGTCGATCGGCATCTGCCGGGGCGGGATTCTTTCTGATAGAATTCCCGCCTCATGATTCCGGGCCCATCTTGGTCGAGAGATATTTCACTCATATCTGAGGCTGTCTACGGGATTGGAACGTGCGGTCCTAATGATTTTGATGCTTATGGTCAGCAGCGCGATCAGTATTGCCGCCAGTCCCGAAGCCAGGAAGATCCAGCCCGAAATACCGGTACGGTAAGCATAATTATTCAGCAGATTATCCACAAGGAAATAGGCCATGGGCCATGCGATCACATTGGATACGATCAGGAGTACTAAAAAATCTCTGGATATAAGGGCCATGATATCCGGTACGGCAGCGCCGAGGACTTTTCGGATTCCGATCTCTTTGGTGCGTTGTTCCGTAGTAAACGATGCCATCCCGAAAAGTCCGAGACACGAAATGAAAATGGCGAGGACTGTGAAGTATTGGTAGATTTTGCTCCTTCGCTGGTCGGCTCCGTACTGCCGGTTGAACACATCATCGAGGAATTGGAACTCGAATGGATAGTTGGGGGCGAATTCCACGGCTTTACTTTCCAAATAGGCGATAGTGCCCGCGATATCATCCGGCTTGATTTTTACAAAAACATATCGGTAGGATCCATGCCGCTGCGACATCGTGAAAATAACGGGTTTGATCGGATCATGGAGCGAGGAGGCATGAAAATCCCTGACGATGCCGATGATCGTCCCTTCGTCCTCCCAGCAGGAAAACATCTTGCCGATAGGTGATTCCAGCTCCGTTATCTTCAAGGCCGCCTCATTGAGAATGTAATTTTCTCGGTCCGTGGGGTGCTCCCGGGAGAAGCTTCGGCCCTGAATGATCTGCATACCGAGTGTTTTGAAATAGTCATAATCCACGGAGGCATCCGTCATAGTGGTGTAGTCTTCAGGGCCTTTTCCTTCCCAGTAGACGGGATTGATATGCCCGATGCTGGTGGGATATCGGCGCGCTGCCGTAATGTTGACGACATGGGAGTTTTGCCTTATCTCATTTTTGAATGATTGGAAGCTCTGCCGCAGTTCCCGGTTCAAGGATACGGCGACGATATGCTCTCGGTTCAAACCGATATCCTTGTTTCTGATGTAATGGAGCTGTTTGTACATGACTATGGTTCCGATGATCAATATGATGGTTGCGGTGAATTGACCGACGACCAGGATCTTTCTCAACCGGAATCCGCCCGTGCCGGGCTGCCGTTTTCCGGTTTTAAGTACCTGGACCGGTTTGAATGAGGAGAGAAGCAGTGCCGGATAACCGCCTGCCGCCAGGCCCGTAAACAGAACGATGCCTAAAAGAAGCAGAGGAGTCGAGATGCCGCCGAATATATGCAAGCTCAGCTGCTTTTGAGCAAGGCGGTTAAACGCCGGTAGAGAGAGGATAACCAGTGAGATCGAAATAGCCAGGGAGATAAGTGCCAGAATGAAAGACTCTCCCATGAACTGCCTTATGATATGCGTTCTGTCAGCTCCGATGACCTTGCGCATCCCGATCTCTTTGGCCCGGGTATTCGATCGTGCCGTCGAGAGGTTTATAAAATTGATGCAGGCGATGATGAGGATGGCTGCCGCGATCATCAGGAAGATGTAGACATAGAGAATAGGATCGGTTCCGTTCAGAGAATACAGATGGACTTTGGCTAGAGGTTGGATGTGAAGGAGAACCTCCTGATCGGTCCGCTTGTCGTGCTCCATGATGAATCCGGAGATCTTTTCTGAAAAGTTTTCAATGTCGATGTTCTTATCCAATAGAGCAAAAGTTCCGACTTCATAAGACCAGCTGGTTTCCGCTCTTTCGCCCAGGAGTTTCATGGAGGCGAGAAAATCGAATCGAAGATGCGAGTTCTCGGGGACATCCTCCATCACACCGCTCACGATCAGCTCAAGGTCATTATTGATGAGCAGGGATCTGCCGATGGGATCATGATTGCCGAAATACCTGGTGGCGGCGCTTTCCGTAAGAACGATGTGTTCCCGGCTGGAAAAAGCCGTTTCAGGAGATCCATCAATGAACGGAAATGTAAAAATTGTAAAAAAATCATCGTCCACAAGTCCGCCGTTCCCGTCATGGATGTTGTCTCCGAATTTGATGAGCGGTCTCCAATTATAGAATCTCGTTATCTTTCTGACCTCCGGGTACCGCTCCTTGAAAGCCGCCGCCAACGACAGGGGATTGGAGGAATACTTGGTTCCTTGAATTTCAGGAATCGTTCTGTAAATATCGCTGTAGTTGTGGTGGAACTTATCGAATCTCAACTCATCGTGCACCCAGAGGAGAATCAGGATGCAGCAGGTCATACCGATCGCAAGGCCCATGATGTTGATGAAGGAGTAGACGGTGTTTTTCTTGAGGTTTCTCCATGTGACGAGAAAATAGTTTTTAAGCATGACGACTCCTATCGATAAAGATAATTTGCCGTAGGCGGCAAGCGCATAGGTGACCTGAGCCCAGTACCACAAAAGGGCCCGGTGTTTTCCGGCTTCTTTGACGCGTTCCCGGTACTCCTCACCGCAATCTTGAGAGAATGTGTATTCCGATTCATAGTATTTCAGCCATGAAAGCACTTTTTGGCCTGTTTTGGGCGGGGCGCTCTCTTTTTTCATCCGGCCGCTCAATTTTCCAGGAATTCAGGGATGCTTTGAAATATCGCGCGGTGCAGTTCGAAAGAATCCTTGAGGGCTCTTCCGCCTTCGGAGGTCAGTGCATAATAGATCCGGGGCCTTCCTCCCTTTTCAGAGAGTGTGGTTCCCTTGGTCTTGCTGACGTACCCTTTGCGCAGCAGCTGGTCGAGCGCATTGTACAATGTCCCGTACATAAGACGTTTTCCGGTCATTTTCGCCACCCTTTTCCTAATGGAGACGCCGTAGGCGTTTTCCTCAAGGGCGATAATAGCGGCGAGGATCATTTGTTCCAATGGGGTCAGTTCTTTCATGATATTTTTCCGGACATTGATAAACAGATCATTGGTTCCGTTCCTTTTAAGGGGTTTTAAGTAACTTACACATAGAGTAAGACGCAATTTACGAAAAAGGGTTTATGGGATGATGATAATACTTGAGAAAAAGGAGGACAGGGAAGGCTTGCCTCCCAAGACAGGCGTATGCACGTACCGGCTGTTATACCCGCTTCTGCGGTGTGATCACAGGACGGTACGGAATTTTTCGATGATGGCGGCATCCACCCAGTAGATATCATTGCCGCTGGTGTAAAAGAGGTACCGGCCGTCGGGAGTGAGCATGGGGCAGTTCTCGTGGGCCGGCGTGTTGATGTTCGGCCGCATGTAGATCCCTTCGGTCCAGGAGCCGTCCGTTTGTCTGAAGTTGATATAGAGATCTCCCTCGCCTAATCCACCGGGTTTGTTGACCGAGAAGATCAGGAAATCCTCACCCGGCGAGATCATGGCATCCCCCTCGAAGTATTTGCTGTTCACCCCTTCCCCCAAATTTTCCGGCTCCCCGAATTTTCCGTTTTCAAACACTGAGCGATAGATGTCTTTCGCTCCGAAGTTTTCCTCTCGTTCGGTCTGGAGATAGAGGTGGCCTTGCCGGGTGAGGCTGGGATAGAACTCGGATCCCTTTGAATTGACCGGGGGACCCGGATTGACGGGCTCTGACCATTTTTCACCCTGTTTGCTTCGTATTACATACCAGATATCGATGTCCCTCGTCTTTCCGCCCGCTTCCAGGGGGCGGTTGGAAGAGTAGAACATTCTCAGGCCGTCATGGCTCAGGCACATATCCACGTCGCTGTAGATTCCGGAGAAGCCGGCCGTCATGGGTTTTTGCCATATGTTGTCGATACGTTTCATCACCTGGATCTCCCACCGACCGGAAGGGCGGGTGACGGTAAAATAAAATTCATCGCCGTCGGGAGAGAAAACCGCATTCAACTCCCGTTTTTCCGTACTGACCACTATGGGAGCAAAAATACGGGGCGTGAGTCCCGGCTTTTTCTGACCAGGTCGATATCCCCTGATGCGCGCTTTGAGTGCGTTTCCCAGCTTTGGAAAAACGGGGGGGGGTTTTGCCACAGAGTTATCCGGAGCTTATCCGGAATCAACGCACGGGACCTCTTCCCGCAAAACTGAACCTAATCTGGGGGGCAGGTTCAGAGGCAGATTATCCTAAACGAATAAATATAGATAGATTTAGTTCTCAATAAAGAGAGAGACGAGAACTGATCCTGCGTACGCGAATCGGTATCTTCTCCCATATGGCAAGGATGCCGATGCGGAAGGGTATGATCCTGAAATAGACGCAATAGTTCGTCCAAAGCGAGTGGAGGGTATTGAAAATCCGATTCTGCGGCCAACGGATCAGGCGCTTGACCAAAGGCAGAATTGCAGGAAACTTAACGACCAAAGAGAAGAATTTCTCGAAGTTTTCGGCTTTTCTTTGTTCCATCTCACTCGGGAATTTGATGACCGAGCTGATCATTACCTCCTTGCGCTCACCATCCCCCACTTCTGAGGACAACATGCCCAGACGGCGTGCGTATTCGTAGATTTCGGTTCCCGGATAGGGCTGGAGGAGGTTGACGCCCGCATAGTCCGGCTTCAATCTGGCATTCAAATCGAATGTCTTGAGATCCGAATCCAGTGAGGCGCCGGGAATCCCAAGGATATTCGTGGTCATCAATTTGATCCCTGCCTTTTTGATCATACGAGCGGCGGAAATGATCTCTTCATCGGACATGTTCCTCTTGAAGAGTTTTTGTCGAATCCGTTCGTCGCCTGTTTCGATCCCGACGATCATCCTTCTGCATCCGGCTCGTTTCAAGTCGTCGACGACTTCCTGCGTGATGTGCTCCACCCTGGCAAAACAGGAAAAGGGGAGCCGGATATTCTCCCTATATGCGTCGGTGAATTCCTTCATCCATCGGGAAGACAGGGTGAAGAGGTCGTCGACGATATGGATATATTTGTAGCAGGAGTGCCGCTTGATCGTCTCCATCTCGCTGATGACATTGCTTACGCTCCTCCGCCGTATGATTTTCCCGCGGTCGGTGTAAAGCTTCTTGTACGCGTTGTTGAAGCAATAGGTGCAGCTGTAAGGACACCCTCGGGTGGTCATGACGACGGTTCTCCAGGTCCCTTTAGGATTGACGGACCTGAATATCCCGCGGTTCGGGAAAGGAAGCTCATCAAGATCCTCAATGAGCGGGCGAACCGCGTTCTTGTGGACTTGCCCGTCCTTCTTCACCCACCAATTCGGAATGTCGGTTATGGGTTTCCCGGCTGAAAGGTTCCGCACCAAATCGAGCATGGCGAATTCGCCTTCGCCGATACAAACTCCGTCGACTCCTTCCTGATGGATCATCTCGGGAAAATAGGTGGGATGGGGTCCTCCGAAGACGGAAAAAATCGGAAACGTCTCCTTCAGCTTCCGGTTGAGCCTCAGGTAGGATAGGCAGTACAAGCTCATGGTGCTGAACGCAACGATCTTGAAATCGCCCTTTTGCAGCTTGTCCGCTACCGTCCGGTAGTCGGCATCTACCACTTCAGAATGGTGCCCGTACGATTCGAGCAGGCCGGCAATCGTCATGATCCCGAGAAACTGGTTGTTTCCTCTGTATAGGTCCAGGACGGGCCACAGAATATTCATACTCGTTCACACGGCCTTATAATATCTGTTCGGGCAAGCTCCGCCTTTAAAGCCGTCCAATGTCCCAACATCGCTATTTTATCTCCTTACAGAAGCGTCGTCACCCTGTGAATACGGGATTGTAGTTTTTCTCGGAAAAATAATATTCTTAGCCGCGGATAGAAGTCAAGGACGAGGAAATTGACGTGAACCCGGATTCATGGAGTTGCTGCCGTTGAGGTTTAACATGTAAATTATTACTCAATGGGTTTGTATATATGTCTCAGATTATGTTGATCCGTGCTGAAATGATGGTTTTGAAGCTGTGTTGAAGCTACGGGTTTACGGCTGAAAGGACAAAACCGGGAATTTCAGGGGAAAAGGGGATTATCGGGTCGGCCGGGAAGCAGGGATTCGAACCCCGATTCCATGATCCAGAGTCGTTATAAAGCAATCTCAATTTACCGGGAAGCACCGGAAATATTCAGTGAATCCGTTTTCTGGGAACGGATCACCCCAGTGGTTTATCGCGTTCAGCTCAGGAGTGTATGGGCCGAGGCGAGTTTGTCGGGTATGCTGAGACCCTGGGGACAGTGGGGGAGACAGGTGCCGCAGGCGACGCAGGCGTCGGCGCGGCGGTCGAGTCCGGCATAAAGCGCCCGGGCTTTCCACGGGTCGTGGTCGTCGCAGGCATATCTTTCGAAGCGCAGGATTTCGGCGATGGGAATCTGTTGGGGGCAGTGGGGCTGGCACAAGGTACATAGGCGGCAGGCTGTACGGTCCGCCCGGACCGTCATGGCGGCGATGGCGCGGGCATCCAGGGAGCGAAGGGTTTTTCCGGCTCCGGAATAGGTCTCCGCGAATTCTTCCAGGTTCTTAACGCGGATGACCACGGCGTCGAGCTTGGTGGATGTGGTCAGCCAGCGCGTCAGTGCGTGATGAGGGGAAGTGCCGGCTGGTATTTTATTCATGAACGCCGTATCTTCCTTCATGCGGCCGATGCCCCGGGCCGTTTTCATGGCGATGGTGCCGAATCCACGCTTGCGGGCAAGCTCCATGAACCGGTCCATTTCAGGGTCCGCGCCGTAGGAATAGATGAATTGGGCATGCTCGTAGAGACCGTCTTCAACCACAGCGGTCAGGATTTCTGAGGCGCTCTGTCCGCCCGGAACCTTGGCGTGACCTGCATAGCCGTGTTGGGAAAGACACAGGTGCTTCACCAGACCTTCCTTTTTCAAACGCTCGAAGGCACGGACGAAACCGCGCTCTTTCTTCAGCTCATCGACGTTGTGGTATCCGTAATGGAGCTGCATGTCATCGAAATAACCGAGGCCCGTCTGCTTCACCGCTTCCTTGACATAGGAGTAGTGGCTCTCCTCGTCGATCCGGCCCACGAAGTGGTCGCCCTCGATCCGGTCCACCGTCACCTGGCAGTAGTGTGCGTCGCGGTTTTTCAGGATGGAATCCGGCGTGCCGGTACGGATCCAGCGGTTTGCCTTGTGCCAGTAGTTCATCCCGCAGAGGATCCCCGCCTCGGCGGGAGCGGGCGCCAGGTCGCCGGCGCCGATCATGATGGAAACCTCCCGTTGGCTGTAGCCAAGCTTCCGCCGCTGGAATCGTCCCACCCGCCGGGCGGCCTCTTCTATGGTCAGGATATCGCTCTGCCTTGGCTCGGCGGTGAGGTTTCCCGCGAATCCCGCAATAACCGTGGCGGATGACAGCTTCAGGAATTCGCGCCGTTTGATGGATGATTTTTTGCTCATGATTTTTCCCCTTGTTTCATTGATTTGGGCCCTCTTAAGCGTCACCTGTCGGATGCTGTATGACGACTGAGCCGTTTCGCTTAGATACTATGATTAATCTACAAGGGAAAAGGACGGCTGTCAATGAACAATGTGGAACCGGAGTGGTGCCCCCAAAATATCAATTTATTCTCTTGATGATGCATCAAGAAAGAAAGGCCTGAAAACGAAAAGATTGGAAGAGTTTATGATTCCTCAATCATTCTGTGTTTTCTGAGTTGGTTGCAAGAATTGAAAGCGGTATGGCGTATCCGCTATCGCTCTTGCAATAGAGATATAAGCTCTCGTGAATTTCAGTAAAGAAGAGTAGTCGAACGTGTCGTCCGCTGCCTTTGGTTTTCCTGTTCAATCCACAACCATATCAATGCCTTTGTGCTCATCTTGTCAAAGCGATTCATTCGGTCCTCCGGAATCTTAATAGACAGTCTTCTTCCCGTATTAAAAATATGTGATAAATTCGGTTGAAATGAGTGAAGAAAATTTCAGGGGAAAAGGGGATTAGCGTCTTGGCTGCTCTTTGTTCTCGTCTCTGAGAATAGAGGTCCGGTTTCTGGTCGGGATTCCATCACGGTTCTTTATCATACCCATCAGCACCAAAAATAAATAAACCAGGCAGGACGCTCCAACTCCGAAGACGCTGGGTTGGAGAACGCCGGATCCGTAGAAAATCATGAACAGGATGGTGGCGCCGGTGGAGGCGAGCATGGTGATGAAGATGCGGTTCCGGAATTCCGGACTTTTATCCTTGGAGAACACACCGACGATGATGGGGAGGATGATCCCCGGGGCCCAGAGGTTGTAGGTCAGGAGCAGCAGGTCGATCACGTTGGGCATCACCAGAGCCAGGAGCACCCCAAAAATCCCCAATCCCACCGAGCTGACGCGGGCGATCAATAATCCTTTCTGAGGATGCGGAGCGCCCTTGGCGAGGTATTCTTCGTAGAGGTCTTTAACGAAAATCGCTGTGGATGAGTTGAGGATTGAATCCGCCGAAGACATCACGGCGCACATCAGGGCGGCGATAATGAGGCCTCCGACGAAGGGATTGTTGAGCTTGAGAATGGTCATGGGGAGGGCGGCTTCGCTGTCGATATTGGGGAAGTTGAGACGGGCGTAGAGCGCGATGAAGAAAAGAATCACCGGGAAGGTGACAGCCAGGAAGAGACCGGCCCCCACAATGCCCTGCTTGGTTTGGCGGATGGTTTTTCCCACGCAGTAACGGGTGGCGTAGCCGGGGGCGAAGGTTTCCCCCAACAGAAATGTCAAAAACGTCGAGATCAGGAAAACAGCGCCTTTTCCTCCGTCCAGCCGGAAGAATTCCGTGGGTACGAGGGTTCGGATGCGACCGAAATGATCAAGCAGGTCGGGAATGCAAAGTGTCAGGGTGATCAGGAATCCGGCGATGAGAATGATGAACTGGTAGACATCGGTGTGGATGACGGCGAGCAGCCCCCCCGCCGTGCTGTAGAGGATGACCACGGCGGCGCCGATGATGACCGCGGGTACGTAGTCGGCATCCGGGATCATGGTGGTAATGATTTTGCCGAAGGCGACCAGCTGGGCGCCCAGGATACCGACGGAAAAGATAAGGGAAAGCAGGAAGGCGGCGAAACGGCTCCGCGGTCCGAAACGCTCACCGAAGAAGCCGGCTACGGTGTAGAGTTTGTGCCGGCGGAAATAGGGCGCGACGAAAAGGCCGGAAAAGACGAAATGAATGTACCAGCCGGTGGAGACGGCCAGCATGAGAATGCCCCATTCATAGGTCCGGCCGATGGCGCCGATGGAGGCACCGCCCCCGAGGACCGTGGCGGCCATGGTGGCGAGGAGAAAGAACCAGTTGATATTCCGCCCCGCCACGAGGAAGTCATCAGTGTCATGGATGTTCTTTGTGCGCCGGATTCCTTTGATGACGATGAAAAGGAAGTAGATCAGGATGATGGCATATTGAATCCAATCCTGATTCATCAGACGACATTCCACCTCCCGAGGATGGGCTTCAGCGACTGATTGACGTCCAATATGGAAAACTGTGCCGGTTCCGCTCGAAGCGCGTCCAGTTTGATGGTGGGAACATGCCAAGCCTCTTCGCCCCAGAAATTCCGTACCCAGGATTCGACCAGGTCGAAAGCGTACCAGTTTGACTCATAGTCGGTGTGGGTGCGGATTTTGCCGCTGTCGATGACTTGAGCCGTTCGGTCCGGATCCCGGGTCAGTGTAAAATCCTTTTGGATCACATGGCCTTCCCGGTCAAACACATCCACGATCAATTCCGGATTGCGGCTGAACGCCCGCTTGTAGGATTTCGGGATATGAACATAGCTTAAGTTCGCATAGGTGTCGGGGACCATCCACCACGGTTGACCTGAGACATCCATGGTGGATTCATATTGACCCAGCCCGTAAGTCTCGATATATTCCTTCTGATAGTTGGAGATGATGGCGATCCCTCCGGATTTTTCAACCGCCCGGCGCATGGATTTGAAGAGCTCCTGGGCACCTTCAGGTCCCTGCATCACGCCGATGGAATTGACGAGACAGACCGCCACCGGGAACGCATCGTCGGGCTCGTTTTTCAATTCGAAAGCGGATCCTTGTTCCAGTGTAAGCTTGGCGCTTCCCTTGGATTCCAGGCCGAGGCCCTTTAGCTTTCGGCGTGCCAGGTCCAGCATTTTATGGGAAAAATCGATCCCCCAGACTTCCTTCAACTTTCGCTCGAGAAGGCGATCAAAGGCCAGTTTGCCGTTGATGATTTTTTTTTGAACCAGGGGATGATCTTTTTCCAGGTCGCTGACATCGGCGGTTTTGGCTCCGTAGCGAACGTGGAGCCTGCCGGAACCGCAACCGATATCCATCAGTTTGATGGGGCGTTCCTGAGTTTCCGCCAGAAAACGGAGGATGCGGTCGAAAAAGTCTTCTTCGAACTCTTCGTAGGCCGTGATATCGGGATGGCCGCTGACGATCTGTTTTTCATATATCTCGGCGCATGCATCCCAGGCCTGCATGTCCTGGCAATATTTTTCGAAAAGTTTATTCATGATTTAGGGTCTCCCTTCATATAGCGCATTTCCAGGTAGTCGGAGGTGAATCCAAGTTTTTTATATAAGGATACCGCCGGATTGTTCTTCTCCACATGGAGCTTGATATCGCCCTCGGTGCATTCCAGTGATTCCCGGATCAGCCGGGAACCCAGCCCCATGTTCCGGAATTTCTTGTGTACGCAGAGGTAAACGATCACATTCTCCGGAATGAACCCTCCCGTATCGGTGCGGACGGTAACCAAGGCACCGAGGATCCTTCCGCCGGAGAGGACAAGCAGGAGGAAGCCTTTCCCCGGCGCCGAGGAGGCGAGAGCGTAATCCAGAGCGGATGAGATCTTGTCGCTGGAATCATGGAAGGGCTTCATATGGGACTGGAGGAATTCGACGATATCCGCAAAGGTGATATCGCCGGGAAGCTGTTTGACCGTCTGGATATAGCGGATTTCCAATCGGGGATCCAGTTCCCGCAGATCGATTCGGGTCGACACGTCCTTTTCAGTTGATTTGTATTTCCTGGAGACACTGCCGCCGAAACGCATCATCAGCTCAGCGGCGATGGTGCCGGTACGGAGGGCCAAGTCGTTCAATTCGATACGGCGGTTGTGCTGGGTGCCGAACAGGAGAGCCTCGTCGCCGATGCGGACGCCGGAGATGTCCGTGATGTCCACCATGGATGCGTTCATGGAGATTGATCCGCTGAAAAAGGCGTGTTGGCCGCGGATGAGCACGCTGCCGTTCTTGGTCATTTTGCGGTCGAGGCCGTGATAGTATCCCAGAGGAAGCACTCCGATGACGGAGTCACGGGCGACCTTTTCCCTGGCATGGTATCCTAATCGGCTTCCTTTGGGAAGATGCTGAATCTGGACCACACGGGTGGTGAGGCTCATGACCGGCTTCAGAGGATGTTTCCGCGCAGAAGCGTTGGCTTCTTCAGGGGGCATCACGCCGTAGAGCAGGATACCCAGTCGGGCTCCCAGCTTCCTGGCTTCCGGAAAGCGGAGGAAGGTGATGCTGTTGGCGAAGTGGACCTGGGGGATGTTGATCCCCTGTTTTTTAAGTTTTTCAACCGTTGACTGCAGCTTGACCATGGCGTCCATCGCCGTAGCGGCATCATGGGGCTGCCCAAACAGCCCTTCAAGTTTCAGATGAGGATACCGGAATACCTCTTTAGCCAACTGAGGGACCTTGCGCGTTGAAATCCCCATACGGTTCAATCCCAAGTTCATGTTAACATGGATTCGGCATCGGTTGTTCAAGGCTTCGGCCGCTTCTTCGAGAGGCTCGAGGATTGAACGGTGAATGACGGACACGCTGAGGTCATGACGAACCGCCTGTTCCGCCATCCAGGCCGGGATGGGATTCATCAGCAGTATCTCATCCTCGATGCCGCTATTGCGCAGTGTGATGGCTTCCTGAGGAGATTCCACCGCGAAATGTCGGCATCCGATATCACTTAAAACCGCGGCCGCTTCTCTGAGCCCATGCCCATAGGCGTCGGCTTTGAGGACGGCATATAGGGAGCAGCCATGGGGAACATGAGAACTCAACCATCTCCAATTGTGTTTCAGCGCGTCAAGATCGATCAGCAGCGTGTTCCATGGATCCTGATATTCCTGGATGAACGTGGGGGGAGAGAGAGCGGACCGCCTTCGCTTGGAAATCATGGATACGGCCCAACGGCATGATGACTGCGGAATCGGGCTGGGATTATAGATGTGTTTTTGCTCATTCGTTCCACAATTTTAGAAAAGTTCGTTCTGTCTCTGGCGTCTGATGCGCCGCCGCATGCGTTTTTTCGCCTGATTGTCCTTTTTCCTTCTCTTCTCTCTTGGGGAGAGATATACGGAGCTTTTCTTGAAGTCTTTCATGATGGATTCGCGCTGAACCTGCCTTTTAAATCTTTTCAGCGCACGTTCGATGGGTTCGTTTTCACTTAAAACAACAAAAGCCAATGACATTAGCCTCCTTTTATATAGATTTATTGGGTAACACCCGGGTGTCAGCCTTGAGATCTTCGATTTCAGACGGATTTCCGCCTCATACTGTCGGAAGAATTGTCAAAGAGACGCGGGTTAGAACAGACTAAAATAGATTAAAAAGAGGGGCTTTCCAAAGCCAAATGCGCAAATTCATATTATTAATAATAAAACACATCCAGATATCAATTGCAAGCATCCAACAGGATCATTTGGGTAAAGACCTGCATTATTGAGTCTTGTCACTTGGTGCAAATCCAGGGATCGTCGGCATGCATCCATATGATGCAGAAGGTGGATGAAGAAAATCGGGGGCTGATGAGAAGGCCGGGGAAAAGGGGATTATATGATTGGCTGGGAAGCAGGGATTCGAACCCCGATTCCATGATCCGGAGAAAATATATGGATTTGAGTTTTGATTCTTTTTCTTATTAATAGGGATCATCAAGTTGGTCATCGGCTGGAGTTTAGGTCGAATAACCTTTGTTCTTGAAAAATTGATAATATACTTGTCATTAGCTTTGTTTAACATCTTAAGTGCTTGGTGGGCCTTCAGATACGTTTCGATCGTTTCAAAATATGACAGTGTCGGCTTAGTATGTTTGAATTAAAACGGAAACACTAGTATATTCGCCGTAGCAATTCTCCAGCAAAATCATACATAATATGCTGGATCGATATGGGGGGGCTGATCAGGTTGTCATAGCCCCATGACATCACCACATAGTCGGTGTGAGCGCAGTCATGTTTCACATTCGGTCGGCTACAACCAATCTGGCTGATTCCCCGCGGCATGAGTGATATCAAAGACAGCTAAAATCCCTGAATAAAACTCCAAGATCATATAACCTTTTTACAAGAAACACGTATATATAATATGAATATCTACAAGCTACTTGTAAAAATTTGAGAAAGGATCTCGGATGAAAGAATTGACCAAAGCCGAAGAGACCCTGCTTTTAACCATCCTGCGGCTTAAAGATAATGCTTACGGCGTTGCCATAAAACGACATATCCAGAATGCCACGGGTAAAGCCCTGCCCTATGGGACACTCTATTTTATCCTTGAACAGTTGACCAAGAAAGGATTTGTCATACGGTTCACAGGAGAACCCAAACCTGAACGGGGGGGGCGGAGCCGGATCTACTACAGACTTACACCCGAAGGCAGCAGGGCACTCGAACATGCCTATAAAATACAGCGAAGAATATGGAATGGATACGCAGAGCAGATTTGGGGAGAAAAGACCGGCAAATGAAAAGGACAAGGCCGCCGAAAATCGCTGAAAGGATCCTTGCTATCCTTTCATTTTCAAAAAACATCGGCATCCTGGGCGATACGGAAGAAGAATACCGCATAATCCTCTCTGAGGAGGGTCGATTCCGGGCGAATATCTGGTATGTCCGGCAAATTATTCTGCCTCTGCCGTTTCTAATCCTATCAACGGTATATTGGAGTTATGAAATGTTTAAAAATTACTTAAAAATCGCCTTGAGAAATATTCGAAGACACAAAAGTTTTTCCTTCATTAATATTGCTGGCCTGGTCATGGGCATGACTGTCTGTCTCTTCCTCATTCAATTGATTCGCTATGAATTGAGCTATGACGGATTTCACCAAGACGCAGACCGGATCTATCGGATTGTGGATCGAAGCAGCAGCCGGACTCAAGCCAGCCTGTCTAAAGCACTAGTGGAGATGTTCCCGGAAGTGGAGCAGGCCGGTAGGGTGATGTTTTTCGAGGGATTCCTGCACATTGAGGATTCATTGATTCAGGAGCAGCGTATTTATTTTGTGGATCCGGAGATCATGGAAATCTTCTCATTTCCCTTAGAACATGGATATGATCGTGAAGCACTGTCAGAACCTTTTGCTGTTTTGATTACTCGCCGTGCGGCTTCTCAATACTTCGGAACCAATGATCCTGTGGGAAAAATTTTCTCTTTTAACAATCGCTTTGATTTCCATGTAAAGGGGATTTTAAAGGAAATACCCGAGAATGCGCATTTCCGTTTTGACTTTGTAGCCTCGATGTCCACATTAAAATCACGCATAGGACAGGATTTTCTGATGGGATGGCGATCCCCGGAATTTTTCACCTATTT
>CAYSQW010000050.1:0-25573 GCA_964433135.1 uncultured Eubacteriales bacterium
TGAAGGTTTTTATCTTGAGCATTCCCTACGACAGTCGAGAAGCATAAAATAAGCGCCAACCATATTGGATTCATGTCCTTCATATGACGACTCCCTATTTTGAGCCTTTTCACCTAAACGAAAATTCGACTCAATGTCAAGAAACAAATGACGGCTATCCTGGGCGCATATAAGAGGTGTTTCGGGAGGCCGGTATCGGCCGTTTCCATAAAATCCGTCGCGTTCCGTCCTTCAAGCCTCAGGTGGGCCCCTTGGTCTAAACGCTTGGATTGTGATCAACGTATGAAATATTGGGGCTTGCTATTACGGGCCTACTTAAAAAATCAGCAAAAGGATGGATAATGAGTAACCAAAACCAAACATACGGTCGGAACGCCGTAAGGGAAGACGGGACCGCAAAGAGAGGATCCCAGATAGGAATCCTCATAATGGTGTTGGGTCTCTTGCTCTCCCTGCCGGCCGAAGCGCAGAATATTTATGCCGCCGTTTATGCCGGAGACATGGATATGGTGAAAGCCCTGTTGAAGGAAAATCCTCAGTTGGTCAACCGGGAAGACCGGACCGGGCGTACCCCTCTCTATTATGCCGTTCTCGGAGGGAATCTTGAAATGGCCGGCTTCCTCATCGAGCAGGGAGCCGTGGTGAGGACGGGAGATCGTAATCTAAGAGCTCCCATCCATATGGCAGGCTTTATGGATGACATCCCCATGACGAAACTTCTCCTGGAGAGAGGAGCCGTCGTCGATACAAGAGCTATCGGAGCCGCCACTCCCTTGATCCATTCCTCATTGACCGACCGGTTTGATTTCAGCCGCTTTCTTATTGAGCGGGGGGCGGATGTCAATGTCCAGTGCAATTCGCTCACAACACCGCTCTATTTCACCGTTCTGAATAACAACCATGCCTTTCTCAACTATATGCTGGACAGGGGGGCCGATCTCGATACCCCTGATTTCTTGGGGAGAACACCGCTTGCCGTCGCTGTTCGGGATGGTTTCGCCAAGACCTCCGCGCTTTTGATCAACACGGGGGCTGATTATAAAATCACGGATCCTTATCTCCACAGAAGCCTCCTCCATCTGGCCGCCGTCCACGGTCGCCTGGATACGGCCGAGCTGCTGATCAGGGCTGGTCTGGATATCAACGGTCGGGATGACAATGAATTCACCCCCCTTGATTATGCCCATCGATACGGTCATTCCACCCTGGCCGAGTTTCTCGAGGAAAGGGGAGGACGAGCAGGCCGCTCCTCCTCCCGCATGGAGGTCTCCGAGTGCGATTTTCAGGATGTAAAAACGGGAGAAGCGGTGCTCGTCAAACTCCGGAACGGGAGCTGGGGGATCGTTACGGAGCGCTGTTTTTTGATCCTGGCTTACTCGGAAATCGGAAATCGCTCTCAAGATGCTTCGCTGAGAAGCGGTTATCTGACAGGGCATGAATTGTCGGACCGACATTGGTTCTATCTGGACCTGAGCTTCCGTCCCGCCGATCCGTCCTATGCTCTACAGGGACGAAACCCCCTCTACAATCATAGGGAAGAGGCGGATGGTCTCACATTTATCCTGAATGAGAATTTCGAGGGAAACTACTCCACCCTGAACCTTTCCCGGGCCGTTTTTCCGAAGCCGGCCGAATCCATGGATATCGACGGGTTGAAGGTCACCGTGGTTCCCTCCTATAAAACGAAAAAAGGATTCCTCATCCAGTGTGACGGACTAACGATATTCTGGCTCTCAAGTCTTTCCGATGATTATCTGGTCTCATTGAACGACACGCGAGCCGTTGATTTTGTTGAAGATTTAGGCACACCGATTGATCTTTTATTTCTGGGTCTGCCGGACGGCATCGGCCCTGAAAAGGGGAATGGGATCAGGGAGGCATATCTGAAATCGAGCGGATTGAATGCCGGATCCGTATTCTTCATGGGCAAGGAGCCGCTGGCCCGTCGTGTCCGCCGCCAGATCCTGAGAAGGATCGATGATCCGGAAAATATCGGTTGTGCTGAGAATCCCGGAGATAGGTTTCTCTATTCCAAAAGGACCTTGAAAAAAAGATGATTTCAAGGTGGGATGGCGTCGTTGCTTCAGCTCTCGCCGTGACAAACGCAGGCCGGCGTATTCCACGACCATCACGCCCCAGCATCTGACCTCTGTTTCCCTGTTGATGGGCACTGCGGCTGCCGCCCTTCCGGGGGGACGCCCCGATTTTATTCCTGGGGTGCTTCTCGCGTACATGGCGCCTGTTTTTTTATAATATCCGCCGCGTCGAAAAAAGTTTATCTGATATGTCCTTAAGGAAGAAAATTTTATCGATCAGCTGAACCTTAAGCCGGGAATCTCATCGAATGCTTGGTCGAGTTTTGCTTCCAGTTCACTGCGGAGGGATGCCGCCCGCCGTCGTATCTTTTGACGCAACAACGGAGTGTTCTCAAGGATTTGCTGAGACAGCCGCCATAATCTTTCCGCCGTAAAATCCGTGATGTCGAGGCTGTATTCTGATAGATCCAGAAGCTTCATGATTTCATGGCCCTTGGATTGGTAAGCGATCGAGACGGCCGGGATTCCGGTGATGAAAGCGAATATGGCCGAATGAAAACGGGTGGCGATCAAAAAATCCACCTGTTTCAGTATTTGCATGACGTCGGCTGGGGAGGCGATGTCTTCGAGATCGATACTCATAAGGTTTTTATCCGGCAGAGCCCCGCGTAAACGCTTCCGGAACCGCTGCGTGATGACCCTGTCGTTTTCGATGTCTCCCGGTCCTCGGGACTGAGAAAACAGAACCACGGAGCCCTTCGTATGTCGGTGGAAGGTTCGGCAGAATCCCAGAAGCTCCGTGAGATAGCGGTCTTCCGCGTCTCTCTTTTCTCGTAGAGAGTTCGACCCGGGATAGTCCCACTGTCTTAAGGTGATTGCCGCGATAGGGTGTTCCATACTGACTTCACGACGCGCATCGTTTGGAACGGCTCCGGGATTGAGCTTGAAGGCCATGTCGGGACACAACTCGAGTTTGTCCAGGTTGTTTTCCAGCAGGGTATTGAGATATCGAAAAGATCTCATTTCCCGGGAAAAGATCTTCATAACACACTCATTTTCCAGCAGATGTTTGAGTCTCAATTCATCCGGGCGGTGCAGAAAGGGGCCGTAGGATTGAGGAAAAAAGACGACGGGTTTTCGGTTTTTAAGGGCGAATTTGATGGGGAGATAATTTTGATAAAACATTGGTCCCGTGAAATGTCTCCTGTGGGACCAGAAATAACCTCCCCCCGAGCTGATGACGAGATCACTGTTTTTGATCTCGTTCGATAAAGCATGCTGAGCTGAGAAATCAAGGAGTCCTCTTAGACTCAGGGCGGCTTTTTTTCGGAATCCCGAAGCCAGGCTGGGGACTCTGAAAAAGGGCGTAAAAACCTTTATCCCTCTCGAATGGTAAAAAGGACGGTCTATTTCAGGGGTGCGTGAAACAAGGGAGATTTTTGCGTCGGGGAAGCGGTTGTGCAAAAACTCGAGTTGGGACAGCACGATTCCGGCGTCACCGCAATTGAGAACGGAATGAGTATTCGCTATAAAAATCTTCAAAGAATTGGGTTGTTCCTGTTTGCTCGCGACCGTCGGGGTGCTGCTTCATTATATACGGCAATCTTTGAAAATAAAAATCTTTTTTCTCAAAAGAGAAGGGAAGCGGGCATTACGGCGAATCCCCACCCTTTTTCGTTGTTTTCCCATCGTACGGCGTCCACAACGATATCCTGATCGGAAGTGATTTTGAGCATTGCGGGATCGGCGATATTCTGAATGTTCCCGATTTTATCCCAACTGCGGATCACGGATTTTGCGCCGACGGAAAAGCTTTCGGTATGTTTCAAGCGGCCTTCGGCGTCATAGACCTCGATCGTAACGGATGTGGAAGAATCCGTGATGTTGGCGATGTCGCAGTAGGCGTTCGTCGCGGAAAAACCACTGAATGGGAAATAAAACAATCTGCCTTTCATTAAATCCGTCGGCAGACATGAAAATCCGGAACCGACCGGATAGGGAGGATCGGCCCATTTGATATTGTCGCCTATGACGGGGAGGCTGCTGGTGATTTCAACCGTGACGGGTTTTCCATAGTCGTAGACATTGCCGATGATATCCCAAGATCTGATGACTCCCAATGATGTAATGGAGAAAGGTTCTTCACCCTGTATTGTCCCTGATTGATCACGGATCCTCAGGGTTCCTGTGGCCGTGCTCCCGTTGGGGTTCGCAATATTGATATTGCCTTTGCTGAGAGAACCGAAGGGGATGAAAAAATGACTTCCCTGGGCGTCGGAAACCGGCATTACGGCGAATCCCCACCCTATTTCGTTGTTTTCCCATCGCACCGTGTCCACCACGATATCCTGATCGGAGGTGATTTTAAGCAGTGCGGGATCGGCGATATTCTGAATGTTCCCGATTTTGTCCCAACTGCGGATCACGGATTTTGCGCCGACGGAAAAGCTTTCGGTATGTTTCAAGCCGCCTTGGGCGTCATAGACTTCGATCATTACCGCGGCGCTTGATTCTGTCGCATTGGCGATATCGCAGTAGGCGTTCGTCGCACCGAAAGCGCTGAAAGGGAAATAGAAAAGCTTCCCTTTCATCCTGTCTAAGGGGAGGCAGGAGAAGCCGGAACCGACCGGATAGGGCGGATCCGCCCATTTTATGTTGTCGCCGATAATGGGTTGATCGCTTTCGATCTCCAGATTGACCGGTTTGCCGTAATCATAGATGTTTCCGATTTGATCCCATGTGCGGGTGACTCCGAGTTTGGGGATTGTGAACGCTTTTTCCGTTTGAAGGGCGCCGTTGCCGTCGTAGACCTTTAGGTAAACTTCAGCGTTTCCATCGCCGCAGTTCACGATGTTTACGTTTCCGCAGCTCAAGGAACCGAAGGGGATGAAGAAATGAGTTCCGGATGAAGAGCCGGTAGTGAAATGCCATTCTTCCCCTTCCGAACTGCCGCAGCCGTTCTTGGCCGCAACGTTCCAGAAATATTGTGTGTCTTCTTGCAGCTCGGCCAGATTGTATTCACTCGATAATGTGTTGCCGAGGAAAGGAGGAGGAGAGGTGGTGCCGAAATAGACATCATAGGAGGTTGCGTGGAGGCTGTCGTCCCAATTGAGGTCTTGGTTGAGAAATACATTCTCATCCCCATTGCCGGGGGAAGGATTCTCCGGAGGTGTCGGCGCCAGGCAGGTCGCTATGCCGATCGACGTTCCCGAGATCCAATCCGAGATGATGGAATTATCAACGGCACATCTTGCTCGAGTTCTCACCGTGTATGTGCCCGGGGAATTCCAGGTATGCGAGGCTGAGGATGATGCGGTCCAATCGGACAGACTGCCATCGTTCCAATCGAATCGATATTCCACATCATGTCCCTGGGAACAGGAGGCCCCGCCCGAGTTGAATGTATAGGACGTTAAGATCTCTCCTTCCGCGGGTCCTGTGGGGGCCGTGGGATTGGAAACCGTATGGATCGAGTTGTGATCGATGATGGCGTTTGCAGGATTTCCATAGACATTGAAAACCGTGAAATTCATCCAGATCGACTCACTCGATGGATAAAGGGATTGTTTGAGATCATAAAGCGACTCTGCGCTGGTATCGCCGTTTGTGATAAGCCTGGAGGCGTATTCGTAAGTCATCCCGGAATTGCTGGGCGATCCGGAGAAGCTCTGCTGTCCGACATAATACCATGAAACCCGGGTGGCTCCGACCGTCGCGATACAGCCGTTCTTCAAAAGAGAATAGGCGAGGTTCGTGGTGACTTCAGGATAGGCATTGAGGCAGGAACATTGAAAAGTGAATGCGGGGTAGGTGTCGTTCAGGGTGGCGGCATGTGTCGTGTCCATGATGTCGGATGCGGATGTGGAACTGCCATGGGTCCACCAGAAAACCGCCCCGAAAGGAACCCCGTTCCATGCGTTTGTCACGTTGTCTTTAGTGCAGGGCACCGTTTCCGGGACCGGACTGAGTCCGTAGTTTTCCTCATAAACGCGATGATATCCCCAGGACCCTTTCGGGATGATGATATCATCTTTGATCTCTTCCCCTAAATGGTAGCCGGGAGTGGAACCGTCGCTTGGTTCCATGGGAAGGAGCACATTCCTTCTCCAACCAATAGATTCCAATGGAGTGCTCCCGTAAGAAATGATCTTTTCCAGGATATGATCCAGGTCCGTCATGTTTCCATAGTAGGGAATACGGCCGACGAGAACATCCCAGTTTCTGTCTACGCCTCCGGTTCCGAAGTCGTCTCCGTATTCGCCGTAATAGCCATCGTTGTCCAGATCCCAATCCCCGGTCAGATCGGCGTAGTAGAAATCGGATGGAGAATTTTTATACTGCGTATAGGATGTCGCATTATGACGCGGCCAAAGCATTTTCATGGGAACGTTTCCCGAGCCGGGATCCGGATCCCCGATCAGGAGAACATACTCGATGCTTTGACTGAGATAGTTGTCCTGAAGCCAGTTCCGCAGGTTTTCAGCCGCGGCATCGCCGGAGCTTCCTCCCCATTGGCTTTCCGATATGATTTGGACATTGAAGCCTTTGGCCGTCATATGGGCGGTGAAGTTTGCCAACTGAGTGGAGTTTGATTCGATAGAGCTGGTGGTGATAATGACGTAGCCGTTCCCGGCCTGAGTTGAAGCCGACATTCGGATAAAGTTCTGATAAAGCGGTGCGATGTCATTGAAGTTCACCGCGGCCTTTCTGATTTTTTCGGTTCCGATATTGTCGAATGATTCGACGTCTTCACGTGAAGTCGTCGTCATGTTTCTATCTTTTTGATATCTGATCGTGATGGCGGCTGATTTTAAGCGGTAGAGAGCTTTTGCTACGGGATTGTATTGGAAAAGGATAATGGGGATATCGACCAGGCGCCATCTGCGCATTCTTCCTGCATGCGAAGGCTTCATGAGCAGGGAGGGGTAGCGGGCGTTTTTTTCATAAATATCCCTGTTTTTGCCATCGGGGGAGGATATGCCTTCAGGCCATTCGATCAGCACACGACTGCCGTCCCATGTGGCCAGGGGAGGAGTGGGTCGAACGTCCCAGCTTCCGGAAATCGGAAGAAATTCAAGCCGGCTCAGACCGATCTGCAGCGTCGCCGGATCGGCGTCAGGCGGAAGAAGGGCCTTGACAACACAGAAGGGAAGAGCCGGTTCTCCCGTGTTGGAAAGGAATTGAATGTCGGTGCCGGAAAAAGAGGCGTAGCCCTCATGGTCTTCAAGAATCTCAACATCGATTTCAGGCAGCTGAAGCGTTATTTGTTCCGTGCCCGCAATCCCTCCCACAGCCAAAACCAGGATAAGCGGGAAAAGCATCCAAGCAATACGAGGAGCTTTTGTGCTCATAAAACGGACCTCCTGCCGGTATATTCAAATCCCATCATCATACAGGCTGCCACAAAGGGCGGAATATGGCAATCACCTTTTGCGATGAATTTTTATCGTCTCGATATCATCCGGTCAGGATTTGAAGAAGCAATCAGGAAAAGAGTGTTTACATGATACTTATCAGGAAGGATGTTATCCGGGACGTTATCGTTTTTGGGCGGTGATGGTATAGAGAGATCCCAGTCCGCGCAACACGGGGATTCTGCGGATGATATGCGGCGTTCGTTTTATGGCATCGGTCAGCCGGGGGTTCCTGGCTATGGTTTTGGGAAGCAGGTTGCTTCCCAAAAAACCGGAAATGTGTATTCTTTCGGGATGAAATCCGGATCCGATCAATATTTTCTTCATGGTCCGGGCCGAATATATTTTTTCCTGCCCGTATTCAACAGGCTGTCGTGTTTCAGGATCCAGGAAGCGCGTGTGAGGGGCATGTGACAGGGATCCCCGTATCCTGACACTGCGCAGCCAAGCCAAAGGATTGATCTTGTTCGGATCGGAGATGACCAACCATCCCCCTTTGTTCAGTTTGGAATAGGCCAGATCGAGAAATTTTTCCGGGGGATAAATATGGGAAATCGCTTCCATAGCCCAGATGACGTCAAAGGTGTCGGATCGCATGAGAAAAGGAAAGACATTCACATTTTGAAAATCGATCTTCAGGCGTGTCTCACGGATGGAATTAAAGAAATCGATCCGGGATGAGGCCAGTTCGCGCCGCTCCGAAACCAGCTCGATTCCGGTGACGTTCATTCCCAAGAGGGCGAATAATAGGCTTTCCGTACCGTATCCGCATCCCGCATCACAGATCGTCAGCTGTTTTTTCGATTTCCGGAGGATGTCCAATATGGGGGCCAGGCGTTGACCGTATCCGGCGACTCCCAGCGGCAGCAGAGTATTTTGAACTTCGAAAAGATTGGACAGATAGAGGCGCAGCGGCTGCACCGACATTCCGGCTTGTTGTCGGAAGGAGAGTTCTTTCTGAAGAAGGCGGCAGAAGGCGGCCGTGATGTCGTCATAGGGATAGCGATGAGGTTCTTTAAGCTCTTTGGGAAGGGGGATGTTTATTGTGCTCGGAATATCGACATGGCGGTTTTCAGGATGTCCACGGCGGGTTTGCGTTCGTTTTGTATTTGGATCGTTTGTTTTCATGAAAGTTTCTGCTATTTGAAAATAAAATGTCTTAAGATTTTAAATAGATCTTTCTCCGATTCGATCCTGTTGAATGTATTGGGGGGACAATGAAGACATCTCTCATTGAGCAGCGTGTCGGTCCGATAGGCCAGATTGTCTTCATCATAAAAGCATTCGGTTGCCGTTGACTCGAGACAATTCCCGATGGCTTTGCTGTTTTTACAATAATAGAGGGATCCCTCGGAGCCGAGGATCACTCCGGCCATGGCATAATGGCAGGATAGCCGTCGTGTTCTTTCGGAGACAAGCATTTCAGCCAGCTCCGAGTAGCGAAGAGCATGTTGGAGATAGGTCCTTTTCCGTTTAGATAACTCTCGAAAAAAACCGCACAATTTTTCTTTGGCTTCGGGCTTGATCAGCACATCGTCTTTCATGTCTTGGTTGTTGAACCGGTCTCTGATCTCACCCAGCGTGAAATTGACGGGAATATCCTCTTCCAAGCTCCAGCTCAACATCTCATCCAGAGAATCCAGATTTAAGTTGCTGATCACACAGTTAGCCGATAAATAGAATCCCTGTTTTTCTCGGATCTTCTTCAATCGATCGAATGCTTCCTTGACCTGAGGATAGGAATTTTGAATGCCCGTTATATCATCCAATCCGGAGCCGATTTTATGCATGGATAGTGAGATGGAAAAATTAATGCCTTTACTCCGGCATAAGCGGGAGATTTCAGTGGCGTTTTTCTCCATTACGGAAGGAGGCAGGCCGTTTGAGTTCATGGTTACGGTATGGAGGCGGGGAAACTTCGCGATCAGCATCCGCACCAGTGGGATCAGGTCCGACCTCAAGTTGGGCTCTCCGCCGTTTATGTTGATGAATTCGAGGTTGTTGAAAAACGAATCGGAAAGAACGTGATCGAATTCTTCCTTGCTGAGCTCGTGTGGTTCGAAGTGTTTGTTTTGTTTCCATATCCCGCATGTGCGGCATCGCATGTTGCAGCGATATGTCACATAGATGCACATCGCGCGCAGAGAAAAAGACTTGGCTCGATAAGGAAACCAATTGGATTTGATCGAGTTCTTCATAACGGATATGGGAGAAGGGAAGCGTCTTGTGTCATGCATGTTATTAACGGTATCCTTCGACCAGGGAATGAACCGCCCGGAATTTTGTTCCCGGCTCAATGATCAGCGAATCTGTTGTCTTGATCATGATCTCGAGATTTCCATCTACCAGGTTTTCAAGCTTTGTTCGTAGCGCGTTTTGAACGTGCGTGTCATATCCTTTCCCAGGTTCTATTTCAACCAGAATGCCGCTTGACTCTTCCTGGATAATCCTCCATCTTCTGACTTCCGTAAAGGGATCGATACAATGATAGAAAGGATGCGGGGAAATCTTGCGCCCGCTTTCCAGTACGATAAAATCATCCGACCTCCCGATGACTTGGTTGAGAAGCGGGAATTTGTTTCCGCACAGAGCTTGTTCGACGGAAAAAGCACCGATATCTCCTTGTCGATAGCGGATGATCGGCATGGCGGAGGAATGAAGGTTGGTGATCACGATATCCCCTTCTTCCCCTTTTTTCGCGGCCCTGCCGTTTTTTATGATTTCTACGATAACCATGTCCGCACTGATATGATAACCGTCGCAATCTGGGCATTCCCACGCGATGCAGCCGGCTTCGTCGGAACCGTAGATATCGATGATCCTAGTGCTTAAAGCGGACTCAATGAACGCGCGGGAATGGGCATCGAGGAGAGCGGAACTGTGGAATATCATTCGGGGACTGATATCCGGGATGTTGTCTTTCACGACGGCTTCAGCCAGGATTTTCAGGGTCATGACATATCCGATCAAGATGGACGGTTTCAATTTCCGGAGGTCGCGGATCCAGCATTCGGAAGGTTCCCATGTGGAAATCTCGGTTCTCCGCCAGAGACCAAAATACTCATGCCATTTTTTGCTTTCATCAACATCTTTACGGCCTATGAAGGCGATCATCTTCTCCCAAGGTTTCATGCCGGAGGATAAAAACGCCCTCGCCCAGGAAAGATTCATCATCGTGGCATCTCCCGAGCTGTGATATATCCTCAGCGGGAAACCCGTTGTCCCGCTGGTTGCGGAAGATCTCAACGGCCGTTCGCGGTTTCGGGCGGAGGTTTTATCCTTGAGGTCCAGGTCTTGAAGAGTCTCTCTCGTAGTGAGCGGAAGATAACGGAGGTCTTCGATACTTCGGATGTCTTCGGGTTTTATTCGGGATGAATGAAAAAGTTCATGGTAGTAAGGAACGTTTTCG
This sequence comes from uncultured Eubacteriales bacterium, assembly GCA_964433135.1. Taxonomy (GTDB): domain Bacteria; phylum Acidobacteriota; class Aminicenantia; order Aminicenantales; family Aminicenantaceae; genus CAYSQW01. The sequence continues at coordinate 10,860 of CAYSQW010000050.1, forward strand.
TAAGCGTGGGATAACAATCGGTGAAGCTTTCGCTGCCGTATTTTTTTTATTTCAGAAGATGCTTTTTTCGGATTGTTCAAGAGCTGTAATAATCTATAAAAATGATGAAAACGCATTTTCCCGCCATATCTTGAGGTGATTCACATCATGGACTTAGAGCCTTAATCATACATCATACGGGCGATTTTCTTCAATTTCAGCGACTGCAGCAGCCTAAGAAAGAATCGCGGTATATAATAGTCCAACGGAAATAGAAAATATCTTTTTTCCCATCTCTTCTTGGCGATCCGTTTCAATATCCGCGTGAAATAAGGAATCTTTAAATTTTTTTCTTCTTTTCTAAGGGCTAAAACTCTGTAATATCCGGCGAATCTGGCTCTGCGGTCGACAAAAGGCGTCCTCGGCTGGGTCGGACCCCAGTTTTTCCCCCATTCCGTAATATCCCGAGGCGTGACAAAGCCTTTTTCGACGGCCAGTGTATAGAGGGGGGTGCCGGGATAAGGGAGGAAAATCGTGGGGCCGTTCACGATATTGCCTTTTTCTTCCAACTCATCCATAAGGCTGAATGTTTGTAGATCATCCTCCCACGTTTCCCCCGGGATTCCGACCATGAAGTTGGTCAGCGCCGGCAGATCGAATGTTCGGCACAGCTCGGATGTTTTGCGGATGTCCGACAGCGTTATGTCTTTCCGCATGATATCGAGCACTTTTTGTGAGCCCGACTCGGCGCCGATACGGAGTTCGACACAAAGGTTTTCTTTCAGGGTTCGCACGAAATCCGATCCCCATTTTGCGACATAATCGGCCCGGATGGTTGCACTCCAGGGGATATTGATTTCACGTACTATTTTCAATGCGCGTTCCCGGTCGCTGAAAAAGTTGTCATCCTCAAAGATTACGGCGCTGATGTCGTGGTCCTTTTTAAGCGTTTCAACGTCCCGAATAACATGTTCCGCGGAATGTGCCCTGAAATGCCGCTTGTTGACGAATTGGTTATAACAGTATCCGCAGCGTGAGGGACAGCCTCTGCTGGTGATCAACGCGGCGATTTTATCGCCGGGCAGACTGGATCCGAATTCGGAATAGAACTGGCGGCCTTTATAAAAATAATCCTCGATATCAAAGTGATGCCATGCGGGGATATAAGCATCCAGATTCGTGATGAAAGGACGAACGGGATTGATCACGATTTTTCCCCGGTCCTTGTGCCCAAGCCCCTTTATGTCTCTGAAAGAGCCCGGAAGGAGTTCCCCTCGGTTGATTCGTTCCGCGAGTTCCACGAGAGTGACTTCGCCTTCTCCGTGTACGATGAAGTCGATGTTGTCATTCCTCAGGGTCTGTTCGGGAAGCATGGTGGCATGAAGTCCGCCCCAGACAATTGGAATGGAGGATCTTTTTTTGAGTTCGGTTGAAGCCGCCAGGCTGGGGAGGAGCGCTTCTCCCGTAAGAGAGGAGAAGCCGACGAGAAGAGGACTTGATTGAATGATCTCATCCACGATACGTTTGATATTTCGCGGAGTGCCCCTGCAGTGGAACAGTTTAACCGGATAGCCGGCTTTTTCCAGTGCGGCTGCGAGATAGAGGATGCCGAAAGGAGGGGCGATCTTATAACTCTGGTAATCAGGCTCTAATTTTATGAGAAATATTTTGTTAGCTATCGATGTCATTGTGGATGTTTTCTCATGAAATCATGGAGCGTCCGGATGTCCCATTGAAAGTGAACATGATATCCCTTGCTCTCCAACGCGGCGACGGCTTTTTTCAGATTCTGTCGGTGTACGGGGAATTGCGCCTTGGCTTTCGGCGGGCCGCTGTATCCTCCCGGAGCGGTGGAGCAGTCGAGAGTCAGGATATTGCCGGCACCGTATTTATCCATCAAATAGTCGTTGTACTGCGGAGACTCTCTGGTTTGAAGCCAGAGAACCCCGTCATAGAGAATGTGATCAAGAGCGATATTCAATTCGTAATCTTCATCGGAGACGAAATAAGGCTGGACGATATGAGATCGGGCAAACGGTCCTTTAAGCCGGGGGGTGCCGATGATGGAAAATCCCTTGGCGTTTCTAGCTTTGAGGTGTCGGTCGAAAAGATAAAGACAGGCCTGTTCTTTCCGCCAATCATAGAGGCCTTTCAAAAAAGCACCGGCATTGTGTTCGATTTCCGCTTCCGCGGCCTTGTCAAAGGAATCCAAACGGAAATTCTGATCGGACTTAGGTCCTTCGGGATTATGCAGTTTTGAGTATTGGGAGGCGTTGAATGTTTCAAGCCACAGCAGATAGCAGTTCAAACCGGCTGTTTTGAGTTTTCGGAAGCTGTCCGCATCAACCGGGGGAATATTGCTGGTGAGCATCCCGCCCCCTCGGGCATCCAACTTGTCTCTTGCGATTTTGAAATATTCCGCGATGGGATCGATCTGAAAATACTGCTCATTTATTTTGTATTTATCCGACTTCTTGAAGAGCAGGGGATCCTGGCTGCTGACGAGTTCGATGCTGCGGTATCCCAGATCCAGAAGCCTATCGAATTCCCGTCCGAATTCTTCATGGGAAAGACGCGCCCCTCCCGAAGAAAAATCGCAGTAAAGACATTTGTTCTCACATATACTGGTGAAATAAAGAGGAGGAAGGAGCAGGATTTCTTGGCGGTGGGGACGCTTGTATTGGACTGCGAATTCAAGGACGAATGCTTTTATCTCCGGTTTATTCATCCCGTTCATCAAAAGAACGACTTCCTGTGTATCCAAATGTTTTCCGGAGATGCATTTTTCCAGCAAATCTCTTGTTTCAGATATGGAGATCAATGGAAGCGCCCCGATTTTTTCGATATGAGGAATTATTTCGGCGAGTTTTTGACTAAACATTTTATCCGTTTTTTACTTTCAATCGCTCTGAAATCGTCCTGAAAATGAAAACTTCTTCTTTGCTGATCCCGAGGACAAAAATAAGTGCGATATAAATTAAAATGAAAAACGCCCCAATCAAAATCGTAAAAAGGAAGGTATTATAATTTATTCGGACAAGACCTGTAAACATCAAAATAAAAATGGTTCCGATTCCTCCGGCTAGAGGAGATTTCCAACAGTCCTTTCGGAAAGGATGCATGTTCAAGATGAAGCGAACCTCCAATGTGGTTATGATATCGATGACGATTATGCATGTTGATGTCGCCAGAGCCGCTCCCAGCATGCCGTATTCGGGGATCAGGCAGATATTCAAGATTATATTCATTAGAATCATACCAACGTTGTTGATCAGCTGTAATTTTGAATGCCCCGTCATGGTGATCATCTGCCCTGTTATTCCCAGGTAGGAATGAACCAGCCACCCCAATATCAGAACCTTGAGGGCGGCGCCGCCGCGGATGAATTCCGGCCCGAAAAGGTTCAACACGGTTGAAGAAAAAAGGATGAAGATGATGCAGAGAGGAAAGTTCAGACTGAAAGACCACTTGCTGACAATCTTGAACAAGGCATTCAGGTCGAAATATTTTTTCCGGTTGTGCAGATCTGCGATGATAGGCGCAAATATGGAATGGAAGGAGAAGAGAATCAGACTGCACAGAAGAGCAGTCCGTTGGGCTGCTCCGTATATTCCCACAATGTTGGAAGCTTTGAAATATCCCAGCATCAATGTGTCGGTCCACAGCAAAAGCTGACCCATGAATGTGGCAAAAAGCAGGGGAGAAGAAAATCGGAACAGTTTTCTGTGTTCGAAAATGGGTTTTATGTGTCTTTTTAAAATCGAAGGGAAACGTTTCCAGAGCAGCCGACAGGCGACAAATACGGATGCGATGCCGACAACAAGGTGGGCCAATAGAGGCGCTTCAAGAGTGAATCCCCAAGCTATGAAAAGAACGGCAAGGATGATCCTTCCAAGGGGTTCAAATATTTCCCTGATGTGGATTTTGTCTTTAAGAATTTTAAATCCCTGCAGTGTGAAAACGATCATGGTCGTTATCGTTGAAAAGGGAAGAATGATGGCGAAATATTTCAGAACGGGCGTCAGTGCCGGTTTATTGAAGAGATGTACGGATATGAGCCGGGAAAGTGAAAACATTGCAATCCCAACTATTGTTCCCGCTGCAACTGCCGTCAAGAGGGCTGTAATGATGACGCCTTTTATGCGCCGGCTGTCTTTTTCTCCCTTGAAAATCGCCACATACCGAATAATCCCGTTTGGAAGTCCCAGCTCTGTTATCGTGCTCAGCATTTTGAATAGCCCGAAGCCCAAAAAAAACAGCCCGAAAAGCTCAGGGCCCATTTTCCGGGCGATCAGCAATTGGAATAAATAGCGTAGAGCGGAACCAAGGATCATTCCTGAGAAAACAGTTCCGGCCCCCCTGAGGATTGTGGGGATTTCAGGAAAAAACGATGACCCATGGATGTCATGATCCTGGAGAATATCCGGATTCATGGCTTTGAGTTTATCAGATTGATGAAGAAATGAAAAAGAGAAATACCTTTTGAAAATGGACGGCATTTTGCAGCCGGGCTGAATTAACTGATTGATTGAGTGATAGATACGAAATCCCTCTAGGGGAAGTGCTTTCATAGAGTCGATTTTTGCCCCTAAAAATAAGCTTTAAGATATTTTTTCCCTGTGAATTTATTGCTAATCCCATCGTTAACAATGGGATAATCAGTCCGGCCGGATAATGCGGATCACGTATTCTGATCTCTGTTATTTCTTATCACCCGGCTTAACACGGCATTGACAGTGGAACTCCTTGATCTGCTCCCTGCAAATCTCCCTCTAGCAGTGGTATATTGATGGGGGGCAGGTCACGGGCAGCCGGAAGGGATTGTATATCAGTTATCAAAAATCGGATGGTACGTGGACGGTTGATCAAAGAATGAGCGAAACGGTCAATGATGAAGGCGCATGCAATTCCTATGTCTCGCCCGACGGCAAGCTGCTTTTTTTCAGCCGTAACAATGATTACTACCGGGTCGGAATAGAAGTGACTGATGAATTGAAAAAGGATTGATCCCCAGATTGTTATACCGGTTCCCAGGCGTAGCCCAGCTTAACAAAAAAAGTTCTATCGGCCTGTGTCAGACCAAATTCCTGGCTGCCCAGGTAATTATCGCTGTAACCCAGGAACAGAACCGTGCGGGCATTTAATTTATAGGAAAACAGCAGCTGAGTATAAAAAGTCCTATATTCAGAATCAATAGGAAAAGTGTAATTTCCCGAATTGTAATCATAATTAACATATTGGAGAATCGAGCGAAAGAAAGTGCGTATATTAAGCTGATAGACGGCGGATATCTGGCTGATGTTGGCGGTATACAGGCGTGGATTTTGAACAGACATCCTCTCAAAAATATGGTCAATACCCAGACGCAGATGCCGGCCCAGATTATAGTCAAGGCGGGGATTAATCCTGAGCCGACGGCCTTTACGGGTATTGGCATAATCAATGCGATCTCCTAAATGTATGTCCATACCGATACGCAGATCTTCGGTCGGCAGGAACCCCCCGGTAAGCGTAAAAGAATTTAAATTAAACCGGCGGCCGTTATATGCTTCTCTCATGGTCGTTCCCCGCACAAATAAGTTTGACTGCAGGGCTCCGCTGTAATTGAACCAGAGAGAGGCCGCTTTATTGAGCGGCCTGCCGTCCCAGTCTTCAAAATAATTCAACTCGGTCCCGGCTCTAAACTGAGCCCACCAATTCCCCGGTTCGGCATTCCACGTATAAAGCACGCCCCCCTCAACATTGCGGTAGCCCACCCTGGGAATAAAGCCCAGATCAGCCCGGAAATCCGGCCCCGTCTGTTCATAATCGGCCCACCATCCCCAAGTGCGGGTGTAGTGATCATATTCAAAGGAAACCAGCCAATCATTGAAGGCTCCTTTCGGCTGGGAAAAATTCATCGCGGTTTCCTCCGAATACCGGGTTTTCGATCCCAGCACCAGTAACTGCAGCTGGTTGGTGGGAGTGACACGGAAGTCCAGATCAAACCCGAACACTCTGTTGTAATAATCACACCCCTCGCGGTCGGTTGCGAAAAGCCCCGCCGTATAATGACTTCCAAAATCGCGTTTATAGCGCAGCACCGAAGACGTATTTCCTTTTTCCAGGGAAGTCGAATCAGAGCCTTGGCTGCCGGGGAATATGAGGTTGGTGATATCATCACGGACCGTGTATGCTCCATAGGTGTTGGCTCCCTCTTTCCCGGTAAGCTTAAAACCCCATGAAGGATCACGGACCGTACGTGAGTACACCACCCGTTCCAATGAATTGAAATAATCAGCCCCTTCGGTGAAAAAAGGCCGTCTTTCCGGATAAAAAAGGGCAAAAGGCTGATTGATGTCAAGCTGAAGGGCATCGGCCTCGACCTGACTGAAATCCGGATTGGCCGTCGCACTAAAGGTGAGATTGGGGGTTATTCCCCATCGTGCTGTAAGTCCTATCTCCGCCTCCTGGTCCCGCTTCTTTAAATCACCGGAAGGAAATTCAGGCCGGGCGTCCGTGTGAAAAGCCGTGACGGTTGGATTGAGCTCAATATTATTGCCCGGGCTGACATTTTCAAAACCACGGATCTTTACGGCCTGACAGAGGTAGCAGTTATTACTCCGGCTGCGGGGGAATAGCCCGATGTGAAAAGAATGAGTGCGGGGATATCTCCGGACGGCATCAAATCCCCAGATCTGGGGACCTTCCCTGCGCTGGAAGCGGAGGGAAGAAAAGGGGATCGCGATCTCGACAACATATCCCCAGTCCTTGATTTCGGCGGCGGAATCCCAGATGGCATCCCATCCCGGATCCTCCCCGCTTGGAGCCTCTATCCCATCCATTTGCACACCGGCCGCGGTCACAAGAAAATCCAGACTTCTCCGTTCGTCATTATAAGTATCCAATATCAGGGCAATCCAATCGTCTCCTCCCAGAGTATCCCGGTCTCTCAGGCGCGCGCGGATGGCGGATGGATCCGGATCATAGCAGCGGAAAGCGGCATATAGGTTTTTTTCATCATAGGTAAGCAGGACTTCCGTTCTGACCGGGGGGGGACATTCTCACCGGGGCGGACCTCATAGTTCAGATCCAGGATCAGGGCTTGTTCCCACGCTCTCTCATTCAAAACGGCATCAACCTTGATTGCGGAATCAGCCCGGGGAACAAAGTAAGGATTCTCAGCTGTCCCCGACTCCGGTATTTCTTCCGCCGCGGCTTGTTGTTGTGAGGAAGCAGCTGAAAAAGTAAAAAGCAGGACAAAGGAAAAAATCACAAGGATTCTAAAAAATGGACTGTGGATCATACTGATTGGTTTCATTTTCCCCCCCGCAGATATCAGAGCAATAAATATGCCAATATAAATCCGGAGGGATTCCGATCGATCATGCGGCACCATCTGTCCAATCACGAACACATCATGTTCTCATGTGAACATAAAAGCGAAAAAGGTGGACACATAATATGGAGGCTCATTCCCAAAGGAGAGACCGGAAAAGAGATAGGTCAGCGGTGAAACATTCCGCTATCGCGGACGCTCTTATAAGCTCTTGATTTGGAATAGCGGGCATCCGGCCGTGCCCTGGCCGGCAACGTCTCCGCCAAGCGGCACGATAGGTCAGGGCGATCTTCCGGATGTCATACGCGTCGATCCCGCCGACTATGGCAAGATCCGGATCGATCTTCGGAAAAAGAAATAATCCGATCCCTTATTTACCGAATTGGAATCCGACGCCGAGGACCGGGTAGTCCAAACCACTGTCGGGCTTGTCCACGAGAGGATAGCTTAATCCGGCCCAGATCCTGACAACCGAGGAAAGATTGAGAACCGCATCCACACCGGGTTCCAAGACATAGAAGACCGTCCCCGAAGTCGAAGATCCGGCGCCCATTAATACCGTCGCCCGAAAATGAAGCTTTTTCTCCGGATTGAAATTATAGCCTAAGTAAAGCCCGCCATAACCGGGGAGGCCTGGATTATAGTTGACTTTCCCGAACCCACCGGCGCCGACGGAGAAAATACGGTTCACCGTAACCCCGACAGCGGCTCCCATCAGCAGACCGTACTCCCCATTTATGCTGGTGGACAGAGTGGTGAACTCCCCGAAGAGACGATAGGTGGGTTTTCCCTGGATGATCGTATCGCGCCGGAGGTTTTGTTCCCTTGCTCCGCGGGGAGTCGTATAGAGGATCTCGGTACTCTCCAGCATCTCCGGCTTCAACTCGAATTTTGCACCCGTTTCCAGAACGATCGTGGCCTCGAATACATGATCCGCTTGAAGGTTGATGATCCGATATTTCCCTTCCTCAAGACCCAGCTCGATGGATCGGCCGGCGGATTTTGAAAGCTCCACAACCAGATGACCGTCGGCATCATGCACAAAGATTTTCCCTTCGATGTCTTCCGTCAAGACCATGAGTGCGGCCCCTTTCCGGACATCCGTCACCACGACATCTCCGGTTCCGGCCATCGCAATATCATAATAGGGATGCTGGGGCCCGCTGCTGGTCAAGGCCGTCCGGGTCAGGGTTTCATTAAAGGCAAACTGATAGGCTTCGCTCAGAGTTACGCGCCCGTCCCGGGTCATATCCGCGGCTCCCCGCAGTCCCGAGATGAGATAGTGGGTAAAGAACGAACCTCGAATGAGGTCGGACTCCTGGGAAGCTTCGGTCGCCGAGCTCGAGCTCATGAAAGCAAAACCCTTCATATTGTTCGCGGAGTCGATCAAAAACGGCTGCCGTTTTTTCCCGCCCTTGGATCGAGTAAAAGCCCCCGAGGCACAAGAGTCTAAAATAGCGATTCGGGCATCCGCCTTCAGGTCAGCCAGGCTCTCCCGCAGGTCCTTGTAGGATACTTTTTCTTCACCTAAAAGGATAAAGTTATCATCGGAATGACCGGAATAGTAGAAAAACACCTCCACCCGCCCATGTTTTTTCTGGGCCCGGGCCACTCTTTCCTGAAAGCGGACCATTTCCGTATAAAATGTCCTCACATCAGGTTCCGCTAAGAACATGGTGTCTTCCGCATGGATGCCTCCCAACTCCTCCATGACTTTTATAAAAGCTTCCGCGTCGGTAAGCGCATACCGGAGATGAGCCCGCTTCTGTCCACCATGGTTGGCGCCCATAGCCAGAGCAAAGCGCTTGATGATGTCTTCTTCAGGCGCTTGAGCCATTAAGGTCGTTCCGAAATTTAGGATGAATGAAAAAACAACGCCAATCGTGAAATATTTAGCTTTCATCTTCATTCTCCTTTATTACCAGGATGGAAAACTGAGTGAAGGTGTTAGGGAGGGATAAATCATCCGTGCGAACGGAGCCGGGGGATTCCGCCAACTGCTCCGCAAGCTCGAGGATGCGGGACGTGTCGATTTTTTCCATGGCGGCAACCAGGAAAAACCGTTCATACCGCGGCGCATCATCCAATTCATACGCACTGGCCAGCAGGACCTTTTTCTCCTGCATCAGATCGCTCGATCCTCCCGCATGATCCGGGTGATGCAGAGTGACGATCCCATTTCCGTCGATAGAGAAAATGACGCCATAGGTCATTCCAGCCGGAATATAGGCGATCTGGAGCAGGTCTCCTTGCGAAGCCGAATCTCCATTATTTATGATTTCCGCGCTTTCTCCCGATTTTCGGTAAATGATGATCCGGGGTTGGGAAATATCGATATCCTCTTCCCCCTTGATGCGAGTTGCCGGCTGTCCTCCAACCTGAAGCTCCTGGTGAGAGGGCATGTTGAGATTCAACAACACAACAAAAATCAAACCGAGAGCGGAGGCCAGCAAGGGGACCGCATAGAGCCATTTTCTGGGGAAGGGCCCGGCTTTTTTCTTATCGGCGTTAGGCCTCTTTTCCTCGAGCTTGTGTTGAATGGCGGAAACCAGATGTTTCGATGGATATCGATGGAGGATCTGATCATTTGACCTTTTAAGGTCGGCGAGCTGCCGGCGCAAATCCGGATCGTCCTCGATCATGTCATCGATCTCCCGCAGGCGATGAGGGGAAAGTTCGCGCAGCAGATAGCGCTCCAACTCCCAATCTCTTATTGATTTAGCCTTCATTGGGGGTCTCCTCCAGAGATTCCAGGCGGGTGCGCAGGTTTCGCAAACGCTTGCGTACCCCAGAAATAGACAGACCGACTTCCTGGGCCACTTCTTTAAGTGTCATGCCGTCGACAAAATGCATCACGGCAATCTCACGTGTTGAAATTTTCTCGCCCCTGAATAGCCGATCAAGCGTATCCCGCAAGATGACTTTGTCCTCATGGTGATCATAACTGGCGATCCGGGTAAACATATCCTCTTTCAGGACCATTGTCCTTTTCCTTTCCGCTCTGAGCAGATTGAGGCAAACATTGGTTGAGATTCGGTAGAGCAGGCTGGAGGGATGTCGATCCTTGAGCCGATCATGGTAGAGGATCAATTTGACGAAAACCTCCTGCATGGCGTCCAGAGCTTTTTCCTCATTTTTGAGGAGTTGTCGGCAGCGGCGGAGCACCATAGGGCCGTAGCGCGAATAGTACTCCGCAATGCGAATCTGAATTGGGTTTTTGTCTGACATTTTTTATCCATTGACAACCTTCACATAAGTTCAACACATGGGAAGGCGCATTGTGTTACTTTTTCGATAGGATGGCCCCTATCTGCATCAATGTGGTGTACGTAAATTGTCGGCCGGAGTTATTATACCTTTATCAAACTGAAAACAACGGCTGAGAATAATCGAATAACCAGCCGCACCGCCTTGAATCGATTTTCCCCCCTAAAAATAAGCTTTAAGAAATTTCTTTTCGGGAGAGAAATTTATAATACTCTCATTATTAATAGAATAAATCAGCCCAACTGGATGAATTATTAACCCGGAATTGACAGTGTTTGCCGGGGCGATCTATACTTGTTCCGGATGATGGAAGAGAATTTCTTGTTAAAAATTTGCATCCGGCTGGGTTGTGCACAAATCTAATTCTTATATTACATGTGAGAATCAGGGTACTGATGGTGGACCTTGCACGTAAAAGGATCCAACTCAGCATAAAAGGAATGGGCCGTTGAACGATTGGGTCGAACAAGCGGTAAGGTTCACATGCAAATGAGAAGGCACCTTCCACGGCTTTTCCGTCCTTCGGTCTACCAGGGATCAGGGCACCCTTCCGGCTATTTTGAGGGATGGTACTTTAAACTTCTTGACAGCGGGGGGCTGCAAGTCTGGTCGGTCATCCCGGGTGTCTCCTATTCCAACGATCCACACAGCTTCATTCAGGTGATCCATGCCAACAGCGGTCAAACGTTCTACCAGCGGTATCCGGTGGAATCATTCAGGTACAGCCGTAAGGAATTCCATATAGAGGTAGGTCCGAACGTTTTTTCACTGAACAGGATCGAATTGGATCTCCAAATGGATGAATTAAAAATGTCGGGTAAGCTCATTCCGGAGAACCCGGTTCCTTTCCCCTTCAAGGTAACCGCCCCGGGGATCATGGGATGGTACAGTTACGTACCCATGATGGAGTGTTATCATGGAGTGGTCTCCATGCATCACAATCTTACGGGAAGCCTGAAAATCAACGGATCAATGATCGATTTCACAGGGGGCAGAGGGTACATTGAAAAGGACTGGGGACGAAGCATGCCGTCAGATTGGATCTGGATCCAGTCCAACCATTTTGATAGGGATGACCGTGCCTCTTTCATGATCTCCCTGGCGCGTATACCCTGGTTGAAGGGGTTTTTCCCAGGGTTCCTGTCATTTCTCTATTTCGGGGGGAAGGTCCATCGTTTTGCCACCTATAACCGGTCCAGAGTGGAACAGCTTCGGGTGGGCCCGGAAGAGGTTTGCCTGAGGGTGGTCAATCGTCGACATCAGCTTACGATCAGGGCGATACGCAGAGATGGGGGAGTGCTTAAAGCTCCGCGCCACGGAGAAATGGACCGTGAGATCAGGGAGAGCATTATCTCTACGGTGATCCTGGAGCTCAAAGACAGAGCCGGCCGGGTGCTGTTTCATGACACGGGGCGTTTTGCCGGTCTGGAGATCGTAGGAGACATGGAAAAATATTTAGCGAAAAAACCTTTCGGAAGGGTATGACATACACAAAACAAAAAAAACCGGAGCGTTTTTCTCTATAAGCTTTTAGCGCATGTCTTGATCAAGAACCATATCGCCTTTGTTGTGTTATACCATTAAGGAGGTTTGCTGCGTGTTTCTTCCAACACCTCATCCGAAATCCGTTACTCCAACCGCAAAGACACCACAGGATCAGCCGTGGCCGCCCGGATCGACTGGTAACTGACAGTCAGCCATGCCAGAAGGACCGACAAGACCCCTGTGCCGATTAAAACACCCACACTGATTTTTGTATGGAAGGCGAAGTCATCCAGCCATTTCGACATCAGGATGTAAGCGACGGGGAGGGCCGCGACATAGGCGCCCACAACGAGCAGGATGAATTCTCTTGAAAGCAGCATGATAATGTTCAAAACCGATGAACCCAGCACTTTTCGGATGGCGATCTCTTTGTTTCGCTGTTCTGCCGTAAAAGAGGCCAGGCCTAAAAGACCGAGGCAGGCGATCAGAACGGCCAGAACAGCAAAGACATTGGCAAGCGTGCCGATGACGGTCTCGCTTCGATAGGTCTGTTCGAAGTCTTCGTCAAGAAAGCCGTAGTTGAAAGGATATTCGGGATTGAACTGATTGTGCGCGTGTTCCAGGGAGGCCAGGGCATTCCGGGTTTTTCCGGCCGCTGTCCGGACATAGATAATTCCTGTGTCTTCAGGCGCCAGGCGCATAATCACAGGTCTGATGCCTTCGTAAAGCGACCTCATATGGAAATCTTTGACCACGCCGATAATGTGCCCTTCCTCCCCCCAGAGGGTTAGGCGCCGACCCAGCGGATTGTCCATGTCCATGGCGGCGGCCGCTTTTTCATTGATGATGTAATTGGATGAGTCGGTGCTGAATTCCTTGCTGAAGACCCGTCCTGCTTTCATCTGGATTTTCATGGTCTCCACAAAGTCATATCCGGTACTGACAATGTTGTAGAGGGTGTTGTCCCCTTCGATTTTTCCGTCCCACTCAACACTGATTGTGTCGTGTCCCAAAGCCAGGGGATTCTGGCTGGATAGAGCCACATTCATGATCCCCGGTTTGTTGAGCAATTCCTGTTTGAAAGCATCGAACTGGTCTCGGATATTGCCCTCCAAAGCCAGATGAATCACATTTTCCCTGTCAACGCCCAGGGCCTTATTCCGGATGTAATGCAATTGCCGGTAAACCGTGAGGGTTCCGATAATCAGAATAATGGACATGACAAACTGAAAGACCACCAAACCCTTGCGCAGGCCGCTGCCCCTTGTTTTTTTTCCAGCGCCTCGTCTCAGCACACTGACGATGCTGAAGGATGATAAATACAGAGCCGGATAGAATCCGGCCAGAAGTCCCGTAAACAACGCCAGACCTCCGAATTGAAGCCATAAACCCGGATCCGCCGGCGAAAGGTGGATGAGCTTGCCCGTGAGCTGATTGAAACTTTGAAGGAGCAGAAATATGAGGATCATGGAAAAAACGAAGGCGATCATGGCTGTCATCAGAGATTCACCGATGAATTGGAGGGAAAGGGAGGATTTTGTGGCGCCCACGGTTTTCCTCACTCCGATTTCCCGGGACCTTTGGGCGCTGCGCGCCGTGGCCAGGTTCATGAAATTGATGCTGGCAATAAGGATGATGAAGACGGCGACTAAGAGAAAAATTCGCACATAGTCGATGCGGCCGCCTACCAATACGCCGTTTTCGAAATTGGACCACAGGTACATGTCGGTGTAAGGCTGAAGAAAGACATCCGATTCCCAGGCGTCCACATGCTGGTCGATCAGGTCTTTGATCTTGGCGTTGACGACCGCCGGATCGACCCCCTCTTCCAGACGGGCAAAGAGGCCAAGGCCGTTGTTGTCCCAGCGTTCAACCCAATCGTTTCTTCGAATAAACTCCTGTACGGGGATGACGAATTCGAACTGGAGACTGGAATTGGCCGGGACATCCTCGAATACGGCGGTGAGTTTGGCATTGAGACGATGATCCACATTGATCATGGAACCGAGAATGTCCTTTTTTTCGCGCCAGTCAAGGCCGAAAAACCGTTGTGCCAGGGATTCGGAGATGGCGATGGATTCCGGATCCAGAAGTGCGGATGCGGGATCTCCGACAATCAAGGGGAATTGGAATACCGTGAAGAAATCGGAACCGAAATAATGTCCCTCCGAGCGGGAAGCCTCATAGTCATAGGTGAGCACATTTTCACCCCTCGCGCTCATCAGGACGGTATGGGTGATTTCAGGATAATCATCGACAAGCACCTGAGCAAGGGGTTTGGGCATGGAAGTGCCTGTGCCTTTTTTCCCCCCAAAGACGGTGTGGCGTTTGACGCTGAAGATTCGATCGCTTTCGGGAAGGAATTTGTCGTAACTCATTTCATCCTGAACCCAGAGCAGGATGAAAAAGCTGCAGGCCAGACCGATGGCCAGGCCGGCCACATTGATGAACGAGTATCCTTTATGGCGGCGGATATTTCTGAGGGCAGTTTTGATGTAGTTGCGTATCATGGCATTCTCAAGGCTCCAGGGGTCATTGTTTCAGATATTTATAAGATGGAGCTGGCGAGGTTTAGGTTGCCATGTTTCTATTCATCATCCATAAGTCGAAGGCGAATGTCCTGTGCCTTCTTCGTCTTCTATGAATTCTATTGTTACATTAAAAC
>CAYSQW010000051.1:0-25283 GCA_964433135.1 uncultured Eubacteriales bacterium
CCGCCTTATCCTAGATTTGGTGCTGACAGATGTCTTTTCACTGACGAGATTTAGCCTGAATATACCTTAATATGAGGGAGGGCCCTATGTCTCAGTCGGATATTTGAAGGCTGTGCGTACGTTTTTTTCCATAGTGTCAGGGTGGGCGGGTTGGCCCGCCTTATCCTAGATTTGGTGCTGACAGATGTCTTTTCACTGACGAGATTTAGCCTGAATATACCTTAATATGAGGGAGGGCGGGTCGGCCTCGTATGGCACTCCTGCTCTCACACCGCCTTAAACATGGTGCTGATGGACGTCTGTTCTCGGAAAGGTTTCAGGCTGGAAAGGATGTGTGGAGGAGAAAACAAGGCCCTGTTCGATAACGATTCATAGCCGGAGTGATTTATCCTTATTTAAAGATGATCCTTTGCCGTCGGTTCGTATCGCGTTACTTTCTATTTTCGCGCAGGGTGATGTCTCCGTCTTCGGTTTTGAGGGTCAGCATTTTTCCGCCCTGATTGAGTCTCCCCTTCAGTTTGCTGCGGGAAGCGAGATCGTGCAGCGTGATCGGAAGTCGGCTGTCTATATCCCCGTCTTCCGTAATGATGTAAAAATCCGCCGGGAAATCGAGCGGTAGTCTGAGGTCGATATCCCCGTCCTCCGATTCGATCCACCAGTCCGTTTCCATGCGGGAACCGGACAACACGGCGGCATCGATATCTCCGTCTTGATTCTCGAGCCGCAGACGTGTGGCCTTTCCGGAAAAGAGGATATCTCCATCTTCACTTTCGGCCGTCACGCCGCCCGTTATGTTTTCCAAGATGATGCGGCCGTCCTCGGAAACCGCGGAGATATCTCCCGTTATATCGGATACGCGGATAGAACCGTCTTCGGTTTCGATCTTAAGGTCGCCGTGAACGCCGCTTCCCCGGATAGAACCGTCTTCGGTACGGCAGGTGATGTGCGTGCGGGCCGGAACCCGGATTTCCGTCGTGATGTCAATCCGGTCGGTATCATGAATGCCGATGATAAAACCGCGGATATGGGGATATCTTATTTCGAGGCGGATTGAGTTTCCTCTGTGGTCAAGTACGGTCCGTATCTCCTTCAGCAATCGGGAGGCTCGCTTCGGATCCCTCACTCGAGTTTCCTTCCTGACATGGATTTCGACTTGATCCCGGTCCCAAGTGGAAAATGTGAGGTTTCCATCAACATCGATGAAATTAAATTGAACCGGTTTCCCGTCGTCGATTTCGATAATTCTATCGAAAGACTCTCCTTCCTGACCGGCAAGAGGCAGAGCGGCCCAGATAAAAAAACAAACACATGCAATCCGTGAGATGTTCTTCATGATGAACCTCCATATCCTTTACGAATTCCAGCGCGAAAGAGTTCCTTTGCATAAAAAAAAAGGATTCGATGACAGCGTTTCGTATCGAAAGCTTTTTACACGGATTCTTTCCGCCGCGACTCTCCTTGACGGATTCGGTTTTTTGCCTTGACTTTAAGCCGGTATTCCTTTATAAATTTATTTTTCAGACATGTTTTTCAATATCTATATGACTCGATGACTTAAGGAGGTCATGATGTTTAGAAAAGGGATACATACCGCACTCCTGATTCTTCTGGTTGTGGCTGTTGTTTTTCTTTCCACAAGCTGCAGCAAGCTCAAACCCAGCAACCTGATGGCGAACCACTGGTTTACGAAAGCGAACCACAGTTTCACCGACAATCTTTATCGTCAAGCGATAGAAGAATATGAGAAGACGTTGGAATATAACCCCGAGCTTTTAGAGGCGCATCATTTTCTGGGAGAAAGCTATAAGAACCTTTATAAACCCGGGGCTGAAGACGAAAGGAATGTGGAGATCGGCCAGAAAGCTTTGGATTCCTTGAAGAAAGCTTTGGAAATCGAACCGAGAAACAAAGACATCATTTTCTCCCTTGGCGATATGTACGATAAACTGCGGAACTTCGAAGAGGCGGAAAAACTCTATCTGATGATCCTGGAACTTGAGCCCACCAACATGGGCAACTACTATGTTGTCGCGGAGTTCTACAAACGTTACGCCGGCTCCGCGGAAGAGGAAAAGGAAGGAGAGGAAGGAGAGGACGCCGAAGCGAAACCCCAAGGCAAAACTCCTTTCGAAAAAGCAACGGAGATGTATCTTCGCAGAATCGAAACCGATCCCGAAAGCGAACAGGGCTATGCATATATCGCATCCTTCTATGAAGGCTTGACGCCGATCCCGGAATTTGATTTGGCCTATGAATACCACGGACGGCGAATCCAGCTGGACCCAGATAACGCGGAAGCTTGGCTGTCCCAGGGAGTTAACCGTTGGTCCAAAACCTATCGGCTTCCCAACATTCCCAGAAGGGAAAGATTAGCTCTGGCTCAGGCCAGTGAAGCCGCTTTGAAAAAAGCGAATGAGCTGGATCCGCAGTACCCCGAGCCGTATTCCTGGCTGAGCGTTCTTTACAAGAGCGTCATGGTCAAACTCGACCCGCAGCGTGCCGGCCGCTACAATCAGGACGCCGAAAGATATATTGAAAGATTCAAGGAAGCTCGCCAGCGGCAGTCGGAAAGAAAGAAACTCGAAAAAGATCTTAAAAACATCGGATAAGCCTTTAAGGTTTATCCACGGATAGTAACTGAAAATAGAGTTTATCGGGACTCCTCCCGTTCCATTCAAGGGGAGAGTGGAAAGGGAGGAGTTCTTGTCTTATTAGGCGGCGTTGCCGCCGGAAATTGAGAAAAAACGTATGTTTATCCCTTTAAAGGATGAAAATCCGACCTATCGTGTTCCCTACATCACCGGTTTGCTGATCTCTCTGAATATCCTGGTTTTTCTGTATCAGGCTCTTTCTTCTCAAGGGCTTCAGCTCTCCGTTTTGACGATGGGCGTCATTCCTTATGAAATCACTCATTTTACGAGCGTATCCGGTATCCCCAGGCTGAGTCCTCCGCTAACGCTGCTGACTTCCATGTTCATGCATGGAGGGATTTTTCACCTCCTCAGCAATATGCTGTACCTTTGGATATTCGGCAACAATGTCGAGGATTATCTTGGACATGGACGATTCGCTCTCTTTTATCTCGTTTGCGGCATCGGGGCGGCGATGGCGCATATCGTTTTTCATCCCGGGTCCATCGTTCCCATGGTGGGTGCCAGCGGGGCGATCGCAGGGATCCTGGGCGCCTATTTTCTTTTATACCCGCGTGCACGGGTTCTAACGCTGATATTTATTTGGCTGATCCCGGTACCCGCCGCCGTGATTTTAGGGGTTTGGTTCGTAAGCCAGCTGCTGAATGTCGGTCTTCAGGGAGGAGTAGCCTGGCTTGCGCATATCGGGGGCTTTTTGATCGGAATGATCTGGATTCGTGCCGTTATTCGCAGCCGAAAAACGGTGACGAATGGTCGAGAGACGGAATGGTATGGCGGGAATTGGGAGGTCGTTGAAGAGGATCGCTCCGATATATAGAGAGTGCGGCGGCAGGGATTCGGGTTTAAATAGTATATTTTACAATAAGTAAAGGTTGACAATGACCCAAAGATTTAGTATTTTATTTCATCGCCGATATCTAGGCGTATAAGACTGAGGATATATCAATGAAAACGTATGTTCCAAAAAAAGATGAAGTCGAGAAGAAATGGTGGCTGATCGATGCTGAAGGGAAAGTTCTGGGCCGTCTGGCTACGGAAGTCGCACAACTTCTCCGCGGAAAAAAGAAGCCTGAGTTCGTGAGCTTTCTTGACACCGGTGATTTTGTCGTCATTATCAATGCCGAAAAAGTGGTCGTGACCGGTAAAAAGCTAGAGCAAAAGAAATATTATTCCCATTCCGGGTACCCCGGAGGGATAAGCGAGATTACCCTGAAGGATCTGATGGATCAAAAACCTGAAGAAGTGATTCGGAAAGCCGTATGGGGCATGATTCCAAAGAACAAACAGGGTCGTGCGGTCTTAAAGAAGCTCAAAGTGTATCGGGGGCCCAATCATCCGCATGAAGCACAGAATCCCCAGGTATACCAGCTATAGGAGGAATTTTGAGTTTAATACAATATTACGGCACAGGGAAGCGGAAAACCTCGATAGCCCGGGTGTTTTTACGTCCGGGAAAGGGAGATGTAACGCTTTTTGTAAATAAAAGGCCTCAACCATTTGATGATTTCTTTAATTTGGAAGCCCACAAACACACGATTAGGCAGCCGCTGCGTTTGACGGAAACCGAAGGCAAATTCGATCTTTTTATCCGCGTTGACGGAGGAGGCTCTACGGGTCAGGTTGAAGCGATCCGTTTGGGAATCTCACGAGCCCTGGTGGAATTCAACAAGGAATTGAGACCGACATTGAAAGCCGCCGGCCTGCTGAGAAGGGATGATCGAATCAAGGAACGGAAAAAATACGGTTTGCTCGGTGCCCGGAAAGCTCCGCAGTACCACAAGCGGTAGAATGGAGGAAATGCGTTGATTACTGTAACAATGAAAGAGCTGTTGGAGGCGGGCGTTCATTTTGGGCACCAGACGAAGCGCTGGAATCCCAAGATGAAAAATTATATCTTCGGACAACGAAACGGAATCTATATCATCGATCTGCAGAAGACGATCAAAATCTTCAAGGAAGCGATGCTTTTTATCAAAGGCGTTGCGGAAAGCGGCAAAACGGTGTTGATGGTCGGAACGAAGAAACAGGCGCAGGATATCATCCGGGATTATGCCGAAAAAAGCGAATCCTGTTATGTCAATCAACGCTGGTTAGGCGGACTGTTGACGAATTTTGAAGTTATCCGCGGTAGTGTCGAGCGGCTTGTCGAACTCGAAGAGATGAAAGAGGACGGCCGTTGGGAAATCCTTTCGAAAAAGGAACAATCGAAAATGGAAAAAGTCTACCGGAAGCTGTCTAAAAATCTCGGCGGCATCAAGACGATGACCGAGCTTCCCGGATGTATTTTCGTTATAGATTCCTGCAAAGAAGACATCGCGTTGATGGAAGCTAAAAAGTTGAATATTCCGGTTGTGGCGATCGTCGACACCAATGGGAATCCCGACGAAGTCGATTATCCCATCCCGGGTAACGACGATGCGGTTAGAGCGATCGAATTGTTCACATCGAAAGTGAGCGAGACCATACTGGAAGGCAAGAAAGAGAAATTGGAAAAAGAGCTGCAGGAAACCCAGGCGGCGGAAGAGGCTGAAGCCGCGGCCGCGGCTGCTGAAGCTGAAGCGGCTGGAGAGACACCGAAAGACCAAAAGGAAACCGCGGAACAACCAGAACCGGCGGCGGAAGAAAAAGCTCCCGAGAAACAGGAAAAACCTGAATAGGGAAGGAGAAAACCCATGCAAATTACAGCTGCAATGGTCAAGGATCTGCGGCAGCGGACCGGAATCGGGATGATGGAGTGCAAAAAAGCGCTTACTGAAAGCGATGGAGATGCTGAAAAAGCCATCACTATTTTACGCAAGAAAGGGTACTCCAGAGCACAAAAGAAAATGGACCGGGAAGCTTCCGAAGGAATGATCGGTTCTTATATTCATATGAACGGTAAAATCGGAGTTTTGGTGGAAGTCAACTGTGAATCGGATTTCGTCGCGCGCAATGAAGAATTTCAGGAATTGGTAAAAAATATCGGGATTCACATCGCGGCGTCCAATCCCCAATATATCTCTTCGGACGATATCCCGCCGGAAGTCCTGGACGAGGAGAGGGAAATCACCCGCGCCCAGTTCCAGGACTCAAAGAAACCTCCGGAGATCGTCGCCAAGATCGTGGAGGGCAAGCTTAATAAATTTTATGAAGAGGTCTGTCTTTTGAATCAGCCTTACGTCAAGGACGACAAGCTTTCGATCCATGATCTGATTACTTCTATTATTGCAAAAGTTGGAGAAAATATTAAAGTTCGAAGATTTGCCCGCTTTGAACTCGGCAATTCCTAAAAATTAAACATGCCACAGAATACGCCCGCTTACCGAAGGATTCTTCTGAAGCTATCCGGAGAATCTTTTCTAGGAAGTCAGGCTTTCGGATTGGAACTTGAAGCCGCGCGCGCCGTGGCTCGAGAAATCAGGGGGATTCACGATCTGGGGGTGGAAATCGCCATCATGATCGGGGGAGGCAATATCTTCCGCGGGATTCAGGGAACGGATTCCGGAATGCATCGAGTTTCATCCGATCATATGGGATTGATGGCAACCGTTATCAACGGTATTGCGCTTCAGGAAGTTCTGGCCCTGGAGGGTCTAAGAGCGCGGTTGGTATCTGCAATCGCCATCGAATCGATTGCGGAGGTTTTCGTCCGCAGGAATGTCAATCGATACCTGGAAGAAAAGCGGATTGTCGTCTTTTCCGCCGGTCTGGGCAGCCCCTATTTCACGACGGATACGGCGGCGGCGCTGCGGGCGCTTGAAGTGGATGCCGATGTCATCATGAAAGCGACCAAAGTGGATGGGGTGTATTCCGCCGATCCCATGAAGGATATCCGGGCGCAAAAATTCACATCGATTTCATACTTGGATGTCATCAAGAAGGGACTCAAGGTCATGGATACCACCGCGATCTCTCTTTGTAAGGACAACCGCCTCCCTATCATCGTTTTCAATATAAAAAAGCCCGGTAATTTGAAAAAGGCCGTTCTGGGAGAATCCATCGGGACCAGGATCGCTTGAATCATAACCGCTGCCGGGGTGTTGATCCCGGAAAAAAGACTGGGTACGGAGAGGGGAAAAATGGTTAAAGACGTTTTAAAAGAACTCGAACAAAAGATGAAGGCATCCGCCGAACATTTTCGGAAAGATCTGACCAAATTGAGAACGGGCCGTGCGAATCTGACTATGTTTGAAGATATACGGATAGATTATTACGGATCCAAGACGCCCATCAGTCAAGTCGCTACCCTCGGCATACCGGATCCCACCCTTATCTCAGTGCAGCCCTGGGACCCTACCTTCTTGGAAGCCATCGATAAGGCGATCAGGGCGGCGGATCTGGGCCTAAATCCTATCAACGACGGAAAGACGCTTAAAATCCCCATTCCCCCTCTTGATGAAGACCGGCGCCGTGAAATCGCCAAGCGGATCAAGGGCATGATGGAAGATGAAAAAACCGCTTTGCGCAACATGCGGCGTGAGGCCAAGGAAGACATCGAGGAACTCGAGAAAGAAAAACTCATTACGGAAGACGATAAATTCTGGGGTTACGACAAACTTCAGAAAATAACCAACGAGAACACCGAAAAGATCGAGGAAATGGCGAAGACCAAAGAAAAAGAAATCCTCGAGATTTAACTTCCATTTTCATAGAAGCCTGTCCGCCTGTGTCGCTCCCGCATCCAGCTGCAAAGCGCTATTTTTCCTGAGCTTCGTTTCTTCTTTTTGTATTCCAATCAGGGGTTGATCCGAATTTAGTGCGGATGACAACGCCCCAACCGACTATATTCAGAATAAATGAGACGAGGGGACCCAGAAAGGGGATAAAGCCGATAAGTCCGATCAATATAAAGCCGACGCCGGCTGAAAGAAAAAGGGTGGGATCTTTCTTGCCGAAAGCCCGGGTCAGGGCGTCTCCCAGAAAACAGAAAAGAACGACGCGTCCGAATATTTTTATAATGATACCGATAAAAACCAGCGAAACCAAAATCGGTATCCCGATGATGATCAAGGACAAAAACGCGGAGAACACGGATAATCCAATGAATATGATCAGTCCTAATAATCCGGTACCGAATACCGGCCAGAAAGATGTCCGTATCTGTTCTGAAGCCAAACGTATCTGGCGTGGAAAGAATGCTACCAGAGTGATGGCAAGCAAAAGCCAGACCAGAAGGGTGATGAATTTAAGGATCAGGAGAAGCGGCAGAAAGGAACGAATGCCGCCGGGGCTGAAGATGCGGGAGAGGTTATGCGATGAGTCGATATTGATGAGGATGGTATCTCCAGTAATGGAGCACCCGGTTTGTTTGGTCAAGGTTCCGCCTACGGAGACGACATCGCCTTCAATGACAGCGGAAGATGCCAGTTTGATTTCACTGCCGAATCCGAGAACGACCTCGCCGACTTCTCCGTTGATGGTTATGGTGCCCCCGAATGCGATAACGCTTTCTCGAACGTTTCCGTCGACAACGATGTCGCCGCCGAAACTGATAACGTTATCTTCTACGTCGCCTGATGGAACAAGGATGTCCTTTTGCAGAACGAACCCCTGTCCGTACAGTGGATGGAGCGCCGTCAGGATGATAAGGATTGCCAGCGCGGACCGTGATTTGTGAATCATACTATTTCTCCCCAAAAATAAATCTTTTGGCCCCGAGAAAAAGGGCCGTGGATATGATGACGGTCAAGGTGATTAGAAGGATTTGAACCTCAGGATTAAGGATCTTCGTCAATGATGTAAAACTGTTGAAGAGCAGTTCCGAGAACCTGACGCAGAGTTTGAGCAATAGAGATACCACCTTGAAAACTTTTACGAAAATCAGCGCAAAGGATTGAACCTGATTCCACAGCAGCTGATTCAAAGCGATGAGGGATTTGGAAAGCGTATCGCCGGTAAGCAGGAAAATGGTCAGCCACATCAGGGCTGCGGCCGCGGCCGTTGAAGCGGCGGCGGTCAGCCAGCCGAGAGCCCTGTTTCGGAGAGGAGGAAGGGCTTTCATCACTTGTTGGGAAAAATCAACGGGAAGTTCTGCTTTGGGGAGACTGTTTGCGGCCTCAAGGAAAAAACGCCGTTCTTCGACGGCGCGACGGCATGTGTCGCAAATCAACAGATGAGCTTCGACAAGGTCTTTTTCCTGAGCAGAAAGTTCTTCTTCCAGGTAGAGGTATATGCGGTCGGCATCCATGCAGTTCATTTCATGTCCTTTATACGGCGTCGGATCATTTCTTTAGCTTGAAACACTCGGTTCTTCACGGTACCTACCGGCATTTTCTTGATCTCCGCGATTTCTTCGTAGCTGAATTCGTTGATATGGCGCCAGACAAACAGTTCTCGCAGGTTGATGGGGATGTCTTCCAACACCTGATCGATACGAGTGCGCAGTTCGTGGATCTCGAATCGGTTGCTGATCGAAGGGCCCTTATCCGCGATCTGTTTGGGGGGAGCCGTGCTGTATCTATCCCGATTTTGGTCGATGGAAACGGTGTCAATTTTCTTTTTTCTCCAGTAATCGATAATGGTGTTTGATGCGATCTTAAAAAGCCAGGTGGTGAATTTATACTCGCTGCGAAAAGACCGCAGGGACGCATAGGTTTTGATAAATACCTCCTGTGTAAAATCTAATGCCAGCTCTCGTTCTCCCACTGTGCGGCTGATGTAATTGAACAAGGAGCGTTGATACTTTTGAATGATCAACTCAAAAGCATCCTTCTCCCCGCTCAGAACCCGCTTTATCAGTTGAGTGTCTTCGCACATGAAGGACGATTGCGCCTTCATGCCTTCATACGCATGCGGATTAAAAAGGTTTTTGTCTTCAGTCCCGCTGATGAAGGCATGTCCTTGTTTTCGGTTATGCGGCTGGATTGTTTGATGAAATCAAGTGAACCGGGATGATCCCGCCCCGAGGTTTCTCGGTTTTCTATTATCTCTACATCCGGAGGGATTTCGATTTCGAATGTTTTGGGAGGAATTCCGCCGTCGGCTTTGAGGCGTTGAAAACGGAATTCCTGCTTATTGCCGGCCCAATCAAAAAATATCGCTCGTTGGATCAAGCCGTTTCTTTTGCTGATTTCGAGAAGGATGTAGGCCTCCAATTCTTCCTTTTCAGGTGTCAGCTTCAGCTGAGAAATCTCCCGATTGGATGTGGGAAAATCCGTCGGTTCGACCCGATAGTTGTCCAGAAGACTCCTTCGGCCGGAAAGCAGAGAAAGGATATCCCCTTCATACCCTTGTTCGTCCAAGGGGCCGCGGATGAGTTGATTGTCTTCGGGGATATAGAATTGAAAACCGCCATCCTTTAAAAGAAAATATTTTTCTTCCGGTTGGCTGTACTCCCATTTCATCAATTCCGGAGCGGTATAATAGAAACGACCGCTCTCCCGCATGGGAATGGAGACGGCGGCTGAATAGTAGAGCTGTTCGAAATCTCCCTGGAGTGATTTTAATCCCTGCAGCCGGGTTTCGAGCCTGCGGGCCGTTTCTTCGGCTGATTGGGCGGCGCAAAGAATCGGGATGAGCAAAAAACAAACCAAGAGTCTCATTTCCGGGGATTATAGCACATTCTCTTTGCGGCTGAAACATTCCGTTTCCAGGGGCCTTTTTCATTTCGCCTTTCATTATGTCAACACCGAACGAGATTTGTTTCTTTCGAGGTTTTGGTTTTCCGTTGAGATGGGGAGGATTTGGGAAAAAGATATCCTTTAACGGGACCATGAGGAGAAAGACGATCTTATGGTTTGTTGCCATACTTGAAGCATATTTGTTATAAAACGGGTATGCGTATGGAATATCTTGTTTTCCTTCTGGCCTATTTTTTGCTGGTCCTCGGGTTAAGTTTCGGTTTTACTCGGAGGCAAAATAATCTGGAAGATTATTTCCTGGCATCCCGAAAGCTGCCGTGGAAACTGGTTTATGTTTCTTTAGGGGCTTCCTGGCTGGGGGCCACTTCGGTTCTGGTCTCGGTCGAACAGGCTTTTTCGGAAGGGATCGGAGCGGTTTGGGTCATGATGATCCCCGCTCTGGTTACGGTTTCGGTTCTGGCTCTGTTCCTTTCCGGGCCTATCCGCAGGCTGACGCGGTCTACGTTGCCCGAACTCGTGGAACAACGTTATGGAAGAGGCGTCCGGCATGCCGCGGCGGTACTGATCGTGTGGTATATGATTCTTCTTGCGTCCTCACAGATGGTCGCCATCGGAGGACTGATCCGTCATTCCCTGGGAGTCTCATTTATAAACGGATTGCTGATCGGTACGGGTGTGGTTCTGATCTATTCGGCTTTCGGGGGGGTGTTCTCCGTCGTGCTTACCGACGGACTGCAGCTGGGGTTGCTGATTATCGGCGGCGGCGGGCTTTTCGGGTTGTTATGGAGTCGGGGCGGAGGAGCGGCGGCGTTTTCGAACTTTTCGGGAAGGCCGGGCTATATCGATATTTTTTCCGGGATCGAAACCAATGGACTCATGGCGCTTTCCTTCGTGATGGCATGGTTGATATCCCCGATAGCTTGGCAGCGGATTCAGGCGGCGTCTTCGGAGCGGAGTGCACGTCGGGGATTATGGGCGGCCGGCGGTACGTTTCTTGCGGCATATGCGGGGCTGATTGCGATAGGAATGATGGCGCACCTGCAAGGGCTTTCTCCCCGACCGGGAGAACCGCTTATGTACACGCTGATCGAAATATCTTCGAATCCCGCTTTAAGCGGCGTTCTCTTCGTCGCCGTGATGGCCGCGGTGATGTCCACCATGGATACGGCGCTGAACACGGGTGCTTTCTCGCTGACGCATGATGTCTGGCGACAAATGTTTCCCTCGTCGCGGGATGGATTGCTGGTTCTCGTCAGTCGATTGGCCACGCTTATCATCGGCGGATTGGCGCTGATGATCGCTCTCAGGTTTCAGAGCATTCTTAAAACCCTGGGGCTTTCTGCCGAGATCATGGCCGAAGGATTATTTGTTCCCGGAATACTGATGCTTTTTCAGAAAAAGAAACGGCCTACGGCAGGCCTTTTGAGCTTGCTTCTTGGTGGAGGATTTGCGCTGCTGGGATTTTTTTGTGAGTTGGACTGGCTCGGGTGGAATTTGCCGAATTGGCCTCATTCTCTACCATACGGCGTGGGGTTGAGCCTTGTGGGTTTTCTGGCGGGCGCGTGCTGGGACCGGCATCGGCTCCGGTTGGGAGGCCGGGGGGGTCCGAGGGATGCAAGGCAAAACAACCGGAACGTTCCGGAATGAAAAACCGGTTTACCCGCCGCGTGTAATTTGAGTATACTCGATGTGATGACATTGTGGCGGCGTATCAAATGGGCTCTTCTGGGGTTTTTCGGGAGAGCCGTTCTCCGGCTGTGGATCATGTCGACGTACCGGGTCGTCGTTGGAGCGGAAGAATATCGTGATCTGAGAAGGAATGGAAAACCGGTGGTTCTGCTTGTTTGGCACGGCCGTATCTTCATGGTGCCTTTTTTCTTTCGCAACCAAGGCATTACTCCCCTTATCAGCCCCAGTCGGGACGGTGAGATCGTTGCAAGGATCATGGCGGGATGGGGTTTTCGCATCCTGCGGGGATCGGGTTCCCATTCCATGGTCACCGCCTGGAAGGAGATGGTAAGGGAGCTGCGGCGGGGAGGCGAAGTCATCATCGTACCTGACGGCCCTCAGGGACCGAACCGGGAACTGAAACTGGGGGGGCTGAAGCTGGCAATGGAAACCGGAGCCTGTTTGGTGCCGTTCACGTTTTCCACGTCCAGAAAAAAATTTCTGCGAAGTTGGGATCGATTTCTGCTGTTCCCTCCTTTCTCGAAAGTGGTGATGATGTTCGGCCGGCCGATTACTCTGGATCCGGGACTGAGTCCCGAGGATTTGGAAGAAGCCGGAAAGCGGATCGAGAAGGAATTGATCGCTCTTGACGCAAAAGCCGACAATCATTTCGAATGACCGTGGGACCGGCCGGGAAATTTCCTCTTTGGTATTCATTATGGTTTATGTTATAAATACACGCAAAAGGAGGACCCATGAAGTCTAAGGTTCTGATCGTTTTTATGCTGGGAATGGCCCTGGTGTTTTCTCTCTACGCAAAGGAGCTGGAAGATCCGATCGTTCAGGGCGATAAGCTCTATGAGTCCATGGCGGACATGGAAACGGCCGTCCAAGCCTTGGAACTGTACCAACAGGCCCTTGGCGGGGATTCTTCGAAATATGAAGCATACTGGAAGATTGCCCGGGTTCAATACTACATCGGTCAACATACACCTGGGAAAAAGGATAAACAAAGAATATTTTCTCAGGCTGTGTACAGCGCTCAGAAGGCCATCGAGTTGGAGCCGGAGAAGCCCGACGGACATTACTGGTTGGGTGTGAACCATGGAGTGTTCGGCGAGGCCAAGGGCGTCCTGAAAAGTCTGTCTTTGGTCAAGCCGATCAAGGCGGCCATGAACAAGGTCATCGAGTTGGACCGCGCTTATGGCGACGGAGGGCCCGACCGAGTTTTAGGCCGGGTTTATTTCAAACTTCCCGGCATGGCGGGAGGAGACAAGGAAAAGTCCCTGGAGCACCTGCTGAAATCCATAGAATACGGGCCCGACGATGCCGTTACCCGACTTTACCTGGGGGAGACTTACTTGGCGCTCAATCAAATCGAAGAAGCGAGGAAGGAGCTGGAATATGTCATGCAGCTTCCCGATTCTCCGCTTTGGACGACGGATGTCGCGGACAGCAAACGGGATGCCCGAAAGCTGCTGGAAAGCAAGAAGTTCAAATAAGAGAACTCGCCGCATGGGAACGGTTTCGTTCTCTCAGGCGGTTTCAGAAAAGACTTGAGCGGTGAAGGCCTCGATCCGGGCGCCTCTTTTCCAGGCTGTTTCATCCAATCCGGCTTTCAGGCATCCGTTATTCAGAAAGGTTTCTCGATCCCAGCCCCATTCAACGGGGACCTGAGGTAGAAGCACGCCCGAACGTCCTCCTTGCGAGATGATGATTCCATCCTTTCCGACGCGGATCTGCTTGGGATCCAGGACGGTTTGAGGTGGAGAGAGGACGGAGATTTCGATCTTGATCTCGGGAAGATCCGCGAGAGTTATCGAAGAAAAACGGTAGTCTTGTGTAGCGGCGGCGACGGCCATGTCGATGATGACGCGATCGAGAGGCTGGTCGGCGGTGATCCGGCCGATACATCCCCGCAGGCGGCCGTCTTTTTTCAAGGTGACGAAAGCGCCCCTGGCCGTTGAAAACGCGGATTCTTTTTCCTGCTCTTTCAATCTTTTCCCGGTTTTCAAGTATACCCGTATCGCCTTCCGGGCCAGCCGAAGCAAGGTGTCCTGTTGAGCGTCATTCAGTATGTCGGGCTTTTTCCTATCCATGAGATTCACTTGACAAGGGGAATCGGAGTAAGAAAAAACTCCTCTTCGAACTCGACGATGTAGGAAGCAAGGGATGGATCCCGGGTGCCGTCCCCGGTGACTTCCATGTATAATTTTCCGTATGTAATCGGGGCGAGGAGTTTATTGCGTTTTCTGTTTCCCGGTCGGAAAGTGAAGAAACCCAGAACACGATTCTGCAGGTGACGCTCGCAGGCGGCCAGTGCATCCCGGCTGGAAAAAAATCCGGGCAATGTGGGAAGAATTTCCTCGATCACGAATCGGGGGCCTCTTTTGTGCCCCAAGAGCAGCCCGTCCGGGCCGTCTCCGGAGTGGAGAATCGATTCCGCCCGGAGAGATCGTTTAGCGTCATAGGAAACAAAAACATCCATGATTGATTATTATACCAAAATCCGGTCCGTGTCTGAACGAGCTTTTCCCCAAGCTTCCGCTGATTTCAGGAATCGGATGGAGAGGACGGATCGTTTGTTTTGTGTGCCCATATGATCAGACTGTATCCTTTTAAAAAAAACAGCAGTTTGTCCAGACGGGAGATCAGCCATAGAAAAGGATAGATGAATGTGTACAGGTGAAACATTTTCTTTTTGGAACCGAACTCATTCGAGTTTGTGGGGCGGATATTGCCGTCTCGCAGGGGGCCGGCGAATTTCTTTGCATAGAGTTTGATGTAAAGCATGTTGACGGCAAGTTCGATGATCTCGGAAAAAAAATGAGAAAATGTTTTATGCCGTTCGACGGTAAAATGGTTCCGTTCCAGCATGGACTTGAGCTGCCGGGTTCCGTAGCCTTCGCGCTTATGTCCGTAGAATTCCAGCTTTAGCCCTACCAATGGTCTGAGTTTATGGATAAACAGGAAGCGGCCGGTATGAGGAGTGGCCATCACCAGGCTACCTCCCGGCTTGAGAACTCGATGGATTTCCCGCAGACAGAGTTCGTCGTCGGCGATATGTTCGAGAAAATCAAGGCTGACCACCATGTCGAAGGCATGGTCTTTGAAAGGAAGCAGCCCGCTTCCCAACTGGATGAGGTTATCGGGGATCAAATTCCGGCTGGTTTCGAGATTGATGAAATCCAGGTCGCCGCTGACCCAGAATCCCCCTTTTTGCCGCAGGAAATAACTTAGGAGGCCTTGTGCGGAACCCAGGTCGAGAATTTTCCAGGAGGGATCGATATCGAGGCTGCGATCGAGGATCCTCAGTTTGTCTTTTTTCTTGAGGGAGCGACGGAATATTTGCAGCTGCCAAGGAGTTTCTTTCATAAGGGGAAATTATAATGGCTTTCCCGCCATAACACAAGCGAAAGGGAGACCTCTATCCTGCGGATTCGGATGACTTGACTCCTTCTCTCGATCCCTTTATGATGAAAAAATCATGGATTTTGAAACCATCGTTGTGGGAGCGCTTGAAACCAACTGTTATGTGGTCCCTTGTGCGGAAACGGGCCTTTGTGCGGTGATCGATCCCGGCGCCGAATCCGATAAGATTATTCGTACCATTCTCGAGCGTGAGCTCGAACCGGTGATCATTCTCAACACACACGGACATGTGGATCACATCGGCGCGAACAAAGACATCAAGACTCGTTTTCCCGTCCCTTTGAGGATGCATCACGCGGATCTTCCCATGCTGCATAATGCTCAAGCCTCGGAGATCGCTTCCTGGCTGGGAGCGAAAGTCTCGCCTGAACCCGATGCGGACCTGAGGGAAGGCGACCGCATTGTCGTCGGGAACGTTTCACTTGAGGTTCTGCATACGCCGGGGCATTCCCCAGGCAGCGTGTGCTTCCTGGGGGAGGGCATCCTTTTCTCGGGAGATACGCTTTTCCGCGGCGGGGTGGGACGGACTGATTTGCCGGGAGGATCTTGGTCGGAACTCGAATCCTCCCTGAGGGATAAGATACTGCCTCTGGCGGATGAACTTGTGGTCCTTCCGGGACACGGACCGTCCTCGACCATCGCCCGGGAAAAGGAATCGAATCCATTCCTACAATGACGGATGTCTCCTCCTCCCTGGAACCTGTCCTTCGGGTGTTTTTGGAATATCTTTCCGTCGAGCGGGGATTGTCCGCCAATACCCGGGATGCCTATGCCCGTGATCTGAACAAGCTAATGCTTTTTCTCCGAAAGGAGAAGTTGAAATGGAAGCAGGCGGAAGAAGAGGCTCTGGTTAAATTTATTCATCAGCAGAGCCGATCCGGGTTGTCCGCCCGCTCACTCGCCCGGATGGTTTCATCCATAAAGGCGTTTTATCGGTTCTGTGTCCTGGACGGGATCATCGATAAGAATCCGACGGTGAATCTGACTACGCCGAAGAGCCTGATGGCGCTTCCGAAATATTTGACCGAGCCCGAGGTTGAAAGGCTCTTGAGTCAGCCGAATGACTCGGATGCGAGGGGTTTGCGGGATAAGGCCATGCTTGAGGTTCTTTATGCCTGCGGTTTGCGCGTGTCTGAATTGATCACTCTGTGCCGCAAAGATCTGAACCTCAAAGACGGCTTTCTTATCTGCCGCGGGAAGGGGAGCAAGGAACGCATTGTGCCGCTGGGGCATTCCGCCGTATCCGCCGTTGAATCTTATCTGAAATCCGCGCGATCGGATATGGCGCGGGGGGGATCGGATCTTCTGTTTCTAACGCGGCTCGGCCGGGGATTCACGCGTCAGGGTTGTTGGAAGATGCTCAAGGGGCATGCCGCCGCCGCGGGACTTGCCGATAAAGTGACGCCTCATGTTCTGCGGCATTCCTTCGCCACGCATCTGCTGGAAAGAGGCGCCGACCTCCGATCGGTGCAGTTGATGCTGGGACACAGCCAGATCACGACGACTCAGATCTATACGCATGTCAGCCGCAGACAGTTGAGGCGGATGTATGACAAGTTCCACCCCCGAGCCTGACCTGGAAGAGCCATGAAGAATGTCGATAAGAGTTAAATAAAACCATTTGATTAATATTCGACATTCTTCACCCTCCGGGCGAAGCAATCTCACCATGTCGACTTCGTCGTGGTCCTTTCGCGGTAGTGAACTACAGCTTCAAGAACCACATCCTTGTCGCCACGGCAATCTTGCTTCGTGGCTCATCCAGGTGCAGGGCCCTGAGTATGGTGTTTACCTTAATACGAGGGAGGGTGGGTTGGCCTCGTATGGCACTCCTCATCTCACACCGCCTTATCCTGGCTTTGGTGTTGACAGACGACTGTTCATCGCTTTGTTTTAACCTGAATACGAGGGAGGGCGGGTTGGCCCTGAATATACCTTAATAACCGGGCGGGCGGGTCGGCGGTGGAGCGGACCGGTGAGATGATGTTTTCTCCACGGACCGTCTCGGGTTGTGATCAAATAACAGCAATGATGCTTTATGAGGAAGATGCCTCCCGCTCGGAGATCAGTTCCTCCAATACGGCAGCGGCTTTTCTCATGTGGGGAATAACGATGGAGCCTCCCACCAGAAGTCCGATCGAAAATGCTTCGTAAATCTGCTCGCGGCTGAAATCAAGAGAGACGCAGCGTTCGAGATGATAATAAACGCAGTCCTGACACCGTAGAACCAAAGACGCAACCAATCCCAAGAGCTCTTTGGTTTCAGATGGAAGGGCGCCCGGCCCATAGGCGTTCTTATCCAGGGAAATAAATCTTTTTATTCCCAAATCCCCCGAAGAAAGGATCAGACGGTTCAGCTCTTCCCTCTCGTTATGGAATTTTTGAAAGTTGTCTCCCATTGAGGTCTCCTTGTGTTTTTCGGCTATTTATTCCAGAACACCGGCAGTTCGAGTCTCAATCAACGGAATGCAGGGTGCAGCAGTATCTCAAATGTTTAAATTGATGTCCGGTATTGTTCTTATACATATTGGCTGAGAACGCGATGGGAGTCAACCTTGAAAGATCGGGAGGAAAAACCTGGCCTTGAATTTTACGTATTAAATAAACCGGGCGGATCACAAACTCATGCCATGCGGGATGTTCATGGTCAATGAAGAAGGAAAAGGATCACGAAGGAATGCGAAAGAATCGATGAGCGGGCTGATGCCGATTTTTCGCGCCTGGGTTGACAGGGTGTGTGTTTCCTGCTATTGTGCCCTGGCAGTTTATCGGTTAAACTGAACAGTTTAGAGAGTATACGGAGTCGTACAGTTATGGATAAAAACGACCTGCGCCTGGAAAGGGAACGGCGAAGAAAAGAGTACAACCATATGGCGATCTTGAGCGCGGCGGAAAAGATCTTCGGAGAGAAGGGATACGCCTATGCCAGCATGGATGAAATCGCGCGCCAAGCGCAGTTTTCCAAGGCGACGATCTACCGTTATTTTCAGAGCAAAGATCAGATATTTATGGAGATTCTCTATAAAGTCTTTTCCGAATCTCTGCAGGAAATGATCGTGATCCGGGAAAAACCCTGGACTTCGGAAAAAAAATTACAGGAACTTATGCAACAGGCCATGTCGTTTTTCGGAAGAAAAAAAAATCTTATCCGGATATATTTTCTGGAAAGGATCCCCCCCAAACAAATGTTGGAGCTGTATACCGGCAAGGCTTCCGAAAGTTTTTTCGATCAACTCGGGATTCCGTTGACATTTCGATCCATCATGGAAGAGATTAACAAAATCTTCAGCCTCATTATTCAGGAAGGGGTGGAATCGGGAGAATTCCGCGGGATTGAACCCCGGGAAGCCGTTGCTTTCCTGGGCGCGATTATTCGCGGCATCCATTTTCGCGATCCTTTTCAGGATTCGGATAATAACCTGTCGCATAGTTCGGATGTGCTGATCGACTTTTTTATGAACGGCATAAAATCCACGGAAAATAAGCAGAAAGGAGCATCATAATGCGCATAAAGGGACGATGGTTGTTTCTCCTTTTAATAGTCACGACATGCATCGGCGGGGCGATGGCTCAGGAAACGCTCACTCTGACGCTGGAACAGAGCATAGATTTGGCTTTGCATCAGAATCCTCTGCATCTGGCTTCTGAAAAACGGGTGGAAGCGGCCCAATCGCAGATGCGGCAGGCGGCCGCCCTCTTTTTCCCTACGCTCAGCGTGCAGGGACAGAAAACCATAATGGAGAAGGTCATGGAGTTGGAATTTCCGTCCATGATTCCCGGTGAACCGCCCCAGCGCGTCGAAGTCGATTTCACTCGAGATTATCAGGCCGTCATGGCGCTGAATATACCGATCGTGCCGAGCCTGCTGTCGGTGGCCGGAGCCACGCAGGCCAAGTATGGTGTCCGTAACTCCCAGGAGGGCGTTCGTCAATCCCGGCAGACGACCATCTTCAATACCAAACAGGCTTTTTTCGGCTGCCTGCTGGCGGAACGGTTCGTGCAGGTTACCGGAGAAGCGATTGAAGTGGCGGAGAAACATTATCAGAATATCAAAAGCCTCTACGAGGTCGGAATGGCTTCGAAATTCGACCTTTTGCGCTCCGAGGTTCAACTGGCAAATCTAAAACCTCAGTTCATCAAGGCGCGCAACAGTCTGGAAATCGCTAAGCTCGGTCTTAAAACCCTGTTGGGGATCGACCTGGATCACCCTCTGGAACTGGAGGGGGAACTGGAATACAATCCGGTTGAGCTGGAATTGGAGTCCAGTATCGCCCGGGCGGTGGAGATGCGGCCGGAGTTGATCCAAATCCGCTCTCAGAAAGAAATGTCCCGTAAGGTTCTGCGTCTTACCCGGTTTTCCAACCTCCCGTCGTTGAGCATTTCGGGGACCTATAATTTCTGGGCCGACAGCTTCAACTTCAAGAAAGACAATTGGACTAATTTCTATGCGGTTAACCTTGTGTTGACGGTCCCGGTTTTTAACGGCTTTGCGACATCCGCGCGGACGGCCCAGGTCGATGCCTCCCTGCATGAGCTCTTGCTCACCCAAAAGGGGATGGAAGATGCCGTCAAGCTTGAAGTCAGGCAGGCCTTTCTGAAGCTGCAGGAAGCGCGCGAGACGATGCTTTCACAGGAAAAAAACGTGGAGCAGGCGGAAGAAAGTCTGCGGATAGCGGAATTGAACTTTGCGGAAGGGCTGATCACGACCTTGGATGTGAGTTCTACCCAGGCCGCGCTCAGTCAGGCGAAGACAAATCATGCTCAGGCGCTCTACGACTTTGTCGTGGCTCAGGCGGAATTGGATAAAGCCATGGGTGTGGATTGAGAAGAAAGGAAATGAATCGATGTCAATAAAAGCTCGAGAAGTTCGGAGGAGTCGAATGAAAAGAACAACCTCGGTATTCATAGCAACCGTATTTATGATCACCTTATCTTTCCTGGCATGCAGGCCTCAGGAACAGGTTGTGGAAAAGGATCAGGAAGTCGTTAAAACGGCCGGCGTGAAGGTTTTCAAGGTGAGAAAGCAGAGTATTTCGGAAAAACTGTTCTATACGGGTGTGATAGAAGCTTGGAACAAGATCGCCATTACTCCGGAGATCGGCGGCAAGATCGCCAGGATCCATGTCGAAGAAGGCGATACCGTCAAGAAGGGACAGCTTTTGGCGGAGCTGGATACACGTGCGATACGGCTGCAGCTCGAACAGGCCGAGGCCGCCGTGGCGGTTGCCGCGGCAAATTCCAAGGACGCTGGGCGGAATCTCGAACGCATGGAGCGTCTCAAGACGGAAAACGCCGTCTCGGACCAGCAGTACGAAAAAATTCAGTTGGCCGCCGAAGCCGCTGAAGCTCAGCTTCAACAGGCCCAGGCGGCGTTGAATCTTGCGCAGTACAATCTGGATGTCTCCCTCATGAAAGCTCCGTTTGACGGGATCATCGCCGCCCGTAATGTTGAAGTCGGTGATGTGATCAACCCGATGATGAGCGGCTATGCTCCAAACAGCGGCGTTTTGACCCTCATGGATTTTTATCAGGTCAAGCTCGTGCTGGATGTTTCCCATCAGGACGTCGTCAGGATCCGGAAAGGCCTGTCGGCGGAGCTGCGGGTCGCGTCTCTGCCCGGCCGGGTCTTCCAGGGAACTGTAATTCTGGTCAACGTGACGGCGAAGCCTCAGACGAAAAAGTTCAATGTCGAGGTTAAATTTCCTAACCCGGAGATGACGCTGCGCCCCAATACATTCGGGGAGGTAACGCTCATGGTAAAAACCCGGCCGGATGCGTTGGTGATTCCCCAGGAAGCCGTGTTGGAGAACGCTTATGTCTTCGTTGTCGGCCCCGACAACCGGGCCGTTAAAAGAAACGTGGCCTTCGGTCTTCAGAATGATCATCTTATCGAAGCGGTCGGCGGCCTGGAAGAAGGAGACATGGTCATCGCCGAAGGCAACTACGGCTTGATGGAGGGCGCGGTTATCGATGTGAAGGAGGTCATGCCATGAAGCTTCCTGAAATATCCGTAGATAAAAAAGTCACCACCGCCATGCTGGCTTTGATCCTCGTGGTATTCGGGGGGCTGGCGCTTTCTCGTTTGGGCTTGGATTTTTTCCCCGAAATGGAATTTCCGACCATTTCCGTTATCACCGCCTATCCCGGAGCGGCTTCTGAGGATATAGAAAATACCATTACCCGTCCCTTGGAACAGGTCGTCAATTCCGTCAGCGGAGTGAAGAAGGTGACGTCCCAAACCTCGGAAGGGGTTTCCGTACTGATGGTTGAATTCGAATGGGGAACCAATCTCGATTTCGCCGCGCAGGACCTGCGGGATCAGATCAGTTTATGGGAAGATTTCCTGCCGGAGCCGTCCGATAAGCCCTTGGTTGTGAAATTCGATCTATCCCAGATTCCGGTCATTTTCTGGGGGGTGACGGCCAAGAGCATGCCGCCTTCCGATCTGCGGGAACTCATTGACGAGCAAGTCGCTCAGCGTCTGGAACGAATCGACGGGGTGGCTTCCGCCCAGGCCTTTTCAACCGGTGTCCGTGAAATTCTGGTGGATGTTGATAAAAATGCGCTGGAATCCCACAACCTTTCCCTAGACGGCATTTCGATGGCGCTTGCCATGGAAAACATCAATCTTCCGGCGGGACGCATCGTGGAACGGCACGCCGAGTATCTTTTCCGGACTTTGGGCGAATTCGAAAACCTCGATGATATCCGAAATACGGTGGTCGGGGTGACTCAGACCGGACAGCCGGTCTACGTCAAGGATATAGCCGAGGTCCGCGACACCTTGAAAGAGGCGCGATTCTATGCCCGGGTCGAACACGAAGAAGCGGTTTTCATGCTGGTCAGCAAGCGTTCCGGAGCCAATACCGTAATCACGGTCGAAGAAGTCAAAAGACAGCTGGAAAAGATCCGGGAAAGCCTGCCTCCCGACGTCATGTTTTATACCGCCATGGATCAGGCGGACATGATCCGGATGGTTATCAACAGTACCGCCAACAACGCGCTGGTGGGAGGGATCATGGCGATCTTTTTCATCTTCCTTTTTCTCCGCAACTGGCGTCCTACGCTCACCATCGGACTGGCCATACCTCTGTCCATTATCACAACGTTTATCGCGTTTTATTTCGCCGGCTACACCATCAATATGCTGACCCTGGGAGGGTTGGCTCTGGGGGTGGGGATGCTGGTGGATAATGCGGTGGTCGTGATCGAAAACATTTATCGGCATATCGAAGAGGGCAAGGGGCGCAATGAAGCGGCTAAAGCCGGGGCTTCGGAAGTGGGCATGGCCATCACCGCTTCCACATTGACGACCATCGCGGTTTTTTTCCCCATGGCGTTCGCCCAGGGAGTTACGGGTCAGATGACCAGGGGATTGGCGTTGGCCATCACTTTTTCGCTGCTGGCATCCCTGTTCGTCGCCCTTACCATCGTTCCCATGGTATCTTCCGTCCTTTTCCGCGTGCGCTCCAATGAAACGGCGGAGCTTATCAACCGTGGGCCCCGGTATTTCCAAAAAGTCCGTGATCTTTACCAGCGGCTTCTGGACAAATCGCTGCGGAGGCGGCGATGGGTGCTGGGGGGGACCTTGGTGCTTTTCCTCCTTTCTTTCGTCTTGATCCCCTTCTTGGGTACGGAATTCATGCCTTCCATGGACCGGGGCATGCTCATGATGACGGTCAAGATGCCGGTCGGAACGTCCCTGGCGGAAACCGATCGGGTGGTCCGGATGGTGGAGGACCTGCTGGAAGAGGACCCTGACGTGGATATCATCACGGCTCAGGTGGGATCGCAGGCAGAGGACAATCCTTCGGATGCCGCCGGCGGCATGAGCGCGGCAGGGACTCATGAGGCATCTCTTTGGGTAAGTTTGGTAGATGAAACGGAACGCGATCTGACGGATCTGGAAATCCTCGAGAACCTCAGGAAGAAGCTTCCCGAACTTGAAGGAGTGAAATTTGAATCGCTGGATATGAGCCAGATGATGATGGGAGGGGCGGCCTCCCCGGTTGAGATCAAGGTGTTTGGTGATGATCTGGATCGGCTCAAGCAAACGGCGGAGTCTATCGTGGAGCAGATCGCCGATGTGGAGGGTTTGCGTGATGTCAAGCATTCCCTCTCGGAGGGCAAACCGGAATATCATATCGCGGTCAATCGTGAGCAGGCTTCCCGCCTGGGATTGATGGTTTCCCAAGTCGCAAATGGTGTTCAGGCCGCATCTCTGGGTCGTGTGGCTACCCGTTACCGCGAGGGTGATGAAGAAGTGGACATCCGAATTCGGTTTCAGGAGTCTTACCGGGACAGTCTGGACGATATCCGGAACATTCCGATCGCGTCTCCCGCCAACACAATGGTCCGCCTGGATCAGGTGGCCGCGATTACCCGGGATGAAGGACCTATCATGATTACGCGGGAGAATCAAGCCCGCCAAGTCACGGTGTCCGCCAATATCGCCGGCCGTGATCTCGGAAGCGTCGTGAAAGATATTCAGGCGCGGATCGGAGACATCGAGAGCACGCTGCCGTCCGGATATTTCCTCGAATTCGGCGGCGCTTACGAGGACATGCAGGATGCTTTCCTGATCATGGCCGGAGCGTTCGCGCTGGCCATTCTGCTGGTTTACATGATCATGGCCTCCCAGTTCGAATCCCTGCGGCATCCGTTTGTCATCATGTTCACGATCCCCTTAAGCCTCGTCGGAGTGGTGTTGGCGCTGTTGATCGGCGGTAAAACCGTCAGTTTGGCGGTGCTGATCGGCTTCATCATGTTGGCCGGAATCGCGGTCAACAACGGGATCGTTATGGTCGACTATACCAACCAACTGCGCAAACGAGGCGTGGAAACGCGCGACGCCGTCCTGAAGGCCTGTTCGGTCAGGCTGCGGCCGGTATTGATCACCGCTCTGACCACGATCCTCGGGATGCTCCCCATGGCGCTGAGCGCTTCCAGCGGTTCGGAGATGCGCGCGCCCATGGCGGTGACGGTAATCGGCGGACTGATTGCGACCACGCTGCTGACCCTTTTCGTGATTCCGATTATTTACACGCTGGTGGAGCGGGTGAAAATCGTCAAGAAATAGCGAGGCTTCCAAGAAGAACCCTGCGTGGGATCTTCGTGTCCGCTGTTTAACTTTTGGATTTGACTTTGAACCTGAGAAGGGCCCCGATATTTCCGTAACGTTCCAGTTCGGATGGGGGTTTGATATGTTTGATCCGGCATCGCTTATCCATAGCGAGTTCGACGGCTTCATCCACGACATCGACTATAGATTCGGTTTTTCTTCGGCATGCCGGGCAGGTGCCCGCATCCACGAAAAGCGTGTTGCAGTGATGGCAGATCTTTCCCGGGTGAGAATAATGTTGTGTGATGAGGAGGGTTTGGATTTCACTTCGATTCAAGCTGCGCAGGGTGTTTTTGAGCCCGGATACCGCCATCCCTCCTTTTTCCAGTTCGCTGGCGAAATTCCTGACAAGCGTCTGCTTTTCCTGGGTTTTCACTTCGTCCTTAAGCTTAAGAGCCGCATCGAGAATGGAGGAGGGGGTATCGTTGGGGCTGATTTTCAATCTTCCTTTCAATCGTGCTTGGCTGTACGGATGAAAGAGAGGCTGCAGTTCGGCATAATATTCATCCGGACAGCCGACAAAAAGCCGGTCGAACGAATTCTTGTTCAGGATTTCGGAGGTGATTTTTGCCGCCTGTTTGAAATAGTCCCGCAGAAGGCCGGCTGTCCGTCGTTCGATCCGTTTCGATTCGTAACCTTCAAATCCCCCCTCCCGAATCCGTCCGGGAACATCTCCTTTTAGGCTTTCGATCAGCCGGATTTCTCCCATGAAGATGTCGTACCATTTGGATTCTTTCCGACTCAGTGTGAGCACGCAGATGCGGTGATGTTCGTCCAGGATGGCGCTTAAAGGACGGACATACGGATTATGGTCGATAATGATACGGTTCCGCGGTGAATTGCTCAGGTTGA